>JAEZWQ010000038.1 GCA_023420085.1 Bacillota bacterium
TTCATAAGTTCACTTCCTTTCAAAATCGGGTAAAAAAATAGACACCTCATTTTTTGAAGTGTCTACCTATTAAATATTCAAATTTTATTGGAAGTATCTTTATATCTTCACTTTTCAAGGATAAATAGTCGTATCAAAGCTCATTCATATGTAGTAAATTAGTAGTAAATTGAGTGGTTTTGACCTTGATAAAGTGTGATAAGTCCAGTTTTTATGCGGATAACTAGATTTTTATGCTATTTTTATTTCAAAAATTAAATTTAAAAGTAAATATAAAATTGTTCTAATTAAAAACGTGATGTTCGTTAGTATTGTTTACTTTAAAAAATCATAAATTTGTATATAATAGATCTAAAAAATTATAATTTATCAAAATTTAATTAGATAAACTCTCAAATTATATAAAGTAATAGCAATTCCTGTCAGTTCAGAAATTAGTTATCTTATTCCCTTAGAAGTATGATATTTTGAATTGATCTTGGATGTTATCTTCCTTGCATCATCTGCTAACTTATGCATAACCTTTGCAGCTTCTGACCCCGCTTTAATTACTTTTCCAGAATCTACATGTTTCAAAACTCTTCTAATTCTATACTTATCTTCTATTTTTAATAAGTTTTATATACCCTTCACTATCTTTTTCAATAATTCCATCCTTCAAAAGTTTTCCTATAGCTCTTTTAAATTCTGCCTTACTCATGGAACATATTCTTCTAATCTTCTCAGGAGTATCACTTTCTCTAACTAATAGTTCTCCATCCCATTCTTTCATTAGCCTTACGAGTTCTCTAGAATCATCAAATCTCTTTTCAAAAATAGGTCTACGCATTGAAACATTATATTTCCCATCTTTCCTTTTATAGACCACCCTAACATCAAGGTTATCTCCAACTTCTAATCTTCCAATTATTTCTTGATTAGGTATAAATCCAAAGTATTTATCTTCAAGAGCCAATAAAGCACCCGTATCTCTATCAACACTATAAACTGTAGCGTTAATCCGTGTACCAAGCCTATATTTAGGGCTCATTTTTAAGTACTTATAAATTTTCATTGTAGCACATAATCTATTCGACTTATCTATATATAGCCCAACTAGATATGACTTATTTTTTACAACCATATCCGTTTGCTCTTTAAATGGCAAAAAAAGATCTTTAGCTAGTCCCCAATCCAAGAATGCACCAATTTTTGTCACCTGAATAACTCTCAGTCTTGCAAGTTCCCCAAGCATTATATTTGGCTCTTTTAATGTTGCAATAAGTCTATCTTCAGAATCCTTATATATAAATAATTCTTTTTTATCTCCAATATTTAAATTCTTGTCTATTTCACCCTTTGGCAATAATACTTCATTACCCACATCATCAATAAAATACATACCATTTGATGTTGGCCTTTTTGCAACAAGTATCTGTTTTCTACCTAATTCCATATATACTCCATTATTGTTTGATTTATTCTTTTTCTACTTATTTCTAATAGCCCTAGCTTAGTGAACCCATATACAACAGTTTTGCAATAATCTTGTGATAGCTCATTTTTAATATATTCCATCAACTCTTGATATTCATCATTCTTTTTCATGTTAATAAAATCAATTAGAATTATCCCAGAAATATTTCTGATTCTCAATTGTCTAGCAATTTCTTTTGCTGCAACTTCATTTATCTCTAGAAATGACTGTCCTTTATTTTTACCTACTATAGCCTTTGAAGAATTTACATCAATAACTGTTAGTGCTTCAGTAGCTTCAATCACAATATTGGCACCATTTTTTAAATATATCCTATTCTTTCTTATGTCTGTCATAATGCGATTTATTTCATATACCGCCTCTATTGGATAATCATCAATATACATTCTTACATTACTATATTCTTTACTCAATTGATTAAATACTTCAACATTGTCTGTAACAATCTCATCTACCTTGTCTAATCTATCAAATATAATACTTTTATTTTCATATAGTAAACATGGATTCTTTGAAAATTTTGCCTTTTCAAATATTATATCAAAAGTCGAAAATACATATTCAATATCATTTCTTATATCTTGAATATCTACGTCAATGCAAGATGTTCTAAATAGTATTGCAAACTTAGGTCGGTTAATACTATTGCCTAGTTTTAATAGAGTTTCTCTTATATTTTCATCCTTTATTTTTTTAGAAACTCTTACTCCATAATCGCCATAAATAATCACAACATGCTTTCCATTTATAGAGATTTTCGAGCTAACCTGTGACTTTTTATTATCATGGCCTTCTTTATCTACTTGGCAAATATACATATTCCCATTTTTAATATCAACTTGCTTGTCACTATTATCTATAACATTTAGTAAATCAGGCTTTGGTAAAAATACACCATTTTCATCTCCAATATCAATGAATGCGCCATTTAATTTTTTTACATAATTCTGTATCCTAGCAATATATATGTTGCCGACTAAATTCTTTTCAAATTTATGAAGTTCTTCAAGTTTATTATCCCTAAATATGAATGCCAATTTAGATTTTTCATATTCTATAATTACTGCTTTAACCACTTTTTTTAGATCCTTTTAATATCATAAATATTCCAACTGAAATCAATATAATATACCCAATTATGCTATATTTATCTGGTATCTCTGACAATACAAAATATCCTAATATTGATGCAAATATTATCTGCGAATATTCAAAAACAGATATATTGCTCGCCGGTGCAAATGAATATGCAAATGTTATTCCAAATTGACCTAAGGCTGCTGCAACTCCAACCATTAGTAAATAAAAAAGCTGCAATAAAGTCATAGGTTTAAAGTTGATTATCATTGATGGCACAACTGCTATACAACTAAAAGCAGAGAAGAAAAATATTATAAATGCACCCCTAACGCCCCTGAGCGTCAAAGCTCTCATACATGTATATGCGGCACCAGCAAATGCTGCACCCAATATTCCAGCTATAGCACCAAAAGATATAACTGCACCCACTGGTTTGATAACAAATAAAGTTCCAATAAAAGCGATAATTACAGCTCCCCATTGATAAGGTTTAACTTTCTCTCCTAAAAATATAAGTGAAAGAATTATTACAAAAAATGGTGAAAGTTTCTGTAACATTGATGCATCTCCAATTGTAATTAAATCAACTGCAACAAAGTTAAAAATCATTCCAACTGTACCAAATATACTTCTCAATATAAGTAGTTTCCAGTTTCCTTTCATCATAGATATATCTATTTTATTTCTAATAAGTGGAATTAACGCAATAAATGATGCTACAAGATTTCTAAAAAATGTTTTTTGCATTGAAGGTATATCTCCGGCAAGTCTTATAAATAATTGCATTAAAGCAAATCCAAGTGCCGATAAAAGAATACAGAATATCCCCATTAGTATCCTACTATCTCTATTCATAATGATTTATATTATTCCTTCTTTCTTAGCTAAATCCATAGCATCCTTTATAGCCTTATCCATATCTATGTAAGAATAACTACCAAGTCTACCTCCAAAAATCAAATCTGGATATGAACTTGCCAATGCTTTGTATTCTTCATATATTTTATTATTCTTTTCATTATTCACTGGATAATATGCTTCCAAACCTTCTTCATAGTTTGCAGGATATTCATATGTAAGCACAGTAACAGGACTCTTATCTTTTAAGAAATGTTTATGTTCTACTATCCTTGTATAAGGAATTTCATACTCTGTATAGTTTACTACTGCAACTCCTTGAAAATCTTCTTTATCTAAAACTTTTTCTTCAAATTTTAAACTTCTATATTCAAGTCTTCCAAAACAATAATCAAAGTATTCATCAATTTTACCTGTATATATTACCTTCTTAGCTTTTATATTATCTTCAAGTGTTAAATAATTGGTATTTAGTCTTACTTCTATTCCATCTAATAGATTTTCTATTAGTTTAGTAAAACCTCCAACTGGTATACCTTGGTAATCAGCATTGAAATAATTATTATCATATGTAAATCTTAATGGTAATCTTCTAATTATTTCTGGCGGAAGATTTTCTAAATCCTGTCCCCATTGTTTTTTTGTATATCCCTCAATTAATTTTTCAAATATAGTTTTTCCCACTAGCTTTAGTGCTTGTTCTTTAAGATTTTTAGGTATGATATCACAATAATCCTGTGTTTCTTCTTTAATTTTTTCTCTAGCCTCATCAGGAGTGATAACTCCAAACATCTTATTAAATGTATTCATATTAAAAGGAAGATTATAAACTTCATCTTTATATCTAGCTATCGGCATATTTATAAATTGCTTTAATTCACAATAGTTAGATATAAAATCATATACTTCCTTGTCTGATGTATGAAATATATGAGCTCCATATTTATGTATATTTATACCCATATAATCTTCAGTATATACATTCCCACCTACATGATGTTTTTTCTCTATCACCAATACTTTTTTACCTGCATTTTTTGCTAGTCTTGCAAAAGTCGAGCCAAATATACCTGAACCTACTACTAAATAATCATACATTTTTCATCGTCCTTCCATAATGAAACAAATATTGTTGAGCATAACCCTCATATGGAGCAAAACATTCCCTAGCCTTATTTAAAATTATATCGTTTTTTGTTTCTTCTCCATTAAAATATTGGTTTTGCATTATTCTCTTTATCCATACGTCTATTGGAAACGCTCTCATCTTAGATAAAGAAAATAAGATAACACAACTTGCAACCTTTACTCCAACACCTTTTATCTTTGTCAATTCCTTAAGTGCCTGTTCATCATCAATATTTCTTAAACTACTTTCATCTATGCATCCATCAATAAATTGTCTTGTAGCTTCAAATATGTATTTATCTCTAAATCCTACTCCAAGTTCTCTAAGATCTTCAATCGTAGCATTTGAAAGTTGATCAGGTTTTGGAAATGAGTATGCATCTATTCCATGGTATGTTCCTAAAAAATTACCATATTTTTTAGATATTAATTCTATACTTTTTTTAATCCTTGGTATCTGATTATTAGATGATATGATAAATGATATTAGAGTTTCAAAAAACTCTTGCCTTAAAATTTTTATACCTCCCATCTCATCTATAGATGGTATAAGCCTTGGATCCTTTAACTTTAAAAACTCTTTTATTTCATTATAGTTCGTATCTAAATCAAAATAACTCCAAAGTTCTCTTTCAAAATCCTCTTTTGTTAAGTTATATAGAATTAATTCTTCTCCATCTTGCTCAATATCATATGCCTTATCTTTAACAACAAAAACATAATGATTATCTTTTACTTTATTAAAATGAAAACATTGTCCACATTCTAACGTCTGTGCTAAACTAAAATCTTTTATCTTTATTCTATTCATATCTTTAATTTTTTATAAACCCTAATTTTTCAAATGCATTTGTTAATCCAAAGTTTAAAATATCATCAGTCAATATATCAGCATATTTTTTAGCCTCTGGCACACCATTTTCTGGTACAATTGCAATTTCTACCTCCTTTAACATAGGTATGTCATTATTGCTATCACCACATCCAACAGTATATTTCATATCTCCGCCTAGACATTTAATAACATCAAAAATTCCAATAGCTTTATTATATCCATTAGGAATAACCTCATATGTCTTGGATGCATGTAAAACTATATCAAAATCTTTGTTAGATATTTCTTCTACTAGTGAATCTATATTGTCATGATTAATAACTCTAAGTCCGAACTTATTTATATTCATTATTTCATCGTTAAATGTCTTAATTCTTTTCCTATTATTTTGGATGAACTTTGAGTATCTTTTTGCATCTTCTTCAGTCTGCCTTGATTCATCCATATATATGTTATTAGATCCTTCCAGTATTACAGATAGTCCTTCATTGCTTGCAACATTATTAATAACCCAATCCAGTGTTTCCTTAGGTAGATGAACATTTTTTATCACCTTCCCATCTATTTCAATATATAGACCACATGCTGCAATAATTCCATCAAATCCTATATTAGTAATTTCTTCTTCTATTCCAGACCTTGATCTTCCCGTGCAAATAAATACCTTATGTCCGGCCTCCTTCAATTTTTGTATAGCATTCTTTGCATCATCCGTTACTCCTGACTGTGGATGGTATATTGTTCCATCAATATCAAAAAAAATAAAATATTGTTTATCTCTCTCCATATTCGTATCACCTGCCAAATTTTATATATTCTAATGTAAGGCCATTTGCTGGCGCTGTAGCCCCGGTAAATTTACTATCTCCTGTTTGATAAGCACTATAGATGTCATCAATTTTTCTTTTACCTAGCCCAATTTCAACTAAAGTACCAACAATGATTCTCACCATATTATACATAAATCCATTACCTTCAATCTTATATGTTATAATGTCATCGTCAATAATTATCTCACTTTTATATATTTCTCTAATGGTAGTATTGTACTTTTTCTTACCTGATTTAAATGCTCTAAAATCATGTGTTCCTTTTATTAATTTTGCTGCTTCATTAATTTTTTTTATATCTAACTCTCTACCTATAATCCATGTATCAATTCTTTTTTTCGGTAGCAAATATTTATTGGTAGAGAATCTATACATATAGCATTTTTTTGACTTCTCTTTTAACGGATGAAACTCCTTGTCAACTTCTTCCGATTCTATAACTATAATATCATCTGGTAAGTTAGAGTTTATTACATCCTTCCATTTATCTGCTTCTATACCCTTATCAGTTTCAAAAACTACATAATTACCATTTGAGTGTACACCAGCATCAGTCCTACTACTTCCAATCGTACTAATGTATCTTCCATGCACTTTTTCTAAAATATTTTCAATTATATCTTGTATCGCATAGAGTTTATCATCATTTCTTTTTTGCTTTTGAAATCCACAATATTTGGTTCCAATATAAGCCACTCTTATGCCAATCTTCATCCTACCCACCTAAATCCAATTACTATAGCAAGATAAATAATTATAATTAGATAAGCTATAATATCTTGCCTTTTATATATAAGCGGTTTCATCTTTGTTCTATTTCTTCCACACGTATAGCATCTGCCTTCCATTGCCATAGTCAAATCATCCGCACGTCTAAATGCTGAAAAGAATAGTGGTATAAGTATTGGTAGCATTGCTTTTATTCTTTTAATCAAGCTACCTTCATCAAATACAGCCCCCCTTGCGGTTTGAGCCTTCATTATTTTATCAACTTCTTCTAAAAGTATAGGTATAAATCGTAATGCTATAGACATCATCATCGCTATTTCATGTATAGGTATTTTTAATACTTTTAGGAATGATAAAGACTTTTCTAATCCATCTGTAAGCTCATTTGCTGTTGTTGTAAATGTCATCATTGATGTACCTATTATTAAAAGAATAAGTCTTATAGCCATAAATACTGCAAAACGGATTCCTTCTTTAGTAATCTTTATCACCCATATTTTGAATATAACTTCTCCATCTATAAAAAAAATATTAAATAATACAGTGATAATTAGTAAAAATAATATAGGTTTAATACCTCTAAGTATAAATTTCAATGGTACTTTTGAAATATAAATTATAATCATTATTGCTGGTATAGCTATAATATATCCCAATAAATTTTTTACCAAAAATAATGATATTATATATATTAAAGTTGCAAATAACTTAACTCTAGGATCTAATTTATGAATTGCAGAATTTGATGGATAGTACTGTCCTATAGTTATATCTCTAATCATTAGAATCTCCTAATTTTAATAATTCATTATACATTGATTCAACCGTAAAAATAGATGAATTTATTTTCAAACCACCTTCAACTAGCTTATTTGCAAGCTTTGTCATAGTTGGAATTGACAGTCCCATTTCTTCAAGTTCTTTACTATGAGAAAAAACTGCTTCGGGAGTATCGTTATATATAATTTCTCCTTTATTCATAACTATAATTCTATTGGCATATCTTGCTACATCTTCCATACTATGAGAAACCATTATTATCCCAATACCTGACTTATTCAAACTAGAAATCCCTTTTAATATATTTGATCTACCAACAGGGTCAAGTCCTGCTGCAGGTTCGTCAAGTACTAAAAATTTAGGTTTCATAGCTAATATTCCTGCAATTGCAACCCTTCTTTTTTCTCCTCCTGAAAGTAAAAATGGAGATTTATTGTAATACTCTTCCCCCATATTTACCATATTTAATGATTCAATAACTCTCTTTTCTATTTCAGCCTTATCCAGTCCCATATTTTTAGGTCCAAATGATACATCTTTAAATACAGTATCTTCAAACAATTGATATTCTGGATATTGGAACACAAGTCCTACTTCTGACCTTAATTTGGATTTCTTATAGCCTTTTTTATGTACATCTTCATCATCATAATAAATATTTCCACTTGTGGGCTTTAACAACCCATTTAGATGTTGAATTAATGTAGATTTACCTGAACCTGTATGCCCTATTAAACCAATAAACTCCCCATCCTTTATTTCTAAGTTTATATTTTTTATAGCACTTACTTGCATGACTGTATCTTCATTATAGGTATGATTTATATTGACAAGTTTAATCATTTCTCCTCCATTTTAAAATACATTCAGCCGCCTCATCTATGCTATAACAAATTGGTATTTCTATACCAGCTTCTCTTAACCTTATTGACAAGTCCGTTACCTCAGGTATTTCCAACCCCAGCTTATTAAGGGCCTCTACATTTTCAAATACTTTTTTAGGATTATCATCAATAGCCACTTTGCCATTATTCATAATTATTACCCTATCAGCGTTTACAACTTCTTCCATAAAATGCGTTATAAGTACAATTGTAACCCCGTCTTCTTTATTAAGTCTAAATATTGTATCCATAACTTCTTGTCTTCCATTAGGATCAAGCATTGCTGTTGGTTCATCTAAAATTATACACTTTGGTTTCATAGCTAATACGCTTGCTATAGCAACTCTCTGTTTTTGACCTCCTGAGAGCCTGTTAGGGGATGATTTCCTAAATTCTATCATACCTACTTTTTTTAATGCAGTTTCTACCCTAGACCATATTTCATCAATAGGTACTTGAAGATTCTCAGGACCAAATCCCACATCTTCCTCAACAATTGCTCCTATTATCTGGTTGTCCGGATTTTGAAATACCATTCCTGCTGTTTTTCTAATATCTTCAATATTATCATCGATTGATGTCGATTTTCCATTAACATACATGTATCCTTCTGTAGGAAGTAATAATGCATTAATCATTTTAGCAAATGTTGATTTTCCAGATCCATTATGTCCCAATATTGCTACAAAACTTCCCTCTTCAATTTCTATATTTATATCATCTAATGCACGAACTTTAGAGCTACCTGATGGTAGCCCTAAATTCTGCTCATATTCATATGTAAGTTTTTCCGTCTTAATCATTTTAACTCCAAGAGGCTTTTTTAGGTTTAGCCTCAACATAACCTTGTTCTCTTTTAAGGTTCTTAAATGCTATAGATAACATTAATTTTATTCTATTAATCTGATTAACCTCACTAGCACTTGCATCATAATCAATTGGTGCAATATTAGAAAATGGATAGACTCTCCTTAATTCCTTAATCATTCCCTTACCAACAATATGGTTAGGCAAACATGCAAAAGGCTGCAAACAAGCTATATTATTTACTCCACTTTCAAGCAGCTCTACCATCTCTCCCAGTAGGAACCATCCTTCACCGGTCTGATGACATAAAGACAAGTGTCTATTTGCTAATTCTGCTATATGATCTATATCACAAGGCTCATCAAATCTTCTTGATTTTTTAAGTTCTTCAATCAATGGCTTTCTATAATAATTTATTATCTTAATTGCAACAGTTGATGCAAAGCTTGATGTTGCTGTTCCAGATAGCTGTTTAAACTTAACTTTAGCATCATATGCACAATACAAGAAAAAGTCTAATAAATCTGGACAAACCACTTCAGCTCCCTCAGATTCCAATAAGTCTACAACATTGTTATTTGCTACTGGGTGATATTTAACTAATATTTCCCCAACTATTCCAACCTTTGGCTTTAACATATCTTCATAAATTGGTAGACTTTCAAAATCATTTATTATCTTTTTAATATTATATTTGAAATCTTTAAATTTTCCACTTGTTATTAAACTATTTTTTAAAGTTTTTACCCACTTGCTGTATAATGCATTTGCAGAACCGCTTACTTTTTCATAAGGTCTTACTTTATATAATACCCTCATCAATAAGTCACCATAGATAACTCCCATTACAACTCTATGTAAAAGTGGAATAGTAAGTTTGAATCCACTATGACTTTCTATTCCTCCTGCATTTAATGATATAACAGGAATATGTTCCATACCAGCATCTTTAAGTGCTTTTCTTATAAATGCAATATAATTTGTGGCCCTACACCCTCCACCTGTCTGTGACATTATAAGGGCAACTTTATTTAAGTCATACTTTCCTGAATTAAGAGCTTGCATCATTTGTCCAATTGTTATAATCGCCGGATAACAAGCATCATTATTCACATATCTAAGCCCCTCTTCAACGGTCTTATGGTCTGCGTAATCAAGTAATTTCACATTATATCCAAACTCTTTAAATACACCTTCTATAAACTGAAAATGTATAGGTGACATCTGAGGACATAATATTGTATATCCTTCTTCCCTCATTTTTTTTGTGAACTCAACTGGTTTGTGTTCAGGTCTTTCACGTTTAGATATTATATTATTATTTCTTCTTTCTTCAAGCGCTGCTATTAAGGAACGAAGTCTTATCCTAACTGCACCTAAGTTATTTACCTCGTCAATCTTTATGACAGTATATATCTTTCCAAAAGTTTCCATTATCTCTTGTACTTGATCAGTTGTAACTGCATCTAGCCCACAGCCAAACGAATTTAATTGAATAATATCAATATCATTTCTTCTTGCTGCAAAATTGGCAGCCCTATATAACCTTGAATGATATGTCCATTGATTTACCACCCTTAGATTATCATTTTCATCGCTTAGATGTGCAATTGAATCTTCAGATAAAACAACAAAATCATATAGATTTATCAGTTCAGGTAGACCATGATTGATTTCTGGGTCGATATGATATGGACGACCTGCTAATATTATAGCATTTTTGCCATTTTCTTCCATATATTTAATGGCCTTTTCACCCGCTTCTCTTATATCTTGTTTAAATCTTTCCCATTCATTATAAGCCTTATCTATAGCTATATTTATCTCTTCATTACTTATTTTTTCATCTTTTAATTCTTCTATTAGCCTTTTTATAAGCCTTTTTTTATTATCTATTGGTAAAAATGGGTGATAGAATTTTATATTTTTCTTCTGTATGTCTTCTACATTCTTTTCTACAGCTTCAGGATAAGATGTCACTATTGGACAATTATAATGATCATCTGCTTCAGAAAATTCCTTTATTGTATAGGGTATACTTGGATAAAAAATTTTATCAATCCCCTTATCTATCAAGTCTGCAATATGACCATTTACTAACTTAGCTGGATAACACATAGATTCAGAATGTATAGTATCCATTCCTTTTTCATATATTTCTTTTGATGATCTAGATGATAGTACAACTTTATATCCAAGTTCTGTAAAAAATGTGTGCCATAGAGGATAGTCTTCATACATATTAAGAACTCTAGGTATGCCAATTTCTCCTCTTTTAGCTTGTTTTTTTGTTAATGATTTTCTATTGAATAATTTTTTATATTTATATTCAAATAAATTCGGAAGATCATTTTTTATTTTTTCAACTCCAAGTCCCTTTTCGCATCTATTTCCCGAAATAAATTCTCGGCCATCTGAGAAGGTATTTACAGTCATCAAGCAGTTATTTCCACATTTTTCACATCTTCTCATACTGGTTTCAAAAGAAAAATTTTTCATTTCTTCAAATGATATAAGAGTTGAATTATGCCCTTTAACATATCTATCTCTAGCTAATATTGCACATCCAAACGCCCCCATTATTCCAGATATAGTTGGTCTTATCACATTTTTTCCAATAAGCTTTTCTAGTGCGCAAAGGACAGCTTCATTATAGAATGTCCCCCCTTGAACCACTATGTTATCTCCCAGTTCATCCATATTTCTTATACGGATTACTTTGAATAGTGCATTCTTGATGACTGATAACGCAAGTCCTGCAGATATATCTGCAACCTCTGCCCCATCTTTTTGAGCTTGCTTGACCTTAGAATTCATAAAAACAGTACATCTTGTTCCTAAATCCACAGGTGCTTTAGCCAATAGACCTATTTTAGCAAAACTCTCAACATCCATTCCAAGTCCTTCAGCAAACGTCTGTATAAAAGAACCACATCCAGATGAACAAGCTTCATTTAAACTTATTGACTCAATATTGCCATTCCTAATTTTTAAACTCTTCATATCCTGTCCGCCAATATCAAGTATAAAGTTCACATCTGGTTTAAAAAATTTTGCAGCTTTATAATGTGCTACTGTCTCAATCTCTCCAATATCAATTTTTATAGCAGCTTTTAGTAAATGCTCTCCATATCCTGTAACAGCTGAATTTGCTATTTTTATATCATCATTAAGATTTTTGCTCATATTGATAAGAGCTTCTACTACTGAATCCAGTGGATTTCCTTTATTACTTCCATAAAATGAATAAAGTAATTCCCCTTTATCTGTTATTAAAGCAATTTTTGTAGTAGTTGATCCAGCATCAATTCCTAAAAAAGCATTTCCTTTATACGTAGTAATATCTTTTTCATTAACTTTTGCACTAGAATGTCTTTTTCTAAATGCTTCTAGTTCATCTTCCGATGCAATAAGCGGATCAAGAAAAGTGCTTTTACCATCATTATCTTTAAATGTATTAAAATCATCGATTAATTCATCATATGTAATCTTATTATTTTCATCTGCTAAATACGCACAGCCAATCGCCACATAGAACTGCTCATCTTTTGTATCTACAACTTCTTCTTTTGATAAATTAAGGCTTTCAATAAATCTTTTCTTTAACTCTGTTATAAAATGAAGAGGTCCTCCTAAAAAAGCAACCTTGCCTTGAATTGGTTTTCCTTGGGCAAGACCACTAATTGTTTGATTTACAACTGCTTGAAAAACAGAAGCTGCTATATCCTCCTTAGTAGCTCCTTCATTCATTAATGGCTGAACATCAGATTTTGCAAATACTCCACATCTAGATGCAATTGGATAAATTGTATTATAGTTTTTAGCAAATTCATTAAGTCCATCAGCATCTGTTTGTAATAATGCGGCCATTTGATCTATAAATGCACCAGTACCTCCAGCACAAGTACCATTCATTCTTTGTTCTAGGCTTTTCCCAAAATATGTTATTTTGGCATCCTCGCCACCAAGTTCAATTGCCACATCTGTTTCAGGGATTATCCTTTCAACAGCTTCAGTTGAAGCAATAACCTCTTGCACAAAATCTACACCTAATCCTTCTGCTAATGATAATCCTCCTGACCCAGTGATTGCTATACTTATATCATTATTCCCTATAATATCTTTTGCATCTTTTATTATTTTCAAAGCTGCATTTCTAACATCTGATAAGTGCCTTCTATATTCCTTAAAAATAATATCATCATTATCATTTAAGACTACAAATTTTACAGTTGTCGATCCTACATCAAGACCACATCTTAAATTCATCAAATTTCCCCTTTCATTTTAGAACATAATGTCTTATAGTAAAGTATACCGATTTAGTGTACATTGTCAATTATACAACTAGCTATTTTTTCAATACTGTTAATGCCTATTTTTGTATATTTTGTTTCAATATCCATATAATCTGTCACAATTGCAATTACATTTTTACTGCAAACCAATGATTTATTATTTTCTTTCCTATAAACTTCTATCTTCTTGTAATCAGAATCTTTAAATCCCTCTAGTATAATCAAATCACAGCCACTCATGGTTTTAAGCAATTCTTGAAAGTCGCTACTTTCATACTTGAGTATACATGATTTATACTCTGAAATTATTCCAATATTATTGGCACCTGCTAATCTATATTTATATGTATCCGTGCCTACATGATCTATTTCATAATCATGTCCATCATGCTTTATTATTCCAATATTATTAAAGTTTTTTTTCAAATAAGGGATTAACCTACATATCAAAGTAGTTTTTCCGGAATTTTTTTGTCCTGAAATTGCAATAATATTATTATCTTTTTTTATATATTTTTCATAGTCTTCTCTTTTATTTATATTAGAAAGTAAACGAGGACTAAATTTAGACATATTTATGTCTATATACTTCGTCCTCAAACCGCTTATTAGTCTTGTAACTGAATAATTATTAGCGGCAATAGCTTCTTCTATTTTATCGACAATCTTTATTGAGTAAATCCCACATAATGGATGTATCTTACCTTTATCAATATAGACATATACATCATAATCAGATGATACAAATTCTTGTAAATAATGTATCATTTCTCTTCTTATAAATGGTGTATCCACAGATACTATTGCCATATATTCATCAGTACAATTTTTTAATAACTGTCTTATTCCTTCAATTGGTCCAATATTTTTTATCTCATCTTCTATATATTTATAATGATCGTTATATTTTTTATTACCTACACTTATTGTGGTATTAAAATCGATACTTAATTCATTATATAGATGATCTAAAAAGGTTAAACCATTTAATATTTCGGTGGCTTTATCTTTTCCATATCTACTACTAAGTCCACCTGCTAATATTCCTGCTTTCATACCGCAATATTTGTCCACATTACTATATAGTGACAAAGGCTTCCACACATTACAAAAATATGAAAAATTTCATGGCTTCCCCAATATTTATGCTTTGAATTGAAAACCTTTAGTTTTAATGCATATATGACACCACCAATCGTATAAAGAATTCCTCCTAATACCAAAAATATAAATCCAATAAGATTTAATGCCTTGTATATGTCTATAACCAAAAAAATACATAGCCATCCCATTGAAATATATAAAACAGAAGATATCCATTTAGGATGATATACTATAAATAACTTGAGACATATTCCACTTAATGCTATAAACCATATTAAAACCAATAGGAAAAAGCTTTTTCTGGTACCTATAGATACAATACATATAGGCGTGTATGATGAAGCTATTAAAACAAATATCATACAATGGTCTAATTTTTTAAGTACTCTATTAATTGTTTGTGTAGATGAAATGGCATGATATGTACCACTTGCCATATATAATAGTGCCATTCCTACAATAAATATTATCAGTGTAATACCATTTTTAGTCCCCGCTCCAAATCCTTTTATTATTAATGGTATTCCAAATATAATTGTTAATCCTAACCCAATATAATGAGTTATAGAACTTACAGGATCTTTTAACTTCATAACTCTCCTATCTAGTATTTAAAACTATATTTAATAGTATTATATAGTTATATCTTGTTAAAATCAATTATTTTTTTATAAAAATAATCTCATTTTTTTCAATTGCTCCTATAAATTTATAACCATAATCGTTATATTGTAGCATATCTTTAATTTTATTGATTTTATTTTCCGCTAAATATCTGGTAAAATTACCTCTCATAATTTTCGATTCAGTAGCTTTTGAAATAAGTTTGCCATTCTTATATTCTTTAAAAAATACCTTATAGTAATTTTTTCCCATATATTTATCAACAGCCTTCATAAACTCATTAGATGAAATATCTAATATATCTTCATCTGGCAATTGTTTAGCAAGTATATCTTTCCAAAAATTATAAAGATCAAACTTCATATCAAAATCTAATCTATGCGGGTAAATACTATCTAATGGTCTTATCATTCCATAAAGTCCCGTATATATCAAAATATTTTTATTTATATATTCTTTACTATCATTACCAAGAGATCTATAATTTAATCTCTTATATTGTAATCCATCAAAACTATCAATAGCCGCATACCCATTTATATCAAATTTAATATTTTTATACATATCTTTGACTTGTAAAGCTATTTTTTCATTAATCTTCATTTTCTCTTGAATCTGATCAATTGTACATTTCCTTATTATATCAACAAGATCTTTAGAATACTCAATATTTTCAGGTATATATTTCGGTTTTTCGATGGATTCCCTCATCGTCTTAGTTGGTGATATTAGTATTTTCATCTATCCTCTTTAATATATCATCAGCATCTGTCTTTGTCTTTGGTTTATAATTCACATATAAAAGCGTACCCTCTTCATCTATCAAAAATGTACTTCTTACTACACCCATATACTCCTTACCATACATTTTCTTTAATTGCCAACTTCCATAAGCTTCAATCATTTTATGATCTTCATCAGATAATAGTATAAATGGAAGTGAATAATTATCAATAAATTTATTATGTGATTTTATTCCATCTTTTGATACTCCTATTACTACAATATCTTTGTCTTTAAAATCTTGATACCTATCTCTATAATTGCAAGCTTGCGCTGTACATCCTGGTGTATTATCTCTAGGATATATGTACACAACAACCTTTTTGCCTCTAAAATCTGATAATTTAACTTCATTTGAGTCCTTATCTAATAATGTAAACTCTGGTGCTTTTTGTCCTACTTCTAACATAAACTATTATGGTATTAAGATACCAATACTCCTTTCCTATATTTTTTAAATATTTTCTTAAATGTAATTATAAATAATACCGCTGTGGTAACAACTGATATGAAATCTGATACCGGTTCTGCTAGATAAACTGCAAATAGTTTGTTCTCAAAAAATCTAGGCAAAATATAAATCAAAGGTATTAATAGAATTATTTTTCTTAAACATGCAATAAATATTGATACCCTTGCATTACCAATTGCAACAAAACATTGTTGGCATACTATTTGTATAGAAAATATTAAACTCATAAACATATAAATCCTAAGTGCCCAAGAAGAAAATTCTATAAGCTCTCTATTATCTGTAAAAAGACTTACAAAGGCTTTTGGTATCATCATATACATAATCCAAGTTGTCAGTGTGAAAATAAACCCAATAACTAACAGCTTTATTATCACTTCTTTCATCCGTTCTATTTGCTTTGCTCCAAATGCATAACTTACAATAGGCTGACATCCAGTCATTAGTCCTTGTATAAAGACCATTGAAAACTGCATTAATGCCATAAGTATAGTCATACTCCCAACTGCAATATCTCCACCATACCTTTGTAGATTTGTATTAAATGTTATAAATAACGCACTTTCAGTAAAATTCATAACAAATGGAGATAGTCCTAAAATTAAACAGGGCAAAATAACTTTTAACGATATTTTAAGATTACTTATTTTAAGCCTTAGAATACTTTTTTCAGATATTAGTATCTTCATCACCCAGACTGCAGATACTCCTTGGGAAATCACTGTAGCAATGGCTGCTCCATCAACTCCCATATCAAATATGAAAATAAAAATTGGATCTAAAATAATATTGAGTATTGCCCCTATTAGTACTGTAAGCATTGATTTTATAGCCATTCCTTGTGCTGTTACAAAAGCATTTAGTCCAATAGAAATTTGTACAAATAAGGTGCCTAAAACATATAATCTAAGATATGAACTTGCATATTTGAATGTATCTATACTTGCACCAAATTTCCACAATAGTCCATCACCAAAAACTAGGAAAAAAATCGTTAAAATCATGGATACTATGAATATAATAACTGTACTATTCCCTAGTATCTTTTCTGCATGTTCATAATTATTTTCACCCATCTTTATTGCGGCACTCGGTGCCGATCCCATCGCACATAAATATGCAAAGGCTGTTATTATCATAATTAATGGTAGAGTAACTCCTACTCCAGTTAACGCCTTTGCCCCAATATCTGGGATATGTCCTATATATATTCTATCCACAAAGTTATATATTATATTTATAAGTTGGGCAACTATAGATGGTATAGCCATTTTCATTATTAATATATTAACTTTTTCAGTTCCCAATTTATTATCCTGCATATATCCCCGCCTTTTTATTAAATTCTATATACTATTTTTCTTAGTGACGTAAGACTATATTATTCCCCAACTTCTATACATCTTCCTCTAATTCTTTTCATCGCAACATCAATATTTATTTCATTTATATCGATATCATCTCTATTATGCTTTAAAAAATTTCTAACTGTCATATGAGCAATCTCATGATAATTATTTTCAGAACTTAAGTGTCCCAACACTATATCTTTTGTTTTATCACTTATTACTTTACTAAGTAGATAAGATGCATCATCATTCGACAAATGCCCATAGATACTTTGTATCCTCTTTTTCAATGAATAAGAATATGGCCCACACTCAAGCATTCTCACATCATGATTTGCCTCGAGCATTATACAATTAAGCCCTTTAAGATTATCAATTATATAATCATCAAACATACCTAAATCCGTAGCAATAGCTATATTAGTATTATTTGACTTAAATCTAAAACCTACAGGATCTACGGCATCATGGCTGATACTAAATGGGAGTATCTCTGTATTTCCAATACTAAAAGCCCTATCTCCCCTTATAATGTTAAAGTAATTTGTATCAACTTTCCCAATCTTATTAGAATCTAAAATAGCCTTTAATGTATCTTCCGTCAAAAATACAGGAATATTATGTTTTCTCATCATGACACCTAACCCATTTATATGATCTATGTGTTCATGCGTTATGAAGATAGCATCTAATTCTTTTATGTCAATTGGAATATTGCTAGAAATATATTTTTCACTAGCTCCACAATCAACCAAGATTTTAGCCCTTTCTCCCTCTATATATATAGAATTTCCGCTACTTCCACTTGTCAAACTACACAACTTCATTTTTAATTCCTTTTATATATCTATCTAGCTTTATATCAATAGGTTTATTGTCTGTATTCGTTATAACTAGCTTAGCAATATTTTTAGCTTTATCATCTATTTTTTGAGCCATAATTATTCTATCACAATCTTTCTTAGTCATATTTCTTTGTTGCATAAGTCTATTATATCTGTCTTCCATTGGTGCATCTATATAAATCAAATCTCCCAACTTATATATTCCAGAGGTTATCGGTATAGCAGTTTCTATAAATAAATATTTACTATTTTCAGCTTTAGCTAAGATATGCTTAATTACTTCCGGATGTATAATGGAGTTTATTCTTTGTCTAAAATAATCATCTCCAAAAATTAAATTTCTTAGTTTTTGATAATTTATAGCATTATTTTCTACAATATCATTACCAAACTCTTTTTTTATTCGGTCTAATATTGTTTTTTGCTTCATTATTTCTTTTGCAAGATTATCACAATTTAATACATTTATATTATAATTTTCCTTTATGTAACTGCTTATAAAGGATTTTCCAGAACCAATTCCGCCACATATAATTATAATTTTACAATTATTATTTAAGCTCATACATACTCTTTCCAGTGTCTACTTCAACATCTAGATCTACCAATAATTTTGCGGCGCTTTCCATTTCTTTTTTAAGTATTTTTGCAACCTTTTCAGCTATCTCATCTTTAGCTTCTATCAGTAACTCGTCATGTATCTGTAAAATTATATTTGCATCTAATTTATCATGTTTTAATCTATGATATACATTATTCATAGCTATCTTCATTATATCCGATGCACTTCCTTGAATTGTCGTATTCATTGCAATTCTTTCTGCGCCAGATCTAACCATAAAATTATTTGAATTTATTTCAGGTATATATCTTCTCCTATTATAAATGGTTGATACATAGCCTTGTTCCCTTGCAAGTTTAACCTGCTCTTTTAGATAATTCTGTATCTTTGAATAGTGATCAAAATAGCTTTGTATATACTCATCTGCTTCTTTTTTGCTTATTCCTAAGTCTTGGCTTAGACTAAAGCTTCCCATTCCATATATTAGTCCAAAGTTTATAGCCTTAGCACCTCTCCTTTGTGATGGTGTTACATTCTCTATATCTACACCAAAAACACGTGATGCGGTAGAACTATGGATATCGGCCTTATTTTTAAAGTCATCAATCATCGAATCATCTTCTGATAGATGTGCTAGAATTCTTAATTCAATTTGTGAATAATCGGCATCTACAAATGTATATCCATCTTGTGGGATAAAAGCCTTTCTCAAATTTTTTCCAATATCAGTTTTTATTGGAAGATTTTGTAAATTAGGTTCTGTCGATGATAATCTTCCTGTTGCGGTTATTGTCTGCCTAAACTTTGTATGTATTCTTCCATCTTCGGCTATGCAATCAATCAATCCACTTATATATGTACTATTTAATTTTGATACCTGTCTATACTCAAGAATTTTTTCAATTATCTCATGTTCATTTCGTAGTTTTTCCAATACATCTACCGATGTAGACCAGCCAGTCTTATTCTTCTTCCCAAACGGTAACCTTAGCTTTTCAAAAAGTATAATCCCTAATTCTTTAGGCGAGTTGACTTTAAAGTCCTCTCCAGCTAATTCCTTTATTTCCTTTTCTAAATCATCAACCCTCTGACTAAGCTCTAAGCCATATTGCTCTAAAATCTTTTTATCAACTCTAATTCCTTTTTCACTCATTTCATGAAGAACAAATGCAAGAGGCATTTCTATTTCATAAAATAATTGAAATAAGTCATATTCTAATATAATTTTATTCAACTTATCATGAGCCTTTGCAGCAAAAAATGCACCGTACTTTAATATATCTTCATTCTTTAGTATTTCAATATCTGCTTTTTTTAGTTTTTTTCCAGCACCATCTTTAGCATCTATATACTCATTTATATCTATATTATAATTAGTATACTTGCTAAGTAACTCTTGACTTTCAAGTCTTTGAGTTGAATCTATTACATAAGCTGCTAATTTAGCATCAAAAAAATCTCTACCATCTCTTTTAAATGGTATCTTATTAAGAAATTGCTTTATATCATATGTTAATAGCCTCTGTGCTCCTTCATTGATATCACTTAATGACGCATCTATATTATCATTAGTTATATATATAACATCTTCGTCTGGAAATGCTACATAAAGATTTTTCTCACCTATAGTAAACGCTACTTCATAAGGCATATCTTTTTTTGCAACAACTTTTTTTAATTCTTCAAAGCTAACATTTTTTTCTAAAATTGTTTCAGAATTAGTTTTATTTATTCCTAATTTATTTACAATTTTTGTAAGACCATACTCAGATAATATATCATATAGTTTTTCTCTATGTAGATTTGGATCAAAATTATTTTTATTATATTCTAGTTCACTTATTTTGGTATCAATAGTGGCTAATTTGTAGCTCAAATATGCACTATCTTTATCTTCCAAAAGGTTTTTAATTATGGCAGGTCTTACCTTTCCTTCCATATCATCTATATTTAGAAAAATATTATCTAACTCACCATATGAATCAATTAGCTGTATTGCCGTTTTCTCTCCAATCCCCCTAACACCAGGTATATTATCTGATGAATCTCCAACTAAAGCTTTAAATGTTGTCACTAGCTCTGGATATACACCAAAACCATTTTTCACAGATTCAGCATCATATAATTCATTGGTAACTTTCTTACTTGGTGATGAATAAATTTGATAACAATTATCATTAACCAATGCAAATAGATCCCTATCTCCGGATAATATAAAAACCTTATTCCCGATATTTGACTCTTTTTGGGATATACTTCCAATCACATCATCAGCTTCATAACCTGGTTTTTCAATTACGGTCACACCCATTAGAGGTAAAATTGATTTTAGACTATCCAATTGCTCATGTATAGTATCATCCATTTTTTGTCTTGTACCCTTATATTTGTCATATATATCATGTCTAAAGCTTTTTCCTCTCGGATCAAATGCTGCTATTACGATATCAATATTATATTCATCAATATACTTCAAAATAGAAGTTAAATATCCATGAATAATCTTTGTGTCCTGCCCATTAGGTCCTGTCATTGTTGTTTTAACAGCATAATATATTCTATTTGCAAGTGAATAACTATCAATAATTAGTATTTTTTCCATATCGTCTCCTTGAACAATACTTTTATAGAAATTTTGTCCTTCATGTACCCTAATTTAATATTTTTTATAGCTATCATAGGTTATATAAATTGATATCTAAACAATAATGCTAATCATAAAAGACAATAGCAAAAGTGCTGTAGCTCCTATAATAAAATATTTCATATTCCTTTCAATCATATCAATAAAATATAATCTTCTAATAATTTCATTAAATCTACATTCTATTTCTTCTTCAGCATATTCATCAATATTGTAAATATCTTCATCTAATAAAAATGCATCTACTAGAATCACTAGTTTTAACTCGCTCATACAATCATCACATTCGCTACAATGCTTTGCAAATTGATAAGCCTCTTCTACACTTAATTCATACTTGATAAATTCATTAATTCTTGATTTAACTTGATAACAATTAAACTTTTTTGCCATTTTATCTATTACCAGCTCTTTTTTTATTCTTATATTTTATCAATGATTGACGCAGTTTAATCGCACTATTTAATATACTATTTATAATTTTTGAAATAGGTATCTCAAATTCTCCGATATATTCAACAGGATTTTTTACAAAACTCTTTTTGAACTCGTAAAGCCCATAATATTTATCATCACAATCAGTACTTCCACTTACTCCACCTAGATCATATTTTATAGCACCTTTAGCCTTAGCAGCCTCGATATTATTTTTTATTAGGCATGGTACAGGCATATATTCACGATAATCATTAGTACTACCCGCATATAAATAGTAAGCATATTTATTGCAATAAATCTCAACACTTGTTGATATCGGTATTTTAACTTTTCCTTTTTCAATACTCTGCATAAATATTTTTATATTCTCTTCTTTATTCTTTATAGCATTTTCTTTAGATGCAATTATTTCATTTTTGTTATTTAGATCATTTTCATCAGTTGTTAGCTCTTTAGATTTTTTAATGTTTGATATTTCTTTATTTATAAGTTCTATTGTCTTTTTTGAATGCTCAATAGCTTTTTCTACATCAAGATATGCTATAAATATATTTGAAAATTCACCCATACATCTGTATATTTTTTTGAAGTAGTCTAGACTTCTTATTGTTATGCCATTTCTAATAGCAGATTCTTTCATTACTAGATAGAAATCTTCCCACTTTTCTTCAGTTATACTTTCAACAGATATTGGTAAATCGTCAATCTTCTTAAACTTTGCCTTCATTCCCTTAGAAAAACTTTTAATTATTTCATCCATACAACCACTTATATCAAATATCATATTATACCTAGGCTGTATTTCTCTCATATCTGTAAAAAAGCCAGTATGGGTGTATTGTAATTCATCAAATAACTTTAGTATGTCTTCACTGCCATTTCTTTCAATTCTTGGATCAAAAGTAACTCTTACACATTTTTCTGATTTTGCTAATTTTTCAATCAAAGAAAATATTTTTTTTACCTCATCTTTATTGCTATAATCAATAACTGGCCCTCTTGGAATATATGCTATTTTATACCCTAACGGTAATTTTCTATATAATATCTGACAAGCCCCAATAGTATCTTCGTCATTCTTAAAAAAGTACTGTTTTGGTGTCCATAAATCATCTTTTACATCTCCCCAATTTGACAATTGAAGAACATCTCCATATTCATGGTTTAGTATAAATTCATTATATATATTTTTATCGTCTGCTTTTATAATTTCAATCATATTTCACCCATCCTTTATATAATATAATATCATATATAGGTTGAATATTGTAAATTTGTTATAAAAATAAACAACTACAATGCAGCTATGATGATTTTATTTAGCTCTTATTAACGCAAATTAATAAAGCAGCTAAAAATAATTATTTAGCCACTTTAATTTATATAGTTTATATTAACTTATTAACCTATTTACTCAAGTTTCTTTATAAAGCACTCCATTTTTTTTAGCATTTTTTCAACATTCTCACGTTGAGTACCCAAATTAATTCGTATGAATTTTTCCCCATTATCAACAAAATGTTTACCATCCTCTACTAATAATCCATAATCACGAGCTAAAATTTTTGTAACTTCACTTGAATCTATTCCTAACTTTTCTATATTTAGCCATACCAAAAATGACGACTCCATTTTCATCATACTTAACCTTTTATTTTTACTAATCCATTTTTCTAGAATTATATAATTATCTCTAATATAATTTCTAACCTCTTCTATCCAATATCTACATTCATTATATGCCGTAATCAATGCTATTACTCCAAATACATTTGGAGATGTAACAGAATTTTGTTTAAGCTTGTTCTTAAAATTTTCTCTAATATAATCATTTTTTATTATTGCATAAGAAGTCTTAAGCCCTCCTAAATTAAAAGCTTTATTAGGGGATGTTAGTAAAATCACGTTTTTTATTAGATCTTTATCAAGTGTTAAAATAGATTTAAATTCACCTTCAAAAACATACTCAGCATGAACTTCATCAACTACAAGTATAATATTATTGTCATTGCATATTTGGGCTACTTTTTTTAATTCATCATAACTCCATATTCTTCCTGACGGATTGTGAGGAGAACATAAAAACATTAGTTTTGGTCTGTATTTATTTATTTGATTATCTAACAAATCATAATTAATATAATATCTATTTTTTATTATATCCAGTTTATTATATATGACATTTACACCTTGTTTTTTTGCACTAGAATCAAAAGGTTCATAAACAGGTGTATTTATAATAATGCTGTCCCCCTCATCACAAAAAGCTTGGACAACATAATGAAGGGTTGATACTGTTCCATAAGTTAAAATTATTTCCTCCTTATTAACATATACATTATGCATATCCCTTTGCCAGTCAATAACAGCATTATAAAATTCTTCATAACAATATGTATATCCAAACACTCCTCTATCAATAGCTTGAATAAATTTTTCTCTGATCTCTTTAGGCACAATAAAATCCATATCAGCTATCCACATCGGTATATAATTTTTATCGACTTTACCAAAATTCTGCTGTATTATTTCATAATCCCATTTTCTACATTTTTCTTTAATTCTATCTGGTTTTAAATCAAAATTTATCATATAAATTCCTCTACAGTATTATATTATAAGTAAATCTTTTCCCGTTTTACTTAAGCAAATAGCTCCTTCTAATGTTACTAAAATATCATCTTCTATTCTAACTCCACCCAAATTAGGTATATAAATACCTGGTTCTATAGTTATAATCATATTTTCTTCTATAGTATCTTCTGATAAGGATGAAATATCGGGATATTCATGAACCTTTATACCTAAACCATGACCTAAATTGTGGTTAAAATATTTCTCATAACCTGCATCTGTAATTATTTTTCTCGCAATACTATCTATTTCTTTAATAGAAATTCCATGCTTTATTTTTTTTATAGTTTCTTCATTAGCACGTCTAACAATATCATATATTGAACTTAATTTCCTATCACTTTCACCGATACATAATGTTCTTGTTATGTCAGAGTTATAATACTTGTACCTAACTCCAAAATCAATAGTCACAAAATCTCCTCTGTTAATAACTTTATTAGTTGCCTTTGCATGAGGCATTGCTCCTCTTTTACCAGATGCAACAATAATATCAAAAGCTTCTTTACAATCATCATGACTTCTTATGTAGTTAATCATCATATTTTCTACGCTTTTTTCAGTCA
This sequence comes from Bacillota bacterium, assembly GCA_023420085.1. Classification (GTDB taxonomy): domain Bacteria; phylum Bacillota; class Clostridia; order Lachnospirales; family Lachnospiraceae; genus JAEZWQ01. The sequence continues at coordinate 25,728 of JAEZWQ010000038.1, forward strand.
TCCCCTCTTTTATATTTTCAATTATATAATTTAACGTTTCATCTGCTACTTCACAAGCTTTTTTTATATGTTCAATCTCATATCCTTTTTTTATCTTTCTTAGCTCACATAAATTTATAGATTTTATTTTATAATTTAGTTGTTTTTTTAGGCTCATATATTCATCAAATGATATATAGTTTCCTTCTACTCCAATACTTCTTACTTTATCATTTTTACATATTTTTTTAATACTATTAATAAAGCTTTGATAACTATTAATTAGGATTAATTCAAAGTCTAATTCTTTATTTATAATCTCTTGATAATATCTGGAATCAACTAGTATATATTTAAAATGTTTTGTAATAAATATATATCCTGACGAACTATAAAAATCAGCCAAATAATATTTATTTTCAGGACTATTAATTAAAATAGCATCAACTTCCTCTTTTTTTAAAAAATCTCTTATACTATACATTTACACCTCCTTTACTATACAAAAGAGAACCAATAATTAATCAGTTCTCTTTCATATCATGCTATTCATTAATAATCAATTTTCCCCTTTTTATTAGATTATTTCTATATATAACATTAGTTATCGCAATAAAGACTGCGCCAGTTAAAATTCCTATAATATAAGAAGGCAAGTTTTCAACTAGCGGCCAGGCCCATACGGCTGATTCTGGAAACCATTGGACTCCTCCTAATAAAACTCCTACAACACCTCCAATTATTCCACCTAAAATATTTATTGGTATAACAAATCCTGGTCTTTCTAAGGCAAAAGGAATTGCTCCTTCTGAAATTCCCATAAATGCTAAGAAAATTGATGTTTTCCCAGCCTGATAAAACTGTCTATCATAAACCCTTCTTCCTACTAATTTTTTATCTATTATTGTAGTTAGTCCAAGTCCAATTGATGGTATTACTATCGCTAGGCACCTTGCTGTAAGTGGTAAAACTTTATCAGTTGATAGTCCTAAGGCTACAAAACCTGCTGCTTTATTTATTGGACCTCCCAAATCAAAAGCTGTTGCTGCAGCTAATGCTATTGCATATCCTATTTCTCCTGCATTTCCCGCAGAAATAAGGAATGCTTTCATCCCTTCATTTAGCCATCCACCTAAAGGCGTTATTATAAACATCATTAAAACCATTGTTGATATTGCAGCAATTAATGGTATTAAAAACGTAGTTTTAAATGCCAACCAATTTTTAGGTACCTTTATAACTTTATTTAACCATTTTACAAAATATCCTATTACAAAAGCAATTATTATGGCGCCTAAAAAACCTGATGCTACTGGAGTAGCTTCTACCCATTTCCCATCAATAATCTGTGGTATGGATATTGGCTTAACAGCAATATACCCTCCAATAAATCCTGTAATTAAAGCTGTTTTTCCTCCTATAGAATTGGCACAAAAAGCTGCAAATAGAGGAATTGCGAATCCAAATAGGGTAAATCCAAAATTACTCATTAATATTGATAACTTTAGTAACATTAAATTAATCCCTGAATATGCTCCTGAGTTTATTGCATCTATTGTGTCTGTGCCTGCTGGTACCCCAACTATAGCATTAGGTATTATAGTTGATATGGCTCCAATAAGTCCACCCATTATTAATACAGGAATCATATGAGATATTCCTGTCATAAGATGCCTATTTATTTCTTTCCAAATACTAGTTTTTGATTTATCATTATTCCCTTTTATTTCTTCAATATTGCTTCCATTACTAGTATTACCTGTACCAGTAATAATTTTCTTCTTTATAGCCACAATATAACCTCCTTAATTAAGATATACATCAAATCCCCAAATCCTCTTCTATTTCCTTAATTATTCCATCTGCATTTTTTATAGCTTCTTGTAACTCTACTTCATACACCTCTATACCTTCAAACCTTTCCATATCCTCTGGTGTGATAGCAATTGCATGTATAATTATTGTTGCCTCTTCTATATCCTTTCTACTCAATCTATTCTGAATCCCATCTGCACCTTGTGTCTCCACTTTAACTTCATATCCTGCTCTTTTCCCCGCTTCTTCTATCGCTTCAGCAGCCATAAATGTATGCGCTAATCCCATTGGACATGCACATAGTGCAACTAATTTTTTCATATTACCTCCTTGAATTTTAATTAATAACTAATGCATTCTTTATAAGATTATCTATTTCATCTATACTACTGCTATGTAATAAGACATTTTTAAAACTTTCATGAATCAGTTTCCTAGATAAAACAGATAATAATTTTATATGTAAATCTCCTTTAGATTTCTCGGGTACAAGCAAATTAATTACTAATTTCACTTTTTCTTCGCCTTTATTCCATTCTATTTTATTCTTAAGTTTAAGTATAATTACTGCCGGATTAATTACTGCCTCTTTTTTTGTATGTGGTATTGCAAAATATTCCCCTAAATTTGTAGTAAATTCTTCTTCTCTTTCTTGTAACCCTCTATATATTTCTTCTTTATCATCTGTAATCTTTAATTCCATAGCTTTATTTGACAAAAATTTTAGAACTTCATCTTTGGTTTTTAAATCCATGTTTAAAAAAATATATTCTTTCTTGAAAATTTTTACTTCTTCCATATTAAGCCCCCATCGTAGTCATATTAATTTCTTTAAGTTTTCTATGTTATCACATTTAATAGCTTCTCTTACAATGCTTTTATCTTTTATAAAATTATATAAGTATTTAAATATTGAAAAATTACTTTTTTCTTCAGGATTAAAAAATACCATAAATATTAATTGAATTTCTTGTTTATCCCATAGTATAGGTTGATCTAAAATAGTAACTCCTATGATAGACTTTTTACCACTAATTATCGTATGCGGCAAAGCTACAGAATTACCAATTTCTGTTGAGTAAATTCTTTCTCTACTGAGTATACCTTCAATCATACCTTCATCAATAAAGCCTTTATTTTTCAAATTTTTGCACATCATATTAATAATATCTTCTTTATTTCCATTTTTAATTTTAAAAAATGCTTCTTTGTTAAACATTTTATTAATTACATTTTTTTTGGTATCTTTTTCAAATAGCGTTTCATTAACATCATTAATAAAATTGTTATTAAAAATATTGTCAATATATACTATAGGGATTTCCTTTGATTTAATATCAACAGTAGATACTATTAGATCGACGTCCTGTTTTAATGCAATATCTAAATATTTAGAAGGGTAAATTCCCATTATATTAACTTCCCTCAAGTTTTGTTTTAATTTTTCTGCTATTAATTGAGCAGTCCCCACTCCATAATGACAAATAATACATATTTTTTTACTAGTATTATTTTTTATTCGTTCATTTCCTGCGGCAAAATGTATTGCAATATACCCTAGTTCTCCTTCATCAAGCTTAACACCAAATTCATCATTAATTTTATTAGCAATAAATATTGCAAAATTAAATTCTAAAGGAAACTCTGATTTTATTTGATTTAAAAGTGGATTCTTTGAATCAATTTCAATTTTAAATCTATTTATAAATCTATGAACATGGACTAATAATCCCTTCATAAATTCTTCATCTTTACTATAGTCAATTCCTGAAATAAGAAATATATCATTCAGAGCCTCGTTGACCAATCTCTTTACTTTATATTCTTCCTTAGTATGCAATGCATCATCAAACAGACTATTATTTATTACACTTGAATATGATGTTATGTAAATCACTTCATTAGGTGTTAAATCAAGACCAATTTTTTCAAAAATGTCACTCATTATTTCCTTAATTAAATAAAAATTATTACTTTTTTTTATATATTTACTTTTATCTATATTAAAATAATACCCTGACTTAACCCTTGATATAGACGCAATAATCCTTGATAGTATGAAATAAAAATCCTTATCTGAAATAATTATATTTTTTTTCTTTAGGTGATAAGATAAAAAATCTTCAATACATTGTATGTCTTTGGTACTTATATTATTTAAAAATACCTTTATTTTATTTTTATTATTACTTTTAATTGCATAGTCAGTAATAAGACTTCTAATATCTACCTCATCACCTTCAATATAACTCCCATAGTATGGTTTTGACTTTATTTTTAAATCATATTTATTTATTTTTCTCTTTACTTCGCTAATTAATTTATTTGTGCTACCTATACTTAAATTCAGTTCATCCGCAATTTTTTCTGCTGTAATAAATCGATTATTTATAAATATACATATAATATTTCTAATTCTGCTATCATATGAATCATCATCAGATAATTCATCTATATATTTTTTGGCTTCATTTACTACTTTATTAATATTATTTCTCGATCCTATTATCTTATATCCCATTCCTCTTGAAGAACATATCTCTACATTATAATTTTTTATATAATAATTTATATCATCTATATATCTAGTAATTGTTTTTGTAGAAACTTTCAATAATACTGCCAATTCATTAGAAGTTACATATTCATTTCTTTCATTCAAATATTTAACTATTAATGCATATTTTTTATTTATCAATAAATCACCTTCTTTATAAATAATTATATTAAAAAATTAATTATACCTATATACATAAGTTGTCAAAATATAAGACACCAAATTAATATTAGTAATTTGATATACAATATTATTAATACTATATTTAAATATCATTACAAAGCGTTATCATTGCCTCCTTGTATATACATATTGCTAAATTTAATTTTTCTAAACTTGCATATTCATTGCACATATGAACATTTCCAGAGCTTCCATCTAAAAACTCACATCCGAATATAACTGCATTTCTCATCTCACTTGCATAACTTCCTGCGTTCGTCACTCTTATTTTATTACTTATATCTTTTGTATATTTCATGTATATCTCATGTAGTTTTTTTACTAATAATGATTCTTCATCGATATAATTAGCTTTCTTTATCTCTTTCCCAATAATATTAATTTTTTTGTCTGTTTTATTAAAATAATTTTGTATGCCTTCAATAATTTCATTAAATTTAATATTCTCTGGGAATCTAACACTAATTGTTAATCTAACTCTTCCCTCTTCAATACTAATAATTGTAGGTACAATGCTTAGAGATCCACACTTTCCAACCTTATTTATTCCGAAAATGTTTCCATCAATATTAGACTCATTAAATATCTTATACATGTAGTTTGCCCAGTGCATATTATAGGTCTTATATAAGTATAAAAAAGTTTTTGGGATAGGATTAACAGCTTTTTCTGGCTTTGAAGAATGTCCTCCTTTACCGTTTATAATAATATTATCCATTTTTTCTAATCCACTAATTGTTATGTTATTAGGTATTGTATTATGTATACTTCCTCCATTAACTTTAATCTTTACATCTTCAATCTTAAAATGTAAATCAATGATCCCTGCTCCTTTTTCTCCATTAAGCACTGGAAACTTTCCATCAGGTGTAAACCCAAATACTCCATATTTTTCTTTCTTGTAATATTGCCTTATACATCTAAACCCTGTCTCTTCATCTCCTCCAACTATTAATCTAACTTTACGATTCAATTTAACACCCTTATCCTTAATGGATTTTAATGCAAGAAAACAAGCAATCATTGGTCCTTTGTTGTCAGAAACTCCTCTACCAATAAGTTTATCTTTATTAATAGTTAAACTAAATGGATCATACTGCCAACCATCACAGACATCAACTACATCACAATGTCCAAAAATATCAATACACTCATCTCCACTTCCATATTCAATATATACAGCATGGTTATCTACGTTTCCAACTTTAAATCCATTATTTTTTCCTAAAGTTTCAAACCATTTCAAGGCTTTATTTATTCCTTCTCCAAACGGCTTAGTTATACTTTTAGTGCTTTCATCATATATAGATGGAATATTTACCCACTCTCCTAATAGTTTTACTATGTCGTCTTTATAATCAATATTATTTTTTTTAAGTTTATCCATAATAAAGACCTCCACTTTTATACCTATAGATTATATTATTTTAATATTTTTATCTTCGCATATTTTGTCAGTTAAATAGACAAATCCTATCCAATATCATAGTTTTATAACATATTTGTTAGCCTATGCTATGTACATATGAAATTTATATGTTATACTAGATATATAAATATAGGAGGTAATTATGGCACAAATATTAAATAAAAGTAATTTTCAAACAGAAATAAAAGAATATGAAGGTTTAGCAATTGTCGACTTCTTTGCTACATGGTGTGGACCTTGTAAAATGCTTACACCTATAATCGATAAACTAGCTGAACAATTTGATGGTAAAGTTAAAATTGTAAAAGTTGATATCGATGAAAGTCCAGAATTAGCACAAGAATATAAAGTAATGTCTGTACCAACTGTAATCTTCTTAAAGAATGGAGAAGTACTTGAGACATTAATAGGTGTTCAAAATAATGCTAAATTAGTAGAACTAATTGAAAAATATCAATAAGTTAAATACATGTAAAAAAACGGGCTTAGCCCGTTTTTTATTGAGGTAATTATGAAAAAATACTCTTTTATAATAATTTTTATTCTTCTTTTTTGTTGTTCTTGTTCATCAAACAAAAGCCAATTAAAAGAAGAAGCTTCACTGACTCATTTAACAATTCCAATTAGTTATGAGAATATTAGCTTAGATCCTACTCTTGTGTCAAACGGAGCAGAAAAGAATGTTGTATCTCAACTTTATGATGGATTAACATATATAAATTCTTCAAAAAACTCCGCAAGCCCATTACTAGCAAACTCTTATACACATTCTGAAGATTATAAAATATGGACTTTTGAATTAAGAGAGGGACTTAAATTTTCTGATGGTACTGATATAACGCCTAGTGAAGTAGTTTCCTCACTAAAACGTACAGATCTTGCTAGAAGATATAAGAACCTAACCATACATAATGAAAATTATAACATTTTAATAAAAAGCGATAACCCAATGATCTATCTAGACGAGTTACTTGCATATCCTAAATATCTAATAACAAAAGAAGGAACAGATTTTAGTGATTATAAAAATATTATTTCCAGCGGCTCTTATAAACTAAAAGATTACAAAGATAATACATCCGAATTAATAAGAAATGATAATTATTGGGATAATATCAACACCAAAATAAATAGTGTTACTTATGAATATCAAAAAGATCCTGAACTTGCCTATCAAATGTCGACACAAGATTTATATGATATTTTTTCGACATCAATGTATGATATTCCTAAATATAAACTTAGATCTATGATCAGTGATCCAAATATTGTTAAATTTAAAGGTAATAATATTGCATATTTATATCTAAACCCAAATAGTAAAATATTAAATGAGAATCTACGAAAATCTTTAATATTTTCTTTAGAAAGACAAAGTATAGTCAATACAGACCTTATTGGGTATGAGACTCCGTTAATATCCTTATTTGAAGAAAATAGTTTTTCAGATTATGACACTGATACAGCAAGAAAATTTTTTAATGACTCTAATTATAATGATAAGTCTAATGAAAATATTTCTATGCTTATACGAGATAAATATGGAGCTAAAAACATAGCATCTTTTGTAATAACTAATTGGTATAAATTATTCAAACTTCCAGTTAAAGGTAAGGTTGTAACTGATAAAACATTACTTGAAAGCTTAGATAACGGTTCTTTTGACATAATTTTAGATATTTATGATTCTACAGATATAAATTCATATGATTTTTTTGATTATATTGCAAATATATATTCAATAAATTATAATAATAATTCAATGAATGTTGATGAATTAAAAAATTATGCAAGCAGTTTTGAAAAATCATTACAAAGTAATGCAACTCTTGGTACAATATATAAAAACTCATATGTTATGAAGATTAATTCAAAAATTAAATTTATTTCTTCTAACTTGTATGGTATAACCTATATTAGAGAAATTCAATGAAAGTGACCAGTATGAATAGAAAATCATTAGGAATAATATTATCGCTTATTTCAGCATTTGCCTTTGGTGTATCGCCAGTATTTGCTTCAATTGCAATAAGTGCAGGTAGCAATGGAATAATGACAATGTTTTTAAGGAATTTGCTGCCCATACCAATTCTTTTAATAATTATATTAGTATTTAAAATCAAATTTAGTTTTAATAAAAAGCAAATATTCCAATTAATTATACTTAATGTAGTTGGGGGTGCATTTACTGGATGCCTTTTATTTAGCTCCTATCAATATACAGGAATAGGTCTTGCTACCTGCTTGCACTTTGTTTATCCAGTACTTATAATGATTTCATGTTTAATTATTTTTAAGGAAAGGGTTAATAGCTATAAGATTATAGCCCTTATATTATCAATAATCGGAATCTTTTTTACAGTTGATATTAATAATTTCAGTGTACGTGGTTTTACATATGCTGTCTTGTCAGGTGTGACCTATGCGTTTTACATCCTTTATATGGATAAGACAGGACTAAAAGGTTCAAATGTAATAGTTGTAACTCTTTTAGGTTGTATAATCAATACCGTCTGCATTGGCATTTTTGCTATTATATCAAATACATTTACATTAAACATAGGTATAAAAGGTTTTGCTGCATCTTTTATGGTTTCAGTCTTATCTACCATGGTTGGTGTTGCACTTCTTCAAATGTCACTGCAATTTATAGATTCATCGACAGCGGCCATAATGTGTACAATGGAGCCACTAACTAGTGTTTTAATGGGGATATTAATTTTATTAGAACCAATTGGGCTTTTAAAGCTTCTAGGTTGTATTTTTATAATTGCTGCTGTATTTATTATAGCTATTGATAATAGACGGGGTTATATTGGTAATATGAATAATTGATTGTAGGTGTTTATGAATAAAGATAAAATTAAAAGATATTCTGCATTACTTGCTGCTATTATATTAGCAATATTATTTATTTCAATGATTGTTGTCGGAATTTTCTTTCCTAGCAACTTCATCGGAATTTTTGTAGGATTATTAATAGGCACAACAGTTTTTGCAGTATTTGTATATATAATTATACTTTTTATAAGAATTTCAAAAAGTAATGATGATAAATAGGTCTATATGCTTAAGTAAAATATAAAATATTGTTAAATAATAAAACGGAGAATATAAATTAAACTGACCTCCAAAAAATTGATTTTTTAGGTCCAACTTTTTGGGGTCAGTTTAAATGCTCTCCGTTTTATTATTTATAACTTAAAGTTTTATTTCTATTGGCTCTACTTGTGATAACTTCAAAAGTATTTCACTTTTTTTACTACAATAAATAGTAATATTTCCCTTTTCATTTTTTTCACAGCGTAATTCTCTCCCTAGAATATTCAATAAATCCTTTGCAGTTTCTTTCGCAGGATTAATAAATTGAATTCTAGGTAAAAATTCTCTAATATACTTCTCTATATGGGGATAATGTGTACATCCCATAACTAACGTATCAATATTAGTTGCTTTAATCTCAGATAAATAATTTTTAATACATAACCTAAGACTTGCAATATCTTTTATACCACCTTCTATTATTGGCACAAATTCAGGACAAGCAATCTCCACAACATTAAAATTTCCATACTTATTTATACTTTTAGTATAAGCCTTACTCTTTATAGTTGCTTCAGTAGCTATTACAGCAATATTTTTAGATAGACTTTCATTTGCTGCATTTCTCGCCCCTGGCTCTATAACCCCTATAACAGGACAATTAACCATGCTCTTGATTTCATCTAAAGCATATGCACTTTCTGTATTACATGCTACAACTATAGCCTTTATGTCTTTTTTAATAAGAAATTTACAAATTTCTTTAGCATATCCAACTATAGTTTCAACATCTTTGCTTCCATAAGGTGCTCTTGCAATATCACCAAAGTATATAAAATCTTCATTTGGTAATATTTTAATACATTCTTCTAGTACCGTAAGACCACCAACTCCAGAATCAAATATACCAATGGCTCTATTATCGCTCATACTATCTCTTAAATGCTGTTTCTAATAATGCATCCACAAGTTCTCTTGTAGACATTCCCGCATCCTGTGCCAACATTGGATACATACTTATATTAGTAAATCCAGGCATAGTATTTATCTCATTAAAGACAACTCTATTAGTCCCTTCTTCAATAAAGAAATCCACTCTTGCTAAAGAATAGCAATCTAATGTTTCATATATTCTTGTAGATGCTTCAAATATTTTATCATCAACTCCATCTGGTAATTTAGGATCAACTACTGTTTTTGACTCAGAATTTATATATTTAGCCTCATAAGAATAAAATTTATCAGCTGAGATTATCTCTCCAATAGAAAGGGCTCTTGCAACTCTATCTCCAAATACAGCACATTCTACCTCTCTACCTCTGATTTCTTCTTCGATCAAAATCACCTTACACTCTTTACTAGCTAAATTAATCGCTGCTTCAAGTCCATCCTTACTTTCAACCCTTGTTATTCCTAAAGAAGAACCAGAATTAGAAGGTTTTACAAATACAGGATAACCAAACTCATCTTGTATTTGTTTATCTATAGAGTCAATCGTAATATATTCTCTAGTATTTACAGCAATATATCTAGCTTGATCAATACCTAAATCTGCAACCATTGATTTAGTTACAAATTTATCCAAACATATTGCACTAGATAACACCCCTGAACCTACATAAGGTATTCCAGCAAGTTCAAGTAGCCCTTGAATCGTTCCATCTTCACCATTTTTTCCATGTAAAACTGGAAAGCAAACATCTATTGAAATAGTATCAATCAAAACGTCATCTTCAAGAATCATAAGGGCGTGTTTTTCTCTATCTGGCAATAAATAGGCATTTCTATCTCCGTATATCCAAGATTTGTTTTCAATCTCGTCAACATCTCTTACTAACACCCATCTTCCCATCTTAGTTATACCAACTATATATACATTGTAATCTTCTCTATTTACATTTCTAATTATATTTTTAACTGATAATTGCGAAATATCATGTTCATTTGACATTCCACCAAACAGTATTAATAGGTTCTTCTTTACTCTCATACTTCTCCTTTATTTTGTAGCGTAGTTATCAAAGTACCCTTGAATTAGAATAATAGGAGTTCCTTTATCACCGCTACCACTAGTAAGATCACACAAAGATCCAATAAGGTCTGTAAGCCTTCTAGGTGTAGTTCCTTGAGTAACCATCTGTCCTTTTAAATCATTATCTTTCTTAACAATAGAATCTTCTATAGCCTTTTTTAACTCATCACCAGATAAATCTGCAAAATCATTATCTGCAAGATACTTTAATTTAAGTTCATTAGGTCTTCCTTCAAGCCCTTTTGTATATCCTGGTGAAGGTACTGGATCTGCTAGTTCCCAAATTCCGCCAACTGGATCTTTAAATGCTCCATCTCCATAAACAAGAACTTCGATAAGTTTTCCAGTTCTAGCTTTTAACTCATTTTGTAAATCATATGAAAACTTTTCAGCATCTCTTGGGAAAAGCTTAACCTTATCTTCAGTAGATTTATTTGATCCTAATAAACCAAATTCTGCATTATATCCACTACCATCTACTGCAGTATTTAGTATATCATCTAAGCCAAATACCTTTTCAGCTCCAGAAGCTTTTAATATTCTCTTATTTCTATGTCTAGTATGTATATCTGCTGTAAGAACATTTTTTGTATATTTTAATATTTCTGTAACTTGGTTAGCAAGTATAATCTCAACATCACAATCCATCTCTCTAATTAGTTGCCCATAGTATTCAACATAATCTACGCCGGTAAACTCATGAGGATTCTTGCCAAATAGTTCTCTGTATTTAGCTTCTGTAAGCACATCAGAGTAAGGATTAAGTCCCTTTTCATCAATTTGATCCCAAGTTAAAATTTGGTTTCCTACCTCATCAGATGGATAGCTCATTTGTAAGTAAATCTTTTTTACACCTTTTGCAATTCCTCTAAGAAGTATTGAAAATCTGTTACGACTTGTTATCGGAAATACAACTCCAATCTCATCAGCACCAAATTTTTCTTGTACATCCTTAGCAATTTGTTCAACTGTAGCATAGTTACCTTGAGCTCTAGCAAGAATAGCCTCTGTTACTCCAACAACATCCCTATCATTAAAAGAAATGTTCCCCTCTTTAGACGCATCCATTAAAGAATCTGCAACGATTTTTACAAGATCATCTCCTTCTTTAATGATTCCTGTTCTTATACCTCTAGCAACTGTACCGATATGTCTTGACATATACTTACCTCCTAAGTTGAGCTTCTGCTCTTATTAAATTTACGCAATCTCAGATTGCCTTATATATTATATACTAATTTACTGTTTTTTTGTAGTACATACTTTAAAACATTGATATAAAATTAACAGGAATATTCTCATATATACTAGCTTTTTGTTACCTCTAGTACTATTTCAAAATTCCTGTTAATTTTATATGTTTCTAATATGAATTTTAATTTTCTAATTCTGCATCAAATATCTCTGCTCTTTTGCTCATATCATCCATAAGAGTTTTGTCAAACATTTTTTGAGCATATGGGTAAACAACACCATTTTCTTTATCTATATGTCTTCTTAATAAATATACATATGACATGGCATTACCTATGATACATATTTTATCTTTTACATTTTTACTATTTTCATATCTATCAAGTGCATTAGATATCTCAAGAACATAAAGTCTTGCTAAATCATGTTCTACAAGCATCCCATTTTTAACTAGATTCTCTGCAATTTTCCCTAGTCTATCAAGCATTTCTTTGAATAGAATATCTTCTTCTTTCTTGTGATGAGTTCCATCAGCATATGATCTAATAAAGTGGATATATTCTCTAAATTTAGCTATATCAATTATATCATCTTCCATAAAATCTATACATGCTTGTTCAAGCTCATCTATAAATTTACTAATATTATCATGTTCATTTACTAATCTTTCAATTATATCAATCATTATACAACCTGTACCTATTCTTATCTAATCTTTCAAGTGAAAATATACTATTATCTAACAATCCTCTTACTAATGCATATCTAATGTCTAAAAACGCTTCTTTGCTACCTTCTTTTTCCATATAAGGCGAATGTAATTCCATGTTTATTTCCCATATGATAGAATCTTGTGTATTTTCAATAATTACAAGTCCATTATCACATGGCATTCCATCCAATGTATTAAATCTAACTCTATTGAATGCCTCTATTAAATTTTGATTTGAATCAATCTTATCCCCAACTTCTTTTCCTATAAGGTAAACAGCATCAAGTATTTCTTTATTTACTCCTTCTGAAAAGCATTTATCTATAACTCTATCTTGCCTTATTTCTGCTCTCTCTACCCTCTCAGCCAACCATGGATGAATCATAGAATCCCCAATAAGTTCACTCAATTCTCCTTTTTCAACCGATGGTGCAAAACTGTCTAAGTCGCATCCACAACCACAGATTTCTACTATTTTTTCTGTGATTCTTTCATTCAAATGAATCTTTTCAAATACTATATAATGTATTGGTCCTAAAAATAAACTCATTATTCCTCACTTCCAAACCAAAGTTTTATATCATCTTCAACACTTCCAATTCCTGCAATTCCAAATGTTTCTACTAAAACATTAGCCACATTAGGTGAAAGGAAAGCTGGAAGAGTTGGTCCTAGATGAATATTTTTAACTCCTAGTGACAACAACGCTAGAAGTACGATTACAGCTTTCTGTTCATACCAAGCTATATTATATATTATAGGTAATTCATTTAGATTGTCTAGATTAAATACTTCTTTAAGTTTTAATGCTATTACTGCCAACGAATAAGAATCATTACATTGTCCTGCATCAAGCACTCTAGGAATTCCATTTATATCTCCTAGTGCCAGCTTATTGTATCTATATTTAGCACATCCTGCTGTCAAAATTACAGTATCTTTTGGAAGCGCTTTTGCAAATTCTTCATAATAATTTCTTTCTTTATGCCTACCATCACATCCAGCCATAACAACGAACTTTTTGATTGCTCCTGTATTTACTGCTTCTACTATTTTATCAGCTAATGAAAGTACTTGATTATGAGCAAATCCTCCAATTATTTCACCACTTTCAATTTCTATAGGTGGTTTACATTTTTTTGCATGTTCAATTATTTCACTAAAATCTTTGAATCCATTTTCATCTTTTTCAATATGCTTACAGCCATCTAATCCTGATGCCCCAGTAGTATATATACGTTCTTTATACTCTTTTGTAGTTGGTACAATACAATTTGTCGTAAATAGAATAGGACCATTGAAACTTTCAAATTCCTCTTTTTGTTTCCACCATGCATTTCCATAGTTTCCTACTAAGTGCTTATATTTTTTCAATTCTGGATAGTAATGAGTTGGTAGCATTTCACTATGAGTATAAATATCTATACCTGCATCTTTACTCTGTTCTAATAGTTGCTTCATATCATGTAAATCATGTCCTGATACAAGTATACCTGGCCTATTTCCTACCCCTATGTTAACCTTTGTAATTTCTGGGTTTCCATAAGTTTCACTATTAGCTTTATCAAGAAGTGCCATAGTTTTAACACCGTATTCTCCAACCTTTAAGGTAAGTGCTATCATTTCCTCAACACTTTTACTATCATCAACCGAATCAATCAAAGCTTTTTTTATGAATGTATATATATCTTTATCTTCATATCCTAAATTAGATGCATGAACTACATATGCAGCCATCCCCTTCAATCCATATAGTATTAATTCTCTCAAACTTTGTATATCTTTATTTTCAGAATTATTATAATGAATTGTTACTTCACCATCTATCATATCTACATCATTATATAGTTTATATACTATATCTGATTTTAAATCCTCAATTAAATTTGATGATTCTACTATTTCTTTCTTTATTGCAACATCATCAAAATTTGCATTTGTAATAGTAATAAATAAATTATTTGCAATTTTATAATTATATTCATCACTATTTATAAACTTTTCTGCAAGTCCTCTAGTAATATTTATTAATATATCTTGAAGATTAGACGTAGAATTTTTCTTTCCACATACTCCAATTTTTATACATGCTATTCCTTTATTTGTTTCTTGACATTGATTACAATACATATTTACCTCCAATCAAAATATATAATATACTATTTCAGTATTATAATCAGTTGAATTTTCAACAGATTATAATTATGTTATAATTTTTTTATGGAGTTTAAAATATTTAATAATATACAGAAAAATAAGGTAGATGATTTTCTTAAAAAAGTTTCCTTGCATAAGCAAAAATATAAAAGAGGGGAGTGTATATTAAAAAGTGGTAATACTACTGATAAAATTCATATGATAAATTCTGGTAGTATAGAGGTTGTTCATTACGATTTTTGGGGGAATAAATTTATAATTGGGAATTTTACAAAGGGAAATATGTTTGCCGAATCATATGCACTAAGCAAAGTAAAAGAACTTCAAGTAGATGTCTACGCACTTGAAGAAACTGAAATTTTTTCATTTAGTACCGCTAATATTGTAGATATATGCTTTCAGATTGATTGCCCAAAATTGATTTCCAATCTATTAGAAGAAATATCTAATAAAAATTTTCATTTAGCAAAAAGACTTCAATTAGTTACTCAAAAAGGGGTAAGAAAAAAAATTTTACTTTACCTTTCTGATTATTCTAAATCTATTGGAAAAACTACTTTCAAAATACCTCTTAATAGGCAACAACTGGCAGATTATTTATCAGTTGATAGAAGTGGATTATCTGCTATTTTAGTTCAATTAAAAAAAGATAAAATTTTAGATTTTAGAAGAAATTACTTCACTCTATATAATAATGATAATTAAAAGTTAATTAATATATGATAATAATACAAAATGACTCAGACTAATGGAATTGCGCTTATATGCACCTCCAAATGTCTGAGTCGTTGTATCCATATTAACTTTTATTTAACGCTACGTCTAACTATTTATTTCGTCTACGTCTATTTACCACTGCTCCTGCTAGTGCAATAGCTGATAGTATTCCATATCCTCCTATTGCTCCTACTCCTGTATTTGGTAATTCCTTACCTGTCTTTGGTTCTTCATTTGCAGGTGGGTTTTCATTTCCTGGTCTACTTGGTACTCCAGGTATTTCTGGTATTACTATTACTGGTTTTTCTGGCTTACCAGGCTTTTCAGGTGTTTCAGTTCCTGGGTTTTCTGGATCTGTCTGTGTTCCACCATCTGTTCCAGGTTCTTTTGGATCTGTTTGTGTTCCATTATCTGTTGTTTCTGGTTTTTCTGGTTGTACACATTCTTCTGGTTTGTTGTATAAGAAGATTACCTTATTATCGCCTTCTCTTACTACTACCTTATCTTCTCCATATACCTTAGTATACTTATCTTTATCTGCTACATTTTCATTTAAGTTCTTTTCTTCTTCTGTAAATACATATTCTGTATTAACTTTTTGATTTTCTATAACCTTATCTTCTTGTAGCTTTTCTCCCTTGTTATTTAGGTATACTATTGTTATTTTTCCTGTTTTATCTTCTGGTGTTGGTTCAGTTACCTTTTCTCTATAGACAACTATAACCTTATTTTCTCCAGGTACTACTGTTACCTTATCTTCTCCATAGACTTTTTCATATGTCTTTCCATCTTTTTCAATAGTATTTTCTACAGTCTTTTCTGTTCCGTTTCCTTCAACGTCAGTTCTTTGTATTTCATTACCATTGTTATCGATGTATATAATTGTTGTCTTTCCTGGCTTTTCTGGATCAACTGGTTCTGTTCCAGCTGTCTTAGCATAATAGTAAACTACTGTTGTTTCTTTTTCTGCTACCTTTCCAGTTGCATTATTGGTCTTAACTACACCCTCTTCATAGCCTTCTTTCTTTGGCTTAGCTTGAGTTGTGTAATCTGTTCCAACATCTTGTCCAGCTTCATCTACATATTCTACAACTGTTTCTCCACCTTCATAAACGTGAACAACTTTAACAAAACCTTTCTTAGTTTCTGGTTGTGGTTGTTCTGGTTCAGTAACCTTTTCTTTATATAGAACTATTACCTTATTATCGCCTTCTTTTACAACAACTTCATTTGGTGCATATACCTTAGTATATTCTTTTCCACCTTCATTTATTGTTTCGTCTACATTAACCTTATATTTAGAATCCTTGTCTTGATCTTCGGCAGCAGTTTCTTCCTTAATCAATGCTCCATTTGTATCTCTGTATTCAATAATTACTTTGCCCTTAGGAGCTTCTGGATCTACAGGGGTTACAGGTTTTTCTTGTTTTCTATAAACAATAATAACTTCTTTAGCATTATTTGTTATAACAACCTTATCTTCTTGTCCTGGAAGTCTGTCATATACAGCTTCTCCCTTAGTTATAGTTTCTTGAGAATCAATATTAGATTCTTCACCTATCTTGCCAGTTATTTCTTTCTTTTCAAGTTCGTTTCCTTCTGTATCAATGAACTTAACAATTACTTTTCCATTTTCTGGTACTGTTGGCTCTGGTGTTTCTGGTGTCTTAGCATAATAGTAAACTACTGTTGTTTCTTTCTCTGCTACCTTACCTGTTGCATTTCCAGTTTTAACTACTCCATCCTCATAGCCTTCTTTCTTTTCCTTAGCTTGAGTTGTGTAATCTTCACCTACATTTTGACCTTCATCATTTACATATTCTACAACTGTTTCTCCACCTTCATAAACATGAACAACTTTTACAAAGCCCTTCTTAGTTTCTGGTTGTGGTTGCTCTGGGTCAGTAACCTTTTCTTTATATAGAACAACGACCCTATTATCGCCTTCTTTTACAGTAACCTTTTCTGGTGCATATACTTTACTATATGTCTTTCCACCTTCTTCAAGTTCATCATTTACATTTACATTGTAATCTGAATCCTTATCTTGATTTTCAGCAACAGTTTCTTCCTTGATAAGTTTTCCATCTGTATCTCTGTATTCAATTATAACCTTGCCCTTAGGAGCTTCTGGTTGTGTTTCTTGTTTTTTGTATACAATTATTACTTCTTTACCATTTTCAGTAATAACAACCTTGTCTTCTTGTCCTGCAATCTTATTATAAGTTGAATCATCTTTATTAATTGTTTCATCAGCATTAATATCAGATTCTTGTCCTACTTTGCCTTCAACCTTCTTGCTTCCTAATTCATTACCTTCTGTATCAATATACTTAACAGTTACACTTCCATCTGCTGGCTCTGGGGTTTCCGGTGTTTCATTCATATAAACTATAACTACCTTATTATCCCCACTAGTAACAACTGTTTTATCTTCTTGGTTAGCAATTAATTTATATGTCTTATCACCTTTTTGAACAGTTTCTTCATTTTCAAGATTTATAACCTCTCCAACATTACCTTCAACTGTTTTTTCCTTAATTGTTTCACCTTTTTGATTTACATAGACTATTGTAACTTGTTTCTTTTCAGGCTGTCCTGGTACAGCAGGTGTTTTTGCATAGAAGTAAACTACTGTTGTTTCTTTTTCAGCCACTTCACCTGATGCATTATTTGTCTTTACAACACCTTCTTCAAAACCTTCTTTTTTAGGTTTTGCATGTGTTTCATACTTAGTTCCAACATCTTGTCCATTTTCATCAAGATATTCTACTTCAGTTGTACTATCTTCATAAACATGAACAACCTTTACAAATCCCTTCTTAGCTTCAGGCGTTGGTTCTTCCACCTTTTCTTTATACATAACAGTTACGATATTATCGCCTTCATTTACTGTTATTTTTTCTGGTGAATAAACCTTTTCATAATTCTTTCCATTTTCAGTTATTTCATTTTCAACTGAAACTGTATATTCAGAACCTTTATCTTTATCAGGATCTTCAGTCTTTTTAATAAGCTCGCCTGTTAAACTATTCCTATATTCAATAATAACTTTTCCCTTAGGAGCTTCTACGACTTTCTTATAAAGATATACAACCTTATTTTCTCCCGGTTTTACATCTCCTTCTTCAGTTCCTGATAATAAAACTCTAGTATATCCCTCTTTTTCATCAGGCGTTACCTTATATTTTGTACCAACTTCAACATCTACCATGTTTTCAAGATCTTTTTCTTCTGTTGGTGTACCATCATCATAAGAATATACTATTTTAACTGTACCATTTTGTTTACATTCTTCTGGTTCAGTCTTTTTCTTGTAAACATAGATTACAGTTTTTTCGCCTTCAGTTACTTCTCCAGTAGCCTCTGCAGAACCATATCCCATATTTACAAATTCGTATCCATGTTCATTAAGCTTTTCTTCACTTAATTTTTCAGTTGTATAGTTAACAGTATCAACTAATTTTCTGTTATCTATGTCACCATTATCATCTGTTACAAATTTAAGCTTAGCTTCTTCAACCTCAGCACCAGTCTTATCAGTTATTGGTTTTCCTGTCGCTTGGTCTATATGTATAACTTTTACACTTCCTTTTATCGCAGTGTAGTATAGATATACTCTTTGAACACCTTCTTTTACATGTCCATCTTTGGCTGCAGAATCAAATCCAAGGCCAGTAAATCTATATCCTTCAAATGCCTTTTTGTTTTCTTCAGCCTTATCATTCTTATATTCTTTATCTTGGTAACCTTGATAATTTTCACTTGTACCTTCAACAACACTATAAGGTTCTCCAACTGCTTTATTATAAGAATCGATTTCTTCAGGAATAATCAATGTTCCCTCATCATCATCAATATGAACGACTATAACTGTTCCCTTTGGATCATTAGTTCCTATAGTATGGCCAGTTGAATCATTTAAAAAGATATCTGTAGTAGCCGCTTTTGCAAGAACACTATCTCCACTAGTATACATAACCCCAACATCGAATGTTACCCTATCTTGTTGTCCACTAGCTTTATCATTCTTACCTTTATGAATTATAACAAATGTATCATTTGTATTTTTATATTTTCCTTCAAAACGAACAACAGCTATCTTACTCTTTTGTTTTAGTAGTTGATCGATTTGCTTATCAATTTCATCTTGTCTTGGTCTATTACCATCTGCTGCTTCCCATTCGTCATTTAACCTCTTATACTCAGCTTGGAATTCAGCATCATCTTTTAATGTTGGATCAAATGAAGAACCACTAAGAACATAGTCCACACCATCAGTAAGCTTTTCACCTAGTTCATAATGCATACTATCATCTACCTTAGTTGCCTTATATACTTCAACGCTATCCCAATCTAATGTATAGTTAGCTTGAGTTCCTTCGGCAAACTTCATACCATTTGAAGTTACAGTTTCTCCATTATCACTTGATGCCGTCATCTCTGTAATTTCATATGGAGAAAGATATACATAAGGATCTTCCATTTGATTTTTAGCCTTGTTTACAACTGCAGACCATGTGATTTCTCTATTAGCAAAATCTAATTTTTTTGCTTCAGGATAAGCAAGTTCTGCATCTTCTCTATTCCTATCTTGTAATAATAAATCATATGATACTGTAATAGGATTTTCAAATGTTTTTCCTGATGCAGTCTTAAATGTTACAATATGATTTGATGTAACATAATCTTTAAAGAATGCTCTATTAGCAAATGTTCCTATATCTAGATGACCAAAATACTTTTTCTTTTCATTCATATCTTTTAAAATGTCTATACGAATTTTCTTTTGGTTATAATCTAGTGTAAGTTTACCAAAATCTTTAATTTCATCTACACCAAAATTTCTAACTACTAATTTATTAACAGCATCAAATTCTTCTGGCATTGGCATTTCATACCAATCTCCTTGCTTTAATCCTGATCCTTCCCAATTAACTAGTATGTCAATTTGAAGTTCATTAGATTCAGTAGTTACATTGTTTTTAAATCTGATAGAGTTGATGTTAAATACTGCATCTTTGTTAGCAGTATATCCACCTCCTACATAGGTAGAACCCCCCCAGAATCAGAAACAGCAGCCGGATCATCAGCAAGTGTAGGTAATGCAGCTGATGTAAATACCATTGTTGCGCTAAGAGCTAGTGCAATAAATACCCTTTTATATTTTCCTGCACCCTCTTTGAGAAACATAGGTTTCTTCATACATGTCTCCTTCCTTCATACTATAATATCTCTTTATTAACTAAAATATTGTAACAAATTTTTAACATTCTGTGTTATATTTTTTTTACTTTTCGTACACATTTTTTGTATTTTTAATCATACAATCCTCTTTTTTACTAAAATTTATACAAAAATTGTATACTTTATAACGTTAATGTGAGCAAGATATAATCGTTTTATATCAACACTTTTTCACTTTAAACTACCCCCCCCTGATAAAATTATTTCACTTTTTTAATTGATTATTTTATTATTTATTAACTCGTTTTACTATATAGTTCATATACTTTTTATTCTGCTAAGTACATTTTTTTTAGTTAATATTCTTAACACTTTATTAAATAACTATTAATTGTATAAATTTAAGTGTAATCCCATTAAATAGTAGACAATTTATTAACATCTTGTATACTTAAATTAAGGCATATAGAAAGAGGTATTATGAATAATATTACAATTGAAATTTTAGATGATTTATATTATTTAGGCGTTAATGATAGAGAAACACCTAGATTCGAAAACCTATGGCCATTAGATTACGGTGTGGCTTATAATGCCTATTTAATAAAAGATGAAAAAGTTGCATTACTTGATACTGTAAAAATAACAAAAATCGAGGGTTTTAAATCCAACTATCTTGATATAATCGGCGATAGAGAATTGGACTATTTAATCGTCCACCATGTTGAACCAGACCATGCTGGCGCAATAACTAGTCTAATTGAAAGATATCCAAATTTAACAATAGTTGGTAATAAACAAGCAAGAAGACTTCTTAGTGTTCTTTACGGTTTAGATGATATTAACTTCCTAGAAGTAAAAGAAGGTGATGAACTTTGTCTAGGTAGACGTACTCTACAATTTTATATGACACCGATGTGTCATTGGCCTGAGTCAATGGTCAGCTATGAAAAAACTGATAAGGTACTATTCTCTCAAGATATATTCGGTTCTTTTGGTACACTTGATGGAAGTATATTTGACGATGAAATGGACTTTGGAAGAATGAAGTCTGACATGAGAAGATACTTTTCAAATATTATTGGTAAACAGGCTTTACAAGCTCAACGTGCACTTGCAAAACTTGAAAGCCTTGATATTTCAATGCTATGCCCTGTACATGGAGTTATATGGCGTACAAATATAAACAAGGTTATAGATGAATATAAAAACTGGGCTCACTATAATGTTGAACCAGGAGTTGTTCTAGTATATGGAAGTATGTATGGAATGACAGAGGGTATAGCAGATAAACTTGCTAGATATCTTGTAGAAGAAGGAATAAAAACTGTTAAAGTATTCGACGCTTCTAAGACTCACCCATCATATATCATCAACCAAATGTGGAAATATAACGGTTTAATAATAGGAAGTTGTACATATAATATGCACCTATTACCTGTTGTTAAAAATTTTGTAAGTATTCTTGAGCATTATGATATTAAGAATCACGTTTTGGGTTATTTTTCAACTTATGGTTGGGGAAGTAAAGTAAATAAAGAGCTTGAAGACTTCGCTAATAACTCTACATTTGATGTTATAGATATGAAAATAGATATAAATGGGCTACCTAAAGAAGTTGATGATAATAATCTTCGCAAGTTAGCTAAAAAAATGGCTGAAAAAATTAATTAGGAGGAACTATGTCAGGTTGTGGTTCTAGTTGTAGTGGATGTCCATCCGCTTCAAGTTGTGGGTCAGCAAATGAACCAAAAAGTCTTTTGTTAGAGCCCAATAAAAAAAGTAATATTCGCAAAGTTATTGCTGTAGTTAGTGGTAAGGGTGGCGTTGGTAAATCACTTGTTACTTCTTTGCTTGCTGTAGCTATGAGAAAAGCTGGGAACAATGTTGCAATACTTGATGCAGATATAACAGGCCCTTCAATTCCTAAAGCATTTGGTATCCATGAAGGAGCCTATGGTACAGATGATGGAGTAATACCTCCAAAATCTTTTCTTGGAATAGATATAATGTCTGTAAATCTTATCCTTGAAAATGAAACTGATCCGGTATTATGGCGTGGACCAATAATAGCGGGAACTGTATCTCAATTTTGGACAGATGTTATATATGAGGATGTTGACTATATGTTTATTGATATGCCACCTGGAACTGGTGATGTACCATTAACTGTATTTCAATCTATACCTATTGATGGTATCGTGATTGTAACTTCACCTCAAGAATTAGTATCTATGATTGTTGATAAAGCATATAATATGGCAAGAATGATGAACATTCCTGTGCTTGGAATAGTTGAAAATCTTTCTTATTTTCATTGTCCAGATAATGGTAAAGATTATAAAATCTTTGGTGAAAGTAATATCGATACTATCGCTCTAAGAAGAGGAATTCATGCTGTAAGTAAGATTCCAATAGATCCAGAATTTGCAAAATTAGTAGATTATGGAGAAATTGAAAAAGTAGAACAAAATTGGCTAGATAATATTGTTAATACAATTAAAAACCTATAATAATAACCCTAATTAGAAATTCTAATTAGGGTTATTATTATATATATCCTTTATTAATATGTTTCTACAAAAAGTTCAAAATGTGCCTGTGGATGATCACAAGCTGGGCACTTCTTAGGCGCTTTTTTGCCTCTATGTACATATCCGCAGTTGTTACATTTCCACTCAACTTCTTCATCTCTTTCAAAGACTTTTCCATCTTCTATATTTGCTAATAATTTTCTAAAGCGTCTTTCATGTCTGTCTTCTACTTCTGATATTTCAGTAAATACCCTTGCAATTTCATCAAAGCCTTCTTCTTTTGCTATCTTAGCAAATTCTGGATACATCTCAACAAATTCTTCATGTTCTCCATTAGCTGCAGATAAAAGATTTTCCTCTGTTGTACCTAGTTTTACAGGCCAAGTACCTGTAACCTCTATTTCTTCACCTGTAACTTCAGCTTCTAAGAATTTGTATAATCTCTTTGCATGCTCTTTTTCATTATCTGCTGTTTCATTAAAGATGTTTTGAATTTGTACATATCCATCTTTCTTAGCAATCGATGCATAATATGTATACCTCATCCTTGCTTGGCATTCACCCATGAATGCAGTCATTAAATTAACCTTTGTTTTTGAATCTTTTAATTTCATCTCTAATCTCCTTTTAACACATTATATCACTTTTAGATATTTTTTTAAGAATTTGAGATAAATATTAGATATCCCTAACATGCTTTATATAGTCAAGTGAACTACCCATTGTCTAAAGCCAATGGGCTTCCTGCTTCCCAGACCTCGTAACCTACTATCTCCACAGGCGTTAATTCGGGCAGTCCCTGCCCTATATTGTTATTTTTTATGTTATTTGTCTTAATCCTTCTTTCAGTATATTCTTCGCCGCATTGATATCCCTGTCATGATTTGTTCCACAGACGGGACATATCCATTCCCTTACTGTCAGATTTTTCGTCTCTGTATTTTGGTATCCACAGACTGAACACAACTGACTACTAGCATAGAAGGTATCTATTTTGACATATTCCCTTCCATTCCATTTTGCCTTGTATTCCAACTGCCTTGTCAGCTCATACCATGATACATCACTTATTGACTTTGCCAGATGATGATTTTTTACCATATTCTTTATCTGCAAATTCTCCGAGACTATCACTTGGTTTTCGCTAAGAATCTCATGGGATACCTTGTGGAGATAATCTTTTCTGGTATTTGTTATTTTCTCATGGCATAATGCTATCTTTTTCTTTGTTTTGTAGTAATTTTGACTTCTTTTCTCTTTATGGGCTAACTGCCTTTGCAGTTTTTCCAGTTTCTTCTCGTATTTTCTGATAATTTTGGGATTTTCGTATTTCTTTCCACCAGAAGTAATACATAAATCCTTAATACCTAAATCGATTCCTGTATTTTGGGTTGTATGTGGCAGTTCCACATGTTCTGTTTCCACTAAAACCGATACATAATATTTCCCACTCGGCACTTGTGATATCGTTGCTGATTTTATCTGCCCGCTAAATTTTCTATGCAGTTTTGCTTTTACGCCTTTTAATTTAGGCAATTTTACTTTGTTTCCATCGAAATCTACTTTTATATTACCATTCGTAAAATTTGTTGTATATGATTTATGATTATCATGTTTACTCTTAAACTTTGGATAACCTGCATGATCCCTAAAAAATTTCTGATATGAACTGTCCATGTTATAAATCGCATTTGTTAAAGCAAACTTATCCACTTCTTTCAGCCATTCATATTCTTTCTTTAATTCCCTGTTGCAGTAATTATTACAATCTGTTTTGCTGACAGATTTTTTCTCTTTTTCGTATCTTTCTTTCCGATATGCAAGTGTCTGATTATACACAAAACGGCAACAGCCAAATGTTTTTTCTATCTGTACTTTTTGCTCATTATTGGGATATATTCTGTATTTATATGCTTTTAACATTCGCTGTCACCTTCTTTCTTAGCCTTGATTTTCGATATACTTTTTTAGCATTTCTTCTGATACATTTCCTACACTACAAGCAAAATAACCATCTGTCCAAAATGTATGTTCTTTCCAGAAATGCTTCCGCAAATAATTCGGATAGCGTCTCCATATATGGTAAGTCGTATAACTTTTCATTAGGTTTACAATTTTACTCACCGACATTGTAGGTTCAGTTTCTATCATGTAGTGAATATGGTCTTTGTCAGTTTCCATGTATTTGATAATAACTTTGTGCTTTTGACATATCTCATATGAAAACTGCTTTATATCATCTGATACCTGTTGCGAAATCAGTAATTTCTTCCTATATTTGCAGACGAAAATAATGTGGTATTGTAATAAATATTTGTGTCTGTTTTTAGATTTTCATGTTTCCATATCATTAGCATACAATAATTCTCAGCTTTTGGCTACCTTAACCCACCGTCTAAAGCCAGTGGGATTGCGGTAGCCTTATTTCAACTTCATAAAAGCCATCATATTTCCTCTTTTACCATTACTAAATCTATGAGAAAAGAATAAATCAGGTCTATCAAAAGTACACAAGTTAGACACTATTATATTTCTTTCATCGATACCTGCATACATAGAATTTAGTTTATTTACACTCCAGAGATCTAGCATATAGCCACCCTTTTCATTTCTATAAATTATTTTGTTTATATCATCTCTTTCATATAAATCCATAAACATTTTTGCAACATCTTCACTAACTTCATAATTTTTTTGTGATATTGACGGCCCAATACATATCTCAACTTTAGATCTATCATCTGTTATCATATCTAAGCAATTTTTTACGATATTACTCTGACTTCCCCTCCATCCTGCATGAAGTAATGATATAACATTATTTTTCTTGTCAAAAACATATACAGGTACGCAATCTGCAAATGTAGCCGATAAAACTATATTTTCATCGTCTGTTATAAGTCCATCTATATCCGTCAAGTTTGATTTAGATATATCAAAACCTATAAGAGCTTTTTTATCAATGTATCTAACATTGTTTGTATGAGTTTGATTAGCAAGTATAATCTTTTTCGAGTCGATATTCATTTCATTAGAAATAATATCTAAATTCTTTATTACATTATCAATATTATCGCCATTTTTAAATCCTAAATTCATACTCGAATAATAATCACTACTAATTCCACCTAGTCTAGTAGAAAATGTTGCTAAAACTCTATCATTTTTCCAATTTTTAAAACAAAGATAGGGACATTTGTCCCCAGCAATGTACATATTAACTGATTTATCAAGATTAATATTATATAGTAAACTCATCTACAAAACTTCCATTTTCCATTATTGAAACTTTGTTACCATCTGCTGTAATACCAATAACTTTCATATTATCAGACCCAATCATAATATCCTCATGAACCATTGATTCATTCCAGCCAATTTCTTCCTTTGGTAATTTTGATGTTGTATTTTCATCATATGCTGCACCAATGGCTATATGACAAGCCGCATTCTCATCAATCAACGTTTCAAAAAAAGGTTTATCAAATTGATTAATAGGAGAGGTTTTATCTACCAAGGCAACTTCTCCCAACCTCTTTGATCCTTCATCTGTTTCAAGGAATTTTTTTATTAAATCCTCATGACAATCTGACTTAAACGAAATTATTTCTCCATCTTTAAAATCTAACTCAAGTCCTGTAACTACCTTATCATAAAGCACAAATGGCTTTCTTATTTTTGCATGACCATTTACTCTCATCTTATGTGGCATAGTGAACACTTCCTCTGTTGGTACATTTGGTATAAATTCATTTCCATCCTTATATGTACTATTACCACCAGCCCAACGAGCATCTAATGCAAGACCTATTTCTAGCTCAGTTTCTCCATCACTAAAGCATATCTTATCAAATTTATACTCATTTAATTTTTTAAGTCTGTATTTTAGTTGGTCATCATGCTTTTTCCATGCCTCTAGCACATTTTCATTATCTATGCGCATTATTTTCATGAAGTCATTAAAAAGCATTTCTTTAGCTTCCTCAATATTATTATCAGGATACATTTTAGTCGCCCAATCTTTAGTAACATATGGAGCAACTACCCATTTTACTTCATCTCTCATTATTTTTTCATGAATAGACTTATAGGCCTTGTTTTTTATTTTTATAAAATTAGAAACCTTTTCTGTTGATACATTTTTATTCGGCTCTGAAAATGCTACTAAAGATATTCTATGATACTGATTATCTACAAGTTCTTCTTCATATCTTGCATCATAATCTCCAATAAAAGTCAAGGCCTCTTCATTTCCATATAGAAATCTGGCATCAGCCAATTCCGAATCTAGAAATATACACTTAACATCAACGGCACCACATATATACGCATGATTAACCATTTCTCTAACCATGTCCAATGCCTCATGTGGAGCTGATATTTTTAGCTTTTCACCTTTTTTGATATTTATAGCTCTCTCAATCAATAACTGAGCATACTTTTTTACTTCTTCTTTGTTCATATAGTCCTCCTACTAGTCAAATTTTTTACGGCTACCAGGTTTTACTAATTCCAGCTTTCCTGCCTTACAAAGTGGGCAATCATCCTTATCATAGGTATTTATTTGAAGACTAACGGCACCAAATATTGGATAACCTATATCTTTCCCCTGAGTTCTATCAGCTAGACAAGCTATACCAATAACATTTGCTCCGCACTCTTTTAACACTTTTATAGTCTCAAGCGAAGATTTCCCTGTAGTTACAACATCTTCTACTACAAGTACATTCATTCCTTCTTCTACCTTAAACCCTCTTCTAAGAGTCATCTCATTATTTTCTCTCTCTGTAAATATAGCTGGGCAACCAAGTACTCGTCCTAATTCGTATGCTATTATTATACCACCCATTGCAGGACCTACAACCATATCCACCTTAATTCCATTTAATTTTTCTTTTATTACCTTACAAACTTTTTCTGCCCTATCTGGATACATTAAAAGTTTTGCACACTGACAGTATCCATCGCTATGTTTTCCTGACGAAAGTAGAAAATGCCCTGATAAAAGCGCTTCACTCTCTTTTAATAATTCGATAACATCAATTTTTTCCATCATATTATTCCCCTTATTTCTTCTAAACTATTAATTCCTTCTTTTTTCATAAAATCTTCTATTCCATCAATAATATCAATCATGACACATGGATTTATAAAGTTCGCTGCACCAACTTGTATCGCACTTGACCCAGCCATTATAAATTCTATGGCATCTTCCCATGTTGTTATTCCACCCATGCCAATAACTGGGCAATCAACCACACTATATACATCACGAACCATTCTAAGCGCTATAGGTTTTATTGCTGGTCCAGATAGGCCTGCTGTTATATTATTAAAAATAGCCTGTCTCCTATATATATCTATAGCTAATGCATTAAAAGTATTTACCAATGAAAGTGCATCTGCGCCTGCCTCTCTGCACGCATAAGCCATTTCTTTAATATTCTCAGCATTTGGAGAAAGTTTTACAATTAATGGTAACTTTGTGTATGGCCTTATACTTTTAACTGCATCCTTTGCAACATCAGTCTTTATCCCTAAAGCCATCCCTCCATGCTTAACATTAGGACATGAAATATTAAGTTCGATCATATCTATGTCTACTGTACTTATTAATTTAACTGCCTCTTGATAGTCCTCAATTGTTGCCCCACCAATATTTGCTATTATTTTTAGGCTATATTTTTTCAAATTTTTATGTTCGTTTTCAATATAAGCCCTTACAGATGGATTTTGTAATCCTATACTATTCATTATTCCGGAAGCTGTTTCATGTATTCTCCTACCTTGATTTCCATCTTTTTTATAAATCGTAAGACCTTTTGTCGATATTCCACCAATACGGTTAAGATCAATATATGGCTCAAATTCTCTTCCAAATCCAAAAGTTCCTGAGGCAGCAATAACAGGATTATTAAATTGTACTCCACAAATATTTGTTTTAAGCATCAAGACGTACCTCCTTTGCATCAAATACTGGTCCATCTTTGCATATTCGTAAAATCCCCTTATCTTTTACTTCAATCTGGCATCCAAGACAAGCTCCGATTCCACATCCCATATGCGCTTCAAGTGATACATAGGTATTATATGATGGTTCTTTAATTATAACTGCCTTCATCATAGGCGTTGGACCACATACAAACGCAGCATCATAAGCATTTTTTTCAATTAGCTCAGTTACAAACCCTTTTTCTCCTACACTCCCATCTTCAGTAGCTATGCTTACACTCGCATATTCTTTAAACTCCTCTATGCAATATACCTCGTTTTTAAATCCTGCCAATAAATCTATTTTTTTTGCCTTTAAATTTTTTGCAAGGTATAGCAACGGTGCTATTCCAATTCCTCCTGAAATTAAGGCAACTTTTTCATATTCGTTTTTTGTATTAAATCCATTTCCTAGAGGTCCTAAAATACTTATGTGATCACCATTCCTGCAATTAGATAAAATTCCTGTCCCTTTACCAACTACAAGATAAAGAAATTCAATATATTCATCAGTTATATCATATATACTTATCGGCCTTGATAGATATGGATATTCGTTCCATGCCCTAAGCATATAAAATTGTCCTGGTTCTCCCTTAAATTTGCCTTCAAGCCGTATTTTATAAACATCTTTTGCAACACAACTATTTTCAACTACCTTTACTCTTACATACCCTTTATTTTCCATAAATATCAACTTTCATATCCAATACTGCTTTTCTAGTATACTCTTGAAACTTTCTTTCCCCATCTTCATATTTCTTATATGCAGTTATTATTCCTCTTGATGAGTTCACAACTCCACCATCAAAGTTTCCTAGATAAGTTCTTATGTCTTCTGGCTTCCCTCCTTGCGCACCATATCCAGGTATTAAAAAATATGAGTTTGGATATCTATTTCTTATATCCCTTGCTTCCTCGCTATGCGTTCCACCAACTACCATACCTACACTTGAATACCCACACTCACCAATAAAGTCATTAGCTATGTCAACTAATCTATCCCCAAGGTGATAATATACCGGTTTATCCCCTGACACTAAATATTCAATGTCTTTAGCTCCCTCATTAGAAGTTCTTAGAAGAACAAACAATCCCTTTTCATTATTTTTAACATAGTCTAAATAAGGTGTTATACTATCAAAGCCCATATAAGGACTCAATGTTATAAAATCAGCTTCAAAATCCCCACTAAAATGGGCTTTTGCATATTCTTTTGCAGTAGCAGCAATATCCCCTCTCTTTATGTCCGCAATGCTTAAAATATTCTTTTCATTAAGATATTTAAGCGTACGTGAATATGCTCTTAGTCCATCTATTCCATTAGCTTCATAATATGCTATCTGTAGTTTATATATTGCTGTACAATCATTAGTTGCATCTATTATTAATCTATTAAATTCAAATATAGCATCTTCGACAGAATTATTCTCCTTTATATATTTAGGTATATAATCCATATGTGTATCTAGTCCTACACATACTATGCCCTTGTTTTTAACTTCATCATAAAGCCTATCTATTATCATCTTTTAATATCCTACCATTTCTCATTGTCAATAAAACTTTTCCAAATAATAACTTACCATCAAATGGGGTGTTCCTTGATTTAGACTTAAATTTATTGGAATCTACCTTAACCTCTGCATCCTTATCAACAATAACAATATCTGCATAATATCCCTCTTTTAATATTCCTCTTTTCTCTAGTCTTAAAATACTCGCCCCTCCATAGCTCATTATTTTACTTAATTTTTTATAATCAATATGTCCTTCTTTTACAAGATATGTATTACATATAGAGAATGCTGTTTCCAAACCAACCAATCCCGGGCTTCCCTTAGATTTATCTTCATCACTATGTGGTGCATGATCTGTTCCTATGCAATCAATCGTATCATCTTTTATGGCTTCTATCATTGCTTCAACATCTTGTTTGTTTCTAATAGGCGGGTTAACCCTATATTCCATATCATACAATGATATGTGATGGGGTGTTACTTCTGCTGTTACATTATATCCCTTAGACTTGCCATATCTTATTGCATCTATCGAATCCTTTGTACTAACATGTGACATATGAATATGGCATCCTGTTTGCCCACTAAGGTATACATCTCTAATAGTAATCAAATCTTCTGCCACCCTATAATCATATGGACTAATCTCTGAATCTTCTGCATGTACCATTATTGTCTTATCTAATTTTGCACATATTTTGCATGCTTCATACATCATATGGTTGCTCAATAGATCTTTTCCATCATCACTAAGTATTTTTACCTGATCGTTAAGTTTAGTAAAATCAATAAATTCTTGCCCTAATAATCCCTTTGTAAGGCTAAATGTCTGATTTATACCACATATATCTATTTCTTTAGCTTTTTCATTAATATAATTTAAGGTTTCAATATTGTCGCAAATTGGCTTAGTATTTGCCATTAAATTTACAAATGTATATCCCCCATTTATTGCTGCCCAAGATCCAGTCTCTAAGTCCTCTTTGTAAGTAAAACCAGGATCTCTAAAATGAGCATGTGTATCAATAAATCCTGGCATTATAATATTATTTTTTGCATCTATCTTAACTTTTGCATCCTCATTATCTAGCTTGCCTATTTTTATTATTTTATCATTCTCAATTAGTATATCTGCAATTTCATCCCTAAAAGCATCTACTAATCTTCCGTTTTTTATTAAAATTTTCATATTATCCTAACTTATATATGTGTTCACAATAATCGCATTTATATTCAGCACTGTCTTCATTTATTAAAGTAAGACTCTGGCTCATATTTCTCTCGCTATTCGTTATACATCTTGGATTACTACATTTTATTATCGAATTAATTTTTTTAGGTAAAACAAGTCTTTTCTTTTCCTTTATTTTTTCATCTTCAATTATATTTATCGTTATGTTTTTATCTAATAGACTTAATATATTCAAATCGATCTCTATATTATTTTCAATTTTTATAAGGTCTTTTTTACCCATTTTTGTAGAGTCAACATTCATAATTAACGCAACAACATAATCAGCTTTTTTTAATTCTAGCAGCTCATATATTTTTATACCTAATCCCGCCTTTATATGGTCAATAACTATTCCCTTTTTTATGCTATTAATGCTTAACAACTAAATCACCTCCAATAGCTTTAATATAAGCGCCATTCTTACTATCATTCCATAATGAACCTGTTGAAAATATACAGCTCTTTTATCATTATCTACTTCTGTAGAAATTTCATTCACTCTTGGTAGTGGATGAAGAATTATCATGTCCTCTTTAGCATTTTCAAGTTTTTTATTATCAAGAATATAACTATCCTTTAATCTTATATAATCTGCCTCATTGAAAAATCTCTCTTTTTGAACCCTGGTCATATAAAGTATATCCAGTTTATCAATAACATCTTCAAGTCTTTCAACTTCTATATATTCAATCCCTTTATTATCTAACATATGTTTAATATACTTAGGCACTTTTAGTTCTTCTGGTGATATAAAGTAAAACTTATTCCCACTGAATTCACTAAGCATATGTACCAGTGAATGAACTGTTCTACCAAATTTTAGATCGCCACAAAGCCCTACAACCATATTTTCTAAGCTTCCTCTTGTTTGATTGATTGTAAGTAAGTCTGTCAATGTTTGTGTTGGGTGTTGATGTCCCCCATCACCTGCGTTAATTATCGGAACATCAGAGTATTCACCTGCTAATTTTGCTGCACCTTCCTTAGGATGTCTCATCGCTATTATGTCTACATATGAGCTAACAGTTCTAATTGTATCAGCTAATGTTTCACCCTTTGTTGTAGATGAAGCATTTGCATCTGAAAATCCTATAACACTTCCTCCAAGCCTACACATAGCTGCTTCAAAGCTTAATCTAGTCCTTGTAGATGGTTCAAAAAAAAGAGTCCCCAAAAGTTTTCCATCACATAATTTTGAAAACTTTTGGGGACTCTTTAAAATATCATTAGAAATATTTAAAAGTTCTTTAATTTTTTTACAATTCAGATCATCCGTACTCAATAAATGATTGCCCATAATAACCTCCCTTTTATATATCTTGATTATTGTAAACTAACTAATTATAAATGTCAATATAAATTATAGTCAAATATAATGAAAGCATACGAGGTGTCGGGAGTTTGATGGATAACTAGTATGAGATGAAACGATAACGAAAGCATATTAGATAAAATATTGCATTATTCATATTTATTTAATATAAGTAGACCATAATAAAGAATGGAGATAAACTATCACTACAAAACGGGAATGTTTAAATGAGAAAAAGTGGGTAAGTTTAACTTGAATTTTATAAGAATATGCGTTATAAACATATCAGGAAAAATTAAAATAAGACAATCAAAACCAAAACATAGTAAAAGAAAATTGATAAAAATGAAAGAATTTACAAAAGAAACCATTAACAAATATCCATATATTAAAAAAAATACTCTATATTTTGATATAGAAACAACAGGATTTATAAATTCAAATTCTCACATATATATGATAGGTATGTTCTATCTGAACAACAATATATTAAGATATAAATTTTTATTTGCAGAAAATCTAGCAGATGAAGTCCAGATCTTAACTTCTTTTAAAAATATTCTATCTTATTTTGATAATGTCATCACTTTCAATGGAACCACATTTGATATACCATATATAAAATGGAGAGCTGATTATTATGGAATTGATATATCTTTTCAAAATATTAGCCACACAGATATGTATAGAGTCTTCAAATCAAAATCACATCTATTTAATTTGAAAAAATACAATCAGAAAAGTATAGAACAGTTTTTGGGGTTATTTAGAGAAGATAAATATACTGGCGGGGACCTGATAGACATATATAAAGATTATACAAATAATCCTACTTCTGAAAAGGAATATATACTAACACTACATAATATAAATGATCTTGAGGGTATGGCCCATGTTACAAATATGCATTTATACTATGCCACTTTTGATTGGGAATTAATAAAAAGCAATGATAGTGGTGACATATATGAAATTACCCTAAAAAGCAAATATAGTTTCCCAACAAACCATATTTGCTCATTTGATTCATGCAAGGTAATATATTCATCAAATAATGTAATCATACAATTACCTATAATTTCAGATACAAAAAAACTTTTTTTTGACGACTACCAAAACTACTATTTTCTACCAAAAGAAGATATGGCTATTCATAAATCGGTCGGTCAATTTGTATGTGCACCTAATAAAATTAAGGCTACAAAAAATACTGCTTACATAAAAAAAACAGATAGATTCATACATCTTCCATTTAATCTAAATAATATGTTTAAGGATGAATATAAAGACAAAACAGGTTATATCCCAGCGTCACAATTTAATAATTCAATAATAGATAAACTTTTACAGCATAATTTTGGAGGTAAGCATAAATGATATATGTTGCTATTGGTGGAGCTATAGGTTCCCTTTTTCGCTACCTAATTAGTTTAATAACTATTAACTCAAAATTTCCATTTTCAACATTTGTAGTTAACATCATAGGTTGTCTACTTATAGGTATCTTTTTCACACTTGGAAATAACTCTCTATCAAACAATCTTAACCTTTTACTAAAAACAGGTTTTTGTGGAGGTTTTACAACTTTTTCAACATTTAGCTTAGAGTCCCTAACGCTGTTAAAAAATGGTAACTATCTTATAGGAGGATTATATATTGTTTCAAGTATCATTTTAGGTATAATTTTTGTATTATTAGGTATTATAATTGGTAAATATATAAAAATATAGACTGTATAATATTATACAGTCTATATTTTTATTGGTAGTGTAAATTTTTTTGTGTAAACCTCTCAGATTGATGATAAAATTCCTAGTTTGCATCTTTGATTGTATAAATTATTTTTTTATACGGGTCTTAATCGCATTTGTTGCTATTATCCCCCCCCGTATTTATTTACTAGCATGAATTTTGATGCATGTCAAGAGAGCCCAACCATTATTGGGCTTTTCTTGACCCTTTATTCATCTACTTAATCCTTGCTTAACATAGATCCTCTGCTTGTATT
>JAEZWQ010000023.1 GCA_023420085.1 Bacillota bacterium
CTTCATATGTTCATTCATTCTTAATATAACCTTTCTCAAATCAACTACCTCCTTATAAGAAGATAATTATACCAAATGGGACATAATCATTTTGATTATATTAAGACATTATCATTTTTAAACCAGACTAATTTTTCAAGTATTTATCATAATCTATTGACAATAACCCATTTTTCATTTATCATATATGAGATGTTTACATTAGAGCGTCCGTGTCCGATTTTAATGTAGACAAATAAAATTGGAGGGTACTATGGCTAATATTAAGTCTGCTAAGAAAAGAATTTTAGTTAATCAAAAAAAGGCTTTAAGAAATAAATCTATTAGATCTAGTGTTAAAACAGCTATAAAGAAGGTTATTGTTGCTGTTGAACAAGGTGATAAAGCTAAAGCACAAGAACTTCTAAGAGATGCAACTAAGGCTATTGATATGGCTTGTACAAAGGGCGTTTATCATAAAAATAATGCAGCTAGAAAAGTATCAAGATTAACTAGAAGCGTTAACAAATTATCTTAATTAAAAACTAATACATTATAATAATTTAGAGGAGGCGTAACCTCCTCTATTTTTATATTCTAATATTCTCCTTTACCTACTAAACAATTTCAACTTTATTCTCTTATAAGATCTACTATCAGCCTTTCAAGGCCAAGCCTATCTGGAATTTTACCACTTTTTATATCAGTTTCAAGATCCACACAGTAATTTAATCCCTTTATTATTGATTTTTTATTTACCTTTTTAGCTACTTCAATATAATTTTTAGCCGCAAATTCATGCAATCCTATTTTTTTAGCCAATTCTTTGTACGACATATTGCTATCCATTATCTGTGCTAAAATTTTATATTCTCTAAATATTAAACTCATTATCTTAAATGGAGCTTCCCTTAAATACACTAAATCCTTATATAAGCTAATAGTTTTTTCCCCATCTTTTACCACAATGGCACGCACAAGCTCAAAAATTCTATTATTTATCAGCGGTAATACGATCTTCTTTGCAATTTCCTCGCTAATTTCATAGTCATCTGTAGCTGATACTAGCTTTTCCATATTATTAATGATACTATACATGTCATTTTCACTATTAGCTATTATATAATTCATCACTCTAGGATGCATTTTCCTATTGTACTTTTTGAGAACAAGATTAATAGCACCTATTTTCATTCTCTCATCGCCTTTTTTAAACTCATAGATTTTTGCGATTTCTTTCAAAAATTTAAATCCTTTTGTTCTCTTATCTATAATATTTTCAATAATTAATATAACAGTCGTACTAGGTAAATTTGAAAATTCATTTATTCTATCATCAGCAATAATACTAGTATTTTCAAATATTATTAAGCGCTTATCATTTCCAAAAGGCATTGTATTAGCAAGCATAAGTGCTTCACCAATATTATATTTATCTTTATAATAATTTAAATTAATATCATTGTTTTCTAAATCAAGCGCAGCAATGATCTTATTCTTATAATTATTTTTTAGAAAATCTTCATCTCCATGAAATAAATAGATTCCACCGATTTTCTTATCATTTATACTCTTATTTAACTCTTGCATAGGTATCAACCTTTATATTTTTACCAATTATATACCTTATTTGTCCAACTATACTTGTTATATCTACCCTTGTTTTTATACTTCTTAATCTATCTACAACACTCTTACTAGGATGATTATATCTATTATTAATTCCACAAGATATAGATGCAAACTTAGGTTTTACTTTTCTTATAAACTCATTACTAGATGATGTGTCTGATCCATGATGGCCAATTTTAATTATATCATAACTATCAATTGAATTTAAAATCAGTTTTTCCTCTGCTCGCTCCATATCTCCAGTAAATAGTATCCTTTTATTATTAATCATAATACTCAAAACCATAGAATATGAATTAGGATTATTCCCTACATACTCTCTATATGGATGTAGACAATTTATTTTTATTTTACCAACTTTAGTACTATTACCCTTATATAAATATATAATACCAATATTATTTTTCTTTGCAAAATTTATAAGTCTTAAATATGGTTCAGTTGGTATCCCATAATGAGTCAATATAATATTTTTAACTCTCCCTTTTTCAATCATACTCATGATTCCACTATAATGATCATAATGCATATGGCTCAAAAAAAGATAGTCTATCTCCCTTATACCGTGGTAATCCATATATGGAATAACTCTATTAATGGCAACATCTTTAATATCTGTACTTCCACAATCAATCATTATATACTTACTTTCTGCTTTTATAATATTACAATCACCTTGTCCAACATCTATTGCAGTAAGTATAAAACTATCTTCTATCTTTACTACAAGTATTAAAAATAGCAGTATAGATAGCAGCAGTTTTATAGCAATTTTATCTATATACCTATATATTAAAAATACACCAAAATATATAGCACTGATAACAATAATATTTTGTTTCCCAACATAAATATATATTACACTATCAACCATATATCCTGAAACATAAACTATTGCTTGTATAATATATCCTAATGAATTCAATATTAATAGTGCTAAATTAGGTATGAAAATACTTATAAATAATGATAATAATGTAACAAATAATACCATACTAAAAATTGGTATAAATATTATGTTATATAATATTAATAGCAATGGAAATTTGTGAAAACAAAATACCAATACAGGCAAAGTTAATATATTAGTAATTATTGCCTTTATTATCATTTTACACTTTAATCTACTAGTTAATATAATTATTAATGTCAGACTATAGCTTAATATAAATCCTATATTTTCTACAATATATATATTTGTTACTAACTCAATTAAAGTTGATATTGATAGAGCTGTCAATCCATCATATGTCCGCCTACATAAAAATGCTAAAGCCTGCATGGCAAACATTATTATTGCACGTCTTGATGATATTGGCTCTCCAATTACTAAAACATAAAACCCTATTATAATCACTGCAAATATTAATGCATATCCATATTTAATTTGTAACTTCTGTAATATAGCTAAAATGATTGATGATATTATGCTTATATGTAGTCCCGATATTGCTAAAATATGTGATATCCCATATGTAGAAAATATCTCTTTTACTTCTCTTGTCCCATCATCACTATTTAGTATTAAACTTTTATAAATAGATTTAGCTACACTGCTATTAACATTTTCAATCACATTATAGATATAATCATGGCATTTATTTAATACTGACTCTATAAAATTCAATCTATAACTGATAATCTCTTCGGCTATAAATTTATGATTAATATTTAATGATCTATAATACTTATGCTCATCAAAATTCCCATCATTTCTTGCTCTATTAAAGTTAATTTCTTTAGCCCTTAATATTACATTTGAAAATATAGGTACCTTTACAGTTTTCTTAGTATAGATCAATGATCTTCCAATTTTCTTGCCATCAAAGTATACATTCTTTAATAATATTCTATTACTATTTTCTCCTTCTTTTAAAGAATAGACCGTACCACTTATAGTAATTGTACGGTCTATGTTTGTCACCTCAAAATGTCTATATTTAGCTATTAATATGCTTATAACTATAGCTATAATAGCTATTAGAGCTAGTTTTCTGCCCATCTGTTGTTGGTAATATTACAAGATCTTCGCTCTCATCTTTAATAATAGGTTTGTTAAAAGTTAAATTTCCTTTTCTACTAATTCCTGCTTCATTATCTGAATAAATCTGTACTGATTTTATCCCCGGTATACTACTCAAAGTATTTACAATTGAATATACTGCTAGCCTTAATTCAGTATCATTTTCGATCTTTGATAATGCATTATTAAGCTTAACATGACAGACCCCTTCTACTGTCTTGGCATCATAAATAATTGTATCTTCTGGTAGAGCGCTAACAACCGATGAACTATTTGATGCAGGACCTTGTATCAATGATTTAATAGCATTATATTCAAGGCTTTCTTCATCACTATATACTACTGCAGAAACATTTCTTATAAGTTTATTTTTACTTAAATCTAGAAAATAAAAAATGACCTCAGCCCTCTGTCTTTCATGCTTTTCATTGTCTGATGCTATAAGGAAACTACTACTAGTATATATATAATATTTTCTATCATTCTCATCCTTACCATCAATATATATTTTAACCCCATCAACATCTTTTACAATTGTTATAGCCTGCACTATTGCTGCTTTTACAAGTAGTTTTTTATCTGTACTTAACGCATTATATTCCCTACTTAAATTTACATCTACTATGCCATTATTATTCTTTGCTGATAATAATTTCACATCCCCCAATAGCATAGACTTATAACTATCACTAGATGGTTTTTCTCTTATAGCCTTAATAGCCATATCTAAATCATATGTAGCTTTAGGATAATTATGTGCATCTACCTTTACCAAATCTGTTTCAGAATTATTTATATAATAAAGCTTTATATGGCTATCATTGACTTGCACGTTACCACAACCATACAATAGAGTAATAGCAATAGCTAGTATACTAAAAATTTTCTTCATATTTCTCCTGATCTAAAGGTATTCTTACATTAAATGTAGTGCCTCTTTCCCCATTACTATAAACATTTATTACACCTTTATGCTTTATTACTATGTTTCTTGCAATGGATAGTCCCAATCCAGTTCCACCAGTTGATGATGTTCTTGCCTTATCTACTCTATAAAATCTTTCAAAAATATTATCCTGCTCATTTTCAGGTATACCTATTCCATTATCACTAACCTTAAAATAAAAATATTTGTAATCTGCATTTATAAATACCTTTACCCATCCTCCATTTACATTATATTTAATTGCATTTTCAATTAGATTAGTAAATACAAGGCTAAGCTTTGATTTGTCAACTGCTGCTACAATATTTTGATATTGTTCATATTCAATAGTTATCCCTCTTTGCTCTGCTAAAGGTGTTACCCTTTTAATTATTAACTCTATAAGTTCATTTATTGAACACATTTCAAAATTCATGATAGAGTCCGTTTTTTCAAGTCTAGCTAAACTTAATAAGTCTGCTATTATCTTACTTTCTCTATCTAATTCCGAACTGATGTCAACTAAAAATTCTTTATATAATTCATTAGGAACATTCTCTTGTTGAAGCAGAGAATCGGCAAGTACCTTTACAGAAGTAATTGGTGTTTTTAGCTCGTGTGATACATTAGAAACAAATTCTTGTTTTAATTCATCCTCTCTTATTTGCTTACGTAACATCTTATTAAATGCCTCAGTAATCTGTCGAGTTTCAAAGAAAGTATTTATTTCCATTTCATTCAACTCTCCATTAGTAAGCTTAGAGATCTGATTAAGTAACCTCTTGTAAGGTTTTGTAAGAAAATATGCTAAAATATATGCAAGCACTACAGAAATAATTATTATCGTAACTTCTAAAGTTCTTGCTACACTTTTTATTACATCAACATTTCTAAGTGTTGTATCTATACTATAGGTGGCAACTAATGCTCCACCAATTTTATTATCAGCTACACTTGTTAAAAATGGTGTTGTTGCAGTAATATTTCTTTGGCCCATACTCGTTATTGTTGAAGCCTTCCCTGCTAATGCATTGGTAATATCTTCTGAAATCGCATATACACCCAAGTTGTAATCAGATGTGTCATCTATTACAACATGTTCAGCATTTATCACCAAAATATTATCAAAAATAGATGTTGACAATAAATAACTCTTAACCTTTGTTTCTGAATCAATTCTATATCTTCCTTCTTCAATTAGAGAAGTTATTTTAAGACTTAATTTTTGCGCCTCTTTTTGAACCTCTTCTTCTTTCTGTTGTATTACATCTGTTGCATAACTTTGGACAAAAATTAGGTCAAAAGTAACTACTGGCGTTACTGCCAGTAGTATCATCAATGTAAGTATAAGAAATCTCATTGAGGTTAAAAAATTTCTAGCTTTTTTTAATAATCCTCTTCGTAACATATTTATTTCCTAAAATAATATCCCGTTCCCCATTTAGTATATACATATTTTGGGTTTCCTGGATTTGTTTCTATCTTCTCTCTAAGTCTTCTAACATGAACATCAACAGTTCTTACATCGCCTGTATAACTTTCACCCCATATTATATCTAGTAGTTCATCTCTAGTATATATTTTATTTGGGTTAGACAATAATAGCAGCAAAATATCATACTCTTTAGTAGTTAAATTTATTTCTTTTCCATCAACTTTAACTCTATGGTTCTCTTGATTTAACTCAAGTCCATCATAACTAATAAATTTAACAGGTCGATTCTTACTATTTCTTCTCAAAATGGCTTTTATTCTTGCTTTAACTTCAAGTATATTAAAAGGCTTAGTAATATAATCATCTGCTCCGTAATCAAGCCCCAATATCTTGTCCATTTCTTCAGCTTTAGCTGTTAACATTATTATAGGAACATCAGAAAATTCTCTAACCTGCTGACAAACTTCATATCCATTAAGCTCTGGCAACATTATATCGAGCAAAACAATGTCATACTCATTTTCTTTAATTTTTTTAAGTGCCTCTGCTCCATCATAGGCTGTATCAACCTCATATCCATCAGATATAAGCGAGAATCTTAGACCTTTAACTATTAACTTTTCATCATCAACAACTAAAACCTTTGCCATTTTTCCTCCTATTCTGCTATAATTTTATCTTTAATTTTATCAAAGAATGCATCCTTAAATCCTCTAACCTTTTTTAAATCATCTATAGATTTAAAATTACCATTTTCTTTTTTATATTTAAGAATGTCCTTAGCTTTTTTCTCTCCTATTCCTCTAAGCTGCATTAGTTCTTCTATAGATGCAGTATTAATATTTATCTTACTATTATCTTTTAACTCTGATAAACTCATAATATTTATATGTTCTCCATCTGTTAATAATCTTGCTAAATTAATGCTTGAATGATCAGCGTTCGTAGTCAAACCTCCTGCCTTTTCTACTGCTTCATAAACTCTATCTCCTGATTTTAATTTATAAATACCAGGATTATTAACTTCTCCAGAAATATGTACAACGATTACCTCGGTATCTTTATTTTCAATACTGGCAATATTATTATCATTTTGAACAGAAATCTCTTCCTGATTACCACATCCATAAAGGAAAAATACTAAAAAGATAAGAACGAATAATCTCTTCGTATATTGTCCTTTCTAAATTTCGAGTACATATAAATCATATCAAATCTATTTGATATGTCTAGTTTCAATTATTAATAATATCTCCCATATATACTTCATGTTCATATTTTGAATCTATATATCTAGGATTGAATTTAACTTTATTTTTTTGAAAAATTAAAACTATTGTTGAGCCGCCAAACTCAAACATTCCCTTTTCCATGCCCCGTTTTATATGGAATTGTTCATGATAGTTACTTATCTTTCCAACTATTGTTGCCCCGACCTCCATATGTAAAACCGTACCAAAATTTTTAGTTTTTAGTAAGCAAAACTCTCTTTTATTTTCTTTATAAACAGGTACTTTTTCTATCACTGCTGGATCAACAGAATACAAAAAGCCTGGTATGCTATAATTTTTTGACTTTATCCCATCATCAATATAGGCATATCTATGATAATTATCAACACTTAGCCTAAATATAGCAATATGCCCATTTTTATAGCGCTTTGCTAGCTTTTTATTTCTCAAAAGGCTTTCTAAAGAATAATCTGTTCCTTTTATTTTGAATTTTTTCTTTGTTATTTTGAATACCTGCAATTTACCATCGCATGGTGAGCATAAGTCTTCTGGATTATCTGAAAACTTCCTCTTGCCATCTTTTATTTTTCTTGTGAAAAAATCATTGTATGACTTATAGTTTCTTTCTTCAAACTCATTCATGTCTATATTATTAGCTTTAATGAAAGGATTAATTAATATTTTAGACACACCTGAATCTAAAATATATCCTACTATATTGGAAAAGCTTTCTGATGTAAATAACTTCATTATGCTTCTTCTAACTCTAGTCTTATACATCATTGTTAAAAAAGTATTCAATTTATCATCTTTACTTACTAATTTCCCACTTCTATCGTAATATTTCATATGCCCTCTAATATAGATACAGAATCACTGATACTACTATTGCCAATACCAAAAAGAATGCTACTCCTATAGCATTAGGTTTCTTTACCTTTATTTTTGATATAAATAATGTTCCTACAATAATATAAAGAATCACCATCAACCATTTAATATTTGTTATACCTAATAGCTTTAATATAACAAGATATAGCGGAAATATAATGGCACTTGATGTAATTGGCAATCCATCAAGATATTTTCTTTTTTCACTTGTTTCATTTTGGCGTTTTTCTTCCATTACGTTAAAATATCCTAGTCTTATAACTCCTGCTACTGTAAATAGTATAGGAAATATAATTAAAATTCCTCTAACTCCAACAACTATACCAATAAATGCAGGAAAAACACCAAAACAAACTAAATCACATAAAGAATCTATTTGTATACCAAAAAATTCTGCATCTTTAGTACGTTTAGTTATTCTTGCTATCTTACCATCAAATACATCACAAATTCCAGAAATCATTAAGCAAAATATTGCTGCATCAATATTCCCTTCATATGCAAATGCAATCCCTAATAAAGTAATTCCTAATCCTATATATGTAAGAATAACTGAACGATTATAAAAACCTAACATACTACTTACCTCTTAATTTATTCATTCTAATACTTGCTATAATACATGCTAATATTCCAAGTACAATCAGTATATAGAATGTTAAAAATCTATTTATTAAAAGTGCTGAAACCACTTTAGAACTTCCAAATATTGTAGTAAATATTGATAAAAATAATAACTCTGTAGCCCCTAGTCCACCAGGTAATGGTAACATATCTACAGCAACATTTATACATGCAGCTAACACAAGTATTGTAAATATTGATGTTCCTGTCATATTAAATGCAAAATATACAGCAACGGTAACTGCAAAATAGGCAATCCTTTGTATAAATGTTAGTAAAAATACAGGTATTGCCATATTATTATAATGCCCCTTATAATATATTGCTGTTGATACATACTTATCTAAATATGCAACTGCTTTATCCCTAAGTGAATATCTATATTTACCCAATAGCCTTCCAAAAAATCCTTGATAAACTTTTTTACAAAATATATATAAAAGTCTAGGCTTTAATAAAAGAAGAACCATGAAAAATAATAATACAACATTAGCTATAAGACCTATATATATGTATATTCCAACTCCACTTAAATAATCTTT
The DNA here is from genome assembly GCA_023420085.1 of Bacillota bacterium. Taxonomy (GTDB): domain Bacteria; phylum Bacillota; class Clostridia; order Lachnospirales; family Lachnospiraceae; genus JAEZWQ01. Next base: position 9,284 of record JAEZWQ010000023.1, read on the forward strand.
AATATCACTTATATTAAAAAACATTATTAATGCACCAATTATTACAAGTACACCCTTATAGGCTATTGTTATTATCATCAAGAGAGGAGTAGATTCTCCTACAGTGATCCCTCTTTTTTTCATATAATACATCTGTGCCGGTTGCCCACCTGAAGCTGACGGTGTTATACAACTAAATAAAAACCCTATAAACGAATACAAAGCACAATCAAAAAAATTAGATGGTTTATCAATTTTTTTTAGCAAAAAGTGAATCATTACTGATTCAAGCAGAACATAAACTAATATAAATACCAATCCAAGGAAGATAAAGAAAAAGTTTATATCAATTGCTTGATTTAGCCCCTCTCTAAGATCAGTTTCCTTAGAAAGCTTCCACATTGTTAGACTAAGAACAATGATTAAAAAAGCTATATTAAATATTAATTGTTTTTTATTCTGCATAAACTTCTCCCAAATTTATTAAATATTATCATACAGGCCTTTTTCTCTTAATTTTTTTAGTTCCTCTACCACTCCTGCTTTATCTTCTTTATAAGTTACACCAAACCATTTATCTGTAGATTTGATAACTGATATATTAAGCTTGCCTTCTTTTAAATATTCCTGAATAACTTCAGGTAGTAAAAATTCACATTTTAATGGATCTTTATCAAGTTCTGCATCTAAAAACCCTGTAAATTTATCTTCTATCATTTTTATGACTTTATTATTGAAGCCCCACATATTCATAGATACTACTGAATCATTAGGTAGACTAATCCATTCTCCATTATCTTCATACTCTATTTTATCTCCATGGACTTCTATTTTCTTTCTTTCGTCTATTCTCTTTAGTTCATTCTCATCAGTAACACATACACCTCTAGCTACATGCCCATTTTTAGAAACCGTATTTTCTAATATATATCCTATCATACATCCCGTATCTTGCTGAACTTCTTTTGTTAAATAGTCGTATAGATACTTGTATGCTGCTTTTCCATAATAATCATCTGCATTTATAACTGCAAAAGGTGCATCAACAATATCTTTTAATTGTATAATTGAATGTCCAGTACCCCAAGGTTTTTCACGTCCTTCAGGTACTGTATAACCTTCCGGCAATGCCTCTACTTCTTGATAAACATAGTATACATTTGCCTTTTTTTCTATCCTATTACCAATAATATTTTTGAAATCTTCTTCTATAGATTTTTTTATAATAAAAACAATATTTTTAAATCCACTTTCAATAGCGTCATATATAGAATAGTCAATAATAACATTACCTTTATCATCAACTGCATCTATTTGCTTTAAGCCTCCATATCTACTTCCCATTCCTGCTGCTAATATAACAAGATAAGGTTCTCTACTCATCTTCTCTTCCTCCTATATCTTTGTTGAGCATTTCTAAATAATGAACCATATATGTTGACCTATCTTTCAATGTATAATTATGATCTAATTCATCGTAGGTAAAACTTTTTCTTCCACCATTATCTGCTCTTTTAATAAATTTATCTATATCCTTAAATTTCAAATATACTATTTCATCAAAACTATGATAATAAATTAAGATAAATGAAACTCCACCTTGCTCTTCAAATTTTTTCATAAACTCATATTGATGTCTATGTATATTTTGAAGGGAAAAAGTTTTATTTGAAACCTCTTTTGCATCGAAACATACTGGTATCCCCTGAACTACTCCAATATAGTCCACCGTACTCTTCATATCGAAATATGCAAGCGTGATTTTACCTGAATGTTTATCAATCTGTATTGGTTTAATTGGAGTTGGTACTTTTTGGATCAGTGCAAGATTATGTTGTCTATATAAATCATTTGTAACATTTATCATATCCTCTAAAGTAGACCCTCTAAGTCCCCTAGTTCCCCAAGTTGCCATCTTCTATTCCTCTTAACGTCTTTATAAAATATGAATCTTCAGATAATTCAGCTAAAATAACTAAATCTTTTATACCAAGATTGTTTTCTCTAATTTTCATCTCTTCACAATGCAATAAATAGTACTTTATTGGAAATCTAGAACCATATTTTCTATCTCCAACAAGTGGATACCCAAGGTATGCCATGTGAGCTCTAATCTGATGAGTTTTGCCGGTATGTATCTGTACTCTACAAAGTGTAAATTCTTTTACATATCTTAAAGGCTGGACACTGGTTTTTATAGTACTTCCTAACTCACCAACCTTTGATATATTATCACTTCTTGATATTTTGGCTTCAGAATATATATCATTTTTAATTTTTCCATGAACAAGAGTAAGATAAAATTTATCTACAAGCCTTTCTCTAAAAATCCTATTTAATTCTTTCAATCCCTCATACGTCTTACCTGCAAGGACTATTCCTGAAGTATTCCTATCTAATCTATTAACAATAGATGGTTTGAATCCATATTCACATCCAAGATATTCAATAATTGCATCATTAAGGGAATAATCTGTAATTATAGACTTCTGACTTAGCATACCAAGAGGTTTATCTATAGCTAAAATATTAGCATCTTCAAAGAGTATCTTTAATTTATTTACATGTTTGGATAGATTATCATTATTTTGAAATCCAAACTCTTTTGCTTGAATATCTGTAATATATATTTCTACAACATCACCCGAATTTATGATAAAATCCTGCTTCTGTCTTTTACCATTAACTTTTACATCCTTTTTTCTAAATAACTTATGGATAAATGATTGTGGAGCTAATGGTAATACTTTAATTACAAACTTAATTAACTTTTGATTCTCTGCCTGTTTTTTTACATTTATTGATAGCATTTATAAGTCCTGTATATGTAGGAAGCAAAACTGAGTGAGGAACTACTTTTGATAGCACTCTAAAAGCTTTCATCTGTAATCCATAAGTAATAACTCCTCGTCCTTTTAAATTTTCTTGGTATGCATTATATGCAACTCTCATCGGATTTGCTTTACCAATAAATTCAAGATTTTTTTCAGCTCCCTTTAAATTATCAAAAAAATTTGTGTTCACAGGTCCTGGACAAACAGCACTAACTATAATGTCCTTTTTCTTAAGTTCTTCTCTCAAAGCTCTTGTGAAGCTTAGCACATAAGATTTTGATGCTGCATATACACTAAAATAAGGTTGAGGCAAATAACTTGCAGCTGAAGCCATATTAATGATTCTAGCCCCAGCATTCATATGTGGTATACAGTTATATGCTATAGATGTAAATGCTTCAATATTAAGTCTTAATAAACTTCTAATATTTATATAATTAGCATCTTCAAAGCAGCCATCAACTCCTATTCCGGCTGAATTTACTAGCACAGTTATTTCAAAATTTTTCTGCCTTGCAATAAGCTTTCTAATAGTATTTAAATTAATTGAACTAGTTAAATCTAGGTCTATTATACGAGTATCATGATCTAATTCTTTTGCAATTTTTTCAAGCTTTGACTTAGTTTTTCCTATAAGCCAAATTTCATCAAGAAAAACTTCTTTTCTATCTATTATTCTTGCAAAAGCTTTGCCAATCCCTGAACTAGCACCTGTGATTATTGCTATTTTTTTCATATTACTCCAATATTTTAAACTTCGTCATAAGTTCCTTCAAGAGCTTCTACTTCATTACTTTCTTGATTTGATCCATTAAGTATTCCATTCATTTGAACTTTTAACTCTTCCCTATTTCTTCTTAACGTATCAAGTTGTTCACTATAAGCTGTAATCATTCTCTCAGAATATTCTCTCTCTTTATCAAGTGCAGCCTCTACAAATTTATCTAAGTTATTGATTAGGTTTGTAGTATAGTTAATTGCACCCACTCTTATGCTTGTAGCCTCACCAATGGCATCATTTAATAAAGTATTAGCCTTATCCGTTGATTCTTGTTCTAATCTTTTAGCTTTTTCAAAAGCTTCACGAGTTATATTATCTTTATCTACAAGCTCATCAGCTTTTTTACGAGCATCATCAACTATTTCCTTTGCTTTAGAATTTGCTTTTGCAATAATATTATCTTGATTAGCAATTATTCTTTGCACTGTATTTAGTTCTTCAGGTAACTGTTTTCTTAATTCTCCAATAAGTTCTCTTAATGTATCTCTCTCACAAACTATCTTTGTATTAGAGAATGCTTGAGTTTTACAGTTTGAAATATAATCCTCTAAATTATCAATTATTTGTTCAATTCTATTATTCATTTGATGCTCCTTTCAAAACTTTTTCAACTTCATTTAATATATCATTAGGAATAAATCCTTTTATATCACCATTAAAATACGCAACCTCTTTTACAATACTTGAACTTAAATATGCATATTCAAGTTTTGTTGCCATAAAAATCGTCTCAATATCTTCACTAATTTTTGAATTTGTCTGAGCTAGTTGTAACTCATATTCAAAATCTGTAACGGCTCTTAATCCTCTTACAATAGTGCTAGCTCCAACATCTTTTGCGTAGTTCACTAAAAGCCCAGAACATGATGTAACTTCAACATTGTCTATGTCTTTACAAACTGTCTTTAAAAAACTCTTCCTTTGTTCAACAGTAAATGCTGGTTTCTTGCTAACATTAGTAAATACTGCAACGATGAGCTTATCAAAAATTTTACTTGACCTCTTAATTATATCTAAATGTCCAAGTGTAACAGGGTCAAAGCTACCCGGATATACTGCTATTTTCATATGAATACCTTAAAAATAAATGTTTATTATTTTTATATTTTTTTTCTTTCTCCAACTTTAAATTATAACTACATAACATATCTTTATCAATATCAAAGGTCTTTGGCAATTCTAAAATTAGTAATCCATCTTCTTCCAATACACAATTATCATGAATATTTTTTAATATATCCATATACATATTTTCGAAATACGGCGGATCTACAAAAATAAAATTAAACTTTATTTTCAATGCTCCTAATTTTTTTAAAGCAGCCTTATAGTCTGTATTAAATATTGCTGATATATTTTCAAATTTTGTTTTTTTTACATTCTCTTTTATTATTCTTATAGCTTCACGTGAATTGTCTATAAAATAAGCTTTTTCCGCTCCACGACTTAATGCTTCTATTCCAATAGCACCCGATCCTGCAAACAAATCTAAAAACATACTTCCAAATAAATCTTGCTGAATAATATTAAATAATGTTTCTTTAATCCTATCTGTTGTAGGCCTTATATCATCTGTCTTTGGGCTAGATAATTTTATACTTCTAGCACTCCCTGCAATAACTCTCATAACTTCCTCAAATCGTATCTGCCATATATGTTTTATCTATCGTTAATCCAGCATTTCCAAACTTATCAATAGCCACTGATACATCTTTTAATATATCTGCATCTTGGTAAATATCGGCAAGTTTAAAATTTAGTTCTCCACTTTGCTTTATGCCAAAAAATTCTCCTGGCCCTCTAAGGCGTAAATCTTCATTGGCAATTTCAAAACCATCATTAGTTTTTTCTAAAATACTAAGCCTTTCAGTATTTGACTTATCTATACTTAAAATCAAAAATACACAATATGATTGAAACTTTCCTCTACCGACTCGCCCTCTTAACTGATGCAATTGGGCTAGCCCATATCTCTGTGGATCTACTATTAACATAACTGTTGCATTTGGTACATCAACCCCAACTTCAATAACTACCGTTGATACTAGGCAGTCTATCTCTCTATTTGAAAATTTTTGCATTACTTCATTTTTTTCTTTTGCATTCATTCTACCATGGAGCAACCCCAACCTAACATCATTTCCAAAAAAATTATTTAATTTTTCATATTCTGTAACAACATCAATACAATTGATATTTTCACTCTCTTCAACTAATGGGCAAACTACATATGCCTGGCGTCCATTTTCAACTTCCTTTTTTATCAAGTTATAGGCAGCTCTTTCATAATCCCTACTGACAACCTTGTTTTTAATAGGTATTCTATTTTGAGGAAGTTCATCCATTATAGATATATCCATATCACCATATAGCATTACAGCCAGAGTCCTTGGTATTGGTGTAGCACTCATTACTAGAATATGTGGATAATTACCTTTGTCTGAAAGTTTTTTTCTCTGATCTACCCCAAACCTATGTTGTTCATCTGTAACCACATATGCCAAATTCTTGTATTCAATACTATCCCAAATAATGGAATGTGTTCCAATTAATATATCAATTTCTCCTTCTTTTAGTTTATCATATATTTCCCTTTTTTCCTTTAATTTTGTTGAAGAAGTTAATAATGAAATATTAATATCAATACCAAGTTTTGTTGCAATTGATACAAATGACTTATAATGTTGTTTTGCAAGTATTTCTGTTGGCACCATTATCGCACTTTGATATCCTGAAAGTGATACATTTAACATTGTAAGTACTGACACTAAAGTCTTTCCCGAACCAACATCGCCTTGTAGTAGTCTACTCATCGGATTTTGATCCATTAAATCTACCATTATTTCTTTTATAACTCTTTTTTGAGCGTTAGTTAATAAAAATCCAACTGCCCTTTCTAAATCATTTATAGTTATATATTCTTTTATACAAAAATTATTTTTATACGTATTGATTTCTTTTTTTAGAATACGCATTTTATAAATAAATTTGTAAAATTCTTCAAAAACAAATCTCTTCTTTGCAATTTTTAGGCTTTCATAGTCACTAGGGAAGTGCAGCTGTCTTATACAATAATCATAATGACAAAGTTTATATTCAGATCTTAAATCCCTTGATAAATCATCCTGTATGTTGATAATTGTATCCAAAATTTTTTCTATTGTTTTAACTATAATATTATTAGTTAATCCTTTAGTCAAAGAATACGTTGGAATGATTTTACCTATCATACCTGAATATTCTTCAATTGTAAAAAGAGAGGGTTGAAGTAATTCATATGAATTTTTGAGTTTTTTTACATAACCATATGCTACATATGAAAGACCTACCCTCAATTTTGTTTTTATAAATGGTGCATTAAACCATTTAATATTAAAATTATTAATTCCATCTGTTGCCTTTGCAATAACAACTTTATAATTTTGTGAATATCCAGTAACCTTTATCTGTATATAGTTTTTTTTACCATATACAGCCTTATCTATTGTTAGGGCTTCTTCAACCTTGGAGTAAGCAATAGGAAAGTACTCTAGCATATCTCTAACCGTAATTATTCCAACTTTAGAAAATAAATTTTTTCTTTTATCACCTACTCCTGGAATTTCATCTATATTTGAATTTAAACTTATCATCACTCTACTGAAATTAAATAATAGTAAACAGGTTGTGATCCTTCTATAACTTCAATATCACAATCTTTGAACTTTTCTTCTACCATAGATTGTAATTTTTCCACATCTTCAGTCTTAACATCTGCACCATAGTAAATCGAAATTATACTAGAATCATCATTAACCATATTATTTATAAGGTCTAGGGTTGTTTCATTTAAGCTACTTCCTACTGCTCGTATCGCACCTCCATGTATACCCATATAATCATCTTTTTTGATATCAAATCCATCAATATTAGTATCTCTAATAGAGTATGTAACCTCCCCGGATTTAACCTCTTTTATAGCCTCAATCATTGAATTTTTATTATCATCAACATTATCTGACCATTCAAAATTTATAACTGCTGAAATGCCTTCAGGTATAGTCGCTGTAGGTATTACTACTGCATTCTTATTTTCAATAACTTGACATGCTTGTTGCGCAGCTAGCAATATATTTTTATTATTTGGTAGCACATATACATTTTTAGCATTAACAGTATTAATTGCATTTATTATATCTTCTGTTGAAGGATTCATGGTTTGGCCTCCTTCAACAATAGTATCTACTCCAATACTTTTGAATATATCACTTAATCCACTGCCTACAGATACTGCAACAAAACCATTGTCTTTCATAGGCTCAAGAGAAATATTAGCAAGGTTCTCTTCTTCATCATAGCCCTCTTCCTCAATGATTTCTCTATGTTCTTCACGCATATTATCAACCTTCATTCTGGTCAACTCGCCATATTCAAGCCCTTTTTCAAATGCTAATCCTGGATGATTTGTATGCACATGTACTTTTACCATGTCTTCATCAGCAACAAAAACCAGCGAATCGCCTAAAGAAAGTAAAGAATTTCTAAATTCTTCCTTTTCCTTTATATCTAACTCTTTGCTAAGCATAACAATAAATTCAGTACAATATCCAAACTTAATATCCGCAGTAGATACTTCTGCCTTTTTTGTCTTTGTGCTTTTTACTGGTTGAGGTTTTGTTCTCTGTAAATCAGAAATATCAATTTCTTTACCAGTAAGATAATTATATGCACCATATAAAATTTGCATAAGGCCTTGCCCACCTGAGTCAACAACACCTGCCTCTTTTAATACAGGTAAAAGTTCTGGTGTATAATCAAGTACTGCTTGCCCATGCCTTAAGACCTTATCTAAAAATTCTACAATATCTTGCTCTTCTTCACATATTTCAAGCGCCTTCTCAGACATACCACGTGCAACGGTTAGAATTGTTCCTTCTTTAGGTTTCATAACCGCTTTATATGCAGTCTCAGTAGCATTTGTAAGAGCCTCGGCAAACACTTTAACGTCAATAGTATTATATTCTCTAATTACCTTTGAAAAACCTCTCAATAGTTGTGACAATATTACTCCTGAGTTCCCTCTTGCTCCTTTAAGTGATCCAGAAGAAAGCGCCTTTGAAAGATTATCCATTGTAACTTCCTTAATTCCTTGGACATCTTCAACTGCTGACATTATAGTCATAGTCATATTAGTTCCTGTATCTCCGTCTGGTACAGGAAATACATTAAGTTCATTTATCCATTCTTTTTTATCCTGAAGATTCTTAGCACCTGCTAAAAACATATTTGCCAACTGCTTAGCATCTAATGTTTTAACCAATTATCCTACCCTCCTAGTCTATAACTTTTACTCCATCCACAAAAATATTGATCTTATTCACTTTTAAAGAAGTGTACTTTTCAATATTATAAGCAACGTTGCTAAGTAGATTTTGGCTAACAGTTGCAATACTAACTCCGTATGAAACTATTATATGAAAATCAATGATCAGTTCTCCTAATTCATTTATTTCAACTTTTATACCCTTTGTTAAATGCTCTCTCTTTAATATCTGTACTAGTCCATCTTTTATTCCAGATGTAGTCATTCCAACAATACCAAAGCATTCTACTGCTGTTAAACCTGCAATTTGTGCAATGACTTCTTCATTTATTATTAAAGTTCCTTTTTCATTTATTATATTTGCTCTCATACAACCTCCTTGTAAGTTGTTGAATGTGATTTGTTATATACGCTCATTATATCAAAAAATTCATTAAAATAATAGTTATATTATCTCTACCTCATCCAATCTATCTTCCCAGATAAAATATTTTGTCTTATTAACAATAAATTTACTAAGCAATATAAGAGAGATAACGTTAGGAATAACCATAAGCCCATTCATTATATCTGAAAAGTTCCATATAATAGCTAAATTAGTAACAGCACCAATCATCAATATTGCCAAAAATACAACTCTATATACTTTGACTCCTTTTTGTCCAAATAAATATTCAACACACTTTTCCCCGTAATAAGCCCATCCTAATATTGTTGTAAAAGCAAAAATAGTAAGAGATATTGATAAAACTGCTCTTCCTATATCATTTGGTATTATTGAAAATGCCAAATTAGTTAATTCATCAGGATTTGCTGAAACGTAAGCTTGAGGAAAATGTAACATTGAACTTACAATTACAATCCCTGTTATTGCACAAACAATAACAGTATCATAAAAAGTTCCTGTCATTGATACAAGAGCTTGTCTGCATGGATTTTTTGATTTAGCAGTTGCTGATATTATAGGTGCAGTACCTAGCCCTGATTCATTTGAGAATAATCCTCTAGCTATACCAAACCTACATGCAATTATCATTCCTCTTCCTAGCAATCCTCCTGCCACAGATTTCATAGAAAATGCTTCTTTCACTATTAAAGCAATAGCTTCAACTATAAAATTATAATTTATTACAAGAATTATAATACAACCAACTATATAAAATAATGCCATGAATGGTACTAGTTTTTCACATACTTTTGCAATCTTTTTTACACCACCGATAATTACAAATGCAGTAAAAATTGTTATTATTAAACCCACAAACCAGCTTGGTACATCGTAATTCACTTTTAAAACATTGCTTATCGCATGTGATTGTACTGCACAACCTGTTCCTAGTGTAGCAATAGCTGTAAATATGGCAAATAATATACCAAGCCATTTCATTCTAAGAGCTTTCTCCAATACATACATTGGCCCTCCAACAACTTCTCCAGCTGCATTTTTTGATCTAAATGACATAGATAACAATGACTCTGCATATTTTGTTGCCATTCCAAATATCCCTGTCATCCATGTCCAAAATACTGCTCCTGGCCCACCATAACTAATTGCAGTCGAAACACCTACAATATTTCCCGTACCTATTGTTGCTGCCAGCGCTGTTGCCAATGCTCCAAATTGGCTTACCTCACCCTTTGATTCATCATCTGGTTTTAATGAAAGTTTGATTCCTTTTATAAAATACTTTTGAATAAATTTAAGCCTTACGGTAAGGAAAATATGCGTTCCAACCAATATTACTATCATTGGAACTCCCCATACGATATCATTTATATTTTTTAATAATGTACTTATAAATTCTTGCATAACATTACTCCACTTTAAATCGTTAATTTTTCAATATATAAAAAATAGCTCTATATTAACATTGAAACATTCGTGTCAAAGTATAATCTAGAGCCAAAGCTGCTAACGGGATTTGAACCCGTGGCCTCCGCCTTACCAAGGCGACGCTCTACCCCTGAGCCATAGCAGCACTATCCATAAGGACTATGTATAATATTACTATTTTTTTATTTAAATTTCAAGCACTTATTATTTTATAGGGTATATTTTGCAAAGAATCACTTACTCCAAGTCACTCTATTTTCATATACTCAAAAATCAATTCTTGAGTCAAATACTCATCGCTCATACAATGAAGATCAGATACACCTTCACTTATTAGACTATAAATTTTTGAATTATAGAAAAAACTAAGTGCATCATCCAAAAGCGCACCCTCATGAGGAAGTAATTTGATTGTCGCAGGGTGGCATGACTGAAAGGTCATGCTGTCCTGCCTTTTCTTTGCTGTTCCTCCGTCTGATCGTCGCCCTGTAGGTTGACTTCTCCGATAAATTTCCAGACCAATTCAATCTTTTTCCTGCGATGGCCGCTGGATTTGACCGGTGCATGGACCGATGATTTTCTTTACAAACTCATTGACGATGGTGGGCGTCAGTTCACAAATGCCCACATATTCCCATACAATGGCTGCAAAGCTGTCAAAGTCGGCTTTATCCTGTTCAAAGGTTTCTACTGCTTCTCTCCATATTTTGACCTGCTCTGTCAGTTCTTTCTGTTCTGCCTCATAATCAATGGAGAGTTTCAAGAACCGATCATGGCTGATTGCGCCGCTGATGTCATCCTCATAAATGCGCTTGAAAATGCGGTCGAGTTCGCAATGCATTTCTACGCTTGGGCAATTTTACGCTTGCGCTCGCTAATATTATGGTGTTCTGCCTACGTATTTAGAGAGTGGAATGCCCTGATGCTACAGGGCTGTTCTGGGAGAGTTGGGCTGCTGGAAGTAGCATATCCCTCTTGCCTCTGTAAACGCAGTTTGAAATGCGTAGAAGATTGAACAACAGATTTACTATTAGTAATACATATCTCGTACATCCCACGGCATCAACATCCAATTTCCATTATTTCTCCAAGGTACTCCTACACGATTGTCATAGCTTTCATACACGCAACCAAAAGTTAAAGTGGCTTCTTTGAGTTCTTTATCTGTTATAAAAGAAACTCTAACTACAACTTTTGATAAAGCACAGGCTCTTTCCTCAACTTCGATAATTTCAAAAAAATTAAGAATTTTATTCTCAAATATTTTTCGACATTCACCAGCTCGTTTTCCTGCTGATAGACTTGAAGGAAACATCCTTTGTAAATATATTGATAGTTTCCCGTAATTTCTATTCTTCCATGCATCGAGCATTTCCACAATCATAACAATATAGGGATACTCGGTATAGTCTTCTGCTTTACCTGAAGCAGGAATATCTTCCCCCACAGTAACAGATCTTTTTTTCCATGATGAAATTTCTTCTCTTATCTTTTTGTTTTCTGCCAAACGTGATAGAGATTCTCTTATATGCGGAGGAGTGAGTGATTTTTCGTATTTCTCTTTTCTTGTCGGCTCGCTATCTTTCATTTTTATCCAATCAGCAACGGCAAACATAAGAGCTACACATTTACATGACACATATTCATTTGCATAATTGAGGTCACGTCCATGTAAGATGCCGTTGCGATAAGGCAGTGTAATCCTTTCCGTGTTCGTCTTTGTACGATTCTGATTAAATATCCCCTTTAGCTTATATAATCCGTTACTACACCCAACCAAACAATCCCACGCATCAACAGACGTTCCTTCTGCAAAAAAGCCTTTGCTTTTTGTGAAATCGTTAACCGCCCCATCCACTATAATCAGAGCAAGAGGAACACTTGCGTAATATCGTCCTGCAAAATGGTCTTCAAAAAAACGATCAATCAAATTGTTCCTTACAAAAAATGCATCCGAGCTTTTCTTTATCCAATGAACAATTTTACTAACATCGTCTGTATAATAGTTAATTAAGACTTGTTCAGCGGCTTCAATTCCACTTTTTTCAAAAGCGTCATTTGCACTTTCTATAAGGTCAGAACTCATACTGTCATAAGCGCACCAACCGTACGGAGACAATCTTTCGTTGAAAGCAGACGTTTGAGTAACCATATTATCAAGCTGCTTTTCTAAATCCCGCAGTTGTTTCCTTTGATCTGGTTTCAGAAATAGAGCCAATAGCTTCATTTCTTTTATATCGCTTTGCAATTTGTTTAAGGAAATCAGATTATCATCCACGCTTCTTCACCGCCTTTCGTAATGTATTTTATCACAAAACGCCTCCGAACGCATTACGCATTCGGAGGCGTTTTGCTTTTAACCTGTTTGTCAGTGGCTAAATTAACTGGTTGAGCTTACTTCCTTATTGGCGCATCATCCAAGGATAGATTCTCTTTTTCTGCGAATTGTTTGCCAATTCGTGAATATTTTTTTGTAATAAAATAGGATTAGCCTTCAAATCTGTTCACTCCCTTCATAATGAAAATAATTATCCAGAACATGCTGAGTTCGGAAACATATTTGTAAATTGGTTTTTTCATAACGAAGGCGACTAATTGCTTCTCTTTTATCAATAAGTCTATCGAAGTAAAGCTCAATGGTATTAAATATCTTATCATTTGCTACACCTCCAATCACTATATCATAATCTGTTATATCATTTCCGGTTCTGCATTTTAAAATGAAGTCAAGCCACTCATCATAATAGCTTTCAAATTTTAAAACTTTTAGTTCTTTATAATCATTTTCATTAAAGCTATAGTTTGTATCTCAAGATATGATCCATGATATAAAATCATAATCGTATTCCTCTTTCTTTCATTAAACTAATAATGTCATCTATGATATATTCCTTACTTTGGGTATGAAGTACCTCATACCCTTGTACGATATATTTGCTTAAAATATCACTTCTTTTAGTCAACGCTTGATAAACATCTTTAGGATTTTTCCCAAGCTTAATTGCAATATTTTCTATACAGAATATAGCAAATTCCAGTTCATCAGCATTTTTTATAGAAGATGACTCTTGTTGAGATATCCCTTTACTTACCTCTATATTTTCATTAAAAACCATACCTTTTATTCCTTCTCATGAAACATCTATTTATATCCACTATCAATTTTTTAGAATTTTAAAACATATATAATAGGGGATGAATACATCATTTTCTATATTATATATAGTAAATTTTTATTAATCAATGATTCTAACTATAACTTAAGTTTTAGTTCTATCATATATTTACGCTTTATATGAACTGCTTATTCTTCCATTAATCTAAAATATGTAAAATACTAGTTATACAAATATCTCTAATGAATATTTTCAAACAATTTATTTTAACTTCTTTTATTAATACAATACAATTGTTCATGCTTTTAACATAACATATCGTATCCAAAATATATAAAAAAATATAAAAAAATAAGCATTTAGATGTCTCCAAAAGTTGAATATCAACTTTCGGAGAATTATCTCATCTACTATTGCTTACCTTCAATCAATTCCCATAATTTTGCAGTTATATTATTGCCCCAAAAAGCGCCAAATTTATTTAACATATAATAATCTTCAATCTTATATGCATAATTTTGACTAACTAATTCTTCAAAATAATTATTAATAGATTCATTATGTAACTTTTTAAGATCATACTTTAATAATTGTATATCATCAATAGCTTCTTTAATTTTAAAATAATCATCACTCAATTTCATTCCAACGTTATCACTAAAATTTTCAATGCACTTTAAATTAAATTCACCAACGTCTATCGGATTCATCATCATTAAATGACCGATATTCCCACCAGCACCGGCTCCAACAGGAAATGTATTTTTGCCTTCTAGTCTTCTTTTTATATATTTATAATTATCACGATTAGGTCTTACAAGCTTAGTCAATTCAAGAAACTTAAAATTTTCTACATTATCAACTATAGTAAGGTAACTATCTAAGTCTCTCTTTGTGCTATCATCATTATTAAACTTATCAATATTTTTTCCAAGTCTTGACTCATCCATTACAATCAAACTATAGAATGAAAATCCCGCAATATCTAGCTTATTAATTATATCGATATCTTCAAATAGTTCCTCTTCCGTTTGATCAAAGTAATTATAAATCAAGTCAATATTAACATTTTCTAATCCTGTTTCTCTAAGTTTTTTTAACTCATTAATCGCAAATTCAGTATTCCCTCTCCTACCTAAAAGCTTTCTTCCTCTATCAGAAAATGTTTGAATACCTATTGATAATCGATTTACTCCAGCCTCTTTTATCTTTTTTAATTTTTCGACTCCTAAATCTGTCAAAGATGTTTCTACAGATATTTCACAATCAAAAGTTAAGTTTGTATTCTTATAAATGGCTTCTAATATTTTTATTATATCTTCACTCGAAAGAACCGTAGGAGTACCACCGCCAAAGTATATAGAATCTATGGTAGAATTTTTAAATCCATCATACTTGCCATATAGATTTATTTGATCCACACAAAGATCTGCATAATTTTCAAGAGGTTTTCCAAGACTCCTATTCATATTGCAGAATGAGCAAATATTGGAGCAATAAGGCACATGTATATATATTATTTGATTTTCTCCTTTTGCTCCATCTAAGGCTTCTACTATTGATTGTTTCCCCCTTACATACTTCATCATCCCTTTTCCTATATGATGACTTTTAAGCCTTTTATTAAATAGCATTACAAATTTCCTCGAAAGCCTTCACTGCATTTTTTAAATCATTTTCATCCGGATGCTTAGCTGCTTCTTCATGTCTTTTCATCCTAGCTTCATCCCACTTATGTGGAGATTTATCTCCCATCTTCTTAAACATTTCTGTTAGCTTTGGATCAATCTTGCCTTGACACATGAAAGTAGCTTTTACAACATTCCCCTTCTTTTCTACTAGTTCAACAACTGTATTCATTGTGCTTTTCGCATGCTCTGTATCAGGTTCAGCCCCTAATGTCATAAATAATCCTAGGTTTAAACTTTGTAATTCTTCCAAAAATTTTAATGCCTTTTGATCAGCAGTTCCTTTATCTGCCCAAAATCCTACAATTACATTATCATATGATTGTAAATCTACAGGGCTAACTTCTGCTACATCTTTACAATCTAGGTTATACGCTTTTGCAATTGCTTCCCCAACCATTTTTGTATTACCTGTTTTTGAACTATAAACCACTATATTATTCATTATTTTTCCTCCATTTCTTTGCAATTATATGTGGATATCCATCAATCTCTATTATATCAGCATCAATGTTATAAATATCCCTTATTATCTCAATTTTCGCTAAATCTTTAGGAATTCCTTGGTATGCAATTTTACTATTTTTTATCACAATTATCTCATCGCTATACTTAAAAGCTTGATTCAAATCGTGTAATACCATTATAATAGTCAGTCCTTTACTCCTATTTATATCCCTTACAAATTCTAACATATCTAATTGGTATGATATATCTAGATATGTTGTCGGTTCATCAAGCAATAGTATTTCTGTATCCTGTGCTAATGCCATTGCCAACCATACTCTTTGTTTTTCACCACCAGAAAGTGTACAAATATTTTTATCCCTCATGTGATAAATATTTGCCTCTTGCATAGCTCTTTCCACTGCTAACCTATCTTCTTTTGTGGTCATCTCATACCATTTTTTATGAGGTATTCTACCTATATAAATTAATTTTTCTACTGTAAAATCATGTGGACATGGGTTTTGCTGCAATAGTATTCCAATCTTTTTTGCAACTTCTTTTTGCGTCATATATGCTAAATTTTTATCAAAAATATTTATAGCACCATTTTTGACTTTTAACAATTTCCCAAAAGATTTTAATAATGTAGACTTTCCAGCTCCATTAGGACCTATAATAGTTGTAATTTTTCCCTTTTTAATATTTGCATATGTATCTTCTATTATATTTCTATTTTCATATCCAAGAGTAAGATTATCTATGTTTATTGCATTACTATCCATTATTCCTCCTCTGTCTTAAAAGATATAGGAAAAATGGCCCACCTATTACTGCCATTATTGTACCTACTGGTAATTCTATAGGTGCAACAATCGTCCTTGCCAACGTATCTGTGATAAGTAAGAATACAGCTCCATTTATCATAGAAAATGGTAATAAATATTTATAGTCAGATCCTACAAGCAATCTGGATATATGTGGTACTACTAGACCTATAAATCCAATTACTCCAACTGCAGCTGTCGTTACACTTGCTAAAAATGCCCCAAGTAGACTTAATAGTATCCTAGCTTTATGAATATCAAGTCCCAAATTGGCTGCTTTTTCATCTCCTAATAGTAATAAATTTGATCCTCTTATACAGAACAATGATAAAATTAGTCCTATCACTATATATGGTAAAAATATAACTATATCGTTCCATGTCCTGCCTGCAAGCGTTCCATTAAGCCATAATATAACCGATTGAATCTTTTCACTATTCAATACTGATATCAAACTAGACGCCCCTCCTAGCATTGCATTGACTGCAATACCTACTAGAAGTAGCCGTATGCTACTTATCCCATCTCTCCACGATAGTATATATATTAAAATAGTTGCTAATATCCCACCGATAAATGCTAAAAAAGGTAGGGCATTTGCATATACAGGAAATACTATCAGTATAAGCATTATACTTAAACTAGCACCTGATGAAACACCAATAATTCCAGGATCTGCTAACGGATTTTGCATTACTGCTTGAAGCAATGCTCCTGATACTGCTAGTCCTGCGCCAACAAAAATAGCTAATACTATTCTTGGTAATCTAATATTTTTTATTATCTCAACCTGAGTATCATTAAGTACACTAGCATCAAAAATCGACTTTACAATATCTGTAAAGTCAATTTTTATGCTCCCAAGTCCTATAGAGATTATTACTGCTATTATAAGTAAAATAAAACTGCCTATATACAAAAGCGTCTTATTTTTATTCATATGCAACTTTCACTAGTTCTTCTATTGCATCAGCAACATGTATATTACCTGTTACAGAAAAAATCTTATTATCCAAGAATACCACCTTATCATTCTTAACAGCGTTGATATTTTTAAGTGCTGGATTTTCACTGAACGCTTTTTCAACCATCATTTTACTTGTTTGTGGATCAACATGATTCATAACTAATATTACATCAGGATTTTCAGCAATTATATTTTCCATAGAAAGAGGAATATAACTCTTTTCATTATCGCCAGCCACATTATTTATATTCATTTTTTTAAGTAATGAACCTATATAACTAGATGATGTCCCTACCAAAATTGATTTAGGTGTACCAAAAAGATATAATACTTTTTTAGATGTTTTACCTTCTGTTTTCTTAAACGCAGCTTCAGATCTTGATTCAATCTCTTCTACTAGCTTATCAGTACTGTCTTTAATATTAAGCTCATTACCGATTTCTTTTATTGAATTTATAATTCCGTCATAGCTTCCTAAATCTAAAAACTTACTATTTATATTTAATGCTCCAAGTTTTTTCTCATTTGCTTCTTGTAAAGATTTTTCAGAGAAGAAAATATCAGGATTAACTGATTTTACAACCTCAGCATCTGGTGTCATAGGTTTTCCAATTTTCTTTACATCTTTATATGCTCCCAAGTCATAGTCAGTTTCAGGAACACCAACCACATTTTTATATCCTAGTTTATTAAATATTTCAGCTATGGCAACTGTTCCTAGGACAACTTTTTTCTCCTCAGCAGTTCTCTCCTTCTCCTGAGTTGATTCAGTCTTAGTCTCTTTTTTATCGCTCTTAGTTTCTGTCCCGCACCCTACAATAGTCATTCCAAGTGTGAAAACAGTTGCTAATGCAATAAATTTACTAAATAAATTCTTCTTCATACTTTTTATGATACATTTATAAGTAATGTATCAAACTCTCCTTTCTTAATTAAATAGTTGTATGTTACACTAGTTATTATATGCTAATTCATTTTATTGTCAATCTTAGTTATATTTTAAAACTACCTATAATATTGGCAAATTTAAGTTTAAATATATTTTGATTTTGTTCTATAAAAAAAGACTACCACTTCATACTTCATATAAACTTAGATACTAAAAGTTATCTCTTAAATCCAAACTTTTTGAATCAGTTTATATACTATGTAAAATAGGTAATCTTTTTATAAGATAAGATGATATTAAATTAAATTTTCTTAATATCCTACAATATATGCATCATATATTGAGTATCCATATCTATTATTTCTTGATACTCCTTGAAATCTCACATATTTTGCAGAAGATGGTTCAAATGTTATAAATACGTCTTTTTGTTGTCTAAATGTATTCTTCTGGACTCTCTTAACTTCTTCAAAGTTAACACCATCATAAGAAGTTAATATCTTAAACTCTGAATCTTGTCCATTTTCAAATAAAATCTTTATTCCTGTCACAACTCTTTCATCATCTAGTTCAAAGGTAATTGATTCATTATCTTTCCAATCACTTGCCCATCTAGAATTTTTATTATTATCTATTGCTGAATTAGCTCTATAATCTTTCCATGGATGCCATTCATAGCTTGAAGAATATGCAGATATAGGTTTAAGCACAACTGCATCTGTTGTTTCACTATATACTAAAGTTGTCATTGAATGTGCTGGTAAATTTACTGTTACCATCTTTCCAGAATCTACTACATTAACAGTTTGTGCGTAATCTTTTACATTTCCTAGGAATACTGCTATATCACCATTAGCTTTTTTTACTGCAGTCTTTTCAATTCCTTCAAAATTTATATCGCTTCTAATAGACTTAGTACCTGGTTGTATTTCCTTACTTAGTCTTTTCAATATATAATATGCTGGATTATAAACTAAATTAAGATTTTTATCTAGCATTATTGGTGCATGGCACTTATTAACAACTCCTTGTGTTGGTCCACCCTCAGAATCTAATAATAAATTCCAATCTATCCAGCTAGAAGTTCCATGTTCAAAGTCGTTTAAAATATCATATATGTATCTATCTGCAGGATCAAAACTTCCTAGCCATGGTCCCTTCTCTTGGCAAGCCTCTGTGGCATATAATTTTATATTTGGATATACCTTCTTAACCTCATCTAAACTATAAAAATCCCTTGACCACATTGGTTTGCCTGCAATTTCATGCCAAATGTCACCTGCATACCAATGAAATGCTATTCCATCAATATATTTTCTAGCTTCGGCATTATTAAGTACTCCTAAATTATATTTAATAAAGCCATCTCCATGCATTGGATCATTACCTTTATCCCAATCCCATATAAGAAGTTCAGGGTCCAACCCATTTTCTTCAAGCTTTGGTCCAAGGTGCTTTCCTATAAATTCTGCAGTGTCATTTATTGACCAAGTACAAGCCTCCCATTTAGGGTTATTTTGTGCTTCATTTTGGATTGATATTGAAAATATATCTATTCCTTCATTTTTGTATGCTTTTAGATAATTTACAAAATATTGAGCGTATGAATCAAAATATTTTGTGTCAATTGAATTATCTACTAATTTTAATGCTGCTGTTCCTGTTTGTCCTCTTCTAACCCCACTTTTTTTCATCCATGCTGGAGGTGCCCAAGGTGCAGCAAAAAATTTCATATCATTTCTATAAGATTTGATTCTTTTTAATGCCGGTAAGACATATTCTCTATCACCATCAATAGAAAAGTTCTTTAATTCTGGATCTGGTTTTTCTGTATCATTATAGCTATAACTTTTAACAGAAAAATCTGCAGATCCTATACTTGATCTTACAATAGAGTAGTTTGCACCATCCTTTGAAAAGTATGCATCATATACTTCTTTTTGCTTCTCTGGCGATAATAAACTTAAGTTATAGGCTGTAGACTCAGTCATGGCCCCACCAATACCTAAAATCTCTTGTCTTTCATCTCCTGAAAATACTCTAATAGTCTTTTGTGTGTCTGCCTTTTGATCATAAGTTTTCATTTGTAAATCAGGTAGTTTCATATCCATATCGCCATTTTTTACTGTCTGATATACCTCAACTTTTGGCATATTTAAGGCGATTGTTTCATTTGCATTTACTCCTAATGGAGTAGCAATCATACTAAGTGTTAAAGCCAACGTTAGTATCTTCTTCTTCATAATGAATTTTCCTTCCTTAATACTATAAAATGATTTAATACTTTTATTCATACATTTAAATATTTTTTCAAAATATTTTTTATTGATTTTTTGAACATTATTTCACCGATTTAATTTAAAGATAAATGTTAATATGACTTTCATTTTATATAATCTATATCTTCCTTGACAAAAAAATGCTTTTTTATTATAGTCATATGTAGTGTTTCTTGGCACCCACTGTAAAAAAATCAAGGAGGAAAAATATGGTAAGATATTCCATTATAAATGAGGTAAACCCTCGTGAAATTGTTTTACTCAAATCTTTTCCATGCAGACATGGAAGGTGTAGTTTTTGTGATTATATATCAGATAATGAAAAGGATGAAAATATTATAATCCCATTCAATAAGAACGTATTAAAAAACGTAACTGGTATATATAGGCAACTGGAGGTAATAAACTCTGCTTCAATATTTGAACTACCCAAGCGGACTTGGCAAGATATTTTGCATACATGTATAGATAATGATATAAAGACTTTATATTTTGAATGTCATTATTCATATAAAGATAGACTTCATGAGGTTTATGATTATTTCAAAGGAATATCTATAATATTTAAATGTGGTATTGAAACCTTTGATAATGACTTTAGAAATAATATCCTTAAGAAGGGTACTTATTTTTATTCTCCAGAAGAAGTAAAGAATTACTTTAAAAGTATTTGCCTTTTAGTTGGTATTAATGGTCAGACTAAGGCTATGATAGATAATGATATAAAAATCGCTTTAGACCATTTTGATAGAATTTGCATAAATATGTTTGAGGAAAACTCAACACAAATAAAAAAAGATGAAGCTCTTCAAAAATGGTTCTTGGATAAATATTCATATCTTAAAGATAATCCAAAAGTTGAACTTTTATTAAATATTACTGATTTTGGTGTAGGAACTAAATAAATTATAAAAAGGAGATTACCACATGAATAATAAATATATTTCTAAATACTTTTTTGATAACATATTAAATGTAAAAAACAACAAAGTTAAACTAATTGTTGCAAATGCTGTTATTGCAGCTATATATGTTGTTATAACATATGCTATTGCTCCTATTGGATATGGAACAATACAATTCAGAATATCGGAGCTATTAAACTGGACTACTTGGATGAATCCTGCTGCTATTCCTGGGCTTGTTATTGGTTGTTTTATTGCAAATTTAAATAGTCCTTTTGGATTTATCGATGTTATCTTTGGTACATTTGCAACATTTTTAACTTGTTTTTTGATGAGTAGGACTAAAAATATTTACATCGCTTCTATTTGGGCAAGTATTTTTTCTATATTAATAGGTGTTGAACTTTTGATAACTGGTATGCCATTTCCTGTAGCTGCAATTGAAACATCTTATATCATGATTTCTGAACTAATAATCATGGCTATAATTGGTATACCTATTGTTATATTACTTGAAAGGAAGTTTATAAAAAATGAATAATGCTGTTATGCTTCAAGCATTTGAGTGGAATACTAATGGAGATGGTTATTACCGTTTTCTATCAAGAGTAGCTAAAACTCTTGCTAGTCGTGGAATTGATGCAGTATGGCTACCTCCTGTATATAAGGCTACATCAAAAGATGATGTTGGTTATGGAGTATATGACTTATACGATTTAGGTGAGTTTGATCAAAAAGGAAGTATATCTACAAAGTATGGCACAAAGGAAGAACTAATAGATTGTATAAATGCTCTTCATGATGCCGGCATCTTAGTATATGCTGATGTGGTACTAAATCATAAGGCAGCTGCTGATAATCTTGAAAAATTCATGGCTATAGAAGTAAATCCTGATAATCGACTTGAAGATATAAGTGAACCAATAGAAATTGAAGGTTGGACTAGTTTTACATTTGATGGCAGAAATAACAAGTATTCCGACTTTAAATGGAATTTTAACCATTTTACAGGTGTTGACTATGACAATAAAACAGGAAAAACAGCCATCTATCGTATACTTGGTGATGGTAAATACTGGTCTGATAAGGTATCAAATGAATTTGGCAATTTTGACTATTTAATGTTTGCTGATATTGACCATAAACATCCAGATGTTAAAAATGAATTATTTAAATGGGCAAAATGGTTTGTTGATGAGACTGGTGTAGATGGGTTTAGAATGGATGCTGTAAAACATATTGATGCTGATTTCATGGAAGAATTTTGTAACTACTGTCAGAATACTTTTGGAGATAATTTCTATATATTTGGTGAGTATTGGCAAGGAGATATTGATTCAAATGAATGGTACTTATCGGAGACTTCTTATAAAACTGATATTTTTGATGTTGGTCTTCACTTTAATATGCTTAATGCAAGTAAAAATCCTAACTACGATTTAAGACAAATATTTGATAATACTTTAATGAAAGAGAATCCTCTAAACACTGTTACCTTCGTCGATAATCATGATAGTCAGCCAAATCAATCTTTAGAATCATGGATAGACGAAGCATTTAAAGAAAGAGCTTATTCAATAATACTTCTTCGACATGATGGCTATCCTTGTATTTTTGCCGGTGATTATTGGGGCTTAAATGATCAATCAAAAGAAAATAGCATTAAAACAGATATAGATAAGCTTATGTTGATAAGAAAATCTCTGGCCTATGGTGACGAAACCGACTATTTAGAAAGTGATAAATGCATAGCATGGGTTCGTCATGGTGATGAAAATCATCCAAATAAATTAGTAACTATAATATCAACTGGTGGCATAAATCAGATAAAGTGCGACCTAGGTAAAGAAAATGCTGGAAAAACTTTTATCGACTACTTGGAAAACAATAATTGTACTGTTATAACTGATGAAAATGGTTGTGCCTTATTTCCAGTTGCGGAGAATTCTGTATCTTGCTGGGCTGAAAAAGGGCTAGATTTAGAAGATATTGTGGAAGATTAATCAGCTTAACAAATTATCGAAGATTGCAATTTGTTATACAAACTGTAAAGATTTATGTTATCTTAGATTGATATCAAAATAAATATAGTTATTAGAGAGTAATGGCCCTATAAAAGTTATAATAATAAAACATAATCCTTTTTCCTATTGATTCATATCCATTATCATTTTTATAATTTTTAACCTTACACCATAACATCTATCTATCTTCTTATAAACACATATAATTCAAAAAAGCGACTGAGATTTTATTCTTCTCAATCGCTTTTTTGAATCATCTATATAGAACCTAACTATTTTAATATTTTTAGCTTCAATAAATAGTAAGCTTCTTTATCATTACAGTATTTTCCTATTTAATTTATATTTGACCACTTAAATGAGATAGTTACATTATTTTCTTTATAAACTCTAAAATGAAATATTTGTAAGTTTGTCGAAACTCCTTCAAGCATATCTTCATTATCTATATTAAAAGTATATTTGCTATATGATACTAAATCTAAATATTGCTTAGTTTCTATACTCCAAAGACATATAGGTTATATTATGGTAGTTTAACCCCTACAATATTTTCTGAATCTTCTCCCAATTTTAAATCAATTTCAGAGCCTTCATGTATATATCCATGCATTATCTCCTCCTAATTTGTAAGTAAATTTGCCATAGGAGTTTAATTTCATACTTATATGACTTTTGTGTAATTATATTATACGTATTTATATGAGACATAATGATATATAATTTTAGTTTATCTTATTTAAAATGATAATTAATTATGTTTATGTAAAGTATATATAAATCCCTACTTTAGACTCAAAACTTTAAAATATAGTGCTAAATCCTAAAGACGGATTTTTGTAACTAAAAACTACATCCTTTGTATCAATTTGCACAAAACAACCAAATATATCCTCTTAAAATTTATTATATTTAACATATAAAATTGTATTAATAATTGCTAAAAAATTTTTTTATATACATTGACAACAATAAATCTGGCTGTTATGATTGTATTATATAATATTTGTATAGGAGGAGAAGAAACCTATGAAAAGAATTATCAAATGTTCCACTTTATTTTTGCTTTTATTATTTATAATACTACCAATTACGGTTAAAGCTACGGACGAAAATGATTATAAACTTATGCTAATAGACGATACTACAAAAGCTGAAAAATATCTAGTTAAAGATAAAACTTTTGTTTATTTTGATCTTGAAAAAGCCAAAAATAATGGTGAAAAACAATCTGTTATTGACCAAGGTTTGAGAATTGAATCTATAAGTAATTTCTATAACAAAAATGGAAATGACAAGTCACTAAGAGCTATAAGCCTAACAATGCCAGTATGGGGAAACTATTGTGGTCCAGGAATCTCAGGGGATAATTTTACAAAAGAACCAATTGATATTCTTGATGAGGGTTGTAGAAGACATGATTTATGTTATAAAGGAGCTGGAATAGGAGTTAATTGTGAGTGTAATGCTCAACTAGTTAAATATATTGATGATAATTATCATAAAATGAAAGGATTTTTAATAAGTGCTACAGCACTAGCAATAAAAGCTTTCTTTTCAACTTTTGGAGCATATGGATGTTGATACTATAATCAACTTTAGAAAAGGAATTAAAATATGAGAATTAGTATGCTTTCAAAAATAACATTTGCTATAGGATTAACCTTAATTTTATTATTGTTTTTAATATCTTATGTGAATATGTCTGATATTAAATTATTTAATAATTATATTACAAATTGGGTATTAATAATAATTTGTCCTATACTCGGTATTATTGGGGCTATTCTTGCTATTAAATCTAAAAATATGTTATGGTTTATACTTAATGTTATGATAGCCCTTTCATATTTTTTAGTAATGGCAATAAGTTACTTAATAGCATAATATAAATATTATCTGTTTATCAATTTATAGAGCTTGTGATCTCACAAGCTCTATTTTTCAGTTAAAGGTACTTTTTAACAGCATCCTTAATATTAAGTTTACTATAATATATCGGTGGTGTATCTAATATTGTATGCACCCCAAATTTATTTTCCTTTGCAAATCTATAAACAGCTCTTATTGATGCTATATTTACACATACTGTAAAATCTGGGTTTGAATCAAGCTTTAATGTATAATCAATAACTTCCTTATTACCATCAAGCGTTTCTCCCACCCTTATAACATGCCCTCCATGAGGCATGCTTGTATGGTTATTTAAAAACTCTTTTTCATCAATAAAAAAGACTTGTGTCTCATATTCATCAAAATAATTTTTCATATTTTTAATTTCATTTTCTATTTTATCTAAATCAGCCCCATCATCAGCCACTACAAACACCTGTCTTAGATGCCCTTCAAAAGACTTCAAATCTCCTTCTGATTTATCAATATTTTTAATCATTTCTTCTTTAGGTATAGTATATTGCACTGCATAGCGAACTCCATCAATCCTTCTCACGGCATCACTATGTCCTTGGCTTACTCCTTTTCCCCAAAATGTATAAGTATTTCCCTTAGGCAATATGGTTTCTGCCATTAGTCTTTGTAAAGAAAATAGTCCCGGATCCCAACCTGTTGATATTAGACATGCATTATTATTTTCTTTTGCAATAACTTCCATCTTATCGTAATAACCAGGTATCTCTGCATGAGTATCAAAACTATCTACAGTATTATAATATTTAACAACCTCTGGTGCTATTTGAGGAATATCTGTAGCTGATCCAACAGCTAAAAATATAACATCAATATCCTCCTTGTATTTATCTATATTACTATAACTTTCAAATATATCATCATCAAATTTATTAGGGTCTCTCCTAGTAAATATTTTTACAACTTCCATATCATCAGTCATTTTAATCAATCTATGTGCTGATTTTCCTAAATTACCATAGCCTACAATTCCTACTCTAATCATTATTTATTGCCTCCTTCATTGAATATAGTCCATTTGGTTTCTTTACTAAATATTTAGCTGCATGCAACGCACCTTCTGCAAATATTTTCTTGCTTTGTGCAATATGATTTATCTCTAAAACTTCATCAGTACCAGCAAAGACTATGCTATGTTCTCCAACAATACTTCCACCTCTAACAGATGAAATTCCAATTTCACAATCTCCTCTAGATCTAAACTCATTAAATCTATCATATACTTCTCTTACATTTCTTTTTTGTTTTATTGTTTCAAGTAAAAACTTTGCAGTTCCACTTGGTGCATCCTTTTTATTTCTATGATGTTTTTCAATTATTTCTATATCAAAATTTTTAAGCATAGGTACTACTAATTTTAATAATTCATCCAAAACATTTATACCTACACTCATATTTTGAGAATACAATATTGGTATATCTCTTGATGCTATCCTTATTCTTTTAATGTCTTCATCACTTAATCCAGTAGTTGCTATAACTATTGGCTTTTTTTTATCTAATGCAAAATTTAATATATCTTGTAGGCAGTCCTTTGTTGAAAAATCGATAATAATATCAAAATCTAATTCTATACTATCTAATTTATTAGTATATGGTATACCATCAATTACTCCATCATTACTAGCATAGCCACCTACAATTTTATTATTACCACAATTCTCAATTATTGTTTTTCCCATATTGCCGGTTATACCTGATAAAAATATATTCATTAATAAAATTCCTCCATTAGACTTCTTATCTTCTTAATTGTATCCGGTTGAGCTTCAACCAAAGGAAGTCTCAATCCTCCTACATCAAATTTAGCAATATTCATTGCTGCTTTTATTGGTATAGGATTTACTTCAGAAAATAAAACGTCAATAAACTTTTTATATTTTAATTGAATATATCTTGCCTCCTCCATTCTTCCATCAAAAAAAAGTTCACACATATCATGTACAACTTTTGGATATATATTTGCCCATACAGATATAACACCCTTTGCTCCAATTGATAACATCGGCAAGACAATATCATCATTACCTGAATATACATAAAAATCATTATCAACTATATTAATTATTTCCGTAGTATATGAGATATCCCCAGTAGCATCCTTTATTCCTACAAAATTATCCATTTCTGAAATTCTCTTTACAGTATCCGGATTTATCCCCATTCCAGTACGACCCGGAACTGAATATAATATCATAGGAATATTCACATTATCGTTTATCGCTTCAAAGTGTTTTAGCAACCCATACTGCGTTGTTTTATTATAATACGGAGTTACTTGTAATAACGCATCAGCACCTACATTTTCACACATCTTAGCAAGGTTAATTCCATGCCTTGTATCATTTGAACCTGCCCCTGCTATTACCGGTATCTTTCCTTCTACCTTCTTTACTGTAAATTCAACTAGATTAACCTGCTCTTCGTCAGTTAATGTTGATGCCTCACCAGTAGTTCCAGCAACTATTAAAGCATCGGTTAAATTATCTAAATGAAATTGAATTAATTCATCGAGCTTAACATAGTTAATATCTCCCTTATCATCAAATGGTGTAATTAATGCCACTCCACTTCCTGTAAAGATACTCATATCTCCTCCCCTAAAATATCATTTCTAATAATATCTTCAAAGGTTTCCCTCTTAATTATTAGTCTTGGTTCATTTCCTACTGAAACCATCGCCGGTCTTGGGATTCTATTATAATTTGAACTCATCGAGTAATTGTATGCACCTGTTGAAGATACCAATATTAAATCTCCTTTTTCACAGCGTGGTAATAAAATATCTTTTATTATTATATCTCCACTTTCACAACACTTGCCTGCTATTGTATACTTTATTGTCTCTTCATTGGACATTTTATTGGCTACACACGCTTCATATTCAGCTTGATAAAGTGCAGGCCTTATGTTATCAGTCATTCCTCCATCTATGAAAATATAGTTTCTACCTGCATATGTTTCCTTAGTTGAACCTACTGTATATAATGTATGTCCACTATTAGATATCAACGACCTTCCCGGTTCAATAACTATACTTTTTATGCTTAGATTCCTTTTATCAATCTCTTCTTTTATTTTTTTTGAATATTGTCTTAAAAATTCACTAATCTCAAAAGGCGTATCACTATCTGTATAATATATTCCAAACCCTCCCCCTAAATTTATTTCACTAAATCTATATTCAGCTTTTTTTTCTATTTCTGACACAAAATTTAATACTTCTTCACATTCCTTAAAGAAACTTTCACTATCAAAAATTTGGCTACCGATATGTGCATGAAATCCAATTAAGTCTATATTTTTTGAATTAATTAATCTTTTTATTAACTCAATAATTCTTTCATCATATATACTTATACCGAATTTACTATCATTTTTTGAAGTACTGATATAATCATGAGTATGAGCTTCTATTCCTGGATTTATTCTAAGTAAAGCTCTTTGTTTTTTATCTACTAAAATTGATTCAATATCATCCACCTCTGACTCATTATCGATAACAATCGTTCCTATATTGTTATTAATAGCTAGTTCCAACTCATCATATAACTTATTATTCCCATGAAAGTAAGTATTTTCTAGTCCTATCCCCGATTTTAACAGAGTATATATTTCTCCACCACTTACCACATCAAATCCAAGCCCCTCATCATTTACAATACGTGCGATATGAGTATTTAATAAGGCTTTTGATGCATATAGCACTTTTGTATTTATACCTTCAATATCAAAATTTTCTTTGAATATTCTACATTTATTTATGAAATCATTTTCATCTATTATATAAAGTGGCGTTCCAAACTTCTCCTTTAACTCCGTCATAGTTACACCATTTATTTTAAGATTATTCCCTTCTATATTTAGGTTCCCAAAAAGTTTCATAATAATATCACCTCGCTTTAATATAAACAAAATAGACCATGAGCAAAAGTACCCATGATCTATAATAATCAAACACTCTTGCCCTTGTGGATAGAGCACTTCAATATATGAATGGGCATCCATATATTGACAGTGATACGTATATTCTACGTAACCCCAGCTTTCGCTTCGGCAAATTCCCCTTTCGATATCTACTGATGAAATTTGCAGCCTCTCTAAACACTTATATTAAATTTTATTTAGTATATTCTAACACTAAAGTTGTACCATGTCAAACTTTAATTAGACTTTTTGGTAAACGCTCTGGTTTAAAAATGATAATGTCTTAATATAATCAAAATGATTATGTCCCATTTGGTATAATTATCTTCTTATAAGGAGGTAGTTGATTTGAGAAAGGTTATATTAAGAATGAATGAACATATGAAG
>JAEZWQ010000025.1 GCA_023420085.1 Bacillota bacterium
CTGCGTCAACGAAAGATTCTCCCGGTTCCACATGACCGCCCGGAAGCGTATATCCCTGCCAGTCATTTTTTATTCTGTTCTGAAGGAGCATTTTGTCTCCATCCGTGATGAGACATAATACTGTCAATTCGACATTTTCTGTTCTGCTCATATTGTTCTCACTTCTTCCATTTTTGAATTCGCCTCTGTCATTATTATGACATACAACCCTGAAAATGCTATGAATAAAAGTATACTTTGAATGTTGTTACCTGTTATTGTCTAATTCATTTTTTGTATAAGTAGTATTAGAAATGATAGTAGAAATTATAATCAATCCTTTGTTTCATCGATAATTTTCAGCATTTGATTATAATTTAATAGTCCACCGATATAGCCATATACCTTGTTATTTGGAGTAAGAGTAAATGTTGTTGGGGTTGCAATTATACCATATTCCTTAAATAATATTCCTGTTTCATCTAATAATACAGGATATTTTACATCATTATCGCTGATAAACTTTAAAATTTCAGCTTTCGATGATATTTCACTTGTATATTTGTTATTTTGAGATTTTGGAGCCATCACACCTAATATAACTACATCTTCTTTATTTTCACCCATATCAGCATATAATGCATTGAATTCTGGTATTTCTTTTATACAAGGATAACAAGTAGAAAGAAGAAAGTTAATTAAAACTTTTTTTCCTTTGTATTCAGAAAGTTTATGTGAGTTTCCGTATTGATCGACAAATACAGTTTCAGCTTGAGGAGCATCCTGTAAAATCTTTTTGGTTGGATTCGTATGTATATAAGAACTAGAAGAACTTTCTTTACCACAACCAGCAATAATAAAAACTAGCATTAAAAGAGAAATATACTTAAAACTTTTATTAATATTTTGCATTATACCTCCATGTAATATCATAAAAAGTATTTACTTAAAATTGATACATATCCACTAAATGTTAAAATACCCATTATTATTAGTATTACACCACCAACTTTAGACATAACATTTATGATTTCATTTTTCCTTTTTAATAAATTAAAGAAAGTAGCCGTAAATATAGATACTATAATAAATGGAATTATAAAACCTAATGTATAGATTAGTATTAAAAAATTTCCATAAATTTTAGTTTCTGATGTTGAGGCCATTATAAGAACAGATGATAAAGTTACACCAATACATGGTGTCCACGAAAAACTAAATAAAAATCCCATCAAGTAAGCTTTAATAAAATTAATATTTTGCGGATTAAACTTATTCATAAAACTCTTATTCTTATTAAAAATACCAATTTTAATAATTTTAAGTTGAAATAAACCTAAGATTATTATAAAAACGCCAGCGATCTTTTCAAATAGACGTATATGTGAATTTAGAAATACCCCAATGGATAGTGCACCTTGACCAAGTATAAAAAATACTGTGGATATACCAAGTACAAAAAAGGTAGTATTAATTATTACTCGATATTTTTTATACACTCTATTACCATTTTCATCGATGCTTTGTTCGCCGAGTAGATATCCTATATAAAGTGGTAAAATCGGAAGTACGCATCCTGAAAAAAAAGAGGCGATACCAACTAGAAAAGTACCAATAATATTGATGTTTTGTGTAATATTAATTGAGAAATTCATATAACCTCCATTTTTATTATAATAAAAAATATATTAAAAAAAGTGTATATTTTGTAAAAATTAATAACAATACAAATTTTTAACTAAATTATCATTAGATACAATAAAAATAAATACTTAGAATAATTAATATTAACTATTGACATATATAAAAATTTTTGATAAATTTTATACACCGTTGAAGAGAAGAGTAGATAGGTGGACACGGTACAGAGAGTAAATGATGGTGAGATATTTACAGGAAGTTGCCTATTGAGTGGATCTCGGAGGTTGCTGGGGAAATACGGCGACGTATGCTCACGATACGAGCTAGGATGTGTTGGCATCCAAATGAGGGGGTTTTATAACCAATCAAGGTGGTACCGCGAATAATAATATTTATCCGTCCTTGACACATATGTTGTCAAGGACTTTTTTGTGTATAAGGAGGATTTTATGAGCAAGAAAAGACTTTTAATAACGATTGTTATAATTTTAATAGTTATTGGTACTGGTATATTTATAGGTAAAAAAAATAATGATAATGATAAGACTTTTAAAATTGGATTAGCACAGATTGTTGAACATCCATCATTAAATTTAATCAGAGACTCTTTTTTAAATGAAATGGAAGCACTTGGTTATAAAAAAGGAGAAAATATTGAATATTTAATTGACTCTGCTAATGGAGAAGTAAATGCGCTTGCAACAATAATGCAAAAATATAAGTCAAATAATGTAAATGCAATAGTACCTATAGCAACACCAACAGCACTGTCTGCTGCTCAATATTCAAAGGATATACCAGTTATATTTTCTGCGGTATCTGATCCAATTGGCGCAGGACTTACAACAAATCTTGATAAGCCGGATAAAAATATCACAGGAACATCTGATGAGATACAGACTTCATTGATTTTGGAATTGATATTGAAAACATATCCAAACACAAAAAAAATCGGGCTTATATATAATGCATCCGAAGATAATTCAGTTAGTACAATTAAGAAGTTTAAAAATGACTGTATCGGCCATGGAATTGAATGCTATGAGGTAACCATAGCTAATACATCAGAATTATCGCAAGCCGCAAATACAATTTTAGAAAAAAATGATGTTATCTTCTCTCCTATTGATAATACAGTTGCTGCGGGTATAGATGCAGTTGCAAATGCAGCCATGAAGGCTAAAAAACCATTTTTTGTTGCTGCAGACTCAATGGTTAAAGACAATGGATTTGCAACAGTTGGAATAGATTATGAAGAGTTGGGAAGAAATACAGCTAGAATGTTAGATAAGGTATTAAAAGGGGAAAAAATTGAAAATATACCTATAAAGATATTTAAAGATGGACTTAATATTTATATAAATGAAGGAGTAGCAGAAAAAATAGGATTTGTTGTTCCAGATGATATAAAAAATCAAAAGAACTATAAACCTATTAGTTTAAAGGAGAATAAATGATTGTAGCACTTGAATTAGGATTAATATTTTCAATAATGTCTATTGGGATTTTTATAACATTTAAAATTCTCAATCTACCCGATTTAACTATTGATGGAAGTTATACATTGGGTGGAGTTGTGGCAGCCATATTCACAATAAATAACCATCCATTTTTAGGAATAGCTATGGGAATGATGGCTGGAGCAGTAGCTGGATTATTTACAGGACTATTGCATACTAAGTTAAGAATAGATGCAATTTTATCTGGAATTCTTGTTATGACTGGATTATATTCAATAAATCTAAGAATCTTAGATAAGCCAACCATTTCAATCTATGGTAAGAATGATATATATACAGTATTTAGTAGATTTTTACCATATGGTTATGAAAAATTGATAATAAATGCAATAATAGTTATCATTATAGCAGTTATAATATTTTGTTTTTTCAAAACTCAGATTGGAATGTCTCTTATAGCAACTGGAGATAATGAAGATATGGTAAGGGCTTCATCGATAAATGCAGACCTAATGAAAATAATTGGCCTGATGATAGGTAATTCTTGTGTAGCTTTATCGGGAGCTATAATGGTAAGCCAAGTTGGATTTGCGGATATAAGTAGTGGTACGGGAATGATGATAATAGGTATTGCTTCGATAATTGTAGGGGAGGCATTATTTGGTAGGAAATCATTACTTATATGCTTTATAGGAGTTATAGTCGGAGCTGTCTTATATAGATATATACTTACAATTGCATATAATTTAGGATTTGGGGCTGGAGACTTAAAATTAATTTCAGCAGTGTTAGTAATAATTGCTATTGGGTTACCAAACATTAAAAAGCTTGTTGGAGGTAGAAAAAATGTTAAAAGTTAATAATATATTTAAAACCTTTAACCAAGGAACTATCAATAGCAAGAAAGTATTGAATGGACTTAATTTAAATGTTAATGATG
The DNA here is from genome assembly GCA_023420085.1 of Bacillota bacterium. Classification (GTDB taxonomy): domain Bacteria; phylum Bacillota; class Clostridia; order Lachnospirales; family Lachnospiraceae; genus JAEZWQ01. Next base: position 4,021 of record JAEZWQ010000025.1, read on the forward strand.
GAGAATTTATTTCTATTATTGGTACTAATGGAGCAGGTAAATCAACTCTTATGAATGCTATAGCGGGAAGTATAGCAATTGATGAAGGGAATATTGTGCTTGATGGTGTTGATATAACAAATATGAAAGATTATAAGAGGGCAAAATATATTGGAAGATTATTTCAAGATCCAATGAAGAGTACAGCACCTAATATGACCATCATTGAAAATTTAGGACTTGCATATTCTAGAGGTAGTAAGAGGAGTTTGTCTTGGGCTATAAAAAAGAAAGATATTGAATTATTTAAGTCTATATTATCAGATTTGAATATGGGTTTAGAAGATAGAATGGATACAAAAGTTAAGTATTTATCTGGGGGACAAAGGCAGGCATTAACTTTAATTATGGCTACAATTAAAAAACCCAAACTTCTATTACTAGATGAACATACGGCAGCATTAGATCCTGTAGCTCAAGAAAAGATAATGAATATAACTAATAGAATAATAAATGAAAATAAGATTACAACTTTAATGATTACTCACAATCTAAATCAAGCATTAAACTATGGAGATAGAATGATAATGTTAGATAGAGGTAAGGTTGCATTTGAATTATCAATTGAAGATAGGAAAAATCTTTCACCATCAAATCTTATAGAAAGATATAATAAATCTTTGTTAGATGGATTCAGTGATGAAATGTTGTTTTAGAATCAGTATATTTAATAATAAGAAAAGAGAAATAATATCCAGACAATTTAGATATTATTTCTCTTTTGAATTAAGTATAATACCGGAAATTATTATTATAAGTCCTATCCATCCCCATACATCAGGCATTGGATCTTTTAATAAAATATAACCACCTATTACAGTAAATATGACTTCTCCAGCAATTGTTGATTCCGCAACAGCAATCAGCTTAGGATTTCCCTTAGCTAGATCAGTTGCATAGAAAAATAAAATAGTTGCTATAAGTGCAGATAGGATACAAACCAAAAATGATTGTACTACTTGACTATTTGTGGGTAGACCAACTTTAAAAAATGCATATATTGAACAGATTATCCACATGGGCATAGAACAAAGTGTCATACCATAAATTCGTTCAATTGTGCTAATATTTTCTAGGCAATATTGCATCATCTTTCTATTACCAAGAATATAACTTATAGCAGCTATCATAACAGGCAATAGACAGTAAATTATATCTAAAATTCTAAATGAAGCGAAATTTTTAACTTGCATTATAAAAACTCCAATAAGTATCATAGATGCAATATATAGATTACTTTTTGGAATTTTATGACCAAATAATGGAGTCATAAGAATACCGGCTACTATCGAAAATTGCCATGTTGCTGCAATAAGCCAAGATGAACCATAATTTGATGCAAAAGTTAAGGGCAGATAAAATAGCCCAAAACCTACGGTTGACCAAAGTATCCATGCAAAAAGATTTTTCCTTATTGCATTATGAATAGTAGTCAAATTTCTTCTAATAAGTACAATTATAAATAAAAAAGGTAGACTAAAAATATATCTTAAAGATGTACTCCAAATAAAGTGTCCACCTGTTAGTGACATACTTCTATTTAATATAAATGTAAATGAGAAGAAGAAGGATGCCAATAGTCCGAAAAAAAGAATTTTTGCTCTCATACTAAAACACACTCTTACTTAAATTGAAAATTATAACCTGATTTGAAAGTTTTTCAAGCATAGTTATTGTATTTTTATATCTTTTATAGTCATAATGAACAAAGCCATCGTCTATTATTATTGGAAGCTGAAGCTCATTATATATTAAATAGATGGTCACTATTCTAAGTGAAAGATATAATTGTTCTAAAGTACCCCTACTCAGATGTTCAAGGCTAAATAATGTATTATCATTTTTCACAGCGTATATATTCATGTCATCATTTACAAAAACACCTTTAAATGAGTTGTCAGTAAGGGTTGAAAACAATTTTGATAAAGATGTATTAAGTTCATTTGTATTTTTTGAATACATATCTTTTGCAATTTTATTTATTGTATCTCTAGCAAGTTGTAATGCCTCAAGTTCCCTTTCGAGTTCACTTATTTTTGCATTATTTTCGTTTGCTGTTTGAATTATACTATTACATCTATCTAAACTTATTTCTAATTCCTTTAATTGACCATTTATATAGTTAGATTTTTCATTGATCTCAGAATTTTTTTGTCTTATCTTTTTAAATAATAAGATATTATAGATAATAGCAATAAATATTATTAAGGCTATTAAAGGATATTTTACTATATGATTTATAAATAGACTTAAAACACACAATATAGCAGAAATTATATATATTGATACGATTCTAGTCAAAGGGAATTCTAAATTGCTATTAATATTTGCTTTGTCTATTTCAAGCTGAGAAATTTTTTCTTCAATTTCTTTTTTTTCTTCAATTTTTTTCATTGCATCAGGATTTGAAAGTTCTTTTATCCTAATTCTTCTATTTTTTTGTTCATTATTTATTCTATGAATAGATTCATGTACAAGAATATCACCACTACTTGATTGAGCCAAACCAATTATTTTTTCCTGTAATAACTTCATAAAGTGAGCCCCAGGATTTGAAGACTCAGAGTTGATATAGCAAGTTGAAGTAAACGTTTCATAATCCATAGGCGAAAGTATCGAAATCCATTCATTTTCCTTAATTATTTTTCCATTATCGATATCAGTTATTTTTGTACTTCTAGTATCTCTATGGAAATTTCTTTCTATTTTATAGTTGATTCCACGTATTTCTATATACATTTCACCTTTAAAATTATGAGGATTATCGATAGGCATATAGCGGTTATAATCATTTTGTATAGATTTATTATTACCTTTAAGACCAAACAACATAGCTCTGATAAATGAAAAAAGAGTAGTTTTGCCATATTCATTTGAACCATGTATAAGATTAAAATTATCATCTAGCATTAGTTCACAATTTTTCATTCCACCAAAACCAATTATATGAATTTTCTTAATTCGCATCTTCTTTTGCCTCCAAAAATGCCTTAACACCATACTCTAAAGCCATATCAGCAAGAGGATGAGTACTATTTTTAAGTTCCTTTATAAAAACACCAAGAATATTATTTTCATTATATTTCTCAAGTTCATTATAATCATATCCAATGGTAGAATAATCATTGATTTTTTCTATACCATTTATTGATGATAGGTGATTTATATCAAAATGTAAATTTTTGGATTTAACACCAATAAGGTTGACAATATATCTTATATCATCATCAAGAGAATATTTTAATTCTATATACAATCTTTCAATATCAGTATATCCTGTTATATCAAAGTCAATAATTTCATACTGAGTTGATGTAGGAATAAGTTCATATTGTAAACTCTTGCCTAAAGAACCCATTATATAACCGTGCTTACCGATTTCTGTTATGTCTTGAGGAATAAGTGAACCTGGATAGACTATATTTTTACATGGGGTATTATATTTATGGATATGACCAAAAGCTACATAGTCAAACTTTGTAGATAAAAATGAATAGTCACTAGGTATATGTAGCGTATCTCCACCATGAGCAATTAATATATTTAATTCATCAGAACTCAACTCAAAATCATTAAAGAATTCTTTGTATATGTCATTTTTAATAAAACGATCTGAATAAGAATATCCCCATATTCGTAAGTTTAGATCATCTAAATATATATTTGATATACTAGTTCCAAACACATATATATTATCTGGAAAGTCAATATTTGTGCAATTACTTTCGAAATCATGGTTGCCAAATATTATAAAGATTTTTCCGATGAAATTAGATAATATTGTATTAAGCCTATCTAAATCGTTTTTATTTGGTTTTTTGTCAAAAATATCTCCACTAATAAATATTATATCGGTATTATTTTTATTAGCTTTATGGATAATATCATCAATAAGTCCTAATTCATCAATTTTTAATTTAATATAGGCAGAGCTACCAATATGTAGATCTGCCATGTGAATAAAGTTAATTTTTTTCATAATATTTTATACATCAATACTTCCAACTGTTCTAGGGAATGGGATAACATCTCTAATATTACTCATTCCTGTTAAATACATTACACAACGTTCAAATCCTAGTCCAAATCCGGAGTGCTTTGTAGTTCCAAATTTTCTTAAGTCTAGATAAAAAGAGTAATCATCTAAGTTATGACCAAGTTCGTTCAATCTATTATAAAGCTTGTCATAGTCTTCCTCTCTTTGACTACCGCCCATAAGCTCACCAATACCTGGCACTAGTAAATCCATAGCTGCAACAGTTTTGTTATCAGCATTAAGCTTCATATAGAAAGCTTTAATTTCTTTTGGATAATTAATTACAAAAACTGGCTTTTTATAGATAACTTCAGTTAAATACTTTTCATGCTCAGTTTGTAGATCACATCCCCATTTAACCTTGTAATCAAAGTTATCATTATTTTTTTCTAAAATATTTATTGCTTCAGTATAGTCAACCTTTGCAAAGTCATTTTCTACTACATTTTTAAGTCTTTCAATTAGGCCCTTATCAATAAATTGATTAAAGAAAGAAAGCTCTTCATAACCATATTCTAGTACGTAGTTTATTACAAATTTAAGCATATCTTCTGCAAGGCACATACAATCTTCTAAATCAGAAAATGCTATTTCTGGTTCAACCATCCAAAATTCTGCTGCATGTCTTGCTGTATTAGAGTTTTCTGCTCTGAATGTAGGGCCAAACGTATATATATTTTTAAATGCTTGTGCATAAGTTTCGCCATGCAGTTGCCCACTTACAGTAAGATTAGTTTCCTTTCCAAAGAAGTCTTCACTAAAGTCCTTATCACCTGGATTTAGTGTAGTAACTCTAAACATCTCGCCTGCGCCTTCGCAGTCACTGCCGGTAATAATTGGTGTATGAACATATACAAAATCACGTTCATTAAAAAATTTATGAATAGCATATGCAATTAGAGATCTAACTCTAAATACTGCTTCAAATGTATTTGTTCTTGCTCTTAGATGAAGTTTTGTTCTTAAAAATTCAAATGTATGTCTTTTCTTTTGAAGAGGATAATCGCTAGGACAATCACCTTCTATAGTTACAGATTTAGCTTTTAATTCGAAAGGTTGTTGTGCGTTTGGAGTTAGCACTAACTGACCTTCGACAGTTACAGAACTACCTACAGATAGCTTCCTTGCTAAATCAAAGTTTTTAGTATCTTCACTATAAACTACCTGTAAATTGTTAAAGAAGGTACCATCATTTATAATTAAAAAACCAAAATTTTTGGAATCACGATTATTTCTAACCCATCCATTAACTGTAATTTCTTTATCGGCCAAGTTTGAAAAATCTTTAAAAATCTTTCTTATATCTATTGATTTCATTGAAATACCTCCTTTATTAATTATTATGTATTATAATATAAATGTTAATTATGTCAAGAATTGGAGGATTCGTTATTAAGTTAGTAAGAATAAAGGCTGTTATTATGATTATTCTGGCTATACTGATAGTGTCTGTAGTAGCATTTTTATTTCTATATAATGCTAAAAAAGATGAGTTGTATTTAAATAAAAACAATTATATAATTGACACTACTATCGATGAAAATGAAACAAAAATTAATATAGTTGAAGATAACAGTAAAAAACAGGTTAAAGATACTCCTGAGTATAGGGAGGCAAATAAGTTTGCAAATAATCCTAATTATAAAGGACGATACAGAATAGATGTAAACAGATTGGCAAATACGGTAACTATTTATGAAAGAGATAGCAATGGCTTATATAATACACCTATTAAAGCTATGGTATGCTCTACTGGACCTGCGACTCCTTTAGGGGATTATTATATGCCTTCACGAAGGCAGGAGATTGGAGAATTGTATGGTAATGTTTGGGGGATATATGTAAGTGATATTGTTGGTGATATCCTTTTTCATTCAGTACCAGCTGATCAACCAAAGTCTAATCGTATCATAGGAGAAGAATATAATAAGTTAGGAACATCTGCTTCTATGGGATGTGTAAGACTTTCTGTTCCTGATGCAAAATGGATAATGGAAAATGCAGAAGTAGGTACATGGGTACATTTTTATGACGACGAGATACCCGGTCCTTTAGGGAAACCGGTCCCTCTAAAGATGGAAGAAGATTTTGGAATAGATCCAAATTATAAATAATCTTCTGTAATTAGCAAAAAACAAGCAAAACATCCATAAAACCTTGAATTGATGTATAAATATTGTTATTTTATAAGGGCGTTAGGAGGTTGGGATGGCTGCCAAAAGAAAAAGAAATTCGTTTAGAAAAGAATTAAAACTAATAGTTATAGTTACAGTTTTAGTACTTATTGTTTGCATACCTAGTATGATTAAGAATAAATCATTTGCCAATCAGCAAAGACAAGAGATTGAATTATTAAGATCTAAGATTGGTGATGAGGAATCAAGAAAACTAAACTTACAAGAACAAAAGAAGTATGAAAAAACTGACGAATATCTTGAAAAGGTAGCACGAGAAATGCTTGGCCTAGTTAAAGAAAATGATATTATAATTAAACCAGACAAATAGCATCAGGATACTGATGCTTTTTTAATATGTATTATGGAAAGATTAGATAAATATTTAGAAGATAAAGTAGTTGTAGGGGTGTCAGGAGGGGCTGACTCCATGTGTCTTATTAATAAGTTGATGAAAATTAATAAGAATAATTTAATAGTAGTTCATATTAATCATTGTATGAGAGGTGAAGAATCAGATAGGGATGAAAATTTTGTAAAAGAATTTTGCAAAAAAAATAATCTGTATTTTATCTCAAAAAAAGTTAATGTCTACAATGAAGTAAAAGAAACTGGAGCATCTGTTGAAGAGGCTGCTCGTAACCTTAGATATTATATTTTTAATAAAATTTTATCAAAATATGGTGGAAAATATGTTTTTCTAGCTCATAATTCAGATGATGTAGTTGAAACTTTTTTGATAAATCTTTTTAGAGGTACTGGAGTAAGAGGCCTAAAAAGTATTGAATTTGAAAATGGGAATATTATTAGACCGCTTATAAATATGAGCCGAAAGGAAATCGAGGAGTACAATAAAGAAAATAATATTGAATATATAATTGATTCTACAAATTTAGCAAATGATTATACAAGAAATAAAATAAGAAATATTATTATTCCTTATATTGAAGACAATATAAATCCTAAGGTTAAAACTCATATACTAAATACTATTAATATATTGTCTAACCAAGATAGATTTATTGATGAATATGTGCAGGACAATATGTACAGACTAAGTTATAAGAGTTATGGGATTGAAATTAATTTAATGGGACTTGATGATAATTATAAAATTTCAGAAATTATTCGTGAAGCTATAGCAAAAACTATTGGGCTTAAGGATATAACAAAAAAACACATTGACAAAGCTGTTGAAATTGCAAAGGCTCAAAGACCTATGAAACTTGATATGCCAAAAGGGTGGATTATAAAATCTATAAAAAAAGGCCTTTTGCTAGCAGAAAAAAAAGAAGAAGATATATATAGAAGTATTTCTTATCCAATTGTTGAGATAAAAGATACTATTATATTTAGGGATAAAAGTGTAAAACTTAAAATTGATTATGACAATAAAGATGCATTATGTTATTATAAAGTAAAGGATGCAGTACTTAGATTTAGGAATGATGGTGATTTTATATTTAAGAATAAAAAAATAAAATTAAAGGATTTTCTAATTAAAAAAGGAATTAATATTTTTGATCGAGATAGTTTGCTAGTCTTAGCTATTGAAAAAAGAATTGTTTGGATTGAAAATATGTATATTGATAAGGAATTTATTGCATATAGCAATGAAAAGAGTTTGAAGATAGAGGTTTGTTATGAGTTATAAAATAATGTACAAAGAAGAAGATATTATAAAAAGATGTAAGGAGTTAGCACCACAGATACAAGAATATTTTAATAATGAGCCATTTACAATGGTTGGAATATTAAATGGTGCAATTATGTTTTTTTGTGAGTTATCTAAACATTTTGATGAAAAAATACCTGTTGAATTTGATTTTATGAGTTGTACATCATACTATGATGGTAGAGCAACTACGGGTGTGGTGAAAATTAATAAAGACTTAGATAAAAGTATTGAAGGCAAAAATGTTCTAATAGTTGAAGATATAATAGACAGTGGATATACACTAAAATATGTTAAAAAATTGTTAGAAGATAGGTTGCCTAAAAAAGTTGCAATTTGTACACTACTAGATAAGCATTGTAAGAGAAAGGCAGATATTGAATCTGATTTTGTTGGATTTGAAATTGATGATAAGTTTGTCGTAGGGTATGGTCTTGATTGGGATTATGCAAGTAGAAACTGGCCTTTTATTGGATATATTGAAACAACAAAAGAGTAATAGACAGGAGAAATATGGGAAAACGTTTTACAGTAAATAAAAGAATTATTATACCGATAATAATTCTAGTTGTATTTTACACTTTAATAACTTCAAGATTATTTTCAACAGCTAATGATATAAATATGAAAGAATTTGAAGATCTTGTTAATAATAATAAGGTATTTTCAGTTCTAGTAGTACAAAATAAAGAAGTTCCAACGGGTAGAGTAGAAGTAAGCCTTTATGGAGATGAAAAAAAAGGTTTCAATGTAAGTGATGTAAATGAATTTGTTAATTATGCAAATAAGAATAATGTAAATTATAAGATAACAGATATACCTCAAGAATCTTGGTTCTTAGATAAGGTTTTGCCTATACTTGTTGGGGCAGTTTTATTAGGAATGATAATAAGTTTAATACTATCTCCACTTAAGGGAGATGGAGGGGCAGGTCCTAATAGTTTTGGTAAAATTAAACCTAAAGTATACTTTCCAGGTGATTCAAATATTAATTTTGACTCAGTTGCAGGCCTAAGAGAGGAAAAGGAAGAAGTAGCGGATATTGTTAAATTTTTGAAAAATCCAAGTATATATACTGAAGCTGGAGCAAGAGTACCGAAAGGTACATTACTTGTTGGACCAGCTGGAACTGGAAAAACATTATTAGCAAAAGCCATAGCAGGTGAGGCAGGAGTTCCTTTTTTTAGTACATCTGGATCAGACTTTGTTGAAATGTTTGTAGGTGTAGGTGCTTCAAGGGTAAGAGACCTATTTAATCTTGCAAAGAAAAATGCTCCTTGTTTAATATTTATTGATGAGATAGATGCTGTTGGTAGAAAAAGAGGAGCAGGTCTTGGTGGAGGACATGATGAAAGGGAACATACCCTAAATCAATTACTTGTTGAAATGGATGGATTTGAGTCTACGACAGGAATAATTGTTATGGCTGCAACTAACAGAGTTGACATACTTGATAATGCTATATTGCGTGCTGGTAGATTTGATAGAAAAATAGCAGTTGGAAGGCCAGATGTAGTAGGTAGAGAAGAGATATTAAAAGTACATTCAAAAAATAAGGCTATTGGTGAAGATGTAGATTTTCATGAAGTTGCATTAACAACATCAGGATTTACAGGAGCTGATCTTGAAAACTTAATGAATGAGGCAGCGATATTAACAGTAAACGATAATAGAAAAATAATTATGGCTGAAGATATAAAAAATGCTTTAGTTAAGGTTGGTATAGGTTTAGAGAAGAAGTCAATTGTTATTTCTCAAGAAGAAAGAAGAATAACAGCCTATCATGAAGCAGGCCATGCGATATTATTTCATCAAATTGAAGGGATGGGCCCTGTAAATACTATATCAATAATACCAACAGGTATGAGTGCTGCAGGATATACAATGCCAACTCCTCAAGGTGATAATATGTTTATTACGAAAAGCAAACTAGAAAAAGAAATTATGGTTTCACTTGGTGGTAGAATTGCAGAAGAGCTTATATTTGTAGATGTTACAACAGGGGCAAGCCAAGATATTAAACAAATTACTAATATTGCTAGATCTATGGTCATGAAGTATGGTATGAGTGAAAAATTAGGATTAATTAATTATGATGATAGTGAGAGCAATGTATTTATAGGTAATGAACTATCTCATGCTAGGACATATGGAGAGAATATTGCCGCAGAGATAGATAATGAAGTTAAAAAGATTGTAAATGATTGTTACAATAAAGCTAAACAAATTTTAGTTGATAATATGGATGTTTTACATAAAACGGCAGAATTGCTGCTAGAAAAAGACAAGATTTACCAACAAGAATTTGAGGAATTATTTAATAAAGGCAGCAAGGATAATGTATAATATTCATAGTGATACAACACGAAATTTCAAAACTCCTTTAGAACCCAAAATAAATGATGAAGTTAAAGTTAGGATACGAGTTCGTTCAGGATTCAATCCTAACTTTAAATTAGTCTTAAAAAAAGAAGGTCAATATAGTGCGAAGCTATCTATGGATTATGAAATGACTAAATCAGGATTTGACTATTATTATCAAAAATTTATAGCTAGATCAGGGATAATGAGTTACTATTTTGAATTCGAGATAGAAAATAAAAAATATTATTTTAATAGTATTGGGATAAGCGATAACTTAAATGAATACTATAGTTTTTATGTACATACTGACTATAAAACTCCAGACTGGGCAAAGGGAGCTGTAATGTATCAAATTTTTGTTGATAGATTTAATAATGGAGATGTAACTAATGATGTAAAATCAGGAGAGTATAAATATATCTCTAGACCGGTTAAGTCAGTATCATGGGATGCACCAATTGAAAATTTGGATGTTGATGTATTTCATGGTGGGGATATTCAGGGAATTATTGATAAGGTTGATTATTTTAAAGAATTAGGAATAGAAGCGATTTATTTAAATCCTATATTTGTCTCTCCATCAAACCATAAGTATGATATTCAAGATTATTATAATATAGATCCACATTACGGAAAGATAATAGTTGATGATGGTACTTATAAAACAAGAACTACAAATGATGAAAATTTATCTGAATCAAATAGTCTATTTGAAAAAATGGTAAAAATTTTACATGATAATGGAATAAGAGTTATTATTGATGGGGTTTTCAATCATTGTGGCAGTTTTAATCGTTGGATGGATTCTTATGGGATTTATAATACAAGAACTCTTGAAGATGAATCGGCTCCTTATAGAAAGTATTTTAATTTTATTGATATTGATAAATATGAATCATGGTGGAATAATGACACGTTACCAAAGCTTAATTATGAAAGTTCGCCTGAATTGATCAAAGAGATTTATGATATTGGTAAAAAGTGGATAAGCCCTCCTTATAATGTTGATGGCTGGAGGCTTGATGTTGCAGCTGACTTAGGACATTCAGAAGACTTTAACCATAGATTTTGGAAAGGGTTTAGGGAAGAGATTAAGTCAGTAAATAGTGATTGCTATATACTTGCTGAACATTATGGGAATCCAACCGCTTGGCTAAGAAATGGCGAATGGGATAGCGTGATGAATTATGATGCTTTTATGGAACCTGTCACATGGTTTTTAACAGGAATGGAAAAGCATTCTGATGAGTATAGAGAGGATTTGATTAATAATGCAGATGCCTTTTGGGGAGCTATGAAGCACTATGGATCACAAATGCCTATACAATCATATATGTGTGCTATGAATCAGCTTTCAAATCATGATCATTCTAGATTTTTAACTAGAACAAATAAAAAGGTTGGAAGACTATATAATCAAGGGGCAATAGCTGCAAGTACTGGTATAGATAAAAGAGTTATGATGTGTGCAACTGTTATACAGATGACGTGGATTGGAGCGCCTACCCTTTATTATGGGGATGAAGCTGGGCTATGTGGATTTACTGATCCAGATAATAGAAGAGCTTATCCATGGGGGAATGAAGACAATGAACTATTACAATTTCACAAGGATATAATAAAATTTAGATCCGAGTATAAAGATTTAATTGTATATGGAAGTTTAATAGAATTATATAGATCATATGGAATAATCTGTTATGCAAGGCTTGACTTAGAAAAAGCTATGGTTATTTGTGTAAATAACTTAGATCATCCAGTACAGTTTGATATCCCAATAATTGCTTGTGGAATACCTAAAGATAGTGTTATGTATGAGAAGTTTCAAACAGCAAGAAATACACATCAGATATACAAGTCATCTACTCACAGTATTAATAGGGATACATGGAATATAAGAATGACAGAAAAAAGTAGCAGGATATTTATAATAGATTTGGAAGATAATTAAAGATTTTCGATGATATATGTATATTGTGCTTTTGACATTTATTTATACTAATGCTATAATGAATAGCTGAATATATATAGATCATAGTAAATTTGTTTATCTATATACAAAATTGATTATAAAATTGAGGAAATAAATATGAGTCAATATGTTATTGAAGGAGGGAATCCATTAAGAGGTTCCGTTGCTATTAGTGGAGCAAAAAATGCAGCATTAGGTATTTTACCAGCAGCATTGCTTACTGATGAGAAAGTAACTTTAGAGAATTTACCAGATGTTAATGATATAGATGTAATGTTAAAAGCTTTTGCGCAAATAGGTGTAAAAGTTAATAGAATTGATAATCATAAAGTTGAAATTGATGCAAGTGGCATACATACAGTTACTTTAGGATATGATACGATTAAATCGATTAGAGCTTCTTATTATCTTTTAGGAGCTTTACTAGGAAAAAGGAATGAGGCTGAGGTAGCATTACCAGGTGGGTGTAATATTGGTTCAAGACCTATTGATCAACATATAAAAGGCTTTAAATTATTAGGGGCTAATGTTGAAATTGATAGAGGAATGATAATAGCTAAGGCTAAAAAACTTAATGGTAGTCATATATTTTTAGATAAAGTTTCCGTTGGAGCAACTATAAATATTATGATGGCTGCTTGTAAAGCGGAAGGTACAACCATAATAGAAAACTGTGCCAAAGAGCCTCATGTCGTTGATGTTGCTAACTTTTTAAATAGTATGGGTGCAAATATTAAAGGAGCAGGTACAGATGTTATAAGAATAACAGGTGTAAAAAGACTTCATGGTACAGAATATTGCATTATACCAGATCAAATAGAAGCTGGAACATATATGATGTGTGCTGTGGCTACGGAAGGTGAAATACTTATAACTAACGTAATACCTAAGCATTTAGAGGCTATTTCAGCAAAAATTATTGAAATGGGAAGTGAAGTTGTAGAATATGATGATGCTGTTTTGGTAAGAGGGAAAAGACCGATAAAGCATTTAAATATAATGACTATGCCATATCCAGGATACCCTACAGATATGCAACCACAAACTTCCACAGTTCTAGCGCTAGGAGAAGGCACAAGTATAGTTTCTGAAAGTATATTTGAAAATAGATTCAAATATATGGATGAATTGACTAGAATGGGAGCTAATGTTAGAGTTGAAGGGAATATTGCTATAATTGAAGGTGTTAAAAAATTCAAAGGCACTAAAGTAAATTCTCCAGACTTGAGAGCAGGAGCGGCGCTTGTAATAGCTGCCCTTGCAGCCGATGGTTATTCAGATATCGAAAATATAAAATATATAGAACGTGGATATGAGAAGTTTGAAGAAAAACTTTCAAATATCGGTGCCAATATTAAAAAAGTTGACGATAATAAGGAAGCCACAAAAGCTAAATTTAAGATAGGATAATATTGATTATAGTATGTATCTATGCTATAATCCTAATGTTATAAATTATTTGTTATGACCCTTGCTATGTTCAGGAAACTCCGACCTTTACTTGGCAAGAGGTGACGAAATGGAGGAGAAATGATTTCTAAAGAAAAAAAAGAAGCTATTATTAAAGAATATCAAAGAGGAGCAAACGATACAGGTTCTCCAGAAGTTCAAATAGCTATATTAACAGCTAGAATTAATGAACTAACAGACCATCTACAAATGCATAAAAAAGATCATCATTCAAGAAGAGGTCTATTAAAGCTTGTAGGTCAAAGACGTAATCTTTTAGAGTATTATAAGAAAGATAACTTAGAAGCTTATCGTGAATTAATCTCACGTTTAGGTTTAAGAAAATAGTTGTAAACACAAAAATTGTGGCTCTACATGTAACTAGAAGTTAGTGTAGAGCTAAATTTATATTTTGTAGGTTGTGATATCTATAACATTTGAAATAATATAAATACTTATATTATTTCATGTGTTATGGAACAATCTACATAGAAAGAGGTAAAATGTTTAAGACGTATTCAATGGATTTGGCAGGAAGAAAATTAACTGTCGAAGTTGGTAGAGTTGCAGCACAAGCTAATGGGGCGGCACTTGTTCATTATGGAGATACTGTTGTACTATCTACAGCAACAGCATCAGAAAAACCAAGGGATGGAATTGATTTTTTTCCACTTAGTGTAGATTATGAAGAGAAGCTATATGCTGTTGGAAAGATTCCAGGTGGTTTTACTAGAAGAGAGGGGAAACCTTCAGAAAATGCTATATTAACATCAAGAGTAATTGATAGACCTATGAGACCATTATTCCCAGCAGATTATAGAAATGATGTTGCTATCAATAACTTAGTTATGTGTGTTGATCAAGATTGTGCACCAGAATTAACGGCTATGCTAGGATCTTCTATTGCTACATCAATATCTGATATTCCTTTTGATGGACCAATTTCTACTACTATTGTAGGGTTAATAGATGGTGAACTAATATTTAATCCGACACAGGATCAAAAGAATAAAACAGAAATGAATATCACAGTTGCTTCAACGAAAGAAAAAGTTATAATGATTGAGGCTGGAGCCAATGAGATACATGAAGATGTAGTTTTAGATGCTATTTTTAAGGCTCATAGTTTGAATCAGGAAGTTATTTCGTTTTTTGAAGAAATCGTTAGAGATTGTGGAAAACAAAAGCATGAATATGAGAGTACAGCTGTAAATAAAGAGCTTTATGATGATATGGTTTCCTTTATAACTAAGGAAGCAATGGAAGTAGCAGTTTTTACAGATGAAAAACAAAAAAGAGATGAAAATATAAGAAAAATAACTGAAATGCTTGAAGAGAGATATTCTGATAATGAGGAGTGGCTTTCTGAACTAGGAGCAGCGGTATATAAGTTTGAAAAAAATACTGTTAGAGATATGATACTTAGACAAGGGAAAAGACCTGATGGCAGAAAGATTGATGAATTAAGAAAACTTGAAGCCGAGATTGATATTCTTCCTAGAACTCATGGTTCTGGTATGTTTACAAGGGGACAGACTCAAGTAATGACAATGACTACTCTAGGACCGTTATCAGAAATGCAAAAACTTGATGGCATTGATGTTGATGAAGTTGGAAAAAGATATATGCATCACTATAATTTTCCAAGTTATAGTGTAGGGGAAACAAGACCTTCAAGAGGCCCTGGAAGAAGAGAGATTGGACATGGAGCATTAGCAGAAAAAGCTTTGGTTCCTGTATTACCAAGTGAAAGTGAATTCCCATATGCGATAAGAACTGTATCTGAAGTATTGGAGTCTAATGGATCTACATCACAAGCTAGTATATGTGCATCTTCATTATCATTAATGGCGGCAGGAGTCCCTATACATTCAGCTGTTGCAGGTATATCTGTAGGGTTAGTTACTGGAGATAATGATGAGGACTATGTAATACTTACAGATATTCAAGGGCTTGAAGACTTTTTTGGAGACATGGATTTCAAGGTTGCTGGTACTCATAAAGGTATTACCGCAATACAAATGGATATAAAAATACATGGTTTAACCGAAAAAATAATAAGAGAAGCCATTGCAAGGACGAAAGAAGCAAGAACATATATATTAGATGAGATAATGTCACCTGTAATTAATGAGGCAAGAAAAGAAGTTTCAAAATATGCGCCTAAAATCGATCAAATAACTATAGATCCTGAAAAAATTGCAGACGTAATAGGATCTAAAGGAAAGACTATTAATAAAATCATCGATGAAACTGGTGTAAAAATTGATATAACTGACGAAGGAATGGTTTCAATTTTATCTGAAGATCTAGAAATGATTAATAAAGCTAAGAATATAATAAAATTAATTGTTGATGATCTTCATGTGGGACAAGTGCTTGAAGGAGTAGTAACTAGGATAGCTAATTTTGGTGCTTTTGTAGAACTTGCGCCAAATAAAGATGGATTATTACATATTTCGCAAATATCTGAAAAGCGCATTAGAAGAGTAGAGGATGAACTTAATTTAGGGGATAGAGTAAAAGTTAAAGTTATTGAAATGGATAAGTTTGGTAAAATTAGTTTATCTATGAAGGCTCTGAATGATTCTCCAAAGTCAGATGATAAAGAATAGATCTATATATAAAACGGTAACAAGCTAATAAAGGAGGCTCTTTATCAAACATTATTGAATTATTTGGAAGATATCTTCCAAAGACTAGTATTAACATACATTTTATGGTCGTAAACAAAAAAATCAAAATGTATTAAATGTCGTGCAAGGGATATATGTGGTATTGTATTAGTTTGAATAAAATAAAGACGTTGATATTTCACTGCGACAAAATTCTTGCGAGTTTAATATAAAAAGGTATGATAGTTATGTTGATGCTCTAATAATGTTATATAAAGAGCCAAATCGTTTAAAGAGCTTTATTGTTTTAGTTAAGAAATATTGTCAAAATTTAATGTTCATAGAGGAAGTTTATGAGAGAGGTATTAAGAAAATACAAGATTTTATATGCATTGACGATTATTGTAGGTGTTATCATTTCTTTAGTCAATGTGTGGGTAGCGTATGTTATTGGTCAAATTATTGATAATATTATTTGGGGAAGTTTATCGCGATTAAACTTTTTCATTATACTTATTATTTTGCTAATAATTTTTTACATATTGTTTGGAATTTTCTATTCTTATTTAAGCGGGATGTTGTCTAAAAGAATTCTACACGACATAAAGGGTAAGGTATATAATAATCTTTTACAAATACCAATTTATCAATACCAAGAAAAAGACATATCATTTTACTATAATATGCTTACACAGGATATTAACGAAATCAATGCCAATTATATCGAGAGAAAATATGATACTATTGTATCTATCATTGCATTTTTTGTTAGCCTGTTCGCACTTTTCAGAATTAATTGGCTGATGGCAATTATATTCATCGGTTTGACTTTACTTATTATTATATTCCCGTCATTCTTGATGAAACTTCAGGAGAAATCGAGAATTCGATTCTCTGCTGGCAATGAAAAATTTATGAAAGAGCTAGAAAATATCTTGTCGGGATTTGAATCGCTCAAAGTACTTAATGTCAGTAAGCGATTATTTCAGAAGATGGACAAAGAGGATTATTATCTGGAGGATGCTAGACTTCGAAGATCGCTCACTGATGGAGGAGTAGCGTATATTATAAGTGGTATTTCCATTTTTGTACAACTGCTTTGTATTTTAGTTGGATCATATTTTGTTATTCGAGGAGAAATCACTACTGGTAGTTTGATAATGGCGGTACAGATTTTAAACTCTGTAGTAACACCAATTAATGTTATATCTACAAACAATAATTTGATGAAATCAACTAAACCACTTCGAGAAAAGATCGAAGGATTTCTTGTTAAACCTGAGCAATACGGAAAATCAGTACAACAAGGAGATATTATTTTTCAAAATGTTTCTATTCGTTTAGCCGATAAGCAAGTGCTAGATGGCTTTGATTATCATTTTAAAAAGAATAATTCTTATATTGTTATTGGGGAATCAGGATCGGGTAAAAGCACTTTAGCAAAGCTTATTGCTGGATTTTATGCTGACTATGATGGCAGAATTTTATATAACAATATAGATGCTCATGAAACAGATATCAATTCTATACCAAATATAGTTAGATACATTGGAGCAAATACCTATGTTATTAATGACAGTTTGAAAGAAAATATTCGTATGTATCGAGAATATACTGATGAAGAAGTAGAAGTGGTTGCAAGTAAAGTTGGGTTTTCAAAAGAGATGCTTGAGAAGAGTGAGCTTGGACATGGCGGAAAATTTATTTCATCTGGTGAGTATCAGAGAATAGCCATCGCACGGGCAATGTTGGAAAAACCGTATTGCATTATTTTGGATGAGCCGACCGCAAATCTTGATAAAGAAAACACTCAAAAGATACGGGGAATCATCAAGGAACTTGATGCGCCTATTAAAATTGTCATCAGTCATGATTATGACGACGAATATTTGTCATCCTTTGACAATGTATTAAATATGGGATTAAAGTCAAGCTAAAGATATTTATTTGGCTCTTTGTCAAATACTGTTGGTGACATATACCCAATGATATATTTATAATAAATTGGAACATTTAGGGAGAGAAATTATCTCCCTTTTTTCTTTTTTACATTATTCTTTTATTTTAAATACTATTTCTTATATTATCTATTTATATTTACGACTATATGGATAGTATTATCCTGATGTTTTCTCATAGTTATAAAATATAAAATTCATAGTGCCTTTAGAATCTTTGTGGTTGACGCAATTCGTCAAAACAAAGATGTTTATGGGATAGTTGTAATTATGAGTAAATTAAGATCACAAGGAATAGATCTATATAAACGGCAACAAGCGAATAATGGCTCTGTTGCCGTTTATATATGTTGAAAAAATGATATGTAAAATTATATATTATAACTATTGCAATTTATCTTGTAAGTGTTATTATTAAAAAAAGGAGGGCTGGACCAATGTACTTATTATAGTCTATTAAGTTATGATAAATTATAATGGAGGCAATTATGAGAAAGTCAAAATTATTTATAATACTTGCAATTCCAATATTTTTATCAATTTCTTGTGCCAATAATCCTCAAATCGAAACCCCTAATAAAGGTGGAGAAGTAAAAAATGAACAAAAAGATGAATCTAAGGATAATAAAATTGAAGAGGAAGCAAAAGAATTTGTAAAAAATTTTAGCCGTAAGCATCCAGATTATACTTTGGTAGACTATGTTATAGGGTCCGAAAAAAATTATCCAATATATTATGTTGGAGTAGGTTTATGTAAGGAGAAAGAGGATTATACTTTTTCAGTATTTATTTTTGGGGATAAATGTAATATGACTGCATCCCTAAGTAATATTAACGTAACTTATCGTAAAGAAGATGGATTAAAGCTTAGAGATAATGTTATAGTTTTTTCTACAGATGTAGTTAAAGATGGAAATATTGAAATTGAAGATAATGAGTTTGAAATAACACATGTAAAAAATGAAGATGGAGGTATAATAGGTCCTAAAATTATTAACCGTGCAAAGCCTAGAGAAATAAATAAAATTAACAAATAAGACAGTAGTTTGATCATAAATAAGACTGTAATTAGTTTTGCATAAGTAATAAAGATATATATCCTCTTGGGTTGATGATTGTTTTAGCATCAATCCAAGAGGATATTATTATGGTTTCAAATGGAGGTTTATATTAGTTAAAATTATCCTTCCCATTCATTAAACCATTCTTTATATAATTCTCTAAGGTCATTCATATATTCACTTTCATAAGCATGAGAATTTTTTGCAGATTTCGAATACTTATCAAGAACCTTTTTGTTTTTATTAGTATCTGCAAGTGTTCCAGTTCCACCTATACAACCACCTGGACATGCCATGCCCTCAAGAAGGCAACCATGGTTATATTTTCCTCGTTTTGCATCTTTTAACATAGAAACACATTCATGAAGACCATTAGCCCTTATAATTTCTAAATTTTTAGCTCTTTCTGGATCTAGATGTTTTATAGTGTCATAAACGGCATTTGCAACGCCACCGCTACTTGCGAAACCTCGCCCAACCTCAGAACCAGTAATAAGTTCTACATCAGGTTCTAAACTTTCAAGGTTTATATCTTTCGCCTTCATCATACCTAGGCATTCTTCAAATGTTAGAACAAAGTCAACATGGCTTTTAACAGCAGTTCTTGATGCCTCAAGTTTTTTTGCAGCACATGGCCCTATAAAAACTACTTTAGCATCTGGATTATCTTTTTTTATTAATCGAGCAGTAAATACCATAGGTGTCATTGTCATTGAAATTTGATCTTTTAATTCTGGGAAATCTCTTTTTGCCATCTTTGACCAAGCAGGACAACATGAGGTACCCATCCATGGCATCTTCTCTGGAACATTTTCAAGGAAATCGTGAGCTTCTTCAACTGTACATAAGTCAGCACCTACTGCAACTTCATATACTTGGCTAAATCCAAGCATTTTCAACCCAGTTATTAATTGACCAGTAGTAACTTTTTTACCAAATTGACCTATGAATGATGGTGCTATAGCAGCTATAACTTCTGTACCCGCTTTCATTGCTTGTATTAATTGAAATATTTGTGCTTTGTCAGAAATTGCACCAAATGGACAATTTGCCATACACATTCCACATGAAACACATTTGTCATAATCGATTTCAGCACGGCCAAGAGAATCAGAGCTAATAGCATTTACTCCACATGACTTTGCGCATGGTCTTTCAGTTTTAATAATAGCATTATAAGGACAAGCATCTGCACATAGACCACATTTAATACAAAGAGATTGATCTATATGAGATTTTCCATTTATTATATGTATACAATTCTTTGGGCAAACGGCTGTGCATGGATGAGCAAGACAGCCACGACACTGATCTGATACTTTAACTCTTTTTTCTGGACATCTATTACATGCAAATTTAATTATATTTATTAAAGGTGGTTCATAATACTTTCTATCCCTAATCGTATCCTTAACCCCTTTAGAAACAGGAGAAGCTTCAGTCATTTTACGAAGAGGTAGACCTAAAGAAAGACGTATTCGTTCTTCTACTATTGCTCTTTCAAGGAAAATACTATCTCGATAGGTAGCCTCTTCTCCAGGACATATTTCATAAGGTATTTGTGCTAACATTTCATCAAAATTTTCATAGTCGTTAACCTCATACCCTAGTTTAGCTATTTCTGAAAAAACTCTTCTTCTTAAATCAATAACAGGTGTATATATACCTTTCATTTTTCTCCATTCTAACTTTTTTTAATAAAATTTATAAATTCTTTTTCAATATCGCTTAGTTTGTGTTGCTTTGTAGAGGCTATATATAGATTTCTTCTCATAGGGAAAGAAACAGGGTTATAGACTAATATTTTATTTTCATCCTTATATGCTTTAGCTGCAATTTTTGAAAATAAAGATATTCCTTCACCACTAGATACCTTTTTATATATTTCCTCTTGGTCATTTATTTTTGCAATAACATTTAGGTCAGATTCCTTATATCCTAAACCACTCAAGAAATAATCTCCTTTTTTTCTTGTACCAGATGAATTATTTCTAAGTATAATAGGGCATTTTAATAGATTCTGTATTGGATTTTTATTCCTAATTATTTTAAAGTATTCAGGAGTATTTGGTGTTACAAATACTAGATAATCTATATAAAATGGAATAAAATCAATTTTTGGAGTATTTTTTTTTGCACCAACAAAACCAATATTAAACTTACCTTTTTCTATTGATTCAATTATTTGATAACTGTCACCTATTTGTTGTTCATATCTAACATGTGGGAATAGTTTTGCAAAACTATTCATATATGTAGGCATGATATAATTGGTAGGTATTGTAGAACTACCAAAATGTATCGTTTCATATGAACCGTATTTGCTTATGAATATATTAACTATTTCATTTTTTCTATTAATTAGCTCATTTGCATATTCAAATAGTAGATCTCCAGCTTCAGTAGCAATAACTTTTTTAGTAGTACGCTTGAATAATTTAGTGTTTAATTCTTTTTCTAATTGATTTATATGCGCACTAACTGTTGGCTGTGTTAGATAGAGATTTTTAGCTGCAGCCGAGAAGTTTTTGGTTAAATATACATTTTGAAAAACTAATAATTGATTAAAATCCATAATTCACCTAAATTTTTATAATAATATATAAATTATTTTACACAAATTATAATATATTATCAATTAAATGTATGTATATAGATAGGTGCATAATGCTTAATACTAGAGATTATCATATAATTTTAACCATGTTTATAATATTGGAAAAAATTAAAATGTATTGTAATATATGTATAAGATTTTTTGGAGTAATTATGGAAAGTAAATTAATATTAGAAATATTAGAATATATTATTTTGGTAACGTTTAATTTTATTATACCAAAAATTTTTTTACCGAGAATAATAGAGAATAAATTTGTTAATAGATTCAATGTAATACTGATTATATTAATAGGAATATTATCATGGAAGATATATATTATAAATAGAATATTGGTTGTTATACTATATTATTATAATTTCAGACATAAATTTAATAAAAGTATCGGGATATCCTTATTCTTTACATTTCATATTTTTTTAGCTTATGAAACTTTGAAATTCTTCATTAATAGCATTTTTTTTAGAGTTATTATTAAATTTAATTTATATCCAGTAGTATATCTAATTTTAGAATGTTTATTGGTTATTTTTACTGTATTTGTTTCTATGCTAATTCTTAAATGGATTAAATTTTATGATGAATTTTTAAATATTGAGATTAAGAATAAAACAGTAAAATTTATTAACTATATGTTTGTTTTATTTATAATTTTAAGAATGGTAGCAATTTACTTAATTAGTATAAAAAAAATATATATATTTGAATTTGATACTACTATTTCGCTTATGTTATTAATATTGTATCTATCTTTAATTATATATTTATATAATAAGCAGCAGATATACTTATACAATGAAAGGATAGATAGTAGAATTAAGGAAAATATTATTTTGAATGAGTATATTACTGAAATTAATAAATTATATAACAATATTAGAGGTATAAGGCATGATTTTGCTGCAATTATATCATCTATTGAACCTGCTCTTGAGAGAGAAGATATTAATGAAATTAAAGATATTTATAATAAAATATATAAGGAAGCAAATAATAGATTAAATATAAAAAAATATAGTTTATTTGACTTAGAAAATATTAAAGATATTATAGTAAGGAATATACTTATAGAAAAACTTATATTATGTAAAAGTAAGAAAATAAATATGAATATAAATGTATTAGGAGATGTCTACGAAGTAGACATACCAATGCTTGAAAAAACAAGATTATTAAATATACTTCTTGATAATGCTATAGAAGCCGCGGAAAATACAGAAAATCCAACTTTAAATATTGGAATTTTAAGCAACAATAACTATACAGAATTTATAATTGAAAATACTTTTGTTAATAATTTAGATATTAATAAAATATGGGAACAAAATTATTCTACCAAAGGAAGGGAAAGAGGAATTGGCTTAAATATAATTTCATCAATTTTGGAAGATATTACAAATATTGATATAGAAACTTCTATCGAGGATAATAATTTCATTCAAAGGATAAAAATATGGAAGATATAAAGAAGTTAAAAATTGCGATATTAGAAGATAATAATATTCATTTAAGAAGAATCATTAACAATATAGATAAAATATCAATAGATTTAAATTTAGAATGTTCTTTAACCGTATCTTCATCAATAGACGAGTACAGGGAAAAAATTGCTTATAATAGTTTTGATATATATTTTTTAGACTTAGAAATAGATAGTGATAGGTACATAGGGATTTCAATCGGGGAGCAGATTCGAGAAAAAGATAAAGAAGCGGTTATAATATTTGTAACTACTTATTCAGAAACTATGCCATTGATATTTAAAAGACATATTATGGCTTATGATTTTATTGTAAAAGATCAAAGCGAACAAGATTTTTTTATGCAACTAAAGGAATGCTTAAAGAATGTAAGTGTTTTAAAAAAACCAGAGAAAGAGGATAAAGCTATATATTATTCTTATAAGGGGAGAGGAGGGGCATTAATTAATTTTGATAATATATTATTTATTGAGACTTATTATCTATCACACAGAATATTAATAACGACTAAATATAATAAGAAAATAATATATGGTACAATTAAGGATATATTAAACATAGATATTAATAATGCTTTATATAAAATAAATAGATCACAAGTTATAAATATAAAAAATATTATTGATATTGACTTTATTAATAATAGTATAATTTTTACTAAAGATATAAAGTATAAATTACCATTAAATTTATTAAAGAGAATTCATAGAATTTGGATTAATTCATTAAAATAATATTTTAGGAACAAATATGTATATTTTAAGGACATAATAAATTTTTTATATAAAAACATGATATACTCATTATACAATTTTTTAGGAGGATGTATAATGAAAAAAATAAAAATTTTTGCATTAGTATTATCTCTAGGATTGTTAGTAGGCTGTGCTGGAAATAGTAGTACTGCTAGTAAAGATAGTCAATATGCCTATTCAATTGTAAGTGCAAATAAAATTTTAAATTTTGATAAAGATGATAAAATAGTTAATGAAGATACTAGTTGGAAAAAGGGAGTAAGAAATGATTTAGTGTATGAAACTAAAGATAAAATACTAAGTATAGGTCAAGATATTAACTCACCAAAAAATGAAATAATCGCACTTGATAAAAAAACTAATGAAGTAAAGTCTAAAGTTATTGAAGATATGAGTTATAATCATTACTTTGACAGTGAAGGAAATTGTTATAGTGCATCTTTACATGAAAATTACATTACTTTTTATAAATATGATAAAGACTTCAATTTAGTTATTGAAAAGAATCTTGAAAATATTCCAATGCTATCAGTGGCAATTAATGGTATTACTGAATATAAAGATGAATTATACCTATTAGTTACAACAAGCACTGTGCATATATATAATACAAGTGATGAAGCGAAGAAAAATAATAAAGTTGAAAATGAAATTTGGAAAATGTCTAAAAATTTTGATTTGGTAGAAAAGACAACCATACCTATAAATGATACAAGTGCTTATAGAATGTTGCATGACAATAATCTTCTATATATTGCATGTACATTCAAAAGCAAAGAAGAAGGTGGTAATCAAATAGTCATATATAATTTAGATACCAAAGATATAAAGGATATAACTCTAAAAAATAGCTATCCAATGATAATGAAACTAGACAAAGAAAACAATAGGCTGATTATTGCTCATGAAAAATTATATGGTTTTACAGGCGATATATCTGTTTTAGATTTGAAAACTTATGAAGAAAAAAATATAAAATTAGAACCAACAAAAGATAAGAGTTATCCATTCCCTTATATAAATATGAGTAGTGATAAATACTATATACTGATAGATACGAATCTATATAAAATTGATAAAAAAGATTTAAGCTTTGATAAAGTAGATTTGAGTACATATAATTTAGAATTTCCACAAATAATTTACTTTAATTAATACATAAAGTATAAATTTACTATTTACGTACCAGTAAAAAATTGAGTTAACCCTAAAAGTTTTACTTATTATAAACAATTTGGAGTTGATTCAATATACTGGTACTTTTTGTTATATATATTTATTATAATTAAACTAGAAGCAAATGTATGTAACCGTGTTTTCTATGTACAATATTAGTAAAATGTGATAAATTAAAAGGTAAGGATTTAATAAAATCTAATATATAAGTACGAAATGGATATGTAAGATGTTTAATAAATTAATGAATTCTAGTTTCTATAGAAAGTATAGGAGCTATTTATTGATATGTATTGATTTATCGATTGTAATTGCTTCATTTATATTTGCCTATTTTTTAAAACATGATTTTGAAGCTAACATATTAAATGAAGGAATAAGAAGATTATGGTTTGTTACCATATTTGTAGTCCTAGACTTTGCATTTTATTTTGTTGTATATAAGATACATAAGAGTTTATGGACATATATTAGTGCTAAAGAAATATTCACGATAATTAAGGCTGTTTTCTTTGCATCAGCAACATTTGAAATATTTCTTCTTATATTCTATAGAGATATAGATGTAATTGTATTAGTTATTATGGCTGCTATTATAATTATAGTTCTTATGCTTGGAGTAAGGGTTATTTATAGGGCTATAAGAGAATATCAATACCAACAAAATGGCATTATTGGGTCTAGGCGTAATGCTCTAATAATTGGTGCTGGTGACTCAGGCTATATCTTATTAAAAGGAATAACAAAGCATAAATATTATAAAGCCAAGCCTGTAGTGTTTTTGGATGATAATAGGGTTGGGTCTATAGTAAGTGGTATACCTGTTATTGGTCAGATTTCTGACTTAACTATGGCAGTGGTTAAGTATAACATTGGTATAGTTTTTATTGCGATTCCTAGTATATCAATTGAAAAAAAGAGATTTATAATCGATGCATTAAAACATTTTGATTGTGAAGTTAAAATAATGAGAAATAGCCTAGATTTACTTGAATCAGATGAAGATAGTATAGGATTTAAGGTAAAAGACATAGCTATTGAAGATCTACTTGGTAGAGGTGAAGTACACTTAGATCAGAATGAAATAAGTGAATATATTACTGGAAAAACAGTATTGGTTACAGGTGCAGGAGGCACAATTGGTGGACAACTTTGTAGGGAAATATTCAACTATAAACCAAAAGTATTATATATGTTAGATATAAATGAGAATGGTTTATATATGCTAGAACAAGACTTTATGAAAATAGCAAGAGAAGAAGAGGAATATTCTAATATTAAAGTTGTATCAGAAGTCTTATCAATTAGAGACTTTATGGGAATGGATTATTTTCTAAAGAATACAAAGCCTGATATTGTATATCATGCAGCAGCCCATAAGCATGTTCCATTAATGGAAACAAGACCTATGGAAGCTGTTAAAAATAATGTTATTGGTACAAGAAATTTAATAGATCTTAGTATTAAACATGAGGTTAGTAGATTAATCATGATTTCTACAGATAAGGCTGTTAATCCTACAACAGCAATGGGAGCTACAAAAAGGCTTACAGAGCTTATTCTTCAGTCAAGAAGAAATAATGGAAAAACAAAGCTTGCAGCTGTTAGATTTGGTAATGTATTAGGGTCAAATGGAAGTGTTATACCGATATTTAAAAAACAAATTGAAGCAGGAGGACCTGTTACAGTAACTAGTAGAGAAATTGTTAGGTATTTTATGACAGTTCCTGAGGCAGCACAATTAGTTTTACAAGCTGGATACTATGCTGATAAAGGAGAGATATTTGTTTTAGATATGGGGAAACCTGTTAGAATAATTGACCTTGCAGAAAATATGATAAAACTATCTGGATATAGACCATATAAGGATATTGATATTATTGAGATCGGATTAAGACCGGGAGAGAAAATGTATGAAGAGCTTTCTTGGGGAAATGAGGAGACCGAAAAAACCAAAAATAATCTAATATTTAAAAACCATATTCAAGATATAAATGCTGAAAAACTTGATAGAGTTATTGATGAATTGAACCAAATGGCAAATACAGATATAAATTCAAAAAAAATGAAAAAAGCCATTATGATGTCTGTATTAGTTGATTACATCTAGTTTTTTTAGAATGAGGAATAATGAAGCTACTTATTTATATATTAGGAAAGAGTGCATCTGGTAAAGACACTATATTTAATATAATTTCAGATAGATTTAATATTAAAAAGTTAGTTATATATACGACAAGACCTATAAGAGTAGGTGAAGTTGATGGTGTGACTTATAATTTTGTTGATGACAAATTCATACAAGAAATACCAGATAATAAAATCATTGAAGTTAGAACATATCATACTGTTCTAGGAGATTGGAAGTATTTTACTCTTGAAGACGAACAATTCTTTAATAATGATGTAATTATTGGAATCGGTACATTAGAATCTATGAATAAATTGTATGAAAAGTTTGGTAAAGATAAGATTATGCCAATATATATAGAAGTGCCGGATGATGTTAGACTAAAGAGGGCGATGATGAGAGAAAGTCTATCAAATAGTCCTAATTATGATGAAGTAGCTCGTCGATTTGAAGCAGATAATATTGACTTTGCAGAAGATAAATTAAAAGTTTTAGGTATAGAAAAAAAGTATAAAAATATTGATTTAGATACTTGTATAGATGATATTTGTAATGATATACGGAGGAAACTTGGAAGGATTAAATAATATTATAGGTCATGAAAAAGTTAAAGAATTTTTAGATAAATCTTTAACTAATAATAAAATTGCAAATTCATATATATTTTCAGGGGCTAAGGGATTAGGAAAGTTTAGGATGGCAAAGATATTTGCAAAAAATCTACAATGTGATTTTTCAGATAATATGCCTGATTGCTGTATTATTGATGAAGGTGGAAAAAACATAGGAATAGATGTGATAAGAGAGAAGATCATCAACGATATAGTTGTATTCCCAATGCAAAAAAAATATAAAATATACATTATAAAAAATGCTCAAAAATTAACTGTACAGGCACAAAATGCACTATTAAAAACTTTGGAAGAACCTCCGGAATATGCAGTTATTATACTTATATGTAATGATGAAAGAAAGTTACTAGATACTATAAAATCTAGAAGTATAATATTACATTTTGTTAGTCCGAGTATTGAAGAAGCATCTAAGTGTATAATGGACAAACTTGAGATTAGTGAAGAGGATGCCCTAATGCTATGTAAAATTACAGATTGTAATATTGGACAAGCAAAAAGGTATTCAGAGATTTATAAGAATAAGAAAATTTGGGACGAGATGATACATGTACTTATACACATATATGAAATGAAAAATTATGAGCTTGTATCATTTATAAAAAAATTAGAAGATATTGAAAAAGAATTTTTTATGCAACTATTATTTTGTATGTATAAAGATATGCTTAATTATAAAATATCTCATGATCCAAATTCAATTATTTTAAAATCTATACAGATGCAAATAATGAATAATATAAAGAGCGTTTCATATGATTATATGTATGCATCGATTGATTCTATTATAAAGGCTATCGAAAGAATAGAAGCTAATGCAAATATTGAGTCAGTTATGGAAGTTCTTTTGATGAATATAAAGGAGTTAAGTTGTGGAAACAGTAATAGGGGTTAGACTGGAGAAAACAGGGAAAATCTATTATTTTGATCCGTTAGATATAGAGATAGCAAAAGGCGATAAGGTTATTGTTGAAACAATCAGAGGGGTTGAATGTGGGGATGTTATAATTTCACCCAAAGAGGTTTGCGAGGATGAAATAGTAAAGCCACTTAAGCCTATAATGAGAAAAGCTACACAAGAAGATATAGATGAGCTTGAACAACTTGAAATATTATCAGATGAGGCATTTAAATTATGTAAAAAAATAGTTGCTGAACAATCTCTAGATATGAAGATTGTTAGGGCTGTTTATACATTTGATAGGAAAAAGCTTATTTTTTATTTTGTAGCTGAAGGTAGAGTCGATTTTAGAGATCTTGTGAAGGTGCTTGCTGCTCAATTTAAAACCAGGATTGAATTAAGACAAATTGGTGCAAGGGATGCTACAAAGAAAATTGGGGGATTAGGTTCTTGTGGAAGACCTCTATGTTGTAGTACATTTTTGACTGAATTTGCCCCAGTGGGGATAAAAATGTTAAAAGAACAAAATGTATCATTAAATCCTTCACAAATTTCAGGACATTGTGGCAGACTTATGTGCTGCTTAGCATATGATCAACATACTTATGAAGAACTAAATAAAGATCTACCTAGTGTAGGACAAAAGGCAACAATAATTGAAACAGGAGAAGTTGGAGTAGTCGATAGCGTTCAAATATTAAAACAGGAAGTAAAAATACTTATTGAAAATGAAGATGGTGAACGTAATATCAAATCATTAAAATACGACTTGTGTAAATACGATGATTAGAGAAGATGATTTAGGGCTAAAAGGATTAAAGTTACTACAAGATACCAATTTTTTTTCATTTGGGATTGATACTGTTATACTCTCAGGTTTTGTTAACAATATTAAATATGATAGGGTACTAGATATTGGAACCGGAAATGCAATTTTACCGATTTTACTTTATGGTAAGAATAAAGGCAAGCAATTTATAGGAGTCGAAATACAAAAAGATGTTGCAGAACTTGCAGTTAAAAATATTAAATTAAATAATTTGCAAGATCATATAGATATAATTAATATGGACATATCAGAGTATAAGGTTGATAAATTATTTGACATGATAGTATCAAACCCGCCCTATATGATAAAGAGTGGAGGGAAAGTAAGTGACAACATCTATAAAGCTATTGCAAGAACGGAAATAGAATTTGATTTAGATAAGTTGTTTAGATCTACAAGATCATTATTGAAAGAAAAGGGATCACTTTTTATAGTACATAGATCGATAAGAATTGTGGATATCTTTTCAAAGGCAAGAGAGTATAGGATTGAACCAAAGAGAATTAGATTTGTAAAATCATATGCTGATTCGGCTACTAATCTTGTATTGATAGAGTTTATTAAGGGCGCTAAACCTTTTTTAACAATTGAGCCTGATCTTATAATTTATAAAGATGCAGATGGTAATTATACAGATGAAATATTAGACATTTATGGTATGAAGAATGGGTGAATTATATTTATGTCCTACACCTATAGGTAATTTAGAGGATATAACTTTAAGAACAATTAGAATATTAAAAGAGGTAGATATAATTGCTGCAGAGGATACTAGACATAGTCTAAAGCTTTTGCAGCATTTGGGTATAAATAAGCCTCTTACTAGTTATCATGAACATAATAAATATAAAAAAATTGATTACATTATTGAAAAATTAAATAGCGGAAATAATATAGCATTAGTTACAGATGCAGGTACACCTGCTATATCAGATCCTGGCGAAGAGCTAGTTAAAAAATGTATTGAACTAGGAATAAATGTTGTAGCATTGCCAGGGGCAACGGCATCTATCACAGCATTAATAATTTCTGGATTTAATACTAAAGGTTTTATATTTGAAGGGTTTTTACCCACCGATAAAAAAAGTAGAATTAAAATATTAGAAAGAAATAAAAATGAAGAAAGAACACTAATATTTTATGAAGCACCTCATAGATTAATTGAAACTTTAAATATTTTGCTAGATAATTTTGGAAATAGAAATATTGCTGTATGTAAAGAACTAACTAAATTACACGAAGAAGTCATAAGAGGAACTATTGAAGAAGTTTTAGAAATATTTAATAGTAGTGATAAAATTCGTGGAGAGTTTGTATTAGTACTAGAAGGAAAGAGCAGTGAATTAATTAATGAGGAAAAAATTAAAAAATTTAGTGAAATAGATATTAATACTCATATGATGATGTATACTTCTAATGGAATGAGTGAAAAAGATGCCATGAAAATTGTTGCTAAAGAAAGAGGAATGAAAAAAAGAGAAGTTTATTCAATACTAAAAGGAGATCAAGATGAATAAAAGATATTATATAACAACGCCTATATATTATCCAAGTGCCAAACTTCACATTGGGAATGCGTATACAACAGTAATAGCAGATACTATAGCTAGATATAAAAAACTAAGAGGATATGAGGTCAAGTTTTTAACAGGTACAGATGAACATGGCCAAAAAATAGAAAAGGTAGCACTAGATAGAGGTTTAACTCCTAAGGAACATGTTGATGAAATGGCAAAGTGGATACAGGATTTATGGAAAACTCTTGATATTGACTATGATATTTTTATTAGAACAACTGATGATTATCATGAAAAAGCTGTACAGGCAATATTTAAAAAGTTATATGATAATGGCGATATATATAAAGGGCATTATGAAGGATTATATTGTCAACCTTGTGAATCATTCTTTAATGAAAGAGAAGTAAAGGATGGTAAGTGTCCTGATTGTGGAAGAGATGTTACTCATACTAAAGAAGAAAGCTATTTTTTTAGATTATCAAAATACCAAGACAGACTTTTAAAACATATAGAAGAACATCCTGATTTTATTCAACCTGAATCAAGAAAAAATGAAATGATAAATAATTTTATTAAACCTGGTTTAGAAGATTTATGTGTTTCTAGAACAACATTTAATTGGGGAGTCCCTGTTGAGTTTGATCCTGGTCATGTTGTTTATGTTTGGGTAGATGCCTTATCAAACTATATAACAGCTCTTGGTTATCCAAATACTGAAGGTGATTTTTCTAAATTTTGGCCAGCAGATGTACATTTGACTGGTAAAGATATACTTAGATTTCATACAATTATATGGCCGGCAATTTTGATGTCCCTAGGAGTAGAATTGCCAAAACAAGTATATGGACATGGTTGGTTATTGTTTGGTGAAGATAAGATGAGTAAGTCAAAGGGAAATGTTGTTGATCCTATAATGTTGGTTGAAAGATATGGGGTAGATGCTTTAAGATACTTCCTATTAAGAGAAATGCAAATGGGACAGGATGGAAGCTTCACCAATTCAGCACTAATTAATAGAATTAATTCTGATTTGGCAAATGATTATGGAAACTTAGTTTCTAGGTCAGTGGCCATGGTTGAGAAGTATTTTAATGGTCAATTAGATGAATGCATGGCAAATGCCGTTAGTGATGATGAAATAGAAAGTCTTTGTTCAGAAACGGTTGAATTATATGCCAAAGCGATGGATAAACTTAACGTTACTGAAGCTTTATCTGTGGTATGGACGTTTATACGTAGATTGAATAAATATATTGATGAAAATGAGCCATGGAAGATAGCTAAAGATGATAGTAAAAAGGCTATATTATCTGGGGTTATGTATCACTTATTAGAAGGGATTAGAATAGTTACGATACTAGTAAGCCCATTTATGACTAGAGTTCCTAATAAAGTTAGAGAACAGATAGAGATACCGGATGAATTGTTTACATGGGATAGTATTCAACAATTTGGCCAATTACCTAAAAATACAAAAGTAAAAAGGGGAGAGGTGATTTTCCCAAGATTTGATATGGATAAAGAGTTAGAAGAACTAAATGAAATATTTGAAAACAATAAAAAATTAGCAATGGGAGAAGAAGAAAAATACCCTGAAGTAGAAAAAAAGGAAGAAATATCTATTGATGACTTTTCAAAAATTCAGATAAGAGTTGGGGAAGTGTTAGAATGTTGCAAGTTAAAAAAATCTAAGAAATTATTGGTATCAAAGGTACGTGTAGGAAGTGAAATAAGGCAAATAGTTTCTGGGATTGCTAATTATTATAATCCAGAAGAAATGGTTGGAAAGAAAGTTTTAGTTATTACTAATCTTAAACCTGTTACACTATGTGGTGAATTATCTGAAGGTATGATTCTAGCGGCAAGTGATGATGAAAATAATTTGGTTTTAGCAGGACTTGATAAAGATATAATTTCTGGTAGTGAGGTAAGATAATGGGAAAATATTTTGGAACAGATGGATTTAGAGGAGAAGCAAATGTAACTCTAACTGCTGAACATGCGTATAAAGTTGGGAGATATTTAGGTTATTATCTATGCAAGAGGAATTCTGGTAGAGCGAAGGTTGTTGTCGGTAAAGATACTAGAAGAAGCAGTTATATGTTCGAAGATTCACTTGCTTCTGGATTGACATCTTCAGGATGTGATTGCTATTTGCTTCATGTTACAACAACACCGTCAGTTTCATTTGTGACAAGAACTGAAGATTTTGATGCTGGAATAATGATTTCTGCAAGTCATAATGTATACTATGATAATGGAATAAAATTATTAAATTCAAGTGGATACAAAATTGAAGCTGAAATTGAAGAAGAGATTGAAAAATATATTGATGTTGAAATCCCTGAGATCCCTTTTGCTACAAGAGAAGATATTGGAAGAACAATTGATTATTCAATGGGAAGGAATCGCTATATAGGATATTTAATTTCTCTTGCAACGAGATCATATAAAACTATGAAGGTAGGGTTAGATTGCTCAAATGGAAGTGCTTCTAGCATTGCAAAATCTGTATTCGATGCACTAGGAGCAAAAACATATGTCATCAATAACGAACCAGATGGTATAAATATAAATAGAAATTGTGGATCAACACATATTGAAGCTCTTGTTGATTTAGTAAAAAAGAAAAATTTAGATATAGGTTTTGCATTTGATGGAGATGCTGATAGATGTTTGGCAGTTGATGAAAATGGAGATGTAGTAGATGGAGATAAAATACTATATCTTTGTGGAACTTATATGAAGGAGAAAAATGAATTAAAAAATAATAAAGTTGTTGCAACTGTAATGTCAAACATGGGATTATTTAAGGCACTAGAAAAACTTGGAATAGAGGTTGATGTTACAGCTGTTGGAGATAAGTATGTTTCTGAAAATATGAAACAGACTGGAAATAGAATAGGTGGAGAACAAAGTGGGCATATAATATTTTCAAAATTTGCAAATACTGGAGATGGAGTATTAACTGCTATAAAAGTTATGGAAGTAGTATTAGAAAAGAAAGAAAAACTTTCTAAATTATTAGCAGAATTTAAAACATATCCTCAACTTTTGAAAAATATAAGAGTGAAAAGTAAGAAAGAAACACTTGATGATGAAGATGTAAAAAAAGCTGTAGAAAAAGCTGGAGATGAGCTTGGTGAGGCTGGAAGAATCTTAGTCAGAGAAAGTGGTACAGAACCAGTAATAAGAGTAATGGTTGAAGCTGAAAGCGATGATCTATGTGCTAAATACGTTGATAGTGTAATAGATGTAATAAAGAAAAAAGGCTATGAATCTAAAGATGAATAAAATATTTGATACTCATGCTCATTATGATGATGAACAATATGATGTAGATAGAGATTATTTATTAAATCTTTTATACAATAATGGAATAAATAAAATAGCTAATATTTCTTATGATAGAAAAAGCATATTAAAATCTGTTGAATTAGCAAATATGTATGACTTTTTATATGCAGTTATTGGATATCATCCATGTGATTGTGCGGGTATAAATGAAAATAATTATAGTGAAATAGAAGCACTTGCAAGAAATAAAAAAGTTGTAGCTATTGGTGAAATAGGATTAGATTATTATTGGAAAGATGTAAAAAAAGAGGAGCAACAAAGGTGCTTTATTGAACAGATGGATCTAGCAAAAAGGTTAAATATGCCTTTTGTTGTTCATAGTCGAGATGCAGCACAGGATACATATAATTTAGTGAAAAGTTATGGAAATGGTAAAGGTATTATTCACTGCTTCTCATATAGTAAGGAAGTGGCAAGAGATTTTATAAATCTAGGATACTATATTGGTATAGGTGGAGTTTTAACTTTTAAGAATTCCAAGCATATAAAAGAAGTTGTAGAATATATTCCGTTAGAAAAAATTGTACTTGAGACAGATGCCCCATATTTAAGCCCAGAACCATATAGAGGAAAGAGAAATTCTTCTGCATATTTAACATATGTAGTAGATAAAATTGCTGAAATAAAAAATGTATCTAGAGCTGAAGTGTGTGATATAACCTACAATAATGCAATGAGGGTTTATGAGATCTAATGATAATAACATTGTAGCTAAATCTACAATGTCGATAATAAAGGAAAATGAATTTAGATTAAAAAAGAAGTTTGGTCAAAATTTTTTAATAGATTCAAATATTTTAGATAAAATAGTTGATGCATCAAATATTTGTGAAAAAGATTTAGTGATTGAAATTGGACCAGGTATTGGTGCTTTATCAGAACGTTTGGCAAAGAGGTGCAACCATCTTATATTGATAGAAATTGATGATACACTTATACCAATATTGGAGGAGAATTTTTCAGAGTTTGATAATGTGACTATAATTCATAAAGATGTATTAAAGGTTGACATTGATAAGTTAATATCAAATTATGAATATGATAAAGTTAGGGTAGTAGCAAATTTGCCTTACTATATTACCACTCCTATAGTAATGAAATTATTAGAGGAATGCAAAAAAATAGATTCGATAACAATAATGGTTCAAAAAGAGGTAGCACAACGTTTTATAGCAAAAGCTGGAAGTAAGGAGTATGGTGCTATTTCGCTTGCGGTTGATTACTATACTGAATCGAAGATTGCATTAAATGTATCGCCAAATTGTTTTATACCAAAACCAAAGGTAGATTCATCTGTTTTACATATGAATGTTAAGAAAAATATTGATGAATCTATAGATAAAAATTTGTTGTTCAGAATTATTAGACTTGCGTTCAACCAAAGAAGAAAAACGTTGATTAATTCTTTAGTATCTGGAAATTCTCATATAGATAAGGCTAAGCTAAAGAGCATTCTATCTAAGCTTGGATTTGATGAAAATATTAGAGGTGAAAAACTATCATTAAATAACTATATAGATATTGTTAAGGAAATGAAAAATGAATAATGTCAGTATAAGAATGGTAAGAAAAGAGTTTTCTGAAAATGAGGCAACAATAGATAATACTTATTTTGGCAAA
Organism: Bacillota bacterium; assembly: GCA_023420085.1. Lineage (GTDB taxonomy): Bacteria > Bacillota > Clostridia > Lachnospirales > Lachnospiraceae > JAEZWQ01. Next base: position 40,383 of record JAEZWQ010000025.1, read on the forward strand.
TTATATGAAGACGCAGATGGTAGTATGGTTGTATCATATGATGAGCTAGATCAAGACACTAATTCGATTACAAGAGTTAAGATAATATTTAATAATGATAAATTTTTTATGGATCGATGTGGGAATATATCTTTTGATGTATCTATTAAGGATGGACGATATATTTATGAAACAGCAATGAATACACCTTATGGAGATCTACCGGTTTTAGTTGAATCAAAGTCTTATAATATTAAGGAATATGAGAATAATTTTATAATTGAATTGTTCTATGGAATGATAATTTCAGGCGAAAGGGTTGATGATGTTAATTTAACCATATTCATAGATAGGGTTAATTAAATTAGAGAGATAAAGATTAGTAAATAGATATTTACTAATCTTTTATTGTTATAAACCAAATTAAAAGATATATTTTATAAGAAAAATGAGCTTATAAATAAAATAAAAATATTATTACAATAAATTAATAATAAATTTCTAATTATTGTATAATATGATAAAAAATCAAGCTAAATACTTTATTTTTATGATTTTTTGCATAAAAACAGAATTAAGATTAAAAGTCAAATTTTTACTTATATAAAGACTAAATATAAAGTAAACTTATAGTATAGGATGTGCTATATTCATTTATCTAGAAGGGAGATTAATATCAATTATGGGATATAGAATTATTTTAAATGAAGTTAGTTACCATGGTTATGGAGCGTTAGAAAATTTGGTACCTGAAGTTAAAAAAAATAAATTTAATAAAATTGCAGTTTTTACAGATAATGTATTATTGGAAGTAGGAACAGCAAATAAGGCTATAGATTTATTAAAAGACTCAGGAATTGACTATTGTATATTTACCGACATAAAAGAAAATCCTACTATCGGAAATGTTAAAGATGGATTAAGAATAGTTGAAGATAACAAGTGTGATGCAATTATTGCAATTGGTGGTGGATCTGTAATGGATACTGCAAAGGCTGTTGCAATTGTAACAAAAAATCCGGAGTTTGGAGATATAAGATCGCTTGAAGGTGTTGCTGATACAAAGAATAGATGTCTACCAATAATTGCAATACCAACTACGGCAGGAACAGCTGCTGAAATAACAATAAATTATGTAATAACTGATGAAGAAAATAAAAAGAAAATGGTATGTGTAGATCCTAATGATTTACCAATATTAGCAATTGTAGATCCTATTATGATGGAATCAATGCCTAAAAAACTAGCGGCAGCTACAGGTCTTGATGCATTAACACACGCAATTGAAGGATATATTACCTTAGGGGCTAATGATATGTCAGATATGTTTGCTATTGAATCTATTAGACTAATTGGAGAATATCTAGAAAAAGCGGTTAATAAAGAGAAGGAAGCTATTGAAAAGATGGCATTAGCGCAGTATATTGCTGGTATGGGATTCTCTAATGTAGGGTTAGGTATAGTTCATTCAATGGCACACCCATTAGGAGCTTTATATTCTACACCTCATGGTATTGCTAATGCAATTATATTACCTACCGTAATGGATTATAATAAGGAATATACTGGCGAAAAATTTAGAAATATTGCTAGGGCGTTAGGTGTTAGTGGCACTGAAAAAATGACTCAAGATGAGTATAGGAGTGCTGCTATCGAAGCGGTTAAAACATTAGCTAATAAGGTTGGAATTGAATTGACACTAAAGGGTATTGTTAATGAAGAAGACATTGATTTCTTGGCAGAATCAGCTATGAATGATGCATGTACTCCAGGCAACCCTAGAACTCCTAAAAAAGAAGATATTATAGAGATGTATAAATCTTTATTGTAGAAAAATTTTTGAATAAAAGCACTTAAAGTTATATGATTAGTCATAAAATTTAAGTGCTTTTTTATTGTTAATAATTGAATAATGTAATAGATTTCAATAAATATTATACATAGAACAAGAGATTTTGATTTAAAATCTACACTAAATACAAAGTCTAATATGTGATAAAATTATGACACAAATTTGAAAAAATAAGAAAATAATCAAATTTAATTGACATAAAATATTCTAGTGATATAATAGCTTTATTCATAAAAAACTAGTATTAAAGGAGTTATTTTTATATGAAAAATAGAAAATTATTATTAGCATTTTGTGGTATTTTAACTGTTGGTTTACTAGCTACAGGATGTGGAAATAAAACACAAAATACAGATACAAAAAACAAAACAACAACTACAGAGAAGAAATCTACTACTAATGATAAAAAAACAGAAGATAAAAAAACTGATGATAAGAAATCTGAGAATAAAGAATCAACACAATCAGTGAGTCTTAAGAAGTGGGAAGGCACATGGAATGATATGAGCCGATATTTAGATGATGAAAAGCTAAATAGCGCTTATGAAAGGCTGGCGAAACAAACTAATACAACAGTTGATAAAGCTAAAAAAGCATATAAAGAAAAAAGAAAATGTGAATTTGGTGGGCTTAAAATAGAGGGAGATACAGTTACCTTTTTAGATAATTTTGCCAATAAGGATGGAAAAGAAATTAGCAAAAGTGATTATACTTTTGTAAAAACTCATACTACAAAACATGGTAAACATGATTTGACTTGGTATGAATTTAAGGCAAAAGATACAAATGCAAAATATCCTGTGTTAATGCTTATGAATCTACATAATGACGAAGAATTGAAACACTTCCACTTTAGATATGGAAGTGATGCTAATAAGATACTAGAAGGAGATTCATGGTTTCCTGCAGTAGTTTCTCCAGATTCAACACTAGAGCAAATTGAAGAAGAAATAACAGAATAATATAGATATATACATCCTCCCAAAAGCTTATTTTATTATACTGTTAAAACTAAAAGCCATCATTAATGATGGCTTTTAGTAAATTAATTTAATTTTTCTAATAATTCTTTTCTAAGGTCCTCATATCCAGGCTTACCAAGTAAGGCAAACATATTCTTTTTATAACTTTCTACACCTTCTTGATTAAAAGGATTAATTCCATTTAAATAACCGCTTACTCCACAAGCATATTCAAAAAAGTAGAATAATTGACCTAGACAATTTTCATCTTGTTTTTCAATAGATATTCTCATGTTAGGAACACCACCATCAACATGAGCAAGTGATACACCTAGCATAGCATTTTTATTGACGAAGTCTAAATTTTTACCTGTTAAATAGTTAAGTCCATCTAAATCTCCATCCATTTCATTAATTGTAATATCATATTCAGGAGATTCAACATTTAATACAGTTTCAAATATATTTCTATAACCATCTTGTATAAATTGACCCATTGAGTGAAGATCTGTAGAAAAGTCAACAGCAGCAGGGAATATTCCTTTGCCATCTTTACCTTCACTTTCGCCATAAAGTTGTTTCCACCATTCATTGAAATAGTGTAGTCCTGGTTCATAGTTAACCATTATTTCTGTATTTTTACCTTTACGATAAAGAATATTTCTAAGTGCAGCATACTTTAAGGCACCATTTTCACAAAACTCTGCATTTAATAGATACTCTCTCATAGAAGCAGCTCCATCCATTAGTTTTGTTATATTAGCACCGGAAACAGCAATAGGAAGAAGACCTACAGCAGTTAAAACAGAATATCTTCCACCTACATCATCAGGCACAACAAATGTTTCATATCCTTCATTGTCAGATAATGTTTTTAGTGCACCTTTAGAACTATCTGTAGTTGCATATATTCTTGATTTTGCACCATCTTTACCATATTTTTTCTCTAATAATTCCTTGAAAACTCTAAAAGCTATGGCTGGTTCGGTAGTTGTACCAGATTTTGAAATAACATTAACGCTAAAATCTCTATCTTTTACAAGTTCTACAAGCTCATATAAATACTTGCCACTTATGCTATTCCCTGCAAAATAAATCTCAGGAGTTTTTCTCTTATCTTTAGGAAGAGAATTGTAAAAACTATTTCTTAAAAACTCAATTGCTGCTCTTGCACCAAGGTAAGAACCGCCAATACCAATTACTATTAAGATTTCTGAATCTTTTTTTATTTTTTCACTAGCTTTAATAATTCTATCAAATTCTTCCTTATCATAATTAACAGGTAGATCTACCCAACCAAGATAGTCATTTCCTGCGCCTGTCTTATTAATCAGAATATTATTTGCTAGTCTTGTCATCTCTTTTATTTCGTTTAGTTCATGTTCCCTAACAAATTTTTTTAGATCAGAATAATCAAATTTTAAGTTTACCATAGTACTCCTTTCATCTTATGTATTATAACAAAAATAAGCTTGAATGTATATCCTATTACATTCAAGCTTGTGTACTAATTTTGATTTTTTTTACAACATTCTGGGCAAATCCCATAGAATTGAACTTCTTGACCGCTTATTGTCCCTTTAAATCCCTTCAAAAGAGTAGGAGCAAGATCTATATTATCATCATCATAAATATCATAGATTTTACCACATTCAGTACATGTGAAATGATGATGGGCTCTCATTTCAGCATCAAATCTATCAGGACCTCCTGGAGAAGATACTTTTTTAATCTCTCCTATATCAGCTAATAATGATAGGTTTCTATAAACTGTTCCCAAACTAATGTTAGGGAAGATTGCTCTTATATTTTCATATACATTTTCAGCTGTAGGATGTTCATGTGTAGAATAAAGATATTCTTTAATTGCTTCTCTTTGTTTGCTATATTTTAATTTCATAACTCACCGTTTCCATAATTTCAAAATAGTAAATATTACTACTTATAATAGCTTTTTTTTTCATTTTTGTCAAGTTCATACATAAGTCAACAATGGCATAGTTTAATTCTTTGAAGATTTATTATATAATATCATTATGAATGAGTTTATATTATTATGTTCGATTGTAATTATATTATGTGTATTGGTATACAAATTTTTTAGTAAATTTGGTGTGCCAATGCTTCTTGTATTTATTATTTTAGGCATTATTTTTGGTATAGACGGTATATTTCGAATAGATTTTAATAATTTTGAATTATCACGGCAAGCATGTTCAATTGCGTTGATATTTATAATCTTTTTTGGTGGATTTGGAACCAAAATATCAGCAGCTAAAGGGATAGTTTTTAAATCTGTGCTTTTATCTACGTTAGGAGTTCTTTTTACAGCGCTTGGTGTAACAATAGTTGCACATTATGTGTTGGATATTGATATAACTATATCATTCTTAATCGGTGCTGTTGTAAGTTCAACAGATGCTGCATCAGTTTTTTCGATTCTAAGATCATTTAGACTAAATTTAAAAGAGAAAACAGCACCATTATTAGAAATAGAAAGTGGATCAAATGATCCAATGGCACTTATACTAACTGTGTTAGCGTTAAATTTTATTCATGGTGGGAACTCTATTGTTCTTTTGATGATAACTCAGGTTGTATTTGGAGTTAGTATTGGTGTGATATTTGCTTATATTTCAATTTACATACTAAAAAAAATAAAATTTAATGAAACAAGTTTTAGTATGGCATTTCTACTAGGAATTGTATCTTTTACCTTTGCATTAGCTGAATTGATAAATGGTAATGGCTATTTGGCTGTCTATATTTTGGGTATTGTTGTCGGAAATTCTAAGTTTAAAAATAAGGTTGAGATTGTTCATTTCTTCGATGGTATAACTAGTGTTTTGCAAATGCTTGTTTTTTTCTTGATAGGATTATTAATAAATCCAAGAGATGCCTATGAACAACTAATGCCAGCTATTATAATTTCTATATTTATGATGTTTATTATTAGACCGATTGTGGTATTTGTGTTAACTTCATTTGGAAAATCGTCTATAGCACAAAGACTTCTTGTATCATGGTGTGGACTTAGAGGAGCATCAGCGATTGTATTTGCAATGGTTGCAATGAATTATTCAGATAGCTACATTCTAATATTTAATATATCTTTTATAATAGTTATTTTATCAATATCTATACAAGGATCTACAATCCCTAAGGTATCTAAAATGTTGAATATGATAGATACTAAAGAGGATGTACTAAAAACATTTAATGATTATTCAAATGAGGAGGATGTTGATTTTATCACATTCACTATAAGGGAAAATCATGAGTGGATAGGAAAGAAACTAAAGGATATTAAGTTAATGCCTTCTGTTTTACTAGTACTAATTATTAGAAATGGTGAAAATATAATACCAAATGGTAGTACCATTATAAAATTTAATGATGAAATTGTGCTTTGTGGAGCAAGTTATACGGATACAAAGAATAAATTAGAGTTAAACGAGATGAAAATTGATGATGATTCAGACTATGTTGGTAAAGCAATAAGAGATATTGATAATTTAGACAATAAGTTAATAATTATGATAAAGAGAAATGATAAATCGATGATTCCACATGGTTATAGTAAGATTAAACCTAATGATACATTAGTTTTATTAGAGCGTTAATTTCGTGTGTATATTTACATAATTGAAGAATTTCATTATAATACGTTATATGATTGAATTTATCAATAATTTTAATTTACTATTTTTGATTTTATTTACATTGCTATATGCGTATCAAGGTATATTTATGGTATTAGGGCTGTTTATCAAACAGCCAAAATTTCATGCAAAGATTAAGCATAAATATGCAATAATTATACCAGCAAGAAATGAAGAAATTGTTATAGGAAAACTTATAGATAATATTAAATCACAAAGATATCCACAAGGTTTATTAGATATATATCTTTTGGCAGATAATTGTACTGATGATACAGCTCAGATAGGAAGAAGTAAAGGAGTTCATGTATATGAACGCTTCAATTCCAATTTGATAGGTAAAGGATTTGCCTTAACAGAATTATTTAGGTATATAGATAAGAAAATTGGTCTAGAAACATATGATGGATATTTCTTTTTTGATGCCGATAATGTTTTAGAAGAAAATTTTATTGATAAGATGAATGATATATTTGATAATGGATATGAAATAGTTACGGGATATAGAAATACTAAAAATTTTAATGATAGTTGGGTTGCATCTTCATCAGGAATTTGGTTTTTAAGAGATTGCGTTTTTATGAATAAACCAAGAATGAGATTTAATACAACGACAAATGTAACTGGGACGGGATTTTTATTATCATCTAAGATATTATCTGAGATAGGTGGATGGAAATACCATTTATTAACAGAAGATATTGAATTTTCAGTTGATATGGTTTTAAGAAATAAGACAATAGCTTATGCACATGATGCAATTTTTTATGATGAGCAACCAATACATTTTATTGATTCGTGGAAACAAAGATTAAGATGGGTTAAAGGCTTTTATCAAGTGTTGAGAAAGTACGGAGGGAGATTAATAAAAAGATCATTTATAGCAGGAGAGTTTAGCTGTTATGATATGTTCATGCTCTTGGCGCCAGGAAATGCTTTTACACTATTGAGCATTGGGTTTAACTCTGTTTTTTTCATAATAGGATTATTTGATATAGCCATAACGGGAGAAGTTTTAAAAGTAACATTACTTTCAGTAATAACGCTTATTAGAAATTTCTTTATAATATTTTTTATTATTGGATTATTTACAATAATTAAAGAAAACAAACGTATTCATGGAAGTAAATTTAGAAAAGTATTAACAGTTTTTCTATTTCCAGTATATATGTTAAGTTATATACCAATTTCAATATTAGCATTTTTTAAAAAGGTTAAATGGGAACCAATAAAACATACAGAAGCTAAGGATGTTGAAGAGATTAAATAGGAGGTCATTTTGTATAAAAAGGTATCTACGGACTTAAATTTTGTCCAACGTGAAAAAAGAATTAAAGAGTTTTGGGATAAGAATGAAATATTTAAAAAATCTATTGAGTTAAGAAAAGATGGGCATGAATATACTTTCTATGATGGGCCACCAACTGCGAATGGTAAACCTCATATTGGGCATGTGCTTACTAGAGTAATTAAAGATACTGTTCCTAGGTATCATGTTATGAAAGGGGCACATATCATAAGAAAAGCAGGTTGGGATACTCATGGACTTCCTGTTGAAATTGAAGTTGAAAAACTATTAGGGCTTGATGGTAAAGAGCAAATCGAGGCATATGGGATTGCTCCATTTATTCAAAAGTGTAAAGAAAGTGTTTGGAAATATAAGGGAATGTGGGAAGATTTCTCAAAGACTGTAGGTTTTTGGGCTGATATGGATGACCCATATGTTACTTATGAAAATAACTACATAGAATCTGAATGGTGGGCATTAAAAAAGATTTATGAGAAGGGACTTTTATATAAAGGGTTCAAGATAGTACCTTATTGCCCTAGATGTGGAACACCTTTATCAAGCCATGAAGTTGCTCAAGGGTATAAGGACGTAAAAGAAACATCAGTTATTGCAAAATTTAAATCTACAGAAGAAGATAATCTTTATTACCTAGCATGGACAACAACTCCATGGACATTACCAAGTAACGTTGCATTATGTGTAAACCCTGACGAGGTATATGTTGAATGTGAGAAAAATGGCGAAAGATATATACTTGCAAAAGCACTCGTGGAAAAGGTACTAAAAGAGGATTATAAAATAATAAAAGAGTATAATGGTAAGGAACTAGAGTATAGACATTATGAACCATTATTTACTTATGCAAATGTGGACAAAGATGCATATTATATAACTTGCGATGACTATGTTACATTGACAGATGGTACAGGTATTGTTCATAATGCTCCTGCATTTGGTGAAGATGATGCAAAGGTAGGAAGAAAATATGATTTACCATTTGTACAACTTGTTGATGATAAGGGTGAATTTAAACCAGAAGCAACTGATTATGCTGGAGAGTTTTGTAAGGATGCAGATCCAAAGATTATAAAAGATTTAAAAGATAGAAATCTTTTATTTGAGGCGTTAAAGTTTGAACACAGTTATCCTCATTGTTGGAGATGTTCTACACCATTAATCTACTATGCAAGAGATTCTTGGTTTATAAAGATGACAGATGTTAGAGATAATCTTGTAGCAAATAATAATAAGATTAATTGGATACCTGAGAGTATAGGACAAGGTAGATTTGGAGATTGGGTTAGAAATGTACAAGATTGGGGCATAAGTAGAAATAGATATTGGGGAACACCGCTTAATATATGGGAGTGTGAGTGTGGACATAGACATTCGATAGGTAGTATCGAGGAGCTAAAGAAATTAAGTCCAAATTGTCCTGATGATATTGAACTTCATAGACCATATATTGATGATGTGACAATTACATGTGATTGTTGTGGAAAGCAGATGCATAGGGTTCCAGAAGTTATTGATGCATGGTTTGATTCAGGTTCAATGCCTTTTGCACAGTGGCATTACCCATTTGAAAATAAGGAGATATTTGAAAAGCATTTCCCTGCAGACTTTATTTCAGAAGCAGTTGACCAGACTAGAGGTTGGTTTTATTCATTGTTAGCTCTATCAACTCTTATATTTGATGAAGAAACTTATAAAAATGTAATTGTATTAGGGCATGTCCTTGATGAACATGGACAAAAGATGAGCAAATCTAAAGGAAATGCTGTAGATCCATTTGAAGCTCTTGAAAAACATGGGGCAGATGCAATAAGATGGTATTTCTTAAGTAATTCTGCACTTTATCTTCCAAGCAGATTTTATGATAAGGCTGTTAGTGAAAATCAACGTAAGTTTATGGGAACTCTTTGGAATACATATGCATTCTTCGTATTATATGCAAATATAGATGAATTTGATGCTACAAAATATACTCTTGATTATGATAAGTTAGGAGTAATGGATAAATGGCTATTATCTAGGCTTAATACTGTTATTAAGACCGTTGATGAAAACTTTGCTAATTACAGACTAGTTGAAAATACAAGAGTTTTACAAGAATTTATCGATGATTTAAGTAATTGGTATGTAAGAAGAAGTCGAGAGAGATTTTGGGCTAAGGGAATGGAACAGGATAAGATCAATGCTTATATGACACTTTATACAGCCCTTGTAGACTTATGTAAGACTACGGCACCAATGATACCTTTTATTACAGATGAAATATATCAAAATTTAGTTAGAGAAATTGACCCTAGTCAACCAGAAAGTATACATTTATGCGATTATCCTGTTGCAAAAGATGAATATATAGATCCAGAACTTGAAGAAAATATGAGGCAAGTATTAAAGGTTGTTGTACTTGGTAGAGCTTGTAGAAATAATGCTAATATAAAAAATAGACAGCCTATCGGAAAGATGTATATCAAAACGGAAAAAGAATTGCCAAAATATTTTATGGATATAATTAGCGAAGAATTAAATGTTAAAGAGGTAATATTCAAAAATGATGTAAGAGAATATACATCATATTCATTTAAGCCTAACCTAAAAACTGTGGGACCTAAATATGGTAAATTACTTAATAGTATAAGACAAAATTTACAGGAAATCGATGGAAATAAATCTTTTGATGAACTTGAATCTACAGGAAAGATAGTATTAGAAATTGAAGGAAATCAAGTTGAACTAACTAAAGAAGATCTTCTTGTAAGTATTGCTCAAGTTGAAGGATATATAAGTGAGAGCGATTACGGTTATTCAGTAGTTATGGATACAAATCTAACTGATGAATTGATCGATGAAGGATACTATAGAGAACTTCTAAGTAAGATTCAAACAATGAGAAAAGAAGCAGGATTTGAAGTTGTTGATCATATAAAAATATATCATAAGGATAATAATAAAATTGCTGATATATTTGAAAAGTTTAGAGATAAAATAAAAAATGAAGTCTTAGCAGAGGAAATAATTAAAGACGATATTGATGGATATCAAAAAGAGTGGGATATAAATGGAGAAAAGGTATTAATAGGTGTTAAGCGTTATGATGAATAAAGAAGTCTTAAAAAAGAGTATTTGTGACAATATTAAGCTACTGTTCAAAAAGAAAATTGATGAAGCTACATCAATGCAGGTATATCAGGCAACTGCTTATGCTATTAAAGATCAAATTATAGATAGGTGGCTTGCATCTACTGAAGCATCAAAGGATAAGAAAATAGTTTATTATATGTCTATGGAATTTCTTATTGGAAGATTACTAGGTAATAATATAATCAATCTTTGCTGCGATAAAGTTGTAAAAGAAGCGTTGGATGATTTAGGATTTAATCTAAATGATATAGAAGATCAAGAAAGAGATCCGGCATTAGGCAATGGGGGATTGGGTAGACTTGCTGCTTGCTTTCTTGATTCGTTATCTTCTTTGGGATATCCATGTTATGGTTGTGGAATACGCTATAAGTTTGGTATGTTTAAACAAAAGATTCAAGACGGATATCAAGTAGAAGTTCCAGATAATTGGTTGGAAAATGGATACCCATTTGAGATAAAAAGAAATGAGTATTCTTATGAGATTAAATTTGGTGGTAATGTTAGAATTGACTATGATGAAACCACAGGTAGAAATAAGTTTATTCAGGAAAATTATCATGCTGTAAAGGCTATAGCTTATGATATTCCGGTTGTTGGATATAATAATAATGTTGTAAATGCTTTAAGGATATGGGATGCGGAACCGCTTCAAGCATTCTCGTTATCATCTTTTGACAGTGGCAATTACTATAAAGCTGTTGAGCAAGAAAATTTAGCCAAAACAATAGTAGAGGTATTATATCCTAACGATAATCATTATCAAGGAAAAGAATTGAGATTAAAACAACAGTACTTCTTTGTTTCGGCAACAATTCAATCAGCTATTAAGAGACATATGCTAAATGATGGGGATATTAAAAGATTGCCTGAAAAAGTTGTGTTCCATATGAATGATACTCATCCAACAGTAACAGTTCCTGAATTAATGAGAATTCTTATGGATGAGTATGAACTAGAGTGGGATGAAGCATTTGATATCACTAGAAGATGTTGTGCATATACAAATCATACAATAATGAGTGAAGCATTAGAAAAATGGCCTGTTGATATTTTTGCAAGATTATTACCAAGAATTTATCAGATTGTAGAAGAAATCAATAGAAGATTTTTAATACAAATAGAAGAAAAATATCCTGATAATTACGATAAAATAAGAAATATGGCAATAGTATATGAAGGACAGGTTCATATGGCAAAGCTTGCTATTGTGGCATCATTCTCTGTTAATGGTGTGGCTAAACTACATACAGACATTCTTAAAAACCATATTTTTGCAGACTATTACCAGCTTACACCTGAGAAGTTTAATAATAAAACAAATGGTGTTACTCAAAGAAGATTTATACTTCATGCAAATCCAAAACTTGCTGAATTAATAACTGATAAGATAGGCGATAGTTGGATAACAAACTTTGAAGATATCGAACAAATGAAACAATTTGTTGATGATGGAGAAGTTATAGATAAGTTTATTAATATAAAAAGAGAAAATAAAAAAAGACTTGCAGAATATATATTAAAACATAATGGAATAGAAGTTGACATAGATTCTATATTCGATGTTCAAGTTAAGAGATTACATGAATATAAACGTCAGACTCTTAATATATTACATATAATATATTTATATGAAAGATTAAAGAGTGATCCATCATTTGATATCTATCCTAGAACATTTATATTTGGAGCAAAAGCTGCAGCTGGATATCAGAGAGCAAAGGAAATAATTAAGCTTATAAATGATGTTGCTGATATGATAAACAATGATGATGAAGTTAATAAAAAAATCAAGGTAGTTTTCATTGAGGATTATAGGGTTTCAAACGCAGAGTTAATATTTGCGGCAGCAGATGTAAGCGAACAAATATCTACAGCTTCTCATGAAGCATCTGGAACAGGTAATATGAAGATGATGATGAATGGGGCTGTAACTATTGGTACAATGGATGGAGCTAATGTTGAAATAGTTGATGCTGTGGGTGAGGATAATGCATTCATATTTGGATTAAGCTCAGATGAAGTTATAGGATATGAAAAAACTGGTGGTTATTTTCCTGAAGATATCTATAACAATAATGACGATGTTGCAAATGTATTGACTAAGCTTGTTGATGGGACATTTAGCAAGGGGAACACAGAATGTTATAGAAACCTTTATGAAAGTCTTAGACATGGAGATAGATTCTTTAACCTAATAGATTTTAATTCATATAGATTAGCACAAGAAAAGGTTGATGAGGAATATAGAGATCTTAAAAAGTTTGCTAGAAAAATGTATTTAAATATGGCATCATCTGGAAAGTTTAATTCAGATAGGACTATAAAAGAATATATTGATGATGTTTGGAAACTAGATAAGATTACTCCAATTAAGATCAATGAATATAAATAATTATACTTATATTTTAAGGTGTTCAGATAATACATTTTATACTGGTTGGACAAATAATATCGAAAGAAGATTATACATACATAATTTAGGCAAAGGTAGTAGATATACAAGGGCAAGATTGCCTGTTAAATTAGTATATCTTGAAATTTTCGACGATAAGATAGCTGCTATGAAAAGAGAGGCAGAGATCAAAAAAATGAGTAGAGAACAAAAATTGAAATTGATAGAGTCGTATACCTGTATAAAAATAGATTAATAGTCTGATGTTAAATGTTTTGGGTATATGTTACCAACAGCATTTGAAAAAATATAAAGAAGAGGTAGAATTTGAGGTGAACCAAAAGTTAGATCTAAAATCTAACAAATGGTTAGAGCCTCATTTCTACCTCTGTTTAATTTGTAATTATTTGCCGTTGAAAATAAGCATACTTTATAATAGATATTTTATTGTAAATTTTCAAAAAGCTTTTTATTGATTTCAAACTCAGTATTATTAACTTTGTCAATTAAGGATTGTCTAAATTGTTCTTCTTTTTTTTGCTTTGTTGCTTCATTCTCATTTTTTGTAGTATCTTCTTCTATGTTATCATTAATACATTTGAATATAATAAATGATTTAATATCGTTATCATCAGCAACATTATTATAAATAGGTACAACTTCGCTTATTTCACCTTTTTTAAGGTTTGTTGCAATTTCTATTGATTTTTTATTTATATCATCATCATTTATATCATGTTGAGATAATTTAAGATCGCCTTTATAACCAATTTTATGCTTACTTGCAACAGATTCTAGACTTTCACCAGATTTTATCGAAGCTAGAATTTTCTCTGTTAATTTTCTTTTAGCTTCAATATTTGATGGATCGTTGGTATCAGATCCAGTGTCATTTACATTTATAACAACCTCTTCAACCAATACAACTTTTACCTTATTATTATCCACATTAGAATTTAGATTTTCTTTATTTGATCCAATTTGTATAGCCTTTTCTGAAAGTACTAGATTTTCAAATATTTTTCTAAAGATTTTTTCATCAAGCTTTTCACCCTCAGTAATGAACCTAATCTCCTCATCACTAGAATGAGATTGTAGCAAGTTATCAACCATTTTTATATCTTCTTCTTCAAGAATAATATTATTTTCTTTAGCATAATCTAAAACGATTAATTGTGACTTAGTTGAATCAAGTAGGTAATCATTCAAATGACTAAGTCTAGTAACACCATTTTCCATTTGTTGCCAAAAATTTGTATCAACACTGTCTGTAGATAAATTATATTGTTTTTGAAAAACATACTGACTCATACGAAGTTGATATTTAAGATACAGTTCATTAACACTCATATTTTCATCATCGCTATTTTGTATTTTAACAACAGTTAGAGGTGGTAAAAAAATAAATCTATATGTAAATCCACCTATAAGGAAAATTAGTAGAATACTAAGAGTAATGATTGGCCATTTTGACCTTTTATTTTTTTGCATTATGCTCCTTTCTGTATCAATAAATATGATATAATATTGAATACATATAATAGGAATTATACAGTAAATATAAATATATTTCAAGGAGTGCAATGAAAAATTGGGTACTTAAAGGCTGCAAAGATGACTTAGCAGCTTTATCAAATGAATTAAAAATAAATCCCTTATTAATAAAGATCATGTTAAATCGAGAAATTGAAAAAGATAAGATGAAATCTTTATTTGAAAATGAAATTTGCAATATTAATAGTTACTCAAATTTATCAGATATTATTAAGGCGATTAGAATTATAAAAAAACACATAGATGAAAGGAAAAAAATCAGAATAGTTGGGGATTATGATGCTGATGGTATATGCTCTACTAGTATTTTGTATTTAGGACTAAAGGAATTAGGAGCAAATGTAGATTATTCTGTACCCAATAGGGAAAAAGATGGGTATGGTATAAATGAAAATATAGTAAAAAAAGCATATGAAGATGGAATTGATTTAATAATAACATGTGATAATGGTATCGCAGCGTTTGAAGCAATGAATTATGCAAAAAATGAGTTAGGAATGAATATTATTATAACTGATCACCATAATATACCTATAGAAAATAATATTCCAAGACTTCCAGTAGCTGATGCAATTGTTAATCCAAAGCTTGGAGATTATCCATTCCAATCAATATGTGGTGCATTTGTTGCATATAAGTTAATCGAAGCCATACATAATGAATATAATATAGATTTCATTAATAAAAAAGATTTAATGATATTGGCAGGAGTGGCAACCGTTTGCGATATTATGCCACTATTAGATGAAAATAGAATTTTAGTTAAATATGTTATAGATAATATAAAAGATACAAAAATCATAGGATTAAAAAAATTAATAGAAAAAAGTGGTATAAAGTATGAAAATATTGGAGTCTATAGTTTTGGATTTATTATAGGACCTATATTAAATAGTTCGGGAAGGTTAGAAGATGCATCGCTTGGAATTGAGCTATTAATTACTAGTGATGAAAGTAGGGCTACAGAAATAGCTGAAAAGCTAAAAGAACTTAACTATAAAAGACAGCTACTTACTAATGAAGCTGTAGATAAGTCAGAAGATTATATTACTAATAATAAATTATATAAAGATAAGGTTATGTGTTTATTATTAGAAGGGGTGCATCATAGTATTGCAGGTATTGTTGCTGGAAGAATATTAAATAAATATTATAAGCCGGTATTGGTATTTATACCTAATGAAGAGGGAAAAATTGTTGGATCGGGAAGATCTATTGAAGAATATGATTTATTTAGTGAATTAAGTGCTATAAAAGAATTATTTATCAAGTTTGGAGGACACAGACAGGCGGCAGGATTTACCGCTGAATATGATAAATTTAGTGAAATCAATAAAAGATTAAATGATAATTGCAAGTTAAAAGATGATTTATTACCGACAATTTACATCGATGCTATTTTAGAATTTAGATATATTAATGTCGAGTTAATTAGACTCATAAGTGGCCTAGAACCATTTGGAGAGAAATATCCTATACCAAAGTTTGCAACACAAAATATAAAGATAAATCGATATTATAGAATTGGGTCTGAAAAGCAATATTTAAGACTAGAGTTAAAGCAAGGAGATAATATATTAACAGGTTTAGTTTTTAATAATGTAGATAAGATGGATGAAATTCTTGATTCTAATAAGAATATTGATATTGTCTATACATTACAGATTAATGAATGGAATGGTATTACTACACCGCAGCTACTAATTGAAGATTTCCGATGTGCAAATAACTAGCGTTATTTTATATATTGACAACGAAAGAGTTGAGCGTTATATTTAACATAAAATAACGAAAGGGCGTGTATATGAAATTATTTAAGAAAATATTTGCTTGTGCAATTGCATCAAGTTTAATAGTTGGATTGACAGGATGTGGTAATTCTACATCTACTGAAAAGAAGACAGATGACAAGAAAGTAGAAGAAAAGAAAATGGATGATAAGAAGGAGTTGACAGGAACATTGGATTTATTTGCTGCAGCATCATTAAAAATATCTCTAGAAAAAATTATTAAAGAGTTTAATAAGGAACATCCAAAGGTTGAAATAAAACTTGTTACCAATGGATCAGATAAACTTTTTAATCAGATGAAAGAGGGGGCGCCTTGTGATATTTTTATCTCTGCATCTGAAAAATGGATGAAAGAAGCAGTATCAAATGATTTAGTTTCTAGTGAAGAGGCTAAGCCATTACTAAATAATGAAGTAGTGCTTATTAAAAATATTAATGCCCCTGACATAAAACTATCTGATATAAAAGATGGGAAAGATCTTTGCTTAGGTGCAGAAAGTGTACCAGTAGGAGGCTATTCAAAAAAATATTTTGAATCAATTGGAGTTTGGGATGCATTAAAAGAAGACACAAGCTTTGAACCACAGGTTACAGATGTTGTTAAAAAAGTTGCAGAGGGTGCAAGAAATTACGGCTTAGTTTATAAGACAGATGCAAACTCTGAAATTAAGAATAAAACAATTGCTGTTTGTGACAAAATTCCTGAAGATAGTGGAATTAAAGTTATTTATCCAATTGGTATAACAAAGAAGGTTAATAATAAAAAAATTGCAGAAACTTTCTCCAAGTATTTAAGAGAAGGAGTAGCAAAAGATATACTTGAGGATATTGGTTTTGTATTTGTAAAATAGAATATGAGAAGGATAAGTATAGTTTTAAGTTTACTGTTATTATTCCTACTAACTAGTATATATATAGTCCATGCCAAGGAAAATCTTCTACATGGACTTGTATATTTTGATAGGAATAATGATGGTAAATATGATGATAATGATACTACTTTAAAAGATGTATATGTTAAAATTTATAAAGATGGTGAAAGGCTTAGAGATGTAAATACATCAGAAGCAATAAATTCTGTTACAGATGAAAAAGGTATTTTTAAATTTGAAGGTGTAAGTGACTTTCCATATGAAATTAGGGTTAGAAAACCTTTTGAAGTAGAATCTTTGATTTATGAGGGGAAAGCCTATAAAGACAATGAACTATCAATAATAGTTGATAAACCTAAAGATATTATTATTGGAACTGTAGGTGAAGAAAGTGCTGTTATACAAAATGATAGTAAGGGATTATTTGGAGATTTAGAGCTTAGACCAGTATATACAACATTAAAGACAGCAGTAGTGGGAATAATTTTTACGTTTATAATAGGATTATTACTTGTTAGGCTTTCTAGGTCGATAAAGATTAAACCTATAAAGATATTAATGGATGTAATATTTACGTTACCATTAGTACTACCACCAACAGTAATTGGATTTTTCCTTCTAAGAATTTTTGGAATAAATAGTCCTGTTGGGAAATTCTTCTTAGATGTATTTGATTTTAGAGTTGTCTTTAGCTGGGAGTCAACAGTAATAGCTGCTGTAGTGCTATCGTTGCCACTAATGTATAGGTCAACAATGGGTGCGTTAGAACAAGTAGATGAGAATCTTGTATATGCGGCTAGAACTTTAGGATTTACTGAAAGAAAAATATTTTGGAAAATTTTAATACCTAATGCAATACCGGGTATTGCATCTGCCACAATACTAGCTTTTGCGAGAGGAATGGGAGAATATGGAGCTACTTCCATGATTGCAGGTAATATATTAGGGCAGACAAGAACATTACCTATTGCAGTTGCAGTAACAACGGCAGCAGGACAGGATGATCAAGCTAATGCATATGTTTTGATAATTTTGGTAATGTCTTTTATTCTTATAAGTTTGATGAATATTATTACATATAGAATTAGCACTAGGAGGACGAAATGAATCTGAAATTAGATATCAGAAAACGACTTCAGGGATTTGAATTAGATGTTAAATTTGATTCAAGTGCTAGTATTACTGGAATATTAGGGGCATCGGGCTCAGGTAAGAGCATGACACTAAAATGTATTGCAGGAATTGAAGATCCTGATAGTGGGGAAATTGTTATAAATGATAGGACGGTATACGATTCAAATAATAGGATAAATATTAAAACTAGAAATAGAGGAATTGGATATCTTTTTCAAAATTATGCATTATTTCCTAATATGACTGTTTCTCAAAACATATTGTCAGGTGTTAGGGATAAATCAAAACATAATAATATATTAAGAGAAATGATTAAGTTATTTAGACTTTCAGGATTGGAAGATAGAAAGCCTAGTCAGATATCCGGTGGGCAACAGCAGAGGGTAGCTTTAGCCAGAATATTTGCATCAGATCCAGAAATTCTTATGCTTGATGAGCCTTTTTCTGCCTTAGATTCAACACTAAAAGAACATATACAGTTAGAGTTATTGGATATTTTGGAGAAATTTAATAAGAAGATTATTATAGTAACCCATAGTCGGGATGAAATTTTTAGATTTTGCGAAGATGTTGTAATTGTACATAATGGAAAGTCAATTAGGCATTCTAATGTAAAAGATGTTTTTACCAATCCACAATCAAGAGATGTTGCATACCTAATAGGTATAAAAAACATTGTTCCAATTGAAAAAGTCAATGAAAACGAAGTATTTGTTCCTTTTTGGAAGATAAATATAAAGACAAGAATAAGAGTTAATGAAGAACATAAATATGTAGGAATTAGAGCTAGGGATATTATATTTGCAGATGAAATAGAAGATGATAAGGCGAACTATATACCAATTGAAATAATTAAAGTATCTCATGAGTTTAATTTTATTTCTGTATTATGTAAGGTGAAAAATATAGACTCAACAGCTATTGATACACATAATAACAAAAATATTGTTGTCAAAATTCCTAGAAATAGATGGGATAATAAGTTTAAATCTATGAAATATATAAAATTTCATTATTCTTCAGTAATTTTATTAAAGCAAGATTAATAAAATCACTATGTACACGATAATAAACAGTGTAAATGTTGAGAAAAATTAATTAAAGTTATAAAATTTATACAGGTGACGAAAAAGATGAGTCTGACTCTGAACCTGTGATATGCGAAATTACTATGCACTACCACAGGGGTAGTGCATTTTTTTATAGGAGGAAAAGATGAGAGTAGCAATAGTTGGTATCTTTGTAATGCAGTCTGATAAGGTAGATAAGGTCAATGCTGTATTGCATGATTATGGAGAATTTATTGAAGGTAGAATGGGATTGCCTAAGGTAATAGATGGGGTAAATATAATTACACTAGTAGTAAAGGCTCCACAAGAAAAAATCGCAGCAATGGCTGGGAAACTTGGAAATATTCAAGGGATAGGAGTAAAAACATTCTATGCAGCTTTATGATATGCAACTATTAAAAAAGGGTAAAGCTACAGATGATGAAATAAGATATATACTTACAACAGATGATAAAAATTTTGTTGATGAGTTAAGAAAAGAAGCTGTAAAAGTTACAAAACGTAACTATGGAAATAAGATTTATATTAGAGGACTTATAGAGTTTTCTAATTATTGTAAAGAGGGATGTAAGTATTGTGGAATTAATAGATCTAATAAAGAGATTGATAGATATAGACTTAGTAAAGAGGAAATACTACAAAGTGCAGATATTGGATATAAGATGGGCTTTAGAACTATAGTTTTACAAGGTGGTGAGGATCCTTATTTTACAGATGACATTTTTGTAGATATAATTTCTTCGATAAAAAAACAACATCCTGACACAGCTATTACTTTATCTTTTGGAGTTAGAAGTAAAGAAGCGTATAAAAAATTTAAGAATGCAGGTGCAGATAGATTTTTATTAAGGCATGAGAGTGCTGATGAAGATTGTTTCAATTTTATTCATCCAAATGATCAAAGTTTGGCAAGAAGACAAAAGGCACTATTTGATCTTAAAGAGTCTGGATTCCAAGTAGGATCTGGATTTCTTATAGGGGCACCCAAAGCAGGAATTGAAACCTATATAAAAGATATTCATTTTTTAAGGGAATTAAATCCACATATGATAGGAATAGGGCCTTTTATACCGCAAATAGATACAGAGTTTAGAAATTATGAAAAAGGGGATCTTTCTACAACTTTAAGATTACTTGCAATCCTTAGGCTCGAACATCCTTATGCATTGATACCTTCTACAACTGCACTTAATACAATTCATGAGAAGGGAAGAATATTGGGGATTATGTCGGGAGCAAATGTAATAATGCCTAATTTAAGTCCAGAATATGCTAGAAAAGCATATAGATTATATGATAATAAAAGAAATACGGGATTAGAATGTGCAGATTTAGTAAACGAATTAAATTCATATTTAAAAGAATATGGATATGAAATAGAAGTTTCAAGAGGAGATTATAAACAAAATGGCTAAATACGATGTTAATTCAACTAAGGCAGAAGAATTTATAAATCATGAAGAAATATTAGATACCATTGAATATGGAAGAAAAAATGCAAATAATAGGGAACTTATAGAATCTATAATAGAAAAAGCAAGAGAAGCAAAAGGACTAAATCATAGAGATGCCTTTGTTCTTTTGTCATGTGCAGAAGAAGATTTAAATAAAGAGATCTATGATCTAGCAAAAGAATTAAAACTAAGATTTTATGGTAATCGTATAGTATTGTTTGCGCCTCTATATTTATCTAATTACTGTGTTAATGGTTGTACATATTGTCCATACCATGCCAAGAACAAAACTATTCCAAGAAGAAAATTAACTCAGGAAGAGATAAGAAAAGAAACAATTGCATTGCAAGATATGGGACATAAGAGGTTGGCTTTAGAAGCTGGTGAGGATCCAAAAAACAATCCAATAGAGTATATACTTGAATCTATAAAGACGATTTATTCTATCCATCACAAAAATGGAGATATAAGACGTGTTAATGTAAATATAGCTGCAACTACAGTTGAAAATTATAAAAAATTAAAAGATGCAGGGATAGGTACGTATATTTTGTTTCAAGAAACTTATCATAAAGAGAATTATGAAAAACTTCATCCATCTGGACCAAAACATGACTATGCATATCATACAGAAGCTATGGATAGAGCACAACTTGGTGGAATAGATGATGTAGGTTGTGGTGTATTATTTGGATTGAATAATTATGAATATGATTTTATAGGACTTATGATGCATGCTGAGCATCTTGAAGCTAGGTTTGGAGTAGGGCCACATACAATTTCTGTACCAAGAATAAGACCTGCTGATGATGTTAACCCAGATGAATTTAGTAATGCGATTGATGATGATATATTCGCTAAATTAGTTGCAGTTATACGTATAACTTGTCCATATACAGGAATGATTATTTCTACTAGAGAATCACAAAAAACAAGAGAAAAAGTTCTTGAGTTAGGTATTTCACAAATAAGTGGTGGTTCAAAGACATCGGTAGGTGGATATTCTGAGGATAAAAAAGTTGATGCTGAGGGTTCAGAGCAATTTGAAATAGACGATAATAGGACACTTGATGAAATTGTTGGATGGCTTGTAGATATGGGACATATTCCTTCATTCTGCACAGCTTGTTATAGACAAGGAAGAACTGGAGATAGATTTATGCAGCTAGTTAAGGCAGGAGAAATTGGAAATATTTGTCAACCAAATGCTCTTATGACACTTGAAGAATACTTGATTGATTATGCAAGTGAAGAAACAAGAAATAAGGCAGAAAAGCTTATAGATAGTCAGTTAAATAATATTGGAAGAGATTCAACAAGAGTTAAAACTGCAAATTGGATAGAAGAAATTAAATCTGGTAGAAGGGATATAAGGCTTTAATGAAAACACCACGTTCGGAGAGACTTCATATAGGCATAATTGGAAAGAGAAATGCTGGTAAAAGTTCACTTCTTAATTTAATTTCTGGACAAAATTCATCTATAGTATCTGATGTTGCTGGTACTACCACGGACCCTGTCTATAAAACTATGGAATTAAATAAAATAGGTCCAGTAGTATTTATTGATACGGCAGGATTTGATGATGTTGGTCCACTTGGTGAACTAAGGAATAAAAAAACGGATAAAGCTATTAGTAAATGTGATTGCCTAATCCATGTTTTGTCTGAAAATGATGATATTAAAGAGTATGATGTTCCAATAATATATGTGGTGTCTAAGATGGACACGCAGGAAGGTAAGGAAGTATTTGAGAAATTTAAAAACTTATCTCCTATACCAGTAAGTATAAATAATGAAAACATTAAATATATATTGATTGATGAAATATATAAAAAACTAGGCGAAAGAAAAGAAATTACAATCACTAGAAATTTAACAAAACATGGGGATACAGTGCTTTTAGTGATGCCGCAAGATATTCAAGCTCCAAAGGGAAGGCTTATTCTACCGCAGGTACAAACAATTAGAGAACTATTAGATAAAAAAACAATAGTAATATGTGCGACAAATGATAATTTTATAGAAGCATTAAATTCATTATCTAAATCACCTGATTTAATAATAACGGATAGCCAGTGCTTTAAATATGTATATGACAATAAGCCTAAAAATTCACCAGTTACAAGCTTTTCAGTACTGTTCTCTGCATACAAAGGAGATATCAACTATTTTATTGAATCTGTTAAAGTTATAGAAAGATTGACTGAGAATTCAAAGATATTGATTGCAGAAGCGTGTACACATCCACCATTATCAGAAGATATAGGTAGAGTTAAGATACCAGCCATGTTAAGAAAAAAATTTGGAGACATAAAAATTGATTTTACACGTGGTGATGATTTTGAAAATATACAAGACTATGATCTAATAATACAGTGTGGATCTTGTATGTTTAATAGACAAAATGTGATGTCTAGAGTGAATAATGCTAAACAAAATTCTATACCGATGACTAATTATGGTATTGTAATAGCTTATTTGCAAGGTATATTAGATAAAATAATATATTGATATATACAGAAAAGTAAAATTTATATATAATTAATCTATGGATGAGAAAATCAAAAGACAGATACAGATGATATGGACCTTGAGCGGAAGATATAGGATAAAGCCGAGGTCTATATTATATGAAGAAAAAAGAAATGAAATTTTAGAAGAATTTAGATTGATAGTAATTGGCGGTATTTACAGGTATATACCTAGAGTTTACATAGATGACTTTTTACTTAGGGTAGTTGGATTAGGAGAATCTACTAAGTATTATATTGAGTTGTTTTTATGCTTAGGTGAAGAGTATGTAATACCGAAACTATCAAAACACAGAAGATTTCTACCAGTAATTGAGAAAATTTCATCAAAAGAAATTTTTGATGAAATTAAGAATAATTCAATTAAAAATGAGCAAGATAAACTTACTCATACTTATTATGCATATAAATCAGGTAATGACTACTCTAGGTTTAGTACTGATCAAGAAATAGTTAATACTATAAAGAGAGCAAAAGATGTAGATACTGCTACGGAATTTATGAAGCTTTTGTATCAAATCTTTGAGATGTATTTAGGTGGAGTTCCTAAAAAATATGAACCTAAGGGTCATACAAATGATGAAGAGGCTTATAAGCTTAATTCAGAAGTTTTAAAAAAAGCTGAAAGTAATATCTTTGATGAAGATCATGAAGAAGCAGAAGTATTTGCAGCAGAGTTTAATCATAATGCGTTAGAAGAAGAGGTAGATGCTCAATTAGAAGCTGTTGATGAGCTTATGTTATTTTCGTCTCATGCAGACTCAAGAGTAATGTTTGATAAAATACTTGCAAATTATGGCCCTAGTAAGCTAACAGATAGACAACGAGTAGAACTAGAAAGAGAAGTATCAAAAGATAATCATTTGGGTTGTAAAGTACATTATGTACGAGAGTTTATGAATAAGTC
This sequence comes from Bacillota bacterium, assembly GCA_023420085.1. GTDB lineage: Bacteria > Bacillota > Clostridia > Lachnospirales > Lachnospiraceae > JAEZWQ01. The sequence continues at coordinate 64,986 of JAEZWQ010000025.1, forward strand.
TAAAGGTTATAAGAAAGAGTATATGCAGGAGCAGTATGATGCTAATATCAGACATTATGAAGAAAATGCAAATCAGTATGAAAATGCAATCAAAAATCTTGTCAATATTATTAGAGAAAAAATATTAACTGATTTAGAAGATACTTACTATAACCTTGATAGAGGTATACCTGATAGAAGAAAGTTATATAGATATGTTGCCTTAAATGACAATAAAATATTTATGAAGACCATAAAAGATACAGTAGGAACAATAGCCCTTACAATTTTAATTGATGCTTCTGGATCTCAGTTAGCAAGACAAAAACAAATTGCTTCTTGGGGATATATACTTTCTCAAGCATTTACATTGTGCGATATACCAACAAGAGTATTGGGGTTTAACAATTTATTTGATTATACTGTCTTTAGAGAATTTAGAGATTTTCATGATAGTATTGCTAAGAACAAAGATATATTTTATTTTACACCAGAAGGATCTAATAGAGACGGTATGGCTATTAGAACAACATCTTATCTTACAAAATTTAAGGAGCAGGATAAAAAACTACTATTGGTACTTAGTGATGGGAAGCCTAATGATGTTAGAATAGGTGTAGCTACTCATATGGTTAGTGGTCATGATACATCTGAATATACAGGAATTGAAGCAATCGAAGATACAGCTCGTGTTGTAAGAAAGAGTCGTTCAGATGGAGTTAGTGTTGTAGGTATATATACAGGCGAAAGAGATGATATTGCAACACAGAAGCTTATTTATGGCAAAGATTTTGCATATGTACCGGAACTATCACAGATGGGAAAAATTGTTGGTAATGCAATAGAAAAAGTTATTAAAAATTAATATTTATCCTTTATTTATTGATTTTTATATGTTATAATCTTTACTAGTGCAACCGAATCATTACGTGTTGATGCACAATCCACAATCGGAGGGAGGTTGGATTCAGGATGGCACACGTTATCGTTAAAGAAAACGAAACATTAGATAGTGCATTACGTAGATTTAAAAGAAACTGCGCTAAGGCAGGTATTCAACAAGAAATTCGTAAGAGAGAACACTATGAAAAGCCAAGCGTTAGACGTAAGAAAAAGTCTGAAGCTGCTAGAAAACGCAAATATAATTAGACGTAAAGTTCTTAGCTTAGGCTAAGAATTTTTTTATAGGAGAGAAATGATATCTGAGGTTATTTTACAAATTGATTCTGATGTTGAAAAAGCTTTATTTGGCATGTTAGATACATATGTAGAGAAAATAGAAAGAAGTTTTACAGTATCGCTTATTAATAGAAATGGAGCATTAAAACTTGTTGGAAATGAAGATAATGTAAAGAAAGCAAAATCAGTTATAGATACATTGGTTAGTATTATCAAAAACGGCAGTGAAATTAATGAGCAGAAGATTGATTATGCCATCTCTCTTGCTTATGACGATGAGGTTACAAAATTAGTAGAACTAGATGATAGTATAATATGTAGAACTATACAAGGTAAGCCAATAAAGCCTAAAACCGTTGGACAGCAAGAATATGTAGATTGTATAGAGAAAAATATGATAACATTCGGAGTAGGGCCTGCTGGTACAGGAAAGTCATACCTTGCTATAGCTAAGGCGGTTACATATTTTAAAAGTGATAAAGTTGGTAGAATTATATTAACAAGACCGGCAATTGAAGCTGGAGAGAAACTGGGTTTTTTGCCTGGTGATTTACAACAAAAAGTAGATCCATATCTTAGACCGCTATATGATGCACTATTTCAAATTCTAGGGCCAGAAAGTTTTCATGCTAATATGGAAAAGGGATTGATTGAGGTAGCGCCACTTGCATACATGAGGGGGAGAACTCTTGATAATGCATTTATTATACTTGATGAAGCACAAAATACCTCTTCGGCTCAAATGAAAATGTTTTTAACACGTATAGGATTTGGATCGAAAGTTATTGTAACTGGGGATTTAACACAAAAAGATATTGATCCAAATACTAAATCTGGATTAGAAGTTGCGATGAGAATATTGAAAAATGTTGATGACATAGCTTTTTGTAAGTTGACAGCAGCTGATGTTGTAAGACATAGTGTTGTACAAAAGATTGTTAAAGCTTATGATGAGTATGAAGAAAGAATCAAGTCTAAATCAAAAGGAAAACATAAATAATATGATAAATTTATTTATTGATGAATATGATGTAAATAAAATTGATATCCAAGATATAGAAAAAATTACAAAAGATATACTTGAATTTGGACTTAATTATTTAAAATTCCCATATGATACTGACATTGATGTTAGTATTGTAGATGGGCCAAGAATAAGAGATATTAATAATACGACAAGAGATAATGATAATATTACAGATGTATTATCATTTCCATTGAATGAATTTGCTAATTATGAGCTTATAGAAGAAAGTTGTTGCGTTGACTTTGAAAGCGGAAGAGTTCAACTTGGAGATATTATAATAAATTATGATAAAGTGATTGAGCAAGCTTTTTCATATGGTCATTCCACAAGGAGAGAGTATGGATTTCTACTTATACACTCATTATTGCATTTATTGGGGTATGATCATATGAATGAAGATGATGAAAAACTTATGTTTAAAAAACAAGAGGAAGTATTAGAAAGATATGGACTTTGCAGATAAATATGAAATAGCAATTATTGGGGGAGGGATGTCAGGTTGTATATTGGCATCCTTACTTGATAATAAGAATGTTTGCTTATTGGAAATGAATTCAAGATTAATGGATAAAATTTATGCAACTGGTAATGGCAGATGTAATTTGACAAATATCAATATTAATACTGCTTGTTATTATACAGAAGATGAATCATTATTAAATAACATACTTAAAAGGTATGATAATATAGATTTTATAAACTATCTTGAATCTATCGGACTATTTACTAGAGATATAGAGGGATATGTATATCCAATAAATTTTGAAGCAGCTAGTGTAGTTGAAGCTATAGAAAATAGAGTTTATAAAAATATAGATGTAAAACTAAATTTTAAGGTTGAGAAAATTAAAATTGGCGATATATATAAAATCTATAGTGGCGATAAAATTATAACATGCAAAAAAATAATACTAGCAACAGGTGGAATTGCATCGAAGTATTATAAATCAAATATTAGTCCGTATAAGTTTTTGCCAATAAAAAGAACGCCAATACTTCCGGCATTATGCGCATTAAAAGTTGATAAAAAATATTTTAAGGAACTAGCAGGGGTAAGGGTTAATGCGAGATCATGCTTAATAATAGAGGATAAAGTAATAGATACAGAAATAGGACAAATTCAGTTTAAAAAAGATTTCTTAAGTGGGATACAAATATTTCAGCACTCAATTGAAGCCATAAAGGCATTAAAAGCTAATAAAAAAGTATATATAACACTTGATTATATATATGATAAAAATAAAGAAGATATAAAAGAAATGTTATTAAAAAATGGGCTAGACCATCTTAAGTTTGTACTTCCTAAAAAGTTAGCAAAGGTTGTAATATATTTGGCATCAAGAAAAAATCAAGATGAAATAATGAAAATAAATAGTGTGATGAATATTATAACTTCACATAAAATAAATATTGTAGGTTATGATGAATATAATAATGCTCAGACAACAAGTGGAGGATATAAATTATCTGAATTAAATCAAAATTTAGAGAGTAACATGCATAAAAATATGTATATTGTTGGAGAAGTTCTTGATGTCACTGGTAAATGTGGAGGATACAATATACAATGGTGTTATACAAGTGCAAAAGCTGTTAGTGAGAAAATTTTAAATGAATAGATATAGAATAAGTAATTTAAAGGTAGATTATAAGCTGGGAAATTCATTTCTTATTGATACGATTTCAAAAAAATTAAGAATAAATAAGGAAGATATTGTATCATTAAATATAATAAAACGGTCTATTGATGCTAGAAAAAAACCAGATATAAAATATGTATATACATTAGATATATGTGTGAAAAAGCATATAGAAAAAAAGATATCGAAACAATTGGATTTAGCACCTAGCTATAAAGATATTGAAATTGATAAAATAATTACAAAATATAGACCTGTGATTATTGGATCTGGACCATCTGGACTTTTTTGTGCTTTAATATTATCTAGAGCTGGAGTAAATCCAATAGTAATTGAACAAGGTATGGATGTTGATACAAGACATGAAAAAATAGTTGAATTTTTTAAAAAAGAAAAACTAGATGAAATGACCAATGTTCAATTTGGTGAAGGTGGAGCAGGTACATATTCTGATGGAAAATTAAATACTTCTGTTAAAGATTTTAGAAATAGATTTATATTAAATGAACTTGTAAAAGCAGGAGCAAATGAAAAAATTTTATATGAGAATAAGCCGCATATTGGAACAGATGTACTAAAAAATATTGTAAAAAATATAAGGAATGAAATTATCTGTAATGGAGGCAAGTTTGAATTTGATACAAAGTTTTTAGGACTTGAGAAAAATTTTGATATAATTACAGTCAAGACAAATAAGAATATATATAAAACAGATAAATTGATTTTAGCAATTGGAAATTCTAGTAGAGATACATTTTTAAATATTAAAAATGCAGGAATATATATTGAAACAAAGCCTTTCGCTGTTGGATATAGAGTTCAGCATGATCAAAGGCTGATTGATGAGGCTTTATATGGTTCTTCAATTTCTGAATTGGGACCTGCAGATTATAAATTAACATATACAACAAAAGATAATATACCTGTATATAGCTTTTGTATGTGTCCAGGTGGATATGTTGTTAATTCATCATCTGAAAATGGAAAGTTAGTTATAAATGGTATGAGTTATTCACTTAGAAATTCAAAAAATGCTAATTCTGCAATAATAATGGGAGTGAAATTTGATACTGTCGAAGAAGCTATAAGTTTTCAAGATGATATTGAAAAAAAAGCATTTTATTATGGAAATGGTAAGATACCAACAATGACATATAAGGACTATAAAGATAATAAAAAAAGTGATAAACTTGGAAATATATTACCAAGATTTAAGGGTGGATATTATTTAACGAATATTAGAGGGATACTACCCAAAAAATTAGAATTAGCATTTATAGAAGCTATGGAAAATTTTGGGAATAGGATAAAAGGATTTAATAATGATGATGTTATAGTTTCAGCTGTTGAATCTAGAACGTCTTCTCCTGTTAGAATTAATAGAGATGAAAATTTTGTTTCTAACATTGATGGAGTATATCCAATAGGAGAAGGAGCTGGGTATGCAGGAGGAATTATGTCGGCAGCCATTGATGGAGTCAAAGTTGCACAGTCTATATTGAAAGGATATAAATATGAGTGAGATTAATGATATAGCCTTAGTTCTTGAAGGGGGAGGATCTAGAGGGGCTTTTACTGTTGGCGTTTTAGATTTTTTCATGGAAAAAAATATAAAATTTCCGTATGTGATTGGTGTTTCAGCCGGTGCAATAAATGCTATAAATTATGTATCAGAACAAAAAGGGAGAGCCAAGGAAACGACTGTCAATATGGTAAATCAGAAAGATATGATTAGTTTTAAGAATATTTTTACTAATCACTCAATATTTGACCTTGAATTAATGTTTGATAAATTACCAAATGAGATTGTTCCATTTGACTATGATGCTTATTTTAAGTCAAAAACTAGATGTGTAATAACAGTTACTAATTGTAATACAGGTAAAGCTATGTATCTTGAAGAAAGGAATGATCCTAAAAGATTGATGCAACTTTTAAAAGCATCAGCTGCATTGCCTTTTTTTGCACCGATAGTTGATATAGATGCCATTCCTTATATTGATGGTGGAGTAGCAGACCCATTACCAATTAAAGAAGCAATGAACAATGGATATAAAAAAATTATTGTTGTAAGCACAAAAAATAAAGGGCATCGAAAGAGCAAATCCAATTTTGAAAAGAATCTAAGCATTTTATTTTATAATAAACATCCTAACTTAGTAAAGGCTATGGTTAAGAGATATAATCTATATAATAAAACTATGGAATACATAGAAAAGTTAGAGGAAAAGGGAAAAATTATTGTCATAAGGCCTCATGAAGAGTTTATGGTTTCTAGAACAGAAAAAGAATTTGAACCTTTAAATAGACTTTGTAACCATGGCTATGACCAGGCAAAACTTATATATGATAATATTATTGAGTATATAAATGGATAACTATAAAAAAATATGTAGAAATATAAATATTAAAAATAGGAAAGAGCTACCTATAAATGAAGTAAGGGCAAAAAGTAAAATTATAACTTCAAAACTTATCTCAATAATAGAGGATATGAATGTAAGTAATATATGTTCGTATATGCCGATAAAAAATGAGGTTGATACAACAATATTTAACCAATATATAATAGAATATGGCTATAAGTTATATTTACCTAAGATTGTGTGTGGAAAAATGAGATTTTTTGCTGTTGATACATTAAATAGTTTAAAGAAAGGTAGTTTTGATGTATTGGAGCCTATTGAAAAAGACGAATTAAACATAGAAGATAAAAAAATAGTTATAGTACCCCTCGTGGGTTATGATCCTAATAGGAGAAGACTTGGATACGGGAAGGGGTATTATGATAGATTTTTTTCAAATGATAAAAATTCATATTTTATAGGACTTGCATATAAGTTTCAAAAATGTGAGAAATTTTTTGATGATTATGACTTGCAGTGCCATCAAATAATAACAGAGGATATTATATAAGGGGGAGAACACTCCCTTATACATTATCCTCTGTTTTATCTTGATTATTAATTTTATTTCTTGCAATTTTTGCCATTGTTTCTAATATCTCTTTTCTAACATATACGTCATAGCTTAATTGAGCGATGAATAGATATATGGCTTGATTATTTTCAATATTTTCTTTTGAAAAAGATTTATTTAGTTTTTGAATAATATCATTGCTAGAATCAGGTAAGCATAGCTTTATTTCCTCAATCATATTAAGATATAATTGGTATAGATCAGTGTCATTTTGCATACCATTTAATATTGTTTTAACATCATCAATAGATAAAAACTTCTTAAGATAATATATTATGCAAAAAGATATGATATGTTCTGTATTATACTTTTTCTTAATTGGTGGTGGAAAAAGTTTACTTTTTGCATAATTATTAATCATAGTCTTAGTTAAAAATTTTTGATCTGAATCACTACTTTGATCAAGGTGATTCTCTACAAATGATATTACTTGATCCATATAAAGATCAATATTCGGAAAATCTTCTTTATGAACATATTTTGTATGATCATATTGGTTTATTAATTTTAATATTTCTTCCTTTGTTATATTCATAAATACCCCGTTAAAAATAATATATGAATATTTTAGCATATATTTTTTTTATTTTCAATTATGTCAAGAAAAAAGACTTGACAAAAAAATAACAGATGATAAAATAGTTGAGATGAATGATATTTATAGATTAAGTATGCTCTTAGATTTTTATGGGGAGCTACTTACAAGGAATCAATTAGATATTTTAAATGAATATGTAAATGATGATTTGACTATTTCTGAAATTGCAAGCAATAGAGGTATATCTAGGCAAGGAGTGCATGAGGTTGTCAAACGAAGCGAAGCTATCCTTGAGGAATATGAGAAAAAGTTAGGTTTAATAAATAAGTTTATTTCAGTCAAACTAGATATTAAAGAGTTATTGACCATTATAGAGGAATTAGATATAAATAATTCATTCAGAAATGAAATAATGTTGAAAGTACAAGGAATTTTAGAAAAATTATAGGAGGTTAGATGGCTTTCGAAGGTTTAACCGATAAGTTTCATTCGATTTTTAAGAAACTTAAAGGGCAAGGCAAATTATCTGAAAAAGATGTTAAACTTGCAGTAAAAGAAGTTAAGATCGCTTTACTTGAAGCAGATGTTAGCTTTAAGGTAGTTAAAGAATTTACTAATAAGCTTACTGAGAAAGCCGTTGGTGCTGAAGTTTTCAATTCTTTGACTCCTGCTCAGACAGTTATTAAATTAGTTAGAGATGAACTTATTGAGATGCTAGGTTCAGAAACTAAAGAAATTGAATTAAAGTCTGGAAATGAAATAACATCTATAATGATGATGGGACTACAAGGGGCTGGTAAGACAACTAGTTGTGCAAAACTTGCATCAAAACTTAAGGAAAAAGGGAAAAAACCTTTACTAGTAGCTTGTGATATATATAGGCCGGCAGCTGTAAAGCAACTTCAAGTTAATGGAGAAAAGGTTGGAGTAGAAGTTTTTAGTATGGGAACTAATGTTGATCCTGTAAATATTGCTTCTGCAGCTATTGAATATGCAAATAAAGAGAACTTTAATATTGTAATATTTGATACAGCTGGTAGACTTCATATAGATGATGACCTTATGCAAGAACTTCAAAATATCAAGAGTAAAGTTAGTATTGATAGCTCTATTTTAGTTGTGGATGCTATGACAGGACAAGATGCTGTCAATGTTTCCCAGCTTTTTAATGAAAAAATTGGAATAGATGGGGTTATAGTTACTAAACTTGATGGCGATGCAAGAGGAGGAGCAGCATTATCAATTAAAGCACAAACTGGATGCCCAATATTATATGCAGGTATGGGAGAAAAACTATCAGATTTTGAAATATTTCATCCCGATAGGATAGCCTCACGTATACTAGGCATGGGAGATATGCTGACATTAATTGAAAAAGCTGAAAGAAATTTTGACATTGAATCTACAAAAAAACTTGAGGAGAAGTTTAGAAAAGCTGAATTCGGATTTGATGATTTTTTGGAACAGCTTCATCAAGTTAAAAAAATGGGTCCTATTGGAGATCTACTTTCTATGATACCAGGATTAGGGAGTAATCTAAAAGGTGTTGATTTAGGAGCGTTGAATGAAGCTTCATTTGATGGTATTGAAGCAATAATACTATCAATGACACCGGAGGAAAGAATGAATCCGAGTATATTAAATCCATCTCGAAAGAATAGAATTGCTAAGGGGAGTGGTAAAGATATATCGGAAGTGAACAAGTTAGTAAAGCAATTTGAACAAATGAAAAAATTTATGAAAAAAATGCCTACTGGGAAAAAACATATGGGCGGATTGTCTAATATGTTTGGTGGAATGAAATTCCCATTTAGATAATATATTTTTGGAGGTTAATATGGCAGTAAAATTAAGATTAAAAAGATTAGGAAAAAAGAAAGCACCTATTTATAGAGTAGTTGCAGCAGATTCTAGATCACCTAGAGATGGTAGATTTATTGAAGAGGTAGGAATTTATGATCCAAATGAAGAACCAAGCCTTGTAAAGTTTGATGAAGAGAAAGTACAAAAATGGCTAAATCAAGGAGCACAACCTACTGAAACTGTAGCTAGATTACTTAAAAACGCAGGTATCCAGAAGTAGGTAATATGAAAGATCTAGTCGCTTATATTGCAGGTGCATTAGTTAATGATAAAAATGCATTGACTATCACTGAAGATTTAGATGGAAAACAAAGGGTTATAACAATAAAGGCTGAAAATGGAGAGATTGGAAAGTTGATAGGTAAGCAAGGTAATATTGCAAACAGCATTCGTACCATTATGAAGGCAGCAAGTGACCCAAGTGAAAGAGTTATTTTGAATATTACTGATTAGTAACATAGGTCATCATAATAGTGATGACCTATGTTTGTATAAAAAAATATTTAAATTTATTTTTTAAACTACTTGATTTTATGGGAATATATGATAACATTAATGTATGACAGTAAATGAATATTACTTTTTTGTAATAAATTTATTTTAATATTGACATAATTATAAGTGCAGTATAAGATACAGGTAATATAGGGAGGTATGTATGAGAAAAAGGAAGTTATTTAAGTTTGCCGTATTAGGTGTAACTTCAGCTTTTTTGGTAGGACAAGCTGCTCTACCTTTTGATGCTTTAAGCAGTAAGGTATCAGCAGATGGAGAAGTAAACCCAAAACATTTGGCTATATTTATGGGAGATATTGCAAAGGAACAACCATTGGCTGAAGCTAAACCTTCATTAGGCGGGCTTGGCAGTTTATTCGCCGAAACTTTTATTGGTGCTTTAAAACCTAATACAGTTGAAGATCCTAATGCACCTAAAGATGATGGAGTAGAAGAAAATTTAGATAGACCTACAGGTGAACCAGAAGGTGTAGAATCGCCTGCACCAGGAGAAGAAGGCGAACCTGGAGTTGATGAAACAGCACCTGCACCAGGAGGAAGTGAAGATGTAAGGGCAGAGGAAGTTGATTTAGATACATTAGATGATCCTATTCCAGCAAATGGTCCAGAGGAAGAAACAGTTGAACCAGGCGGAGCACCTGCTACAGGAGAAGAAGCTCCTACAGCCACTGAAGAAACAGAAGTAGCTGATGCTCCACAACCAGACGCTGCTGAAGAAGGTGAACTTCAAGCTCCAGAAATTAAAGATGTTAAATTTACAAGGGGTGAAGGAAAAACAACTATAACTGTTACTGCCACAAAGGATGCATCTATTATTTTATTGATAGGAAAAGATGAGAGACAGTATGCACAAGGATGGGCTATAAATGGTAGCGTAGACTTTGTATTTGAACAAGATATACCAGAGAATATAAAGTTTGCATTTATTCCAATAGCATATGAAAAGGGAGAAAATGGTGCTCCTGATATAAATAAAAAACATGTTGAAGGTAAAAAATATGTAGCATTGACAGCACCTATGGTTCTTGAAGTTAAGACTCTTAAAAAGCCTACTGAAAAAGTGACACCAGCAAATCCAGAAAAATTAACAGAAGAAGAAAAGGCAGCTATTAAAGATAATTTAAATAAGGCTAATCTTAATGAGGATGGAGATTCAACTATACCTGAAGGAACAGAAATAACTGTAAACGATGATGGTAGCGTAAGTATTAAATTTGAAGGTGGAGCTAAGCAAACTATTTTAAGTAAGGATACAGTTAAGCTTGCTGAAGAACCAAAAGAAGAGACTCCAGAAGTTGTAGAAGAAAAACAAGAAGAAAATAAGAGTAAGGTATTATCAACTGGATTAGAATTACCAAGGTTTGTATTATCAGAAGATAATAAAAATGATGCAAACAATAATACTGTAAACAATAACTCTACAAACAATGATGAAAAAACTGTTGAAAATGCAGAAGGAAAAGCTCTTCCAAAAACTGCAGTAGGTGGTTTTGCAGGCCTATTCGGTATGGCATCAATATCACTAGCAGGATTATTTGTAGGAAGACGTAAAAATAAGTAATAGTTATTAAAATAATATATGTATAAAGGCGCAGTAGCATTACTGTGCCTTTTATGTAACTTTAAATTGCATATTTATCATAATAATCTATTAATATAATATCTTAAATCACATAGTTAGTTTATTGAATTGCAGTATTAATTTTTTTATGTTATTATGTTGTAATGAAGATTGGTTTATTAGGATATGGTAATGTTGGGAGGTCTGTTGACAACTCAATCCACCAAAATATAAATGAAAAATTTGAAATAATAAAAATATTAACAAGAAATAAAATAGATGACGAGCGAAATTTAAATGACTTCGATGAGTTTAAAAGCTACAAATATGATATCGTAGTTGAAGCAATTGGTGGTGTATACCCTGCTTATGATTACATATCTTTTTTCTTAAAAAATGGAATAGATGTTGTTACCGCAAATAAAGAATTAATTTATGAAAAAGGTGAACAACTGTTACATATTGCTCAAAGTACTGGAGCTAAGTTGAAATTTTCCTCAGCAGTAGGTGGAGGAATGCCAATATTAGAAATTTTAGAAAGAAATTTCAAACATGAAATCATTTCAAAGATAGATGCTATACTAAATGGAACTACAAATTTCATTTTAAGTAGTTGTCATGAATATGATACAGATATTGATACTGAATTAGATAATGCGAAAATATTTGGTTATGCTGAAGCTGATCCTAAAGATGATGTTATGGGGTATGATGTTGCAAGGAAACTATCAATAATAGCATCATTAGTTACTAAGAAAAAATATACATATTGTACAAAAGATATTACAGGGATAATGGATATATCTAAAGAGGATATTGCCATATCGAAAAAGCTTGGAATGAAAATAAAGTTAGTTGGTAGCATTAGATTTTTAAAAGAAGGTATTAATTTCAAAGTACGTCCAATGTTTGTGACTAATAAATCTAATTTATTTTTTACTGATGGAGCAAAAAATACATGTACGATCATGTCTAATATGCTAAATGAAACAACAATAAGTGGAGAGGGGGCTGGAGGAAATCCAACTGCATCGTCCATTATATCAGATATATATAATATAATAGATGACGAAAATAGTAATATATATTGGTCTGATGAAAAGATAAAAGATTGTAATGAAATTAAACATAGATATATTGTTCGTAGTAAGGATAATTTTCAGGCTAAAAAGGTTGGCGTTTTAGGTGAACATAATTATTATATAGTACATACAACAGAAGAAGAAATTAAAAAACTTAGTATTAAACATGAAATTGACTGGAAATATGAGATATTAGGAGATGTATGCTGATAGTAAAAAAATTTGGTGGAAGTTCTGTAAAAGATGTTTATCATATAAATAAGGTTGCAGATAAAGTTATTCAAGATTATAATAAAGGAAACGATGTAGTGGTTGTATTATCCGCAATGGGAGATACGACAGATGATCTTATAGCGATGGCAAAAGAAGTGAATCCAAAACCATCTAGGAGAGAAATGGACATGCTTTTAACAACAGGAGAACAGATATCTGTTTCTATGTTAGCTATGGCTATTCAAAAGAGGAGAATACCTGCTATATCATTAAATTCATTTCAAGTTGGAATTTTTACAACTAGCGACTTTAGTCAAGCAAGACTTAAAAATATTAACGATCAACGCATTAGAAATGAGATTGAGTCAGGTAAGATTGTTATTATTACTGGATTCCAAGGAATAAATAGGAGTAATGACTATACTACTCTTGGAAGAGGAGGGTCTGATACAACAGCAGTCGCTTTAGCAGCGGCATTAAGAGCTGATAAATGTGAAATATATACTGATGTTGATGGTGTATATACGGCAGATCCAAGAATTGTTTCAGATGCTGTCAAACTTGAAGAGATATCATATGATGAAATGCTTGAGATGGCATCTTTAGGAGCTAAGGTTCTCCATAATAGGTCTGTTGAAATGGCAAAAAAATATGGAGTAAGACTTATAGTAAGATCAAGTCTTAATGATGTTGAAGGAACGGTTGTAAAGGAGAATACTGAAGTGGAAAAAATGCTTATAAAAGGTGTTACCTGTGATAAAAATGTTGCAAAAATTTCTGTAGTTGGACTGAAAGATGAACCTGGTATAGCATTTAAAATGTTTGATGCGTTAGCTAAAAACAAAATAAATGTAGACGTTATAATACAATCAATAGGTCAAAATGGTGTTAAAAATATTTCATTTTCAGTAGATGAAGAAAGCTTAGATATAGCTTTGGAAGTATTAAAAAATAAAGATTATGGAATTGAATATTCATCATTGGTCTATGATACAAATGTTGCGAAGGTATCAATTGTTGGGGCAGGAATGATGACCCATGAAGGAGTAGCTGCAGCAATGTTTGAAGCTCTATATAATGCGAATATTAATATTAATATGATTACTACATCTGAAATTAAAATAACTGTTCTAATAGATAAAAATGAGGCTGATAGAGCAGTTAAAGCAATACATGAAAAATTTATTTAATGGAGGTTTATATGAAGGAATTTACTTACACAATTAAGGATGAATTAGGAATACATGCAAGACCAGCAGGATTACTAGTTAAGGAAGCTACTAAGTTCTCTTGTGATATAAAGATGAGAAAAGATGACAAAGAAATTGATGCTAAGAGAATTATTGGTGTTATGAGTCTTGGAACAAAGCAAGGAGATACTGTAACTCTAATAGCTAATGGAGATGATGAAGATAAAGCGATTGAATCTTTAAAAGAATTTATGGAAAATAATTTATAGGATATAAATATGAAAATTTTTGAAGGTAAAAGTGTTTTTGGTGGAGTTGCCATTGGTAAAATCAAACTTTATAAAAAACAAGAAAACTCAATAAAGAGAGTTTCAGTAGAAGATACTGATGCAGAGTATAAAAGATTTGAGGAAGCAAAGGAAACTGCAAAGAACCAACTAGCTAAGTTGTATGAGAAGGCTCTAAAAGAAGTTGGAGAAGTAAATGCGCAGATATTTGATGTGCATCAAATGATGCTTGATGATTTAGATTATACAGAATCTATTGAATATATAATTACGAATCAAAAAGTAAATGCTGAATATGCTGTTGCAACAACTTCTGATAATATGGCATCTATATTTGCTAATATGGATGACGAGTATATGAAAGGAAGAGCGGCGGATATTAAGGATATTTCTGAGAGAGTTATATCAATACTATGCGGTACTCAAATGGATATTGGAGCTGAGCAAGAGCCAGTAATAATAGTTGCTGATGATTTAGCACCAAGTGAAACTGTTCAACTTGATAAGTCAAAGGTATTAGCATTTGTTACAAGATATGGTTCAACTAGCTCACATACAGCGATACTTGCTAGAACAATGAATATTCCTGCATTAATAGGTGTAGACTTCCCTGAAGAGTGCGATGGCGTTTTGGGAGCTGTTAATGGTTATACAGGAAAGTTTGTTGTTGAACCAGAAGGAGAAGAGTTAGAAGAATTAGCCAAAGTAAAGAATGAAGATTTAAAAAAGGCAGAACTTCTAAATAAACTTAAAGGCAAAGAAAACATAACTGTTGATGGTAAGAAAATAGATATTTTCGCTAACATTGGTCAAGTAGAAGATACAGCAATTGTTTTAGATAATGATGCAGGTGGAATAGGCCTATTTAGAAGCGAATTTTTATATCTAAATTCTAATAATTTCCCTACAGAAGAGGAACAATTTACAGCATATAAAAGAGTTCTTGAAACTATGGCAGGTAAAAAGGTTGTTATTAGGACTTTAGATTTAGGTGCTGATAAACAGGTAGATTATTTTAATCTTGGAAACGAAGAAAATCCTGCATTGGGATATAGAGCGATTAGAATATGCTTAACTCAAACTGAAATTTTTAAAACACAGTTAAGAGCTTTATTCAGAGCAAGTCATTATGGACATTTAGCAATAATGTTCCCGATGATAACTTCAGTAGAAGAAGTTAAAGCTATAAAAGAAATTGTTAATCAAGTTAAAGCAGAGCTTGATGGTGCAGGTGTAAGCTATGCTGATAACATTGAATTAGGTATAATGATTGAAACTCCTGCAGCGGCAGTTATCAGTGATTTATTAGCTAAAGAAGTAGACTTCTTCTCTGTAGGAACTAATGATTTGTCACAATATACACTAGCTATTGATAGACAAAATGCTAAACTTGAACCATTCTTTAATAAACATCATACCGCTGTTCTTAGATTGATTAAGATGGCTGCAGATAATATACATAAAGAAGGTAAATGGATAGGTATTTGTGGAGAGCTAGGTGCAGATACGGAACTTACGGAAGAATTCTTAAGGATGGGAATAGATGAATTATCTGTATCTCCATCTATGATTTTGAGAGTTAGAGATAAAGTTAGAAGTTTAGATTTGAGTAAATAAATATGAATATACTAATTAAAAATGGATTAGTTGTTTCAGAAGGCAAAAAAACATATACAGATATCTTTATTAAAGATGATAAAATTCAAGCTCTTGGTAATTTTGATTGCCAAGAGTTTGATAAAATTATAGATGCTACTGGTATGTATGTAATGCCTGGTGCTATAGATCCACATACACATATGGAGTTGAAGCAATCAAGTAAATATACTTCATGTGATGATTTTTATGATGGAACGGTAG
This sequence comes from Bacillota bacterium, assembly GCA_023420085.1. Classification (GTDB taxonomy): domain Bacteria; phylum Bacillota; class Clostridia; order Lachnospirales; family Lachnospiraceae; genus JAEZWQ01. Next base: position 80,900 of record JAEZWQ010000025.1, read on the forward strand.
CGGCAGCGTGTGGTGGAACAACTATGATTATTGATCATATGGCCTTTGGTGAAGATGGATGCGATTTACATTCTCCTTTTGACACATATAGAGAACTTGCTAAAAAATCTGTTATAGACTATAGCTTCCATGGAGTGTTCCAGAGGGTTAATGATCAATTGCTTGATGAGATGGATGAAATAGTTAAAAATGAAGGTTTTCCAAGTTTTAAAGCCTATACTACATATGGATATCCATTGTTTGATAAAGATTTAATGGGAATTCTTGGGCATATGAAAAAAACTGGGGGACTACTAACAGTTCATTCAGAGAATGATGCTATAACCAATGTATTAAGGGATAAATTTGCAAAAGAAGGTAAACTAGACCCTATATATCATGCATTGAGTAGACCTAATGAAGCAGAGGCAGAAGCGGTAGAGAGAGAAATATATCTCGCAAGAGTTGAAGGAGATGCACCTCTTTATATTGTACATCTGTCTGCAAGTGAGAGCTTAGATGCTGTGAAAAATGCTCGTGAAAAAGGTCAAAAAAATATTTATGTTGAAACTTGTACACAATATTTAACACTAACTGATGATATGTTTGTTAATGGTGGAAAAGAAAAAGGAATACTTTATATGTTAGCACCTCCACTTAGAAAGCAAAAGGATATTGATGCATTGTGGTTAGGCGTACAAAAAGGAGACATACAAGTAATAGCGACAGATCATTGCCCTTTCAAACCAGAAGAAAAACTTGAAAATGTTAATGACTTCAGATTCTGCCCAGGAGGTATATCGGGGGTAGAAGAAAGAGTTAGAGTAATTTTTACAGAGGGAGTTACTAAGGGGAGAATTAGTCTTGAAAGATTTGTTGAAGTAATTTCAACAAATGCTGCTAAAATTTTTGGTATGTATCCTAAAAAGGGATCATTAATGCCAGGATCAGATGCAGATATAATGATAATTGATCCTAATAAATCCATGACAATAACCAAAGAAAATCTACATACTAAGGCAGGATATAGTCCTTTTGAGGGATTTGAGTGTAGCTGTGTTATAGACACTGTAATATCAAGAGGAAAGATTATTGCTAAAAACAATGAATTCCTTGGGGAAAGAGGATATGGACAGTTAGTATATAGAGAACCTAATAAACAGGGCGATATTATTATAAATGGCGAAAACTTCAATTAGTGCTTGAAAAAATATTAAAAATATGGTATCATCAATCTTTGTACGGATGTTCCTCTGTTTAGCAAAGCGTAATTAAGAACATCTAAGAGGAGGAAAAATGAATAAGATTATTAAGAGCATTGAAGATGCACAAATGAAAAGCAATGTGACTGAATTTAATACTGGTGATACAATCAGAGTTTCTGCGAAGATTGTTGAAGGATCAAGAGAAAGAATTCAGGTTTTTGAAGGAGTTGTTATTAAAAAACAAGGTGGCGGTAATAGAGCTACTTTCACAGTGCGTAAAAAATCAAGTGGTGTTGGAGTTGAAAGAACTTGGCCACTACACAGCCCAAGAATTGACAGTATCCAAGTAGTAAGACGTGGTAAAGTAAGACGTGCTAAGCTATTCTACTTGAGAGATAGAGTTGGTAAGGCTGCTAAAGTTAAGGAAATTTTGAACTAATAAATAAGCTCATAGTATTTGCTATGAGCTTTTGTTTTACATGGAGAGAAAAAATATGGATTATCATTGGTTTCCAGGCCATATGGCGAAAACTATAAGACAGATAAAAGAGGACATAAAATTAATTGATCTTGTTATTGAGGTTTTAGATTCTAGAATACCTCGAAGTAGTATGAACCCAATTTTAAATGAAATAGCAAAAAATAAGCCTAGACTTATAATTATGAATAAATCGGACATGTCTGAAAAGTTATATAACGAAAAATGGGAAAAATATTTCATATCTAAGGGCTATCATGTGGTACTAACTGATGCTAAAAATAAAAAAGGTATAAAAAATATTTATGATAAGGCAATAGAGGCTTGTTCTGATATTATTGAGAGAAATATCAGAAGAGGTCTTAAAAATAAAACTATAAAAGCGATGGTTTTTGGTATTCCAAATACAGGTAAATCTACAATAATAAATGCTATATCTGGAAAGAACGTAACAAAAACCGGTAATACACCTGGAGTTACTAGAGGGAAGCAATGGATAAGGCTTGGGAAAAATATTGAATTGTTAGATACACCAGGGGTTTTATGGCATAAGTTTGAAGATATGGAAGTTGGAAAGAAAATAGCGTTTATTGGATCTATAAAAAATGAGGTTGTCATTATAGAGGAACTTGCATATGATTTATTAACATGGCTTTCACAAAATAAACAGGATTATCTAGTAGATAAATATGATATAATTATCAATGATCCTCTAGAAGCACTGGAAAAAATTGCACAAAAAAGGGGATGCTTACTTAAAGGTGCTAAACTTGATTTAACAAGAGCATCAAACTTATTTTTAGAAGAATTTAGAAATGCAAAATTGGGCAGAATTACTTTAGATAGGGAGATTTGTGATGAATGATGAAGTAAGATCAGATGATGATTCACTAATACTTAGGATACTTAGAGAAATAAGAGGATTTTTAATTACGCTTTTAGTATTATTAGCTATAGTATTAGTCATTAATATATTTATAGGAAGATTAGTTAAAGTTGATGGACATTCTATGGATACTACTTTGAGTAACGGTGAGATTCTTGTAATGGATAAGATATCTTATAAATTTAGCGATCCAAAGAGGTATGATATTGTAATATTTCCACATGAAGACAAATACTATATAAAAAGGGTTATAGGTTTGCCGGGAGAGACAGTTCAAATTATAGATGGAGCATTTTATATAAATGGCGAAAAGTTAGATGATAATCATGGACTTGAACCCATAGAAGAAAGTATGTATGGAAGAGCCGCTGAACCAGTAAAACTTGCGAATGATGAATATTTTTGTGTAGGGGATAATAGAAATCATAGTGGAGATAGCAGGTTAGAAAGTGTAGGCAATGTGAAAAGAGATATAATTGATGGTAAGGCTATTTTTAGACTTACTCCTATCAAAAGATTTGGAACATTAAATTAATGGCAACAAGAATAGAAAAACAACGAATACTATATGAAGAAATGACAGCCTATGAGAAGAAATATTGGAATGAAGGTATTGTAGTAGGTGTTGATGAGGTTGGAAGGGGACCTTTTGCTGGTCCTGTTACAATTTGTGCCTATGCTTTTAAACCTAATACTTATATTTTAGGTGTTAATGATTCTAAGAAGCTAAGTAAAAAGAGAAGGGAAGAAATGTATTCTGAACTCATTTCTATTGCTTTAGATTATGTTGTGGTTAGCAAATCCCCTGAAGTTATAGATGAGGTAAATATTTTAAATGCTACGAAAATTGCTATGAAAGAAGCCATTGAGAAGCTTAAAATTAAACCAAGGATTATACTTGTTGATGCAGTAAATATACCGGATATCAATTATGAGCAACTGCCTATTATTAAAGGCGACTCAAAGAGTATATCAATTGCAGCTGCTAGCATAGTAGCTAAATATGAAAGGGATAATTATATGCTTAAGCAGGATGAATTATATCCGCAATATGATTTTAAAAATAATATGGGATATGGTACAAAAAGACACATAGAAGCTATAAAGAAATATGGGTTAACAGAAATACATAGAAGAAGTTTTTGCAAAAAATATGAATAAAAGAAAAATTGGGAATAAGTATGAAAAAATAGCTAAAAATTATTTATTATCTAATGGGTATAAAATTCTAAGACAAAATTTTTATTATAAAGGTGGCGAAATAGACTTAATAGCAGCTAAAGGTAAAAGCCTATATTTTGTTGAAGTTAAGTATAGGAAAAATTCAAATTTTGGGTATGCTATTGAGTCTATTTCTAATAAAAAACTATTAAATATCTATAAAGGAATAAATCTTTTTCTAAATAATTGTGAATTTTTTTTTGATACAATACATATCAGTGCAATCACGTTTGATAAGAATAAAATGGAATACATAGATATAGTTTGACAATGGTAAAAAATTGGTTTATACTATAAATTATATTATTGTGCCTTTTTATGCTCATTAATAAGGAATGTATGCAAAAAAATACATTAATATACTAATTTTATTATCAAGGGGTGTACTACGTCGATGGAAAAAAATAGAATCAGACCAGTTACAGTTGGTAAGAAAAAAAGAATGACATATTCTAGACAACAAGAAGTATTGGATATACCAAATCTTATTGAAATACAGAAAAAGTCATATAAGTGGTTTTTAGATGAGGGATTACAAGAAGCCTTCAATGATATATCACCTATAAATGATTTTGGTGGCCAATATAGTCTAGAATTTCTTGATTTTAAACTATGTTTAGAAGATAAGAAGTATACGATAGCAGAATGTAAAGGACAAGATGCTACATACTCAGCACCACTTAAGGTGAGGGTTAGACTTCATAATCTAAAAGAAAATACTGCAACTACTCATGAAATTTATATGGGGGATTTACCTCTTATGACTGAAACAGGAAGTTTTGTCATAAATGGAGCAGAACGTGTAATCGTAAGCCAATTGGTTAGATCACCAGGTCTATATTACTCAGAGAGCAGAGATAAAATCGGAAAAAAATTATTTGCTTCTACGATAATACCAAATAGAGGGGCTTGGATTGAATACGAGACAGACACGAATGATATATTCTATGTTAGGGTAGATAGAACAAGAAAATCACCAGTTACAGTTTTATTAAGAGCGTTAGGTTTAAGTAGTAACGCAGAAATAATAGAAATGTTTGGTGAAGAACCAAAAATATTAGCAACTTTAGAAAAAGACGTAGCTACAAATTATAGAGATGGTATGCTTGAGCTTTATAAAAAGATTCGTCCAGGTGAGCCTTTGAATCTTGATAGTGCTGAGAGTCTTATAAATGCAATGCTATTTGATCCTAAGCGCTATGATTTAGCTAAAGTGGGAAGATATAAATTTAATAAAAAATTAGCTTTAAGACATCGTATTGTTGGTAAAAAGTTAATGAAGGACATAATTGACGTTGAAACTGGTGAACTTGTAGCAAAGGCTGGAGAAGTAATTACAAGAGAGATGGCTGATGCTATTCAAAATACTGGAATACAATGTATAGTTATTGATTTAACAGGTGAAGATAGAAGTTTCAATGTTATATCTAATCAGATGGTAGATCTAGATAGTTTTGTAAGCTTTGATCCTGAAGAGGTAGGTGTAACAGAAAAGGTTAGATATATTGTCTTAAAAGATTTGTTAGATAAATATGAAGATGAAGAAGAATTGAAGGAAGCAATAAAAAATAATATTGCTGATTTAATTCCAAAACATATAACACCAGAAGATATATATGCAACAGTAAGCTACTGTCTTGGACTAGAGGATGGGGTTGGTAATACTGATGATATCGACCATCTAGGAAATAGAAGAATCAGATCTGTTGGAGAATTATTACAAAACCAATATAGGATTGGATTATCTAGACTTGAAAGAGTGGTTAGGGAAAGAATGACTACTCAAGATGCGGATAAAGTTACAGCACAATCTTTAATCAATATTAAGCCGGTTACTGCATCTATAAAAGAATTTTTTGGAAGTTCTCAGTTGTCTCAGTTTATGGATCAAAATAATCCTTTAGGAGAATTGACACATAAGAGAAGACTTTCAGCCTTGGGACCTGGAGGATTATCAAGGGATAGAGCAGGATTTGAGGTTAGAGACGTACATTATTCACATTATGGAAGAATGTGTCCAATCGAGACTCCAGAAGGACCAAATATCGGTCTAATTAACTCGCTTGCTACATATGCTAGGATAAATAAATATGGATTTATTGAATCTCCTTATAGAAAGCTAGATAGGACAGACCCTCTAAACCCAAGAGTTACAGATGAGGTGGTATATTTAACGGCTGATGAAGAAGATGAATGTATAGTTGTACAAGCAAATGAACCTACTGATGAAAATGGATATTTTATAAATCAGTTTGTTGCAGGTAGACATAAAGATGAAATTCTTAAGTACGATAAGAAATCAGTACACCTAATGGACGTTTCACCAAAGATGTTATTTTCTGTAGCAACCGCAATGATACCATTCCTTGAAAATGATGATGCTAACAGAGCATTGATGGGATCTAACATGCAACGTCAAGCAGTGCCTCTATTGACTACTCAAGCGCCAGTTGTTGGAACAGGAATTGAGAAAAAAGCAGCAATCGACTCAGGAGTTTGTGTTGTAGCTGAAAAGTCAGGTATTGTTAAGAGTGTAACCTATAATAAAATTATAGTAAAAGAAGATGATGGAAATGAACGTGAATATGCTGTAGCTAAATTTGAACGTTCAAACCAATCTAACTGCTATAATCAAAGGCCAATTGTATCTAAAGGGGAAAGGATTGAAGCTGGAGATGTTATAGCTGATGGACCATCAACACAAATGGGAGAGATAGCATTGGGTAAAAATCCTCTTATTGGATTTATGACATGGGAAGGTTACAACTATGAAGATGCTGTTCTTTTAAGTGAAAAACTTGTACAAGATGATGTTTATACATCTATTCATATAGAAGAATTTGAAATAGAATCTCGAGATACAAAATTAGGCCCTGAAGAAATAACAAGAGATGTCCCAGGTGTTGGAGATGATGCTCTTAAGGACCTAGATGAAAGAGGTATTATAAGAGTTGGTGCTGAAGTTAGAGCGGGCGATATCTTGGTTGGTAAAGTTACACCTAAGGGAGAAACTGAGCTATCACCAGAAGAAAAACTACTTAGAGCAATATTCTCTGAAAAAGCTAGAGATGTAAGAGATACATCATTGAAGGTTCCTCATGGTGAATATGGAATAGTTGTCGATACTAAAGTATTTACTAGGGAAAATGGGGATGAGCTATCTCCTGGAGTAAATCAGAAAGTAAGACTTTATATTGCACAAAAGAGAAAGATTTCAGTTGGAGATAAAATGGCTGGTAGACATGGTAATAAGGGTGTAGTTTCAAGAATTTTACCAGTTGAAGATATGCCATTCTTACCAAATGGTAGACCACTAGATATCGTACTTAATCCGTTAGGTGTACCTTCACGTATGAATATAGGACAGGTGCTTGAAATTCATTTAAGTTTAGCTGCTAAAGCGTTGGGATTTAATGTGGCTACACCAGTATTTGATGGGGCTAATGAGTTTGATATCATGGATACATTAGAACTAGCAAATGACTATGTAAATACGGAATTTGATGAGTTTAAAAATAAATATAAAGATACTCTTGACAAAGAGTTAATGCAATATTTGGAAGATAATATTGAACATAAAAATGAATGGAAGGGTGTGCCAATAACAAGGACAGGTAAGGTACCTTTAAGAGATGGTAGAACTGGAGAGTATTTTGATAGTCCAGTTACTATTGGTCACATGCATTATTTGAAACTTCACCATCTTGTTGATGATAAGATTCATGCTAGATCTACAGGTCCATATTCACTTGTAACTCAACAACCATTAGGAGGTAAAGCTCAGTTTGGTGGACAAAGATTTGGAGAGATGGAAGTTTGGGCGCTTGAAGCATATGGAGCAGCGTATACATTACAAGAAATCATGACAATTAAGTCTGATGATGTTGTAGGTAGAGTTGATTCTTATGAGGCTATAGTTAAGGGTAAAAATATACCTACACCAGGAATACCAGAATCATTCAAAGTATTAGTTAAAGAATTACAATCTCTTGCGTTAGATGTAAGTGTTTTAGATAAAGATGATAACACGATGGAACTAATGGAAACTAGATATGTAGATGATGAAACTGTATCTAATGAAAAAGATGAAGATTATTTGAAAATAATGAGTACTGATTCTGAGGAATCTACTATAGATGATGATAAAAGTATGTTAAAGCATGCTGGATATCTTGAGGAAGAGTTTAACAATGATGAAGAATTAGTAATAGTAGATGATGAAGATGATTTCTTGTACGATTCTGATGAATATGAGGATGAAGAATAGGAGGATATATGTCTGTTAATAAAGACAAGACAAACGAATCTGTGACATTTGATGCGATTCAAATATCATTAGCTTCACCTGAAAAAATATTAGAGTGGTCTTATGGAGAAGTAACTAAACCTGAGACTATAAATTATAGAACATTGAAGCCTGAAAAGGATGGACTGTTTTGTGAAAGAATATTTGGGCCTACAAAAGACTGGGAATGCGCCTGTGGTAAATATAAGAAGAATAGATATAAAGGCGTTATCTGTGATAAATGTGGGGTAGAAGTTACAAAATCTGAAGTAAGACGTGAAAGGATGGGGCATATTGCCCTAGCTGCTCCAGTATCTCATATTTGGTATTTCAAAGGAATACCTAGTCATATGGGGCTTATATTGGATTTGTCACCAAAGGATCTTGAAAAAGTTTTATATTTTATTTCATATATAGTAACAGACCCAGGTGAAACAAGTCTAAAATATAAAGAAGTTCTTAGTGAAACACAATATGCCAGTGCGGTAAAAGAGTATGGTTATGATTCTTTCAAGGCAGAAATGGGTGCTGAAGCCATTCAAAAACTATTGAAAGATATTGATATAGATAAAGAAATGCAATATCTACTTCAAGAACTGGAAACTGTTAGCGGACAAAAAAGAACAAAAATAATTAAAAGACTTGAAGTTGTAGAAGCATTTAAAAATTCTAATAATAAACCAGAATGGATGATATTAAATAATATACCAGTTATTCCACCAGAATTAAGACCAATGGTGCAATTGGATGGCGGTAGATTTGCAACAAGCGATCTAAATGACTTGTATAGAAGGATAATTAATAGAAACAACCGTCTTAATAGGCTTATTGAACTAAAGGCGCCACAGATAATCATTAGAAATGAAAAGCGTATGCTTCAAGAAGCTGTTGACGCACTTATAGACAATGGAAGAAGAGGAAGAGCTGTAACAGGGCCTGGTAATAGAAATTTAAAATCATTATCAGATATGTTAAAAGGTAAACAAGGTAGATTTAGACAAAATCTACTTGGTAAGCGTGTAGATTATTCTGGGCGTTCTGTTATCGTAGTTGGACCAGAACTAAAAATCTACCAATGTGGACTTCCTAAAGAAATGGCTATTGAGCTGTTTAAACCATTTGTTATGAAGGAATTACTTGATAAAGGCGAAGCTCATAACGTACGTGGAGCGAAGAAGATGGTTGAGAAGCTAGAGCCAATCGTATGGGACGTTTTAGAAAAAGTAATTCAAGAACATCCGGTAATGCTAAATAGAGCACCAACTCTGCATAGATTAGGAATTCAGGCATTTGAGCCTAAATTGGTTGAGGGTAAGGCAATAAAACTTCATCCATTAGTTTGTACTGCGTTTAATGCGGACTTTGACGGTGACCAGATGGCAGTCCATCTACCTTTATCAGTTGAAGCCCAAGCAGAATGTAGATTCTTATTGCTATCACCTAATAACTTATTAAAACCATCAGATGGTGGTCCTGTTGCAGTACCATCACAAGATATGGTACTTGGAATTTATTATCTAACACTTGAAAAAGAAGGTGAAAAGGGCGAAGGATCATTATTTAAGAGCCTAAATGAAGCAATAATGGCTTATGAAAATGGGGATATTACACTGCATTCTAAAATAGGTGTAAGAAGAACTGTAAAGGCTTGGGATGGTGAAGAAATTACAAGAATAGTTCACTCTACTCTTGGAAGATTTATATTCAATGAGAAAATACAACAAGATATTGGATATGTTGATAGATCTAAGAAAGAAAACCTACCTTTATTAGAAATAAATTTCTTGGTAAGGAAAAAGGAATTAAAACAAATTTTACAAAGAGTTATACAGGTACACGGAACTGTGCAAGTTGCAGAATTACTAGACCACATTAAAAATATTGGTTATAAATACTCAACTAGAGCTGCAATGACAGTATCAATATCAGATATGGTTGTTCCAGAATCTAAGGAAGAATTAATTGCTGCTGCTGAAGAAAAGATTTCTAAAATTGAGAAACAATTTAAAAGAGGTCTTATTACAGAGGATGAACGTTATAAACTAGTTGTTGAAATTTGGAAGAAAACTGACGATGATATTACAAAGGCACTTTTAACTGGATTAGATAAGCATAATAATATATTTATGATGGCAGATTCAGGTGCCCGTGGTTCTGAAAAGCAGATTAAGCAGTTAGCAGGTATGCGTGGTCTTATGGCAGACACATCTGGTAGAACAATAGAGCTTCCTATTAAGTCTAACTTTAGAGAAGGGCTAGATGTACTTGAATATTTCATATCTGCTCATGGTGCTAGAAAAGGTCTTTCTGATATAGCTCTAAGAACAGCCGATTCTGGATATCTAACAAGACGTCTTGTTGATGTATCTCAAGATTTGATAATAAGAGAAGAAGATTGCTGTTGCCATAGTGAAAATGGCGAAATTCCAGGAATGTATGTAAGTGCATTAATTGATGGACAAGAAGTTATTGAAACTTTAGAAGAACGTATAACTGGAAGATATCTTGCAGAGGATATAATAGATGCCAATGGAGATGTATTATTTAATAAAAATACAATGATTACTGCTAAGCGAGCAGCTGAAATTTGTGCAACAGGTAGAAAGGAAGTTAAAATTAGAACAATATTAACCTGTAAGTCAAAAGTTGGAGTTTGTGCTAAATGTTATGGATTAAACTTAGCTTCTGGAGATCCAGTTCATAATGGTGAAGCAGTAGGTATTATAGCTGCTCAATCAATTGGTGAACCAGGTACACAGTTGACAATGCGTACTTTCCATACCGGTGGTGTTGCAGGTGATGATATTACACAAGGTTTACCTCGTGTCGAAGAGTTATTTGAAGCGAGAAAGCCAAAGGGACTAGCAATTATTACTGAAATAAGCGGTACAGTTAATATAAAAGAAAATAAAACTAAGAGAGAAATTGTTGTTACAAATGATGAAACTGGAGATGCGAAAACATATCTAATACCTTATGGATCTAGAATTAAAGTTGTTGACGGTCAAGAACTAGTTGCAGGAGATGAACTTACAGAAGGTAGCGTAAACCCTCATGACATACTAAAGATTAAAGGCCTAAGAGCTGTACAAGATTATATGATACGCGAAGTTCAAAGAGTGTATAGGCTACAAGGTGTTGAAATCAATGATAAGCATATAGAGGTAATTGTTAGACAAATGCTTAAGAAGATAATAGTAGATGAAGCTGGTGATACGGATTTAATACCAGGTGAAACTATTGATTTAGCTAAGTTTAATGATGCGAATGATAAACTAGACGAAGGACAGATGAAGGCTACTGGTACAAGAATTATGCTTGGAATAACTAAAGCATCATTAGCTACTAATTCATTCTTGTCAGCAGCATCTTTCCAAGAAACAACAAAAGTATTAACTGAGTCGGCTATACATGGAAAGAAAGACCCATTGATAGGTCTAAAAGAGAATGTAATTATTGGTAAAATTATACCTGCCGGTACTGGGTTAAATACTTATACTGATATGACACTTGATAGTGAAGAAAGAATTAGAAAAGAAAAGGAAGAATTAGAACTTCGTAAAAAACAAGCTATTGAAGAAACTAAGATTGAAGAAGTAAAAGAAGATGTTAAAGATGATATTGAAGATGACATGGATTTGGACTTTGATCTTGGAAGCTTTTTGGAAAGCCTAGATGATTAGGAGTATGACAGGTTTTGGTTCGAACACATTAAATAAAGATGAATATAAAATTCTAGTCGAACTGAAGTCTATAAATCATAGGTATACCGATATAAATATTAAGATGTCAAAAGAACTTAGCTTATTTGAATTTGAAATAAGAAAGTTATTAAAATCTAAACTAATGAGAGGTAAACTTGAGGCAAATATCTTGTTTGTCTCTCATGGTTTAAAATCCAATATTACTATTGATGAATCTTTGGTAGAATCGTATATACTTAATCTTAGAGATATTTCTGAAAAGTTTAATATTGATTCACAGTTTAGAGCTATTGATATATTAAGATTAAATGGTGTAATAAATAATAATGATAATAAAATAGAAGATGAAACTATTAAGAATGAACTTATAGATTGTATAAATATTGCATTTGATAATTTTGATAAATCAAGGATTCATGAAGGTAATAATCTTGGGACTGATATATTGTCTAAACTAGAAGAAATAGAGAATATTATAAATAGTATTACAAAAATTACTGACAGATCAATTCAAGAATATAAAAGTAGGATGATAGCATCTTTTAATGAGCTATTAGAAGATAAGTCAATAGCACAAGATAGAATATTGGTAGAAGCAGGAATATTATCAGATAAAATTTGTATTGATGAAGAACTGGTTAGATTAAGATCTCACATTTCACAAGTTAAAACAATTCTATCTGAAAATAATGAAGAAGTTGGTAGAAGATTGGATTTTATATTGCAAGAATTTAATAGGGAATCTAATACTATATTATCTAAATCTATTGATATTGAAATTGTTAATTATGGAATAGAATTAAAATCAATAATTGAAAAAATAAGAGAACAAGCACAGAATTTGATTTAAGGAGATATATGTTAAATAATAAAGGAGTTTTATTAATAATCTCTGGATTTTCTGGAGCAGGTAAAGGTACAATAATTAATGGATTGATAAATAAGTATAGAGATAGATATACTCTTTCAATTTCTGCAACTACTAGAAATCCAAGAGAAGGTGAAATAGATGGTATTTCATATTTCTTTAAAACGCAAGATGAATTTGAACAAATGATTAAGAATGATGAGTTAATAGAATATGCAAATTATGTAGATAACTATTACGGAACTCCGAAAAAATATGTTCAAGATTCTCTTGATCAAGGGAAGAATGTTATACTAGAGATAGAGATACAAGGTGCACTTCAAGTGAAAGAGATGTATCCTGATGCAGTGTCAATATTTGTTATGCCGCCAAATGCTCAAATTCTTATAAAGCGATTGCTTGAAAGAGGAACTGAGGATTTAAAAACAATAAAAAAACGTATGACACGTGCGCAAAAAGAAGGATTAAGGGCTAAATATTATGATTATTTGATAATAAATGATGACCTACAAAATTCTATAGATGCAGTTGATCAAATAATGCAATGTGAACATATGAAGTGTAAAAGGAATTTTGCCTTAATTGATGAGATAAATAAGGATGTCTTTGAATTAACGAGAGGAGATTAATATGTTACACCCATCATATTCTGAAATTATTGAAAAAGTTAATGAACATGCAGAAGAACATGGATATCAGAAAATTAATTCTAGATATACATTAGTAGCAATGGCATATAAGAGAGCACATGAGTTAACAGATGGAGATCAGCCTCTAGTTACTTCAAAGGTTGATAAACCTCTATCTACAGCAGTACAAGAAATTTACCAAAATAAGGTAAATATTCTTAAGAGATAGTTATGAATTTACCAAATAAGCTTACGATATTACGAGTAGTATTGATCCCAATATTTATAGTTGCATATATATTCCAATCTAAGCTTAGCTATGGATACTTATTGACAACAATAATTTTTTGTGTTGCAAGTTTTACTGATTTTCTTGATGGATATATTGCAAGGAAACATAATCTGGTTACAGATTTTGGGAAATTTATGGATCCTCTTGCAGATAAATTATTAGTTTGCTCTGCGTTGATATTATTTACTTGGGTAAATAGAATTCATCCTATTATAGTTATTGCTATTGTAAGTAGAGATTTTATAATAAGTGGATTTAGACTAATAGCAGCAAGTAAAGGGAAGGTTATTGCAGCAAGTTATTGGGGAAAGCTAAAGACTACAACACAAATATTTATGATTATTCTTATTTTATTGGATTTTAAGATAAAAGGGATGATAATTTTTACAGATATAGTTATAGCTATAGCATTTATACTTACTGTAATATCGATGGTTGATTATATAATTAAAAATAAAGAGTTCTTACAAACTTACTAGTTTATTATGTGGCTTCCTTTACTGGAAGCCACAATTAGTTTATAAGAACTCTTTAATATTGTTTAGTACATAATTATGAGATTAAACTTACTATATATACAACAGTAGGTATAGTTATTATTGAAATAATTGTTGATAAAAGCATATATTTAGATGCTAAATGTGGATTAGCATCATATTGGTTAGCAAGCGTAACTGTAACTGAAGCACCAGGCATAGCTGATATTAATGTAAACCCAAGAATTAGATTTTTGTCGGCAATTCCTGTGAAACGTAGTAAAATAAAAATGAAAAGTGGAAAGGCGATCATTTTTATAAGGGCAAATATATATAGTTTATAAGATTTTATTATATCAAGTACATTCATTTCTGCTAATGAAACACCTAAAACAATCATTGATAGCGGGGTAGTCATATTTCCTATCATTGATGTGGTATCCTGTATTACAATAAATGGTTTAATATCTAAGTAATAGAAAATAAGACCAAGAATTGTAGCTATATTGCCTGTATTAATCAATAATTTTAAGGTAAACTTACCCATTTTGTTTGCAGATAATCCAATATAATAAAGTCCAATTGTAAAAACCATAATATTATTAACAATATTAAAAATTGCGATATAAAATGTACCTATGTTTCCAAGAACAGCGTTTAATATAGGTAGTCCCATAAAAGTACAGTTATTGAAAACAGTTATAAATTTTATAATACCTTTTTCCTCTTTTTTTGCTCCATATAGCTTATCTGTAAATGTTGCTGCTAAAATTAATATAATAAAACAGATAGAACCTATTGCTAAGATATTCAAAGAATAAAGCTTTGATCCAATGGCTTCTTGACAAGCAATTGAATAAAAAATCAAACAAGGCATTGTAACTTCCGTCATTAACTTTGAAAATGCAATATTAGCTCTCTCATGAAATATATCTTTTTTTCTACATATATATCCAATTGCTATCGGGATGCATAGCATGATCATTTTTTGTATTAAAACATTAACGTACATAGTAAGCTTTTAATACCTCTACCATATACTCTATATCTTTTGTACCTGCGGTTTCAAGTGCTGAATGCATAGCTAGTTGAGGCAAACCAATATCTATAGATTTCAAGGAAGTATGATAATTAAGTAAATTACCAAGGGTCGAACCACCTCGTATAGCTGAATGATTTTCAAAAACTTGATAAGGTACAGATACATTATTGCATAAATTTATAAATTCAGCTGCAGTATATGAATCTGTTGTATATGATTGATTAGCTGAATATTTTATTACAGGACCATGGTTTATACTACATTCATGGTAGTTATCATATTTTTCAGAGAAATTAGGATGTAATGCATGAGCATTATCAGCACTTATAACAAATGAATTCTCAATCATAGAATAAAGTTGTGTTTTTTTAATGCTAAGATCATCGCAAATTTTATCAAATATATAATTTAACATGTCTGATGAAGCACCCATGTATGATAATGAACCCACCTCTTCATTGTCAAATATACAACAAATTGATAAATTTTTATGTACAGTTTCTACAAAGCTTATTAGAGAAGTAAATGCACATTGTAAATTATCAATTCTCGGAGAAGAAATAAATTCTTGATCTATTCCCCACAAATAAGGTTTTATAAATGAAGTTAAATATAAATCATGAGAAACAATATCGGTAGGTATATTAAACCTTTCTTTTATATCTCTTAGTAAATCACGTTTGCCCTGTGAATATATAGGGAAAAGTTCTTTTCCAAGTTGATATTTATAACCTTGATTAACCTCACGGTTTAAGTGAATAGCTAGATTTGGTATGATTGCAACAGGGGCATCAAAATTGACTAGTTTTGACATTACACAACCATTTTCAATGTAGTTTACCCTACCGGCAATATTTAATGGTATATCTACAAATGATGACATTATCATACCACCATATACAGAAGTATTTAGCATAGTATAATTATTTTTATGTATATTAGGATTAGCTTTTATTTTAAAATATGGTGAATCAGAATGAGAGGAAACCATATTTATTTTATCTCCTAATTGTTTTGGTACATCAAAAGCAATAATTGATGAGTCATTTCTTATATAGTAATATTTTTTACCTAATTCAATATTTATTTTATCTATATTTATATATCCGTTGTCTTCCAGTATTTTTTTTGCGCTATTAATAGCAAAAGATGATACTGGAGAATTATTAATAAATTCAATAAATTTTTCTTTTAAATGCATAAATCCTCCAAAATGAAAATACTATATTATAATTTATAAATTTTTATTAACAATATCAATACATAATTATACATCTTTCCAATTGCAATTATCAAGATTAATATTGTATATAAATTCACTCAAAATGATATAATTAGTAGTTTAATTTACCATTTTGCTGAAAATAAATTTTATAAGTTGAATAAATATTATATAAAATAGCATAATATTAGGAGTTAAAAATAAATTTATCGGTAAAATAACGATTGTTAAAAAAATGTCAACCTACTTTAAAAAATCATGTTATAATGTTATTATATATTTATAAATACTGATTAGAAAAATGGAGGATTAAATATGTCAGTAAAAGTTGCAATTAATGGTTTTGGTAGAATTGGTAGACTAGCATTTAGACAAATGTTTGGAGCTGAGGGTTATGAAATAGTAGCAATCAATGACCTAACAAATGCTGATATGTTAGCACATCTATTAAAATATGATTCTTCTCAAGGAAGATATGATAAAAAGGTTGAAGTTAAGGACAATAAGATGGTAGTTGAAGGAACAGAAATACCTGTTTATGCTGAAGCTGATCCTAAGAACCTACCTTGGAAAGATTTAGGAGTTGATGTTGTACTTGAATGTACTGGATTCTTTGCTTCAAAAGCTAAATCTCAAGCACATTTAGATGCAGGAGCTAAGAAGGTAGTTATTTCTGCACCAGCTGGTAACGATCTTCCAACAATTGTTTTTGGTGTTAATGAAGATACATTATCTAAAGATGATCACATTGTTTCAGCAGCATCTTGTACAACAAACTGCTTAGCACCAATGGCTAAGGCTCTTAATGATCTAGCTGCTATTGAAAAAGGGTTCATGACAACTATTCATGCTTATACAGGAGATCAAATGACTCTTGATGGACCTCATAGAAAAGGTGATAAGAGACGTGCAAGAGCAGCAGCAGAAAATATTGTACCAAACTCTACAGGAGCAGCTAAGGCTATTGGTCTTGTTATACCTGAATTATCTGGAAAGCTTGATGGAGCAGCACAAAGAGTTCCTGTTAAGACTGGTTCAGTTACAGAGTTAGTAGCAGTTGTAAATAAAGAAGTTTCTGCTGAAGAAATTAATGCTCATATGAAGTCAGTAGCTAATGCTTCTTATGGATATACAGAAGATGAAATAGTATCTACAGATGTTATTGGTATTACAGAAGGTTCATTATTTGATGCTACACAAACTAAGGTAACAAGCCTAGGAGATGGAAAAACATTAGTTAAGGTTGTTGCTTGGTATGATAATGAAAATTCTTATACATCACAAATGGTTAGAACAATCAAGCATTTAAATACACTTGCTTAATTGGAGGATAAATGTTAAATAAGAAATCTATTGATGATATAAATGTGAAAGGCAAAAAGGTACTAGTTCGTTGTGATTTCAATGTTCCATTGAAAGATGGAGTTATAACGGATGATACTAGAATTACAGCCTCTTTACCAACTATTAAAAAGTTATTGGCAGATGGTGGACGTTTAATATTATGCTCTCACCTTGGGAAACCAAAGGGCGAAGTAGTAGATTCACTATCATTAAGACCAGTTGCCGATAAATTGACACATTATTTAGGACAAGAAGTTAAATTTGTAAGAGATGATAATGTTGTTGGTGAGAACGTTAAAAAAGCAGTAGAAGAACTAAAAGATGGAGAAGCCATTTTAATTGAAAATACTAGATATAGAGCTGAAGAAACAAAAAATGGTGAAGAATTTAGCAAAGATTTAGCTTCTATATGCGAAGTTTTTGTTAATGATGCTTTTGGTACTGCCCATAGAGCTCATTGCTCAAATGTTGGGGTTACACAGTATGTTGATACTGCAGTAGTTGGATATTTAATGCAAAGAGAAATTGATTATCTAGGAAATGCAGTTGAAAATCCTGTTAGACCTTTTGTTGCTATATTAGGTGGGGCAAAAGTTTCTAGTAAGATATCTGTAATTACAAATCTTATTGAGAAGGTTGATACAATAATTATTGGTGGAGCTATGGCTTATACTTTCCTTAAAGCTCAAGGCTATAATGTTGGTAAGTCTATGGTAGAAGATGATTACCTTGATTATGCTAAGGAAATGTTTGAAAAGGCAAATAATAGGAATGTTAATTTTCTTGTTCCAGTAGATTCAATTGTAGCTAAAGAATTTTCTAATGATGCAGAGTATAGAGTAGCTAAAAATAGTGAAGTTATGGATGATGAGATGGGACTAGATATAGGACCAGAAACTCAAAAGCTTTATGCTGATGCTATAAAAGGCGCTAAAACTATCGTATGGAATGGGCCGATGGGCGTATTTGAGATGGAAAATTTTGCAAAGGGAACTATTGCAGTTGCTGATGCATTGGCAAAATTAGAAGATGCTACAACTATTATTGGTGGTGGTGATAGCGTTGCTGCATGTAACCAACTTGGATATTCAGACAAGATGACTCACATTTCTACAGGAGGAGGAGCTTCTTTAGAATTCCTAGAGGGGAAAGAACTTCCTGGAGTGGCTGCAGCAAATAATAAATAGAGGTAAGTTATGCGTAAAAACTTAGTTGCTGGAAACTGGAAAATGAATATGACAAATACTCAAGCAAAAGAATTGCTAAAGTTATTGTCAGATAAATGTGAAAGTAATAATACTGGTGTGGTTTTTTGCCCGCCATTTGTGGATCTTCATATAGCTTTAGAGGCTACAAAAAATACTAATGTAGAAATTGGAGCTCAAAATGTACATTTTGAAGATTCTGGAGCTTATACTGGAGAAATATCTGCTAAAATGCTTGTAGATATGGGTGTAAAGTATGTAATCATTGGGCACTCAGAAAGACGTGAGTATTTTGGAGAAACAGATCAAATTATAAATAAAAAAGTTATTAAATCTATTAATGAAGGATTAAATGTAATTCTTTGCTGTGGTGAAACACTTGAACAAAGAGAACAAGGAATAACAATAGATTTAATTAGACAACAAATCAAGATAGCTTTACAAGGAGTTTGCGAAAAAGGAGTTAAATCTGTTACAATAGCATATGAACCAATCTGGGCTATTGGTACTGGCAAGGTTGCTACAAAAGAGCAAGCTCAAGAAGTGTGTAAGGCTATTAGAGATACATTAAGAGAGCTATATGGAGATATAGCCGATGAACTAACCATACAATATGGAGGTTCTGTTAACTCTAGCAATGCTAAAGAATTATTTGAACAACCAGATATTGATGGAGCATTAGTTGGAGGAGCATCTCTTAAAGAAGATTTTATAGAAATAGTTAAAGCTATGTAATATAAGTTAGAAGAGTACTTATTTGTATATGTCTGAGTGCATACGCAAATTGGTGCTCTTCTTTATTTATGTCAAACGTGGTATAATGTGAATATGATATTAATAAAAAAATTTGAATTTGATGCAGCGCATAATTTAATTAATTATAAAGGAAAATGTGAAAGACTTCATGGTCATACATATAGTCTAGTTGTAAAAGTTGAAGGAAAAAGAGATCATGAAGATATGGTATTTGATTTTGTTGAATTAAAGGAAATCGTAAATAGAGAAATAATTGATAAGTTTGATCATCATTATCTTAATGATATTATTGAACAGCCTACAGCAGAAAATATTGCAATTTATGTTTGGAATAAATTAGAAGACAAATTAAAGAGAGATAATTGCAAATTATATGAGATTGAAGTATGGGAAACTAAGAATTCTGGAGTTATATATAAGGGTGAATGATGAGAGATGTACAAGGTTATTTTGATGAAAGGAATATAAAAATTGATGAAGTTGGAGTGTCCGAAGTATACGCTCCTTTTCTATTTCTCTATGATGGAAAAAAACAAAATATAATGCCAAAGATTGAAATGACTGTAGACCTCGATGCAAGCAGCAAGGGAACACATATGTCTAGGTTTATAGAAATTTTAAATTCTAGTACAGATACTATTAGTTGCAATGATATAAATATAATTCTTAATACTATGATTGATAGATTTGATTCCAAATATGCATATGTTAAGATGGAGTTTAAGTTTTTTCATAAAGTTTACTCACCACATACTAATAAAATTTCATTTATTGATATAGATGCAAGGGTGGAAGGAGTAATCAATGAATCTAAAATAATTAAGAATATCTATCTTGAAATACCATGTGCAACTTTGTGTCCTTGTTCTAAGGAGATTTCTAGTTATGGGGCGCACAATCAAAGAGCAAAGATTTGCATAGACATATCTTATGATAAGGATATTAATAGTAAATTTATTGAAGAGATTTCTGGACTAGCTTCATCTAAGGTTTATCCTTTGCTAAAGAGGGAAGATGAAAAGCTTGTCACAGAGTATGCATATGATAATCCTAAATTTGTTGAAGATGTTGTTAGAGATGTGAAGCTATACTTGGATAGAGAGTGTTTACACCGATATAAAATAAGTGTAAAAAGCTATGAAAGTATTCATAATCATATAGCAATAGCAAGGATAGTAAAAGATGAAAAAGATAGTATTATCAGATAATAGAGAAGTTATTTTAGATAAAATGAAGATAATGGGGATAATAAATGCAACACCTGATTCATTTTATCCTGGCTCAAGAGTTTCTGGTATAAAAGAAGCTGTAGATAGGGCGAAATTTATGGTTGATAGTGGTGCTAAAATAATTGACATTGGAGGAGAATCAACTAGACCAGGAGCGATGCCAGTAAATAGTGAAGAAGAGACTGAAAGAATTATAGATATTATCAAAAATATAAAGCTTGAAATTCCTGATATATGTATATCAGTTGACACGTATAATGCATATACAGCAGAAAAAGCAGTTTGCGCTGGGGCAGATATTATTAATGATATATCAGGCATGACATTTGATCCAAATATGATAAATATTGTAAAGGAGTATAATGTCCCTATAGTTATTATGCATACAAATGATAGACCTAGTGTTATGCAAGATAGGATATGCTATAAGGATGTATTAAAAGAGGTTTATGAATTTCTCTATAATCAAATGAATAAATTAACCCAAATAGGGATTAACAAAAATAAAATCATAATAGATCCAGGAATTGGATTTGGAAAACTTCCAGAACAAAATCTTAAGCTTATCAAAAATTTTAGTATTTTCAATGATTTAGGTGCTATTAATTTAATTGGAGTATCTAGAAAAGGTTTTATTAGACAATATTTGAAAGTTGACCAAGGAGATGCGGCGATGCTTGGAAGTGTTGCAATTGCAGGATATTTATATAATAAGTATCTTGATATAGTAAGGGTACATGATGTATATGAACATAATATACTAATCAATATGATGTATGAAATAGACAGGGAAGGAGAATGAAAGCATACTTAGCACTGGGTTCGAATATTGGTAATAGCATAGAGTATATAAATGCAGCTATTGATGAAATAACAAAAAATATAGGTAAGGTTATAAAAGTATCAAAGTTTTATAAAACTAAGCCCTATGGGTATACTGATCAGGCAGATTTTATAAATGCGGCTGTTTTAGTTGATACAATGCTTGATCCATATAAGTTGTTAGAAAAAATTCATATAATTGAAAAAAAACTAGGTAGAGAAAGAAAAATAAGGTGGGGGCCTAGAACAATAGATATAGATATTATTTTTTATGAAGATATTATTTTAGATGAAGATAACTTACATATTCCACATATAGATTTTGAAAATAGAGATTTTGTAATAAGACCCCTTATGGATATTGATGATAAATTAGTTAATCCAAGGAATGGAAAAAAGTTAATTAATATTTTGAAATGATAATTTTAGGATATATTGTTTATGAAAGTTATTTCGTTTGAATGTAAAGAATCTAACAATCAAAATTTAACATTTAAAGATTTATGTTTTTTATTAAAAATTAGCGAACCTGAGTTGACATATAATATATTTAAAAAGTGGGGAATGGTAAACGAATGTGATAAGTTTACTAACCTTGCTTTTTTATTATCTGATCAGTGTGATTATACAGTTGAATGTATAATATATGATATTAACTTATCTACTAAGTATATTGTAATTAAAGGCAATTTACTAAGGCATATTAATAGGATATATGAATTAATAACTAATTCTAATAAAAGTGCCGAAAATAAAAATACTTATGTAATGAAGTATTCAACAGAAATACTTTATTATGTAATATATACTATGGTTATAAATAGAAATTATTCAATAAACTATCCTATGAGGATAGAAATATTTGATGGGTGTATTAAATTTGTGGCAATTTGTGGTGAACTTGGAAAGGATATATTTGAAGATTTTGATAATGGAATATATTGGATAAGAAATAAAAATTTAGCTAAATTTTTATACTATAATTTTGATATAAATTCACGTATATATAGTATAGGTAGTATGAATACTTTAGTTAGAGGAAATAAGAATTATATAGATTGTAAAATTTCATCAAATACACTTTCAATTACAATAAAGAAAATAAGGGCTAAGCATAATATTCAGATTGAAAATTATATTAATTCTAAAAAAGCATATTATAATGATGATTTTATTAGATTAATTATTAATACGATTGAAAATGGAGATATTAAAGAAAGTTTTTCGAGAAAATATATTGAATTGGTTTTAGAAGTAAATAAGAAGACAGCGCTACAACTTATAAATATAATGCTGAATTACCATATATTAATAAGATATGGCAGAGGTAGGAATACAAGATATCATTATGATATAAGAATTATAGATCAGTATGAAATGAGTAATATAAAAAAGCGCTAAATAAACCATAATAAATTTCACTTTATTATGGTAATTATAAAAATTATTGTATATAATGTTGATTATAATAAGATAACTCATTTGGAGAGAGGAATATTTATGCCTATTGTAAGTGTAAAAAATTTAGTTAAAATTTATGCTAATAATCACAAAGCTTTAGATGATGTAAATTTAGAGCTTGAAGAGGGGAAGATATATGGATTATTAGGACCAAATGGTGCAGGTAAATCTACATTGATAAATATAATTGTTGGATTGATGCCTCCATCATCTGGTGAAGTAACAATATTCGGTGCAAAATCTGGAGATATAAAAAAATATTCTGAAAAGCTTGGATTTGTACCCCAGAATATAGCGATATATGATAATTTAACAGCCTATGAAAATGTTGCATTTTTTGCTGGAATTTATGGTTATAAGGGAAGCGAATTAAAGCAAAAGTGCAAAGAGGCACTGGAATTTGTAGGGCTATCAGAGTGGTCAAAGGTGCTTGCAAAAAGATTTTCTGGTGGGATGCAAAGAAGACTAAATATAGCATGTGCACTTGTTAATAAACCAAAGATGATTATTTTTGATGAGCCAACGGTAGGAATAGATCCTCAATCAAGAAATCATATTTTAGAATCTATAAAAAGACTAAATGATGAAGGCAGTACTGTAATTTATACATCACATTATATGGAAGAAGTTCAAAAGATTTGTGATTACATATATATTATGGACCTTGGTAAAGTTATACTGCATGGTAATAAAGAGGATTTACTTAATAATAACAGTGATGATTCATTGCTAGTTTTAATAGATGAAGATTCGATTGAAACTGCTAGACAAGTATATGGGAATATGATGGATGATTCTATATTACAAGTAAGAAAAAAGGATATTGATGAACTAATAAATGAACTAAGAGCAAATAATATTAAATTTATAGAAATAAAGAAGAAGTCTAATAACTTAGAAGATTTATTCCTAAGTTTGACAGGGAAGAAGTTGAGGGATTAATATGAAGACTTGGCATGTTATTAAGCAGTATTTTCTTTACTCTATAAGAATGCCTATTAGCTTGATAATGATGATAATATTTCCTATTATACTATTGACAATATTAAGCTTTGCATTTAAAAATTCATTTGTTACTACATCTACATTTTCAACATTAAATATTGAATATAATGTTGACACCAAAGATGAAAATACTGATAAAGCATTTTTAGAATATATAGATTTATTACATGATGAGCTAGATATTAATTTTGTAAAGTCAAATAATTTTGACGAATCTAAAGAAAAGGTAGAGAGTAGAAAAATAAATGCTTTCATTAATTTTGATGATACAAAGAAAATAGATATATATAAAAATGATGCAGATAAGTTAAATTCTACACTTTTGGAGTCGCTAATTAATACATATTTTGAAAAAGGAAAGATAATAAATACAATAATTAAGGATTACCCACAATCGTTTCAAGCTATAAATACTAATACTGATGTTGATTATGTTATTGATAGAGGAATGGATGGTAAAAATGGGATTACTTCTACTGACTATTATTCTATTGCTATCATTGTTCAAATGGGGCTTTATGCAAGTATGTCTGCAATATTTGCTATATATAGTCAGAAGAGGTTGGACTGTCTTAAAAGGATAGGACTTAGTGGCATGGGAATTGGAAAATTCATGACAGGAACTATCATAGGAAATATTCTTCTTGGAGCTTTACAGCTATTCATCATATACTTATATTCAATACTTGTTTTAAAGGCAAATTGGGGTAGTAACCTATTAGGTATTTTAATAGTATTTTTAAGTTTATTATTTTTTAGCACATCTATTGGTGTAGGCATAGGTATTGCTGTTAAAAATGAGGTTGTAGCTCAAGTATTACCACAGATAGTTATTCCTTTTTTTGCTATAGTTGGTGGTGCATATTTTCCAATAGAGATATTTTTAAGTTATATATCTCCTATATATTGGACAAATAAAGCTATAAGTGTATTAGCATATGGTGGGAATGGAAATTATGTATGGGCTGCATTGATTATAAATGTAGCAATTGGATTATTTTTCTACATTTTCGCTGTTTTAAAAAGTAGGAAGGTGGTATTTTCATGATTTCTATTTTCAAGCATCTATTAAAGCTAATGTTAAGGCGTAAAGGTCTTGTCATAAGTACTTTGATATTCCCATTTATTTGTATTATTTTAATGTATGGGTTTATTAGTAGTTCAGGAGATACAGCTGTTAAAATTGGTATAGTTGACAATGATAATACCAAACAGAGCGAATATATCTTAAAGTCACTACAGAAAAATAAGCGTTATGAGTTTTATAATAATCTTAATGATGATGAATTAAACTATTATATTGAAAATCAAAAACTTGAAGCTATAGTCAAAATAGATAAAGATTTTGGAAGCTCTATTATTATGGGTGAGCCAAAAAAAATTGAACTTATGTATAATAATACTTCAGAAGCAACAGCTTGGCTTAAAAATGATATAAATTATCTTATAGATAGACTTCAATTAGTGGGGAAAGCTAGCCAAGGAGATGAAACTATATATGAGGATATTTTATCAAAATCAGAAAATGAAGAATTTGTCGTAAATCAATATGATATTGAAGATGAATCTATAGGTATAAGCGTTGTGCTTAGAGCAGTAGGACTATTAGTAGTATTAATGATAACATCAACGTCTATATTGGTTGAACAGATATTAGCTGATAAGTATTCAGGAATTACAGGAAAAATAAAACTTGCTGCTTCAAACTACTGGGGTTATTTAGCTTCTATGGCACTCATCGGGTTAATAATAGTAGCTGTTCAAACTATATTAATTCAAATTGGTATAATAGTAATGGGAATAAAAATGGGTATTCCTATTATTCACTATATGTTATCTATTTTTAGTTTTGGTATATATTCTGTTGGACTAGCAATATTTATTGGAGCAATTTGTAAAAATAATATTACAGCTCAGAGTTTAACTAATATATTAAATATTCCTTTTGCAATGTTAGCAGGGTGTTTTTGGCCGTTAAGCCTTATGCCTGAATATATGCAAAAGATAGGTAAATTTATACCACAAAATTGGACGTTATCAGCAATTTCTGCAATACAAAATAATGATAATTATGGTGATTATTATAGCTATATTTTAAGGCTTTTAATTTTATCAATTTTATTATTGGTAGCAGGGGCAATTATAATGAATAAAAAACTAGATTCTATGAGATGATTTTTTGTAGTTAATTTGGTCTTTTGTTGACTGTAATAGTTGAAATATTATATATTTAGCACAAAAGAAGGAAAAGTAAGAGATGTAGTATTAATTTTTGAGATTATAATTATTTGTACATCAAAAGCATAAATGGACTTTTAGTATTTTAAAATAATTATCAGTAATAATGAAAATATTATTCTTATATATTTTTATGATTAAATTACCAATACTACCAACACTAAATTTTATAGAACTAAATTAAACGGTGACTATAATGTAGTGAACCTCCTAAAGTTGGTCAACTTTAGGAGGTTCGCTACATTAATTAGTCATCATTAATTAGGAAGGATTTATTGATGTTTTTTCAAAATTGCTATAGTTAATAAACTTAGAGATAGAAGAGAGATTAATAGTATTATATCTTCTGAAGTTGAAGTATTTGGTAGTTTATTTGTTTTTTCAATTACTATCTCTTTAGATTGTGTTGTGTCGTTTGTGGTATTTTTATCAGTGTTATTTTCAAGTACTAGCCTTGGGTTATTATTTATTTTCATGTCTGTAATTTTATTTTTATTTTTTAATGATTTTAAATAATTGTTAAAGTATTCATTATCTTTTAATCTGTTGAAAATAGAATATTTACTATAATCTATAGGCGTAGTATTTGTTTTGTCAATTCTCGTATCTATATCATCATTTCCTTTAGGATTTTCTATTTCTTCTTTGTTATCTGTATTTTCTAAATCGTCAGTTTGAATAGCTATTTCATTTGTAGTTTTAGGTTGTTCCAAATCATCTGTTTGAGTAGAAAATTCTCTAGTTTCAGTATTTTCAGTTTGAGTTGATGATGATTTTGTTTCAGCATTGTCAGTTTGAATAGCTATTTCTTTTGTTTCAATAGTATCAGTCTGAGTAGATGCATCACTTGTTAAATTTTCATAAGCAAGAGAAAAGTTCATTTTTTCTTTTGAAAAATATGTATTTAATACCCTTACAAGATTCTCATCATTATTTGTATAAGGTTTATCTTTTGACCCTATACCAGTATATATTTTATCGTATCTACCATTAGTTATTTTTGAAATTGATAGATTTACATATTGAATATCATAACCACCGCCAGTAGCTCTACCTGTATCTTCATATAGGAATCCGATATTACCATCATCCTGAACGGTCATTGTTGAATATGCGCTTGCTCTTTCTTGAATCATATAAAACTTATCTTGACCGAAATTTGCAATTACGTCATCAATAGTTTCTGAATCAGGTTTAAGTTCTTTGTAGTAGATACCTACGCCTTCACGTCCACCATTAAGTGTAGGGATTGATTGTAACATTAGATATACAGGTTTATTCTTTTTAGTATCCCATGCATAAATTACTAAAGTTTCACCATTTGTACCTCTAGCATTTCCTAGATTTAGATTTTTAGCATTAGCTCTTTCCCAGCTTCCCTTAGTATAAGTGTTATCTCCTTCTTCAAATGTAAATACATTAATTAGTCTACCGTTATTTTTTCTACTTGCAATAACAACAGAACCGTTTGGTAGTTCTTCAACTTTTGCTTCATCACCACCTGGTACAGAAGGTGCATCAGCGCCACCTAATACATGCCAAGTATCTCCAAAGTCATCTGAATAAAGAACATAATTTCCTCTAGTTGTGCCTTCTAGTATTGATGTATAAATTCTGTAATAATCTCCAACTTTAATATATCTTGATTGATGTATTCTACCAGAGGCTACAAATAAATTATTAAATCTTTGATTAAATCCATATATTTGTTCAGTTAGATCAACTGGATCTGACCATGTTTCACCATTGTCTGAAGATACAAATTTGCCAACCTTTATTGGATTATCACGAGTTGATCTATAACTAGCATTTCCATGCCAGTAGCCTTGAGTACCATAAGCTGCTAAAATTAATACTTTATTGCTTTCTCTATCTGCCACTATTGCAGCATCACCATATCCAACTTTATTATCATTATTAAACTCTGTTATATTTTTACTATCAGACCAATTTTTCCCATTATCATCTGAGTATTTAACTAATAAATCAATTTTATGATTTCCTAAGTCATTATCATGGTTATATCTATAATCTGTAACAGCTATGACTCTACCAGAATTTGTAGTTGTAATAGCAGGTATTCTATAAAAGTCTCTACCACCTTGTCTAATTATAGGGTTATCAAAAAGAGTTAAACTTCCTTCAGGATATGGGTAAGGTGGTATTGGAGGAGTTTCTTCGATCTTGAATTTTTTAGCACTGCTTTTATCATCTTTAAAAGTTACATAGTTTTGATTTTGACCGATAGTAACATATCTATTAGTTGCAGAGTCTTTTAAATAAAACTCATTTGGAGTTTCGGCAGGTTCAAAAATGATATTCATTTTAGGTTCTCTGTGTTGTTTATCTGAAACCATATAAAATACATTTTTTAGATTTTTCATTTCTTTCTTTATAGGGAAAGTAGTACCAAGATTTGTTAAGTTATAAGAACCGTCATCAATTCTTTCTAATCTAAAGCTATATTTATCAGAATCGTCAAAATTTCCATACCTAATCCATCCCTCGGCATTACCACCGTCATCAAAAATTGTCTGATTTTTTCCATCTATATAAAATATGTATGTCTTTGTTGTATCAATTTCTGAAACATTAGTAATAGGTGCAGCAGTAACATTCATGCATCCTAAAACTATAAACAATAATAATGCTAAACTAGCAAAAATTTTTTTCATCATCTTCCTCCTAATTTTCAATATAAATTAGGATAACAAATAAAAGAAATTTCTTCTATACATCATAATATAGAAAAAAATTTCTTCTTTTTGTGCAAATTGACGTACAAGAATTCACATTGTTTTAATAATTAAAAAAATTATTATATTATATATATGCATTTTAAACTTAATAAGTATGTAATAAAATACAAAAAAAGTGAGTCAGATAAACATTAGCTTAGGCAAACTTTGTAATTTCTTGACCAATTAGACTATTAGTAATATAATATTTTTAAATCCTACTATTTTAGTAGGATTTAAAAAATTAAGGAGGTATCAATCTAATAGATTGTAATATGCGATGGCAGAAAAGTTGTTAGAGATAGTAAATTTACATGCAAATGTTGAAGATAAAGAAATATTAAAAGGTGTTGACCTAACAATAAATAAAGGGGAAGTGCATGTACTTATGGGACCGAATGGTGCTGGCAAATCCACTTTAATGAATTTAATTATGAATAATCCTAAGTACATACTTACTGATGGAGAAATAATATTTGAAAATGAAAATATAAATGATAAGTCAGTTGATGAGAGAGCTAGATTGGGAATTTTTATGTCTTTCCAGTCTCCATATGAGGTAAATGGTGTAAGTCTTGAAAATTTTATTAGAACATCATCAATGGCTGTAACAGGTAATAAAGTATCATTATTAAAATTTAAAAAAGAACTTGATAAAAACATGGAAAATCTTAAAATAGATCCTTCATATTCTCAAAGATCAGTAAATGTTGGATTTTCTGGAGGAGAAAAGAAAAAAGCAGAAATCTTGCAAATGTCTATGTTAAATCCTAAATTAGCAATGTTAGATGAAACAGATTCAGGACTTGATGTAGATGCGGTAAGAATTGTATCAAATGGAGTTAAAGATTTCCATAATGAAAATAATTCCGTAATAATAATCACTCACCACAAGGAAATTCTTAATGAGATTAAGCCAGACTTTGTTCATGTTTTAGTTGACGGTAAAATTGTTAAAACAGGTGGAGCTGAACTAATTCATAAGATTGAAGAAGAAGGCTACGGTTGGTTAAAAGGAGAATAATGTGGCAGAAGTAAAAAAAACATATGTTGAAGAAATGAGTCGTGGAATTTACGACATAAAAAATGAAGTTACATATAAAACAAAATTAGATAAGGGACTGACTGAAGATATTGTAAGAAAAATATCTAAAGAAAAGAATGAACCTAAGTGGATGCTAGATATAAGATTAAAGGCATTTGAATTATTCAATAAAATGGACAATCCAGAATGGGGGCCAGATTTATCTGAGGTTAATATGGATGATTTGACCACATATATATCGCCAGATGCTAAAATGTCGGCTGATTGGGGTGAAGTACCTGATGATATTAAAGGAACATTTGATGCATTAGGTATTCCTGAAGCTGAAAGAAATAATTCATTATCTGGTGTTGGTGCTCAATATGACTCTGAAGTTGTATATCATAGTATAAAAGATTATTTAATTAAACAAGGAGTTGTATATTTAGATTTTGAGTCAGCAGTAAAGGAATATGAAGATATAGTAAAAGAATATTTCACAAAGTGCCTACCACCAACAGCACATAAATACCTTGCTCTTCACTATGCAGTGTGGTCAGGAGGATCATTTGTATATGTACCAAAGGGTGTTAATGTAGACATACCACTACAATCTTATTTTAGACTAAATGCTCCAGGAGCTGGACAATTTGAACATACTTTAATTGTTGTGGAAGAGGGAGCGTATTGTCATTTTATAGAAGGATGTTCAGCGCCAAAATATAATGTTGTAAATGTACATGCAGGTGCGGTAGAGTTATTTGTCAAAAAAGGAGCGACTTTAAGATACTCTACAATAGAGAACTGGTCTAGGAATATGTATAACCTTAACTCAAAAAGAGCGATAGTAGAAGAAGAGGGTAGCATTGAGTGGGTATCAGGTTCTTTTGGTTCGAAGGTATCGATGCTATATCCTACTAGTATTCTTAAGGGGAAAAAGGCGAGGTCAGAGTTTACAGGTATTACCTTTGCAGGTAAAGACCAATTTTTAGATACAGGAGCTCAAGCTATTCACTTAGCAAGTGATACATCATCGTCTATAATCTCAAAGTCTATTTCAAAAGATGGTGGAGTTGCAATATATCGTGGCCTTGTTAAAATTGCAAAAGATGCTGAGAATTGTAAGTCTACAACAACATGTGAGTCCTTAATGCTAGATAGCGAAAGCCGTTCAGACACAGTGCCAGTAATTGACATTGAAAATGATAAAGTTGATCTTGGACATGAGGCTAAAATAGGAAGAATTGATGATGATATTATATTCTATATGATGAGCAGAGGTATATCAGAAAAAGAAGCAAAGGCAATGGTTGTAAGAGGATTTGCTGAGCCTATAGCTAAAGAGTTGCCATTAGAATATGCTGTAGAGATGAATAACCTTATTAATCTTGAACTAGAAGGGACTATTGGCTAATGATTGGAAATAAAATAACTCTTCCTACTTGGAGATGGTTAAAAATTAATAAAACAGAAGTTGAATTTGATATTGATGATATTAGTTATAGTTTAGTTGAAAATAGTAAAAAAGAGATAAGTAAAGAGAATAAAGATATCATTGATAAATATCTAAGTGGATTTGATGAAAATTTTGATATTAATAGTAGGTTCAATCATTCTAATATTATTGCAGATCAAAATGAACTTACTACGCTTAAATATGAATTAAATAAAGAAAATCCTATTTTGATTGATAAACAAATTATTATTGCAGAGGAAAATAAAGAAGTATCTGTAGTGTATGACTATTATGATGATGGTAATAGTGACTATAAAAGATATACGGATTTAAGAATATTAGCAAAAAATAATGCAGATGTAAGAGTTTATATAATTCAAAGACATGGTAAGAATACTAAATCTATACATTCATTAACATCAATATCACTTGATAATGCGAATATTGAAGTTGTTGAAATTGAAGTTGGTGATGGAGATACTTATTTCACTTATAGATCCCATTTGGTAGGAAGTGAAGCAAAATCAGATATTAATTCAATTTATTTTGGTGTTGGTAATGAAAAACTAGATTTATTTTATAATATTGATCATATTGGAAAGAAAACAAATTCTAATGTAATTGTAAAAGGAGCTTTAGCCAATAATGCAAAAAAAGTATTTAAGGCTAGTTTGGACTTTAAAGAGGGATCTGCCGGTTCATCAGGAAATGAAGAAGAATATGTTACATTAATGAGCGATACTGCAAAAAGTGTTGCTGTACCATTATTGCTTTGCCATGAACATGATGTAGTTGGTAATCATGCTTCGAGTGCAGGGAAATTAGATAAGGACGTATTATTCTATATAATGAGTAGAGGAATAAGTCGTAAAGAAGCAGAAAAAATGATAATAGAATCTAATCTATTACCTATAGTTGATTTATTGCCAATAGAAGAATATAAATCGTTAATAAGGGATGTAATAGAAAGAAAAATAGATAAAGCTTATGAATCATAGTATTTTTGATAATATAACTAGAGACTTTAGTTATAATAAAGATAATAAGATAATTTACTTAGATAATGCAGCTACCTCTCAAAGACCTTTGGAGGTTATAAATAAGGTTGATGAATTTTATAAGCATAAAAATGCAAATCCACATAGAGGGGCTCATTATTTAAGTGTTCAAGCTACCAATGCATATGAGGGTGGAAGAAAAAGGGTTTGCGAATATTTAGGGGCAGAATCTGAAGAAGAAATAATTTTTACAAGGAATGCAACTGAAGCTATTAATTTAGTTGCTTATTCATATGGTCTTAATTTCCTTAAAGAAGGCGATGAGATATTGATAAGTATACTAGAGCATCATAGTAATTTAGTACCTTGGCAGTTTGTATGTAAAAAAACAGGGGCAAAATTAAAGTATGTATATCTAGATAAAGATTATAATATTGATATGGATGATTTTAAAAGCAAGCTAAATAAAAATGTTAAACTTTTAGCTATTACAGGTGCGAGTAACACAGTTGCCACATGCCCTAATATTGAATATATGATTGAATGTGCTAGAGCAGTAGGGGCTAAAGTATTAGTTGATGGAGCTCAACTATTAGCGCATAAGAAAGTTGATGTTAAAAAGATTGATTGTGACTTTTTGGTATTTTCAGGACATAAATTACTAGCACCTCTAGGGGTTGGAGTTTTATATGGTAAAAAGGAAATATTAGATTTAATGCCACCTTATACATATGGTGGAGATATGATCGAATATGTATATGAACAAGAAACTACTTATGCTGAATTACCATATAAATTTGAGGCTGGCACACAAAATGTTGGTGGTGTTGTTGGGCTACATGCAGCCCTTGATTATATTGATAATATAGGGATGGATAATATTTATAGACACGAAAGCAAACTTATGGATCTTGCATATAATGAAATGATAAATATGAAGTTTATTGATGTTTATACAAATCCTAACAAAAACAGATCACCTATAATATTGTTTAACTTTAAGGATATACATCCTCATGATGTATCAAGCATTTTGGATTCATATGGTATTGCAATAAGGAGTGGACATCACTGTGCAGCACCATTGCATAAATATTTAGGAATAAATTCATCTTGTAGGGCAAGCTTTTCATTTTATAATACTGAATCTGAAGTTGTAAAATTTTTAGAAGCCTTACCTAAGGTTGCGGAGGTATTTGGTTATGGACATTAAAGATATATATACGCAGATGATATTGGAAGAAAGTCGAAACACAGATAATAAGCACGTACTTGAAGGGGCTACAGATATAGAAAAGGGACATAATCCTAGTTGTGGTGATGAAATAACATTACAACTTAAGATAAAGGATAATATTATAGAAGATGCATCTTTTGTTGGTGTTGGATGTGCTATATCACAAGCTTCAACTTCTATGATGATTGATCTAGTTAGAGGTAAAAGCTTAGAGGAAGCTCAGTTATTAGTAAAAACTTTTATAGGTATGATAAAAAAAGAAATAACTGATGAGGCTGAATTAGATATATTAGAAGATACAAAAGCATTTGAAAATATTTCAAATATGCCTGCAAGAGTTAAGTGTGCTGTGTTGGCATGGCATACTCTTGATGAAATAATAAAGCAAAAAAGCAATAATTAAGTGTACATATAATGGGTGAGATGTTAGATGATCCTTATTGAGAAAAACTATAATTTATAGTATTTTTCATAGGATGTGAAGTCATAATATCTCACCCATTTACATAGTATATCAATTGTATATTTTCATTATATTTTCAATTTTTGCAATACTATTTTGCATAATTAGATCTACTAATGTTATTGATACCATCGATTCTGCAACTATGCAACCTCTTATTGCTAAGACGGGGTCATGTCTACCACCAATTTCTATATCTAGGCTATTAAAATACTTATCAACAGTTTTTTGTTTTATACCAATCGAAGGAGTAGGTTTGAAATATGCATCAATCTCTATGGGCATTGAATTGCTTATACCACCCAAAATACCTCCAGAATTATTTGTTTCAGTAACTATATTATTTTCAGTAATATTAAAATCATCATTATAGATACTACCAAGTAATGTTGAAGAAGTCTTTCCCAATCCGATGCCTACAGATTTAACGCCACCGATTGACATAATAGCTTTTGCAAGTTGGGCATCTAGCTTATCAAATACAGGCTCCCCTATTCCTGATGGTAAATTATTGACAGTTATATGACAACTACTACCTATAGAGTCTTTCATGGAACGAATTTCTTTAAGATAATTTAAACATTTTTTATATGAATCTATATTTGGAATATTTAATTCATTTTTAATAGATCTATCTATATCTTTTACAATTATATTACCTATCGAACTAACATAACTATAAACACTTATATTCATCATATTAAGAATCTTTTTGGCAATTGCTCCTCCAATAACTCTAGCAACTGTTTCACGTCCAGATGAACGTCCACCACCACGATAGTCAACATTTGAATATTTACAAAAATAAGTATAGTCGGCATGAGAAGGCCTAAAAGTATCTTTGATATTGGAATAATCTTCAGAACGCCTATCCTTATTATATACAATTACACTTATTGGGCTTCCTGTAGTTTTACCTTCAAATACTCCTGATAGGATAACTGGCTTATCATCTTCATTTCTTGATGTAGATGCTATATTTGATGAAGGCCTTCTAAGTTTAAGATATTCATATATATAATTTTCATTAATTTCAATTCCTGCAGGACAACCGTCAATGACTGCACCAATAGCATTACCATGAGATTCCCCCCAAGTAGTAACTCTAAAAAGTTTTCCAAATGTTGAACCAGGCATATTTCCTCCGATAATATATTTGTAATGATCTAATGGTTATTATATAATATATATACAATAATTTCAGTAATTTTGGAGGATTATGAGAATATTAATAATTAATGGTCCAAATATAAATATGATTGGATTTAGAGAAAAATCAATCTATGGGAATAAAAACTATAAAGATATCATGGATGGGATTATTTCTGACAATAAAGATATTGATATTGAGATTTACCAAACTAATATAGAGGGTAATATTATAGATAAATTACAATCATCAATGGATAGCATTGATGGACTTATTATAAATCCAGGTGCATTTACACATTATTCATATGCCATATATGATGCTTTGCTATGTATGGAGAACATACCAAAGGTAGAAGTTCATATTTCAAATATATATTCTAGGGAAGAGTTTAGACATAAGTCAGTAACTGCTAAAGCTTGTGATGGACAAATTTCAGGATTTGGAGAATATGGTTATCAAATGGCAATAGATTATATAAAAAAGGAGTTATAGTGAAAAGGTTAGTTTATATTTTACTTGGACTCCTTTTAGTTTGCTGTATATTTATGGGAGTTTATTTTTTTATAATAAATAAAGATGGCGAAATAAAATTAAATGATGATGGAAGTAATTATCCTGTAATAACATTTAGTACAGGTGGAAATGCTATAAATAAAACTTATGCCTATATTGGGAATTTAGAATATGCAAATAAAAATATGGGAGTAATCCCACTTGTAGATAATAATATTGAAGTGAGTTTTTCTAAAGAACTGACGGATCTAAAATTTAAGATATTAGATAATAGTGGTAATGTTTTGCAAGAAGGAGAATTAGAAAAAAGCATAAAAGTTGCGTCTGAGGTTAAAATAGGACAAAGTTTTTTAGAGATAACAGGAACATTTAATAATGAAATAATAAACTATGTTGCTAAAATTTATAAGGGGAATAATTTTGCAAAAGAACATATGAATATGGCAGACAAGATTTCTAGAACTTTTTTAAAAAAAGGTAGTGTTCAAGATTTCAGTAAATTTTTTCCCAATATAAATGTTGATGATAATGAATTTATTCAAGTTGATAGGTTAAGTGGAATCAAGGCATTACAATACTCTAAGGCTGAACTAGAAATAGTAGAAGAAAAGCCTTATGAAATTTTTGCAGTTAATCAAAATATGACTAGTATTGTAAAAGAACGACTTTTACAAGATGGAAATAGATTTTTCAATGTCAGAGAATTTTTTAGACTAAGAGATAGTGGGAATGACCTTTTCTTAGTTGATTATAATAGAGATATTGACGAATATTATATGGAAAATATTGATAATAAGGGGATTTATTTAGGAGCAACAAAAAACACAAATTATGTTATAAATAATGACCAAAACATAGTTTTTACAAAAAATAATGAATTATATAGTTTTTCTAGTACCGATAATAGGTTAAATTGTATTCTAAAAGCATCTGAAGACATAAAAACTAGATTTAACATAGATAGAGATTTTATAGTAAAACCAATAAGCGTTGATAGCGATGGAAATATAAATTTTGTCATTTTTGGGAGAATGCCTTTTGGGGATTATGAAGCAAAATATGGAATTAATTATATGTACTATGATGCTCAAAAAAATAAAATAGAAACAATTTCTAATGTATTTATAAATCAACCGACAGAGGCTATTTCTCAACAAAGCATAAAATTCATTAATATTGATAATGATGGTAATGTAATTTTCATGCTATTTGACAGAATTTATAAGTTTGGCAAGGATGGAAGTGTAAATGAAGAAATAGATACTGATAGAAAAAAAGAATATATAACATCAGATGATGGTACTCAAGTTGCATATGTTGAAGATGGAAATATAAATATTTTTTATACAGGATTAAATACTAGTAGAACTATACAGAATACTTACGGGGAAAATTACTCTATTCATCCAATTGATTTTAGAGATGCTGGAGATTTCGCTTATTATATAAAAGATGATATAAAAGATAGAATTGACAGAATAATTATAATTAATTCAAGGAATGAAATTATTAAGGAGTATAAATCAGATTACAAGATCACAGGTATTGAATCAAATCAGACATCTATTATTATTCATAGATATGATGAAGGAATAAATGAAAAAATAGATGATGATTATATACTAAATATTAATGGTGACGCTAATGCGATTAAAAAAGTTATAAAAGCTGATGAGAATTATGGATTTGTATTAAATATCATTATAAATAGTAATGGTAAGATAGATGTTAGAGAAAGGGCAACATTTAATACAGATAATAAAAGTCATAAGACTGCTAATTTAGAAGTTGCTAATGATAAATATGTAGCTTACAAGTACGGGAAGGCAGTATTGTATACATCAAACTTGGTAGAAGCATTAAAAGAAGCTGTTAATGTCAATGGATTGGTTAATAATAAAAATGGTATAGTTATTTGGCAAAGAGAATTAGCTAAAAATAATGTGACATTAAAAGGAATTCCTTTCGCAAGAGCTATAAATTCGAATGAAACTGCTGAGGCTTGCATTAAATCGTTAGAGCAATATTATACAATTGAAGATAAGTTTGATAATAATAAAACTACTGATGAAAATATAAAAGAAATTTTTCCTGATGCAGTATATTTTACAGGACTTAATGTATCGGATTTATTATACTTTGTACAAAATTCTACACCTGTAATGCTTGATATAGGAGATAAGGAATATGCGTTATTATTAGGAGTTTCTAATGGATATATATCATTTATGAATCCATTAAAGGGAGGAATAGATAATATAGATATACCAAACTTAAAAGATATAAGTAAAAAGGATGGATATATATTCAAATCTGCTGAAAACACAAATTAGAAACATAAAAAACACATTTTGATTAGTGCACTACCATAATGATTACAAAATTATAATATATAATTGTGTTACTTGGAGGTAAGAGTTATGAACGATAATAGAGACGATAATATATACTATAATAATACTTCTAATAGTATAGACGATAATAATGATAGTAGAATAAATGAGAGTAATCAATATGAAAATGGACGATATGAAAATGAGAGATATGACCATAGTTATGATAGAAGAAATGATTATATCTATGTAGAGAGGAGACCCAAGAGGAAAGGTAAGAAGCTTGCCATATTTTTAGTTGTAGTTCTTCTTTTTGCTAGTGTGTGTACAGCATTATATTCTTATAAAGATAGAATACTATCTGCGTTAGCTCCGCAGAAGTCTCAAGATATACCCATAGAAGAAACAAAATTAGATTTACAACAAGTATCTAAGAAAGATACGGAACCTAATTATGTATCAAAAATCGTTGAAAGTGTTATGCCGTCAATTGTGACTGTAGCTTCTGAAAGTTATAAGTATGATGCATTTGAAAATCCAATAGCAAAAACAGTTAATAATGGTACAGGTTTTATAGTTAAGGATAATGGGGATAGTTTTTATATTGCAACTAATAACCATGTTATTAATGGTGGTAAAGATATAAAGGTTTCTTTTATTGATAATACAGTTGCAGCAGCAAAAGTAAAGGGAGCTGATGCAGATGAAGATTTGGCAGTAATTGAAGTCCAAAAATCTGAGATTTCATCTGATACATTAGGTAAATTAAAGGTTGCTGTTATAGGAAAATCATCAGACTTAAATATTGGGGATGATGTAATTGCAATTGGAAATGCATTAGGTTATGGACAATCAGTTACAAGAGGAATTGTAAGTGCGGTTGATAGGGGCCAAAATTTAAGCCAAAATTTTTTACCACTTATACAAACAGACGCAGCAATAAATCCAGGGAATAGTGGAGGACCATTAGTAAACTACGAAGGTCAGGTAATAGGTATAAATACAATAAAACTAGCTTCAGATGAGATTGAAGGAATAGGATATGCCATTCCAAGTGATGTATTTGTTCCTGAGTTAAATTATTTAGCTAGTGGACAAACTAATGATAATGCTGTTACAATAGGTATAACTGCTAAAATAGTAAATGAACAGATTTCACAGATGTATGGTTGGCCACAAGGGATATATGTGGCAGAAGTTACAAGTGGATCAGCTGCAGATAAAGCAGGAATAAAAAAAGGTGATATAATAACTAAATTTGATGGTCAAGAAGTTATTAATTTTAAAAATTTCCAAAGATTATTAAGGCTTCATAAGCCAGGAGATAGTGTAAGCACAACTATATATAGGTTGGATGGAAGTACAATTGATTTAAATATTGTTCTTGGCCAAAAAAAAGGAGAGTAGAATGAAAAAGCTAGTAATTATAGAGATGCAAGACGGTGGAGTAATGAAAATTGAATTATATCCAGAAATTGCACCAAAAACAGTGGAAAATTTTGAAAATTTGGTAAGAGATGGATTTTATGATGGGCTAATATTTCACAGAGTAATAAGTGGATTTATGATTCAAGGTGGAGATCCGCTTGGAAGTGGATTTGGT
The DNA here is from genome assembly GCA_023420085.1 of Bacillota bacterium. Taxonomy (GTDB): domain Bacteria; phylum Bacillota; class Clostridia; order Lachnospirales; family Lachnospiraceae; genus JAEZWQ01. Next base: position 120,765 of record JAEZWQ010000025.1, read on the forward strand.
GGTCCAGGACATACAATTGTTGGAGAATTTGCATCCAATGGATTTGAAAATCCACTTAAGCATGAGAGAGGTGTTATTTCAATGGCAAGATCTCAAGACCCAAATTCAGCAGGATCACAATTTTTTATAATGCACAAAGATGCTCCATATCTTGATGGGCAATATGCAGCATTTGGGAAACTAGTTGAAGGTTTTGAAGTTCTTGATTCAATTGCAAATGTTGAAACAGGATTTAGCGATAAACCTAATAAAGATGTAGTGATGAAGAAAGTGACAATTGAAGGATAATATAAGTCCGTTGATTTTATCAACGGATTTTTTATAATATATAGGAATATGAAAATTAAGATAATCACAGTTGGAAGAATAAAAGAAAAATTTTATAAATCTGCTATTGAAGAGTTTAGCAAAAGATTATCTGCTTATACTAAGATTGAATTTATAGAAGTGCAGGATGAGAGAACTTATGAAGATAATGAATCTGGTAATATTAAAACTAGAAGGATTGAAGCAGATAGAATACTTACAAAGATAGGCGATACTGATTACGTAGTAGTTTTAGATATATATGGGATGGAATATACTTCAGAGGAATTTGCTAAAAAAATATCATCAATTATGATGGGCAACTCAACAATTACCTTTATCATTGGTGGATCAGTAGGATTAGATGAAAGGATTAAATCATTAGCACATTTAAAACTAAGCTTTTCTAAATTTACATTTCCACATAATTTGATGAAATTAATACTAATGGAACAAATATATAGAGCTTTTAAAATATTAAAAAATGAGCCCTATCATAAATGATTATATGAAAGTAATTGTAAATATGGTATAATTAATTGATATGGTATATGAAAAAATGGAAAACTTTAATATAAAACCAACACCAAAGGTAGCAGTATTGCATGATATTGTGGCTGTAGGCAAGAGTGGGATGATGAATATTTTACCAATATTATCTGTTTTTGGATTGGAAGCATGTCCTATACCAACCATGTTACTATCAACTCATACAGCATATAAAGATCCTATAATTAGTATCCCTCAAGGGTATATCTTAGGAGCGTTAGAACATTATAAAAATCTTAATGTAAAATTTGATACGATACTTATAGGCTATATGGGCAGGAATAGAATAGTAAGTGAAGTAATTGAATTTGTAAGATTTTTTAAAGAAAAGTATAATACAAAGGTAATACTTGATCCTATATTTGCAGATAATGGTAAGATATATGGAAATATTGAAAAAAATTATGAGAATAATATTAAGTTATTATTAAAATATACTGACTTGATATTACCTAATATAACTGAAGCGCAGTATCTTTCTGGCATGAAAAATGTAAAAGATATTGGAAATAAGCTAACAGAATATGGGTGTGATGTTATAATAACTGGATCAGAAATATTTGATAATGAAATGGAGATATATTCTGTTGTAAATAGTAATCATAAGATTCATAGATATACTAGATTTAATGATAACTTTCACGGAACAGGGGATACTTTTACAGGACTTATAACTGCACTTGTGATGAATAATATTGATGTTAATGATGCAATTAAATATACGCATAAAATCATATATGAAATTATTTTAGACACATCAAAATATAAATATGATAAGAAAGAAGGAATTCTTCTAGATAAAAATATTGATAAGCTTTTTAATTTAAGAAAGGAAGTTTTGCAGACTATTTGAAAATTATGGATAGAAACATTTATGATATTTTAGAAGAAAGAGGATTTATTGAACAATCTACTAATGCAGAAGAAGTAAAAAAAATGCTAGAAAATCCAACAGTTTTCTACATTGGTATAGATGCTACCGCTGATAGTTTAACAGCAGGGCATTTTCTTGCACTTATGGCAACTATACACATGCAAAGAGCTGGGCATATCCCTATTGTGCTAATGGGTGGAGGAACAACCCTAATTGGGGACCCAAGTGGAAGAAATGATATGCGTAAGCTTATGACCAAAGAAACTATTCAATATAATGTTGATTGCTTTATGAAGCAGATAAATAAATTTATAAAATTTGGTGATAATGTTGGATATTTTGAAAATAATATTGATTGGATAGAAAATCTTAATTATATAGAATTCATGAGAGATATAGCTGTTCATTTTAATGTTAAGCATATGTTACAGGCTGAATGTTACAATAAAAGAGTTGATAAAGGTTTGACTATGTTTGAATTTAACTATATGCTAATGCAATCTTATGATTTTTATGTGTTAAATAAAAAATATGGTTGTACCTTACAAATAGGTGGAAATGATCAGTGGTCAAATATGATTGGTGGGGTAGATCTAATAAGACTTAAAGAAAAGAAGTCAGTTCAAGCGTTAACACTTCATCTATTGACAAATTCAGATGGAGTAAAGATGGGAAAGACTACTGGTGGCGCAGTATGGCTTGATCCTAATAAAACCACACCTTTTGATTTTTTCCAATATTGGAGAGGGATTGAAGATGCAAAAGTTGGAGAATGCTTAGCACTTTTGACATTCCTACCTATGGATGAAGTTAATGAGTTGGCTAATCTTGAAGGTGCGCAAATAAATAAAGCTAAGGAAGTTTTAGCCTATGAAATTACAAAGTTTGTTCATGGAAAGGACGAAGCTGATAAGGCGCTAGAAGGATCAAGGGCATTATTTTCTGGTAAAAGTCTTGATAACGCACCTACATTTGAAATTAATGAAGCAGAAGTTAAACAAGGGATAGAAGTTTCGTCATTATTAGTTGAACTAAAAATGGAAGTTAGTAAATCAGAAGCTAAGAGAAGCATAAAACAAGGGGCTGTAAGTCTTGATGGCAATAAAATAGATGATATTTTTAGAAAATTAGAACTTAGTGATTTTGAATCTTCTGATATTATTATAATAAAAAAAGGAAAGAAAAAAGTATACCAAATTAAGTTAATAAAGGAGTAAGAATGAGTAAGTACGGAGTTAATGAGCTTAGAAAAATGTTTTTAGATTTTTTTGAATCAAAGGGACACTTGATAATGGATAGTTTTTCATTGATTCCTAAAAATGATAAATCATTATTATTAATAAATTCAGGTATGGCTCCTCTAAAGCCATATTTTACAGGACAAGAAATCCCACCAAGAAATAGGGTTGCTACATGCCAAAAATGTATTAGAACAGGTGATATTGAGAATATAGGTAAGACTGCAAGACATGGTACATTTTTTGAAATGCTTGGAAATTTTTCGTTTGGAGATTATTTCAAAAGAGAGGCTATTAAATGGTCTTGGGAATTTTTAACAGAGGTTGTTGGGCTTGATCCAAATAGGTTATATCCATCTGTTTATCTTGAAGATGATGAAGCCTTTGAAATATGGAATAAAGAGATGGGAATACCTGCAGAAAGAATATATAAATTTGGAAAAGAGGACAATTTCTGGGAACACGGAGCAGGACCATGTGGCCCTTGTTCAGAAATATATTATGACCGTGGGGAAAAATATGGATGTGAGAGCGAAAACTGTGAAGTAGGTTGCGATTGTGATAGATATATAGAAGTATGGAATAACGTATTTACACAGTTTGAAAATGATGGCGAGGGAAACTATACAAGACTTAAAAAGACTAATATAGATACAGGAATGGGACTTGAAAGGCTTGCGGTTGTTGTTCAAGATGTTGACTCAATATTTGATGTAGATACTTTACAGTCAATAATTAAAAGAATTTGTGAACTTTCAGGAAAAGAATATCATAAAAATGAAAAAGATGATATGTCTATAAGATTAATAGCTGATCACCTTAGATCTGCAACATTTATGATATCAGATGGTATTTTACCTTCAAACGAAGGTAGGGGATATGTATTAAGAAGGTTGCTAAGAAGAGCTGCAAGACATGGGGGCATACTAGGAATTAAAGGCAGTTTTCTATCTAAAATTTCTGAAGCTGTAATAGATTGTTCAAAATCGGGTTATCCAGAGCTTGATGAAAGAAGAGAGGCTATTTTTAGTACAATTGATTTAGAAGAATCACAATTTGCTAAGACTCTAAATCAAGGTATTGAAATGCTAAAAGAACTTGTAGATAGATATAAATCAGAAAATAATAGTACAGTATCAGGTAAAGATGTATTTAAGCTATATGATACTTATGGATTTCCTTTAGATATAGCAAAGGACTATTTAGAAGAGTCTGGAATGACAGTTGATGAAGAAGGATTCAATGCAGCTATGAAGGAACAGAAGGATAAGGCTAGATCAGCGAGAGCTGTCAGTAACTATATGGGAGCCGAAGCCACTGTTTATGATGAAATAGATCCTTCTCTTACCTCTGAATTTGTAGGTTATGAAAATCATGAATTTGAATCTAAGATAATTGAATTAACTACAAGGACACAAATAGTAGATGTATTAAAAGAAGGTGATGAGGGAACAATATTTGTTGAACAAACACCATTTTATGCTACTAGTGGGGGACAGAGCGCAGATAAGGGTATTATTACACTAGAAGACGCTGAATTTGAAGTATTTGATGTTCAAAAGCTTAGAGGTGGAAAGATCGCACACATAGGAAGATGTGTAAAAGGAGAAATTAAAAAAGGTAAAATAGCTCATCTTTCGATTGATGTTGAAAATAGAGTATCTACTGAAGCTAACCATAGTGCTACTCACTTATTGCATAAAGCACTTAGAACAATTTTAGGAAAGCATGTAACACAGGCAGGATCTTTAGTTGAACATGATAAATTAAGATTTGACTTTACTCACCCAGAAGCTTTAACATCTGAACAAATAAGACAAATTGAAGACATGGTTAATTATGATATTAGACACCTAGATGCAACTGAAGAGAAAACTATGTCTATTGAAGAAGCGAAGAAACTTGGAGCAATGGCATTATTTGGTGAAAAATATGGTGACGTTGTTAGAGTTATAAAAATGGGTGACTCTATAGAATTATGTGGAGGAACTCATGTTATGAATACAGGAGCTATACAAGGATTTAAAGTTATATCTGAATCTGGAGTAGCAGCAGGAGTTCGTAGAATTGAAGCAGTTACCGGAAAGGGAATGTTCGACTACATTAATAAGCGCCTTGATAGTATTAATGATATAGCAAAGGCACTAAAAACTAGTCCAAGTAATTTAGAGGCAAAGATTAATCAGTTATTAGACGAATTAAAACAAGAAAAGAGAGAGATAGATATTCTAAAATCTAAGTTGGCTAAGGATAGTATTGGTGAGATTAAAGTTGAAACTATCAATGGAAAAAATTATATATGCAAACAACTAAGTGATATAGATGTGAATGAATTAAGAAAAATTGGAGATGATATCAAGTCGAAAAATTCAAGTTCTATTATACTACTTTCAGCTGTTAACGAAGGAAGAGTAGTTCTGTTATCAATGGTAACAGATGATTATGTAGCATGCGGAATAAAAGCAGGTGATATAATTAAAGAAATTTCTCCACTAGTAGGAGGAAAAGGTGGAGGAAGACCTAATATGGCACAGGGAGGAGGAACTGATCCAAGTAAAATTGATTTAGCTTTTGATAGAGCTAGGGAGATTATCAGTAATAAATAATATGGCTATAAAAATTATAACTGACACAAGTAGCGATATAACTTTTGAAGAACAAAAAAAATATAATATCGATATGATACCATTTATTATGAATGTTGCTGGACAAACTTTTATAGACAATAATGATCTTGATTTTGAAGTTTTAAGAGAAACTTTGGCCAATGCACCTAAAAAGGCGTCTAATGGTGAATCAATATTATCTACATCATGTCCACCTCCAGCTGAATTTTTGGAAGCATATGAAAGAAATGCAAATGACGATATTATTGTTCTTACTATTTCTAATATTTTGTCTGGATCATATAATTCAGCAAATTTAGCTAAGGATATGTATTTAGAAAAATATCCTAATAATAAAATATATATAGTAAATACAATTTCTGATGCTGCGGGGCCAGCAATGATAACATATAAACTTTTAGAAATTTTAGATAACGGTGCATCTTTTGAAGAAGCAGTTGAGCAAATTGAAAAATATAAATATGAAATTGAAACATTCGTTATTCTTGAAAGACTTGATAATGTAATTAAGACAGGAAGATTATCAAAAACTAAAGGATTTATTGCTAATACATTAAATATAAAGCCTTTAATGGTTGGAGATAATGGGGAATTAGTTATATATAAGCAGCTACGAGGTATAAAAAAAGCTATTGATGCATTAGTAGACAGAATAAATGAGCTTTCTGAAACAGAGGGTAAAAAAATATTAATTTCTCATTCAGAAGGTATGCACAATGTTGATTATCTAACTAAACTGTTAAATGAAAAGTGTAAGTTTAGGGAAGTAATCATTAGAAAATCTAGAGGAATTTCTTTCTGTTACTGTGATATTGGTGGAATGGTTATTAGTTTTGAAAAATAGTTATATAAATAGAGGGTTGATTTAGCAATAAACTAAATCAATCCTCTATTCTACTACTATATATTAAATTTACTTAGAGCTTCTTCATCTGCTACTACATATAAATTTTTATGTAATTGAAGGATTGAAGCAGGTACTTCTGGAGTTATAGGACCATTTAATGCTTCAAAAAGTATATTAGATTTAGCTTTTCCATTAACAACTAACAATATTTTTTTAGCCTTCATAATTGTACCTATTCCCATTGTATAGGCGTAATGTGGCATTTTTGATATATCGTTATCAAAGAATCTTGAATTTGCATCAAGAGTACTTTGTGTTAGCTTTACACAGTGAGTAGACTTATCAAACTTACTATTAGGTTCGTTAAAACCAACATGTCCATTAAGCCCTAAACCTAAAATTTGTAGATCTATTCCTCCAGATTTATCTATTGCATTTTCATATCTAATACATTCTTTTTCAGAATCATTTTCTAATCCATTAGGAAGGTTTGTATTAGATTTTTCAATATTAACTAAGTCAAATAGATTTTTATTCATATAGTACCTATAACTTTGATCATGGTCTGGAGCTAGATCTTTATATTCATCTAAATTAAATGAAGTTATATCAGAAAAATCAATATCCCCATTTTTATACATTGAAACTAATTCTGCATATAGTCCCTCAGGTGTAGAACCAGTAGCTAGACCTAAAATAGAATTTGATTTTAAAGTAATCTGGGCAGCTACAATATTTGCAGCTTTTTTACTCATATCCAAGTAATCTTTAGCTTTAATTATTTTCATTATGATCTCCTTTAATATTAGTTATATATATACTAATAAAATAATTTGACTATGTCAAATATAATGGAATATATGTTATAATACCGAATAAGACTTTAGATTGAACAGGAGATGGGGCATGATGAGATATATAATGAATTATTTATTAAAATATAAGTTATTGCTATTCTTTTGTGTACTTATGGTGTGCATTCAAGCTTATACAGGATTAAAAATACCCACTTATATAGCAGATATGGTAAATACAGGCATACAAAATGGTGGAGTAAAAATGGAAATGCCAGAAAGGTTATCAAAAGAATTATTTGCGGCTAGTAAGAAAATTGAACCTACAATAGATAAATATTATTATGAATCATCGACAGATTATATTTTAACTACTAATAACCATGATTTTGATAATTTAAGAAGAGTATCAGATACGATTATAAAAAATTTAGAAAAAATAATAAGTATTAATGATATATCAGAAATTAAAAATCTAAGTAAGGATGAATTAACTAATAGTTTAAATAGAATTGATTATGAAAGTTATTCATATTCATATAATGATTCGAACTTTATTAAATTTTGCCTTATTAATAAAATTATGCTAGGTGAAAGTATATATAATTCTCAATTATTATATATAAAAAACATTGGTATTCTTATGGGAATTACAACATTATTTTTTGCAATGTCAGCAATAATAGTTAATTATATCGCTGCCTATATTGCATCTAATGTTGCTAAAACTTTGAGAGGAAATTTATTCAATAAAATATTATCTCTATCGCCAAGTGATTTAAAGGATCTTAGCACTTCATCATTGATAAATAGATGTACTAACAATGTAGATACTATAAAAAATACATTAATGGCTTTGATAAGAAGGTGTATATATTCATTTATAGTAAGTATATGGGCAATAATTATAACAATAAAAAAATCGGGTTCATTCAGCCTATTATTGATAGCTATAATAACAATAATAACTATTTTATTTTATGCTATTAATAAAGTAATATTAAAAGTACTAGATAAATTCATTAAAAATTTAGATAAGTTTAATTTGCTTGTAAGAGAAAATATAAATGGGTTATTATTGATTAGATCATTCAATAATCAGAATAGAGAAATTGATAAGTTTAAGATAATAAATAAAGACCAGAAAGAACAAGATAGAAAATTATATATATATTTTGGTATATCAGATTATACAATAGATTTTCTATTAAATATATGTATTGTATTAGTAATAATTATTGGTGCAGCATCTATTGAGAAAGCAAATTTTTATGTGGGTGATTTATTAGCATTTATTGAATATGTAAGCATAGTAATATATTCGATACTTGGTATTTTGTATACATTTTTTGATATACCTAGAATAAAACTGGCTCTAAATAGAATAGTAGAAATATTAGAATTAAAAAGTCGTATATCTGAAAAAGATGGTGCAGTAGAAAGAGTTAAAGATGGCAAAATTGAGTTAAAAAATGTAAGTTTTAGCTATGATAGTAAGGTTATTCTTAATGATATAACCTTTAAAATAGAAAAAGGAGAATTTGTAGCCATAGTAGGAACTACAGGGGCTGGTAAATCTACATTAGCAAAACTATTATTAAGACAGTATGATGTAAATACTGGAAATATATTTGTTGATAACTTAGATATTAGAGATTATAAAATTAAGGCTATTAAGGATATGATCTCATATGCACCACAAAAAAGTATATTACTCAATGGAAGTGTAAAAGATAATATCTTATTTGGTAAGAGCAATGCAACAGATGATGAAATAATTGAAGTGCTTAAAATTACAGATAGCTATAAATTTATATTTGAAAAAGCAGGTCTGGATACTGATATAAGTCAAGAGGCAAAAAATCTTTCAGGTGGACAAAAACAAAGGCTATCAATGGCAAGAGCTATTATAAAAGATGCTCCAATATACTTATTTGATGATTGTTTTTCTGCACTTGATTTAAAGACAGATGAAATTGTTAGAAAAGCAGTTTTAAAGAAGTTAGAGGGTAAAACAGTTATTATTGTAGCACAAAGAATATCAACAATTTTAAATGCAGATAAAATTATTGTACTCGATGAAGGTAAAATAATTGACATTGGAAATCATGCTGAATTGGCAAATAGATGTACACTTTATAAGGAAATACTAGAAAGTCAAAGAGGTATATATGAAGAATAGAGGATTATTTAGGCTGTGGAAATTTAATGATAAGAAAATGTTATTTTTAGCTATTATTATACTTACATTTATATCTTCGTCATTTGCAATATTTGTACCAAGGCTAATCGGATATGCTACAGATGAACTTGTTAGAGCAAGTGGAATTATACATGAATCTCAAAGATTAAATTATGAAAAAATCCTTTTTTATATTGGGATGGGGACTCTACTATATGTTACATCATATATAATGACTACAGTGCTAAACGTATTACAAAGTAAGTTTTATCCATCTATTGCCAATAAATTAAGAGAAGAAATATTTTTAAAAATTCATTCTCTACCAGTAGGATTTTTTGAGAACTATAAAAAGGGAGATGTAATATCATTATTTTCAAATGATTTAAATAAAATAGATACATTTTTAACTAATGCAATGCTTGGTACTCCTCAAATGATTTTTACATTGATAGTATCAGTGTCAATAATGTTTTCAATCAGTTGGATACTAACAATATGTTTGATAATATTTATACCAATAGAAATTTTTGTAAGTAAATTTGTATTAAAAATTTCTAAGAAATATTATAAAGATAACCAAAGTTTAGTAGCTAAATTAAATTCTACTGTTGAAGAAACTTTATCGTCTTATGACATGGTAAGTTCTTATATGTTGCAGGATGGGATTTGTAATAGATTTAGAGAAGAAAATGAACAATTTAATAGAACACATATAAAAAGCCAATTCTTAGGAAATATAATTAATCCTTTGTATAATATAGTTAGTAATATTAGCTATATTTTTATTGGAGTAATAGGTGTTATATTAATAGCTAATGATGCGATAACTATTGGAGATATTCAAGCTTATTTTATTTATTTAAGAAGTTACAATGGTTTATTAATAAACTTTAGTGCAATGGCAAATACAATATTGAGTGCATCAGCAGCAACAAATAGAATTATGGATTTCTTAGACAATGTTGATGATATTGAAGTTAATAATAACGAAGATATAATATTTAATAATAGTATTAAATTTAAGAATGTTAATTTCAGCTATACAAAAGAAGAAAAGATACTACATAATATAAGTTTTAATATTAATAAAGGTGAAAAGGTAGCGCTTGTTGGTCCTACTGGTGGAGGTAAAAGTACAGTAATAAAATTACTTAGCAGGTATTTTGACATTACTGATGGAGATATATTAATAGACGATAGTAGTATATACAATTTTACGAAGAAATGTTTGAGAGATAAGATATCAATAGTAACTCAGGAGCCATGGTTATTTAAGGGGACCATAATGGAAAATATAAGATATGGTAGGCCAGATGCTACTGATGATGAAGTTATTCAAGCGTCAAAGCTTGCTCAAAGTCATGAATTTATAACTAAACTTGAAAAAGGATATGATACAGAAATAAATGAAGAAAGTGATAATGTATCGCAAGGGCAAAGACAACTGATAACGATAGCTAGAGCTATTATAAGTGATGCAGAAATAGTAATCTTAGATGAAGCGACAGCTTCGGTAGATACTAAAACAGAAAAGCTTATACAAGATGGAATGGATAGATTGATGAATGGTAAGACCAGCATCGTTATAGCGCATAGACTATCTACAATTTTTAATTCAGATAAAATTATTGTTATAAATAAAGGAGAGGTTTCTGAACAGGGTAGACATCTTGAACTATTAGAGAATAAGGGATATTACTACGAGATGTATAAAAGCTTAGAAAGTTCTACATAAAAAATAGTGTTGGTACATGTTATCCATTATTATGGAATTCACATGTACCAGCACTGTCTTTATATAAAATTATTATAAATATTATTCAAATTTAGACTTATTTTCTTCTATATATTTATCTATAGCAGAGATTACTTCTTCTAAAGCTCCTTCTTTAAATGGATTTTTTAGATTTGCTAGTTTTACAATTTCTGTAAATGACTTAGTTCCACCACATTTACATATTGCTAAATAATCGTTCCATGCAGTTTCATCTTTATCAACATGAATTCTCTTCCAAAATTGGAATGCACATACTTGTGCAAGAGTATAATCGATATAGTAGAAAGGAGAATTGAAAATATGAGCCTGTCTAAACCACCAGCAACCCCTTTCAAGTAATTCATTGCCCTCAAAATTGTGATAAGGTCTATATATCTTGTCTAATTTTGCCCAAAGAGCTTTTCTCTCATCTGGAGTCATATCAGGATTGTTATATACTTCATGTTGGAAGTGGTCAACTTCAACACCATAAGGTAAAAATTCTATACCTGAGCAGATATGACTAAATCTATATTTATCAGCTTTATCTCCAAAGAAATATTCCATCCAAGGCCATGTAATAAATTCCATACTCATTGAATGAATTTCACAGCTTTCCATAGTTGGCATGTGTACTGTTGAATTTTGTTCATGAATGATTCCTTTTGATTGATATCCTTGGAAAGCATGTCCAGCTTCATGAGTTAATACATCAACATCACCTGATGTACCATTAAAATTAGAGAATATAAATGGCACGCCATAGTCAGGTAAGAATGTCATATATCCACCAGTTCTCTTTCCAGGTTTAGCTAAAACATCCATCAATTCATTATCTATCATGAGATCAATAAATTCTGATGTTTCAGGTGATAATTCATGATACATCTTTCTTCCAGCTTCTAATATTTCTTCAGGAGTGCCAGTAGGCTTTGCATTACCATCTATAAATTTAAGGCCAAGGTCATAAGCCATTAATTCATCAATACCGATACGTTTAGATTGCGCATCATATATTTTTTTAACTACTGGTAAGACATATTTAATTATCTCTTTTCTATATCTTTCAACATCATTTTGATTATAGTCAAGTCTGTTCATTCTTATATATGCTAATTCAGTAAATGAGTTAAACCCAAGTTTTTTAGCTATTCTTGTTCTAACCTTAACCAACTCATCAAAAATGCGATCAAATTCAGATTCATTATCAAGGAAAAATTTTGAAGTAGCAAGAGCAGCCTCTTTACGGATATTTCTATCAGTATTTGTAGCATAAACACCCATCTGTGCTAAGTTTTTTATTTCACCATCAAATTCTATCTTTGCAGAAGCAAGCAGCTTAGAATATTCAGTACCTAATTTATTTTCAATAACTAAGTCTTCAACAATCTCGCTACTATAAGATTTTAGTTCATTTTCAGCCTGTTTAAAGAATGTATGTGATACATCTTTTTTTAATTCATCGATGAATTTTGATGCAAATATAGCTTTAATAAAATCAGATGAATATTCAAATAAAGATGGCATTGATTCATCCCAAAATGCAGTTTCTTTTTCGTAAAATTCATCAGTAGTATTAATAGAGTTTCTTATGCTACATAACGTCGCTAATGTAGATATATGTTGAAGTTGTTTATCAAATTCAAAAAATAGTGATTTAAATTCATTGTAATCTTTAGCATTTTTAATATTTTCAATAATATCTATAAATTTTTTCTTATAATCATCTAGAGATGGTCTCTCATATTTCATTTCATTAAATTTCATTTAAGTTATACCTCCTATCCTCGTAATATTATAGCATATTTTAGTTGCATTAATTATTAAAAATGTTAAAATTATAATAAAAATACAAAGAGAGAAGTATATGAAATTGTGCAAAATAATTAAATATTTATGTTTAATATTAGTTGTTTTAATAATGTCATTTTTTGGATATTTATATATATCTGAGAGAGTTGTTTATGAGAATAATATTGAATACGATATTTTAGATAATACGGATTTATCTGAAGATGAGGAACCAATAGATGATATAAGTAATTATTCGTATGTAGTGATTGATGAAAAAACAAATAAAATTCTCACAGCTAGAAATATTAATAAAAAGGTTTCTGCTGCTAGTACTATTAAGATATTTACTGTATTATTCGCACTTGAGTATTTAACACCTGAAACTCTACTAAGAGTTGGGGAGGAAGTATATCTTGTAGGTGATGAATATGCAAAAGCAAATATTGTACCAGCCAACTATAGACTAATAGATTTGATAAAAGCAACACTTATTTCTTCTGGAGCTGATGCTGCCATTGCTATTGCAAAGGCTACGGTTGATGAAATATACAAAACTGATTTTGGAGTTGATAAGTTTTTAGATGTATTTAAATTAGAAATAAATAAATATATTGCAAATATTTTTCCAAATACACATATAGTTGATCCTGTTGGAATATCTTTTGAAAATGTTACAACTATAAGTGATATGAGCGTTGCCATAGAAAAGTTAAGAAAATATCCATTTATCGATTCGATAGTAGCAACAGCTTATTCAACAATAACAAATTCTAATAAGGATGTTATAAGCTTAGTAAATACCAACAAGTTTTTAATACAAGATTCACCTTATTACAATAGAAATATTGTTGGAATTAAAACTGGTACTTTAAAGGATTTATATAATATTATTGTGAGATTTGTTGATGAAAAAAACCAATTAATAGCTATGCTTTATGGAGTAGAAAATGATGAAATCAGATATACGGGTATAAAAAATTTAATAGATAAATTTATCAAATAGTATATAGATATGTATCCTCCTAACTAGTTTTATAGATGGAGGATACATATAATTGAAAATATATTATTATTGAATTTTACCGATATAAATGTATTTATTATTTAACCTGTAAAGGAATCATTTCCATATACCTATTTTTTTAATTTTAGCCATATATTCTAATGACTTAAATCTATTTTCATACTTCTTATTAGGAGGAACAATTAAAACATGGGCATATCCATTTTTTAATAATGTTTCATTTATCATTTCATCTCCAAGATATACGTATGCTAGGATACGTCCATACTTATCGTGCATTTCAGTATCAAATTCTAGTGTTACATTTTTACCTTCTAATCTTGATTTAGTATATTCTGAAGCTATTTTACCTTCGGGCGTATTTTTATATGACGAGGGGTGTACACTTTCTGGTGTATCAATACCTAGCATTCTAAGTCTTTCATGTTTTCCGTTATATATAATTTTTAGAGTATCTCCGTCTACAACTCTCTCTACATAAGCAGTATTTGAAGTATTATTTGATATACTAAACTTATTTAATAAGCTATCAGGAACAAAATTATAGGCAGCAAATAAGATTACACTTAGAATAATACCATATAAACCACCCTTTATTTTAACTTTTCTCTTTCTTGTCATAATCCACCTTTAATATATATTACCTATGTATAATAGCAAATAAATTATTTTTAGTCCAATTATTATATAATAATTTATCACATTGGTAGAAAATTATTGTATAATAAAAGATTGGAGAGGAGATTGTGATGAGGAGAGAGGTACCACAAAATTTTTATAAACAGATGTTCGTCCTTGTTATACCAATGGCAATACAAAATTTAATTAACGTTGGTGTTTCAAGTTCAGATATTATAATGCTCGGTAAGGTTAGTGAAAATGCTATGTCATCTGTGTCAATAGCAAATCAGTTTCAATTCATAATGTCCCTTATCATGTTTGGAATAGCATCTGGTTCTACAGTATTGAATGCTCAATATTGGGGAAAAAGAAATATAAGAGCTATAGAAATGGTGTTAGGAATAAGCCTAAGACTTGCATTGCTTATTAGTACGTTATTTGCGGTTGTTGCGTTTATATTCCCAAATCTAGTAATGGGGATATTTACCAATAATTTAGAGTTGATAAATTTGGGTAGTAAATATTTACAGATTGTTGCAATTACTTATATTATACAGGCAATTACAATAATATTATTGGCAACTCTTAAAAGTATGGAAATGGTTCTTATCTCAACAATAATCTATGCAATATCATTTTTTGTTAATGTAATAATAAATTATTGTTTGATTTTTGGGGTAGGTATATTTCCGAGCTTGGGAGTAAGAGGAGCGGCCGTTGGCACAACTGTTGCAAGGTTTGTAGAGCTATTTATTGCTATAGGATATCTATTTAGTATAAGAGATAGGTTCAAATTTAGAATTAGAGATCTGATAAAAGTAAATAAGATATTAAATAAGGATTTTTATAAGTTTGCTATTCCTATAGTTATAAATGAATTAATGTGGAGTGTAGGTATGGCTTCTGTAACAGCTATATATGGGCACATAAGTGAAAGCCTAGTGGCAGCGAATTCAGTTGCACAAGTAACAAGGCAGTTATTGATGGTATTTGGATTTGGAATATCTACAGCATCTGCATTGGTTGTTGGTAAGAAAATTGGTGAAAAAAACAAGGTAGATGCAGAAATATATGCATATAACATAATAAAACTTGTCTTAAAAATAGCATTTTTAATGTCTGTTTTACTTTTTGTTTTAAGGCCATATATTATAAGAATATTTACATTATCAGAACAATCTAGATACTACCTAGATTTAATGCTATTAATAATTTGCCTATATTCTATAGCACAAGCATATAGTTGCACAGTAATCATAGGTATATTTAGAGCTGGTGGTGATTCAAAATATGGAATGTTTGTTGATATAGCAAGTATGTTTTTTGGATCATTACTGTTAGCATATATAGGTGCTTTTTGGCTTAAATTGCCAGCAGAAATTGTAATTATTCTTGTATATTTAGATGAATTTATAAAAATACCGCTATGTTATTTCCGATATAAGAAGAAAATATGGTTAAATGATATAACGAGAGAGGGTGTTGAGAATGAGCAAGGATTATAACGCGAGTAGTATATCCGTATTAGAGGGTCTTGAAGCTGTACGTGTAAGACCAGGTATGTATATAGGAAGTGTATCCAAAAGAGGGTTAAATCACCTTATTTATGAAATAGTAGATAATGGTGTGGATGAACATTTAGCAGGATATTGCGATTATATAGAAGTTGTCTTGCAAAAAGATGGTGGATGTAAAGTTACAGATAATGGAAGGGGAATACCTGTTGATATGCATTCCAAGGGAGTGTGTGCTGAGAGATTGATTTTTACAACTTTACATGCAGGAGGAAAATTTGATAGTTCAACTTATAAAACTAGTGGGGGTCTACACGGGGTTGGATCTTCGGTAGTAAATGCACTATCTAAAAGATTAGAAGTTTATATATCTAGAGATGGATATGAGTACTTTGATGCATATGAATTTGGAAAGCCAGTAGTAAATTTAGAAAATGGATTATTAACAAAGGGTAAGAAAACAAAGAAAAGTGGAACAACAGTAATATTTTATCCGGATGATACAATATTTGACTCCGTAGAGTTTAAGTCAGAGTGGTTAAAAAATAGGTTGCATGAAACGGCTTATCTGAATCCAAATCTAAAAATTTTATTTAGGGATGAAAGGCTAGAAACAATTGAAGAAGTATTGTATCATGAGCCAGATGGATTAAAAGCTTTTATAAGGGATATTAATCAAGATAAAGATTTGCTGAGCAATATAATATATTTTAGCGGTGAGTCGGATAATATTGAAGTTGAAATTGCAATGACATATACAAATTCATATGAAGAAAATATATTGGGATTTTGTAATAATATTTCTACTATAGAAGGTGGAACTCATATTACAGGATTTAAATCTAGATTGACAGCATTGATAAATCAATATGCTAGAAGTTTAGGTGTATTAAAGGATAAAGATAATAACTATACCGGTAATGATAGTAGATGTGGACTAAATGCGATAATAGCAATAAAGCATTCAGATCCATTATTTGAAGGTCAAACTAAAACAAAATTATCTAGTACCGATGCAACAAAGGCTGTAAGTACCATTTTAGGGGATCAGTTAAGCCTTTATTTTGACATAAATTTAGATGAGTGCTCAAAAATAGTTGAACATATTTCAAAGGTTGCAAATGCTAGAAAAGCTGCTGAAAAAGCAAAAATGAATGTTATAACAAAAGAAAAGTTTTCTTGTCAAGGTAATGGGAAATTAAGCAACTGTGAAAGCAGAAGGGCTACTGAATGCGAATTATTTATAGTGGAAGGAGATTCTGCTGGTGGAAGCGCAAAACTTGCAAGAAATAGAAAATATCAAGCTATTTTACCTATAAGGGGGAAAATACTAAATGTTGAAAAAGCTTCAATGGAAAAAGTACTATCAAATATAGAAATAAAGACATTGATAGCATCTTTGGGATGTGGATTTTCAGAAGGCTATGGTCAAGATTTTAATATTGAAAAATTAAAATATCATAAAGTAATAATTATGACAGATGCTGATGTAGATGGTTCGCACATTGATACGCTATTACTTACATTTTTCTACAGATTTATGCCAGATTTAATTATGAATGGACATATATATATTGCGATGCCTCCTTTATATCAGGCGACTTTAAGCAATGGTAAAAAAGAATATATATTTGATGATAAGGCTCTTAATGAATTTAGAAAGAAACATTCAAAATTTAAGCTTCAAAGATTTAAAGGGCTAGGCGAGATGGATGCTAAAGAACTTAGAGAAACTACACTCGATCCAAATACTAGAAAGTTAAAAAGAATTACAATAGAGAATTTAAGTGAAGCTAATCTAGTAACAGAGACACTTATGGGTAATGATGTACATAAGAGAAGAAAGTTTATAATGGAAAATGGAGATAAGGCAGAAATAGATATTTAGGTGGGATATGAAAGATATTATTCAAACAGAATATAGTGATGAAATGCAAAAATCATATCTGGACTACTCGATGAGTGTTATTACAGACAGAGCTGTACCAGATATTAGAGATGGATTAAAGCCAGTACAGAGAAGAACAATATATGCAATGCATAAACTTGGACTTGATTATTCAAAACCTCATAGAAAATCAGCAAGAATAGTAGGGGATACCATGGGTAAATATCATCCTCACGGAGATAGTTCCATTTATGATTGCCTAGTAGTAATGCAACAAGATTTTAAGAAAAAAGTAGCATTAGTAGATGGTCATGGAAACTTTGGTTCTGTTGAGGGAGATGGAGCCGCAGCGATGCGTTATACAGAAGCAAGGCTTCAACAATTTACAATGGATGTATATCTTAAAGATATTGATAAGAATACAGTTGATTTCAGGCCTAATTTTGATGAAACTGAAAAAGAGCCTGTTGTTCTTCCTGCAAAATTACCAATGGCAGTAATAAATGGTTCAGAGGGGATTGCAGTTGGTATGACTACTTCAATACCACCACACAATCTAAATGAGATAATAGATGCTATGTGTACGCTGATAGATAAACCAAACATAAAGGAAGAAAAGTTGTATGAAATTGTACAAGGCCCGGATTTTCCATTGTCATGTGAAATTATCAACAAGGATGATATTGCTAATATATACAGCTCGGGTACTGGAAAATTATCTATTAGAGGAACACTTCATTATGAAAAGAAAAATTCAAAAGATTGTATTGTAATTGACGGATTACCACCTACAGCGTTAGGGCAATCTTTGGGGAGATTTTTAGATGATTTAGTAAATTTAAGTGAAAAAAAACTTACAAGTGATATTTCAGATATTTCTAATGAAACAGATCAAAATGGTATAAGAATCGTAGTTGAAATAAAAAAAGGTGGAGATAGATATCAAGTAAGGAAGTTAATAGAGGCAAAAACTAGATATACAGATACTTTCCCAGTAAGTATGTTAGTTATTGAAGATGGAAGAGCTAAGATAATGTCATTAAAAGAAATGATATTATCTCACTTAAAATTTCTTGAAGATATACAAGTTAGAAAATATAAATATATGTTAGATCAACTGCAAGAAAAAGAAGAAGTATTGGAAGGACTAATAAGAGCAGTAGATATAATCGACTTAATAATTGAAATTTTAAGAGGATCTCCCAATGTAACAATTGCAAAGAACTGTTTAATTAATGGAGATACAGATGGAATAAACTTTAAGTCAGCAAAGTCGAAAAAAATGGCAGAAAAATTATATTTCACACCAATACAAGCAGATGCAATATTAAATATGAGATTATCTAAATTGATTGGATTAGAGATAATGGCATTAAATGAAGAATATGCAGGTATTATCAATGAAATAAAAGAGTGTGAGAAAATATTATCAGATGATAAGTATAGAAATAAACTAATAAAAAAAGAAATTAAGGAATTAAAAAAGAAGTATAGCCAAGAAAGAATAACTTCAATAAGTAATACTGAAATTGAAAAAGTCACAGTTGTAAAAAAGGTTGAAAAAGTAGCCATAGAGATAGATGAAAATAATTATATAAAGGCATCATCATCTGGGGAATATATGCTATCAACTGATGATAAATTAGTTTTATTTACTAGCAAGGGTAGAGAAATTATGATAAAAGTATCAGATATTCCTTTAAAAAAGACAAATCCTAAAGGTGTTCCATTGGAAAATCTTTGTAATTTTGATAGGAATGAAGAAAGATTACTTTTATACTTAGGACAATCAGAATTAGAAAATGATGAATTTGTTATTATTACAAAAAATAATATAGGAAAAAGAACGGCAGGTAAGGAATTAGTTATATCTGTATATAAGTCAAACTTTATTAAATTAAAGGAGAATGATGAAGTTATACTTATAGATAAAGTTGGTCAAAATTCAATGATTGAACTTGTAGATATAAAAGGTAAAAAGAAAAAAGTTAAAATATCTGATATAAGTTTGCTTGGAAGGACAGCACAAGGATCAAAGATTATAACTAGTAAAAACTTTAATCTAAAAGAAATTAAGCTGATATAAGTAGAAAAATCTGTAGAAATTATATTAAAAGAGCAATATAGTATATCTAAATTTATACTATGTTGCTCTTATTTTAGATAAAAAATTGCCATAAGGTATATACGGTATGCTAATATTCTTACCAGTTTTCTTCAATTCATTTAATTTTATATAAAGTAATTGCGGTAAAGTATATATATCAGAAGCAATTTCATCAATAGTATAATTAGAATGAATATATTCTTCAAGAATGTTATCAGGAATCAAAAGTTCGGCAGCAAATATATTTGCTTCGTATTCAACTTTACCAGAAATATCATAAAAACCATAGTCATGAAGTATATTATTTTTGGCAAAATTTCTATGTAAAAAATAGTGACCAAGTTCATGTGCAATTACTTGTTTTATAAGATTTTCATCTAAGTTGGAATTTATGAAGATGCAGTCTATATCGTTAATTATCGTATAAACTCCAAGTAATTCCTTAAAATCATTTCTATAATATATATGTATTCCTTCATTTTCAGCTATAATTTCGGGATTGGTAGTATTATATTTTGCTATTATATTATTTACTAATGATTTTATCATTTTGCTTATTCTTTGTTTCCCAATAAACATCCAAAATAGCTTTCATAAGAGCATCCTTATCTTTCTCACTTATATTACCTCCTGAAAAAAGAGAGGATACTTGATTTAGTACTGGATGTATATCTGACCTAGTATAGACATCACTATTAGAATCTATATTATCATCTTTTAAATATCTAATATCTACATTAAATATTTCAGACAATTTAAGGTATAAGTCTTCTCTTTTAGGGAAAGTATAACCTTTTTCATAATTGGTTAAACTACGCATAGATATTCCAAGCATATTAGAAAGCTCTATCTGAGTTAATTTTTTACTTAATCTTAAAGCTTTTAATTTTTCATTAAACTTCATATTTTTCCTCTTTTTTGCTTATATTATATAAAAATATAGAAAAATAGTCAATGTTATTTTAATGAATCTTCGTATGCTTCTTTTAATGCATTAAAAAGAGCTTTCTTGTCATCACTATTAAGACTTCCACCTGCAAATAGTTGTTTACAAGTATTAATTATAAAATCTTGTGAGTTATTATCGTCGATGAGTAAATAATTTATGTCAATATCGTAGAAATCAGCAATTTTTTTATAAATACTTTTATATCTAGGTTTACTTTGATCTAGTTCATAGCTTTTATAAGTTCGAAGATTAATACCAATAATATCTGCCATTTCCGGCTGGGTTAAATTTTTTTCTTTTCTTAGTTTTCTTAATTTCTCTGAAAGTTTCATAAGATAATTTTATGGATGATTTTATTAAATGTCAACTATTACAAATATGTATGTCGTTATCTTAACGGAGAATAATGAAGATTTGTTTGTTGTGTATAAAATATATTAAATTTTTTATATAAAACATACAAAATCAAAATTGTATTATTATATAAAAGCATAGATTATTAGTATAAATTGTTTAATAAGTATTAGTAGAAATAGTTAAATTAACTATACGATTTTTTGATATTCTAGTAAAAGAAAGGGAGAAGATTGTTAATATTATAACTTTGGTTGACGTCATTCAATAAAGTGATAGACTAATTTTAGGAGTGAAAATGATAGAGAAAATTAACATATTAAAATATTACAGTAACAGAGGTTATGTTGAAGAAAATGATATTATTCTAAAAGAATATTTATTTTCGATATATATAAATAATAACCTTATAGTAGAATTGCTTACAATACCTAAAAAACTAAGAGAATTAGTGATTGGATATATGTATACAGAAGGTATGATTAAAAGCTTTGAAGATATCGATACTATAGATATTAATGAGGAAAAAGGTATAGCTAATATTGAGCTAAAAGAAAGATTATATAACGATAAAAGTACTCTTGTTACAACAGATAGCGGAGATTTTCGAGCTATTCCGTACCAGTTCTATAATGATTATGAGAAAGTAAAATTAAATAAAATTAAGTTTGATCCAGAAGTTGTAATAAGAAAATTTCAGGAATTAAAAAAAGGCTCTGATCTTTTTAATAAAACTGGTAATGTTCATAGTGTACAGATTTGCAAGGGAGATAAAACTTTATATTTTGCTGAAGATATAGGAAGATATAATGCTTTTGATAAATGTGTGGGGGCTGCAATTATTGATGGAGAAGATTTGTCTAAAACAGTAGTATACACAAGTGGAAGAATTCCAAGCTCTATTGCAATGAAAACTATTAGAGCAGGAATACCTATAATAGTGTCACGTTCTGCCCCTTCAGATAAAACATTAAAATTAGCAAAAGAATATGATTTAACAGTAATAGGTTTTGCAACTAAAGAAAAAATAAATATCTATAATATGTAATTGGAGGAGATGTATGAAAAAGGTAGTTGGAAATTTTATTTATGCAATTTTAGCAGGAATATCAATTGCGATTGGAGGAACTGCATTTTTGTATAATAGTTCATTAGGTGGAGCTAAAATTATTGGTTCAGTATTATTTTGTGTAGGGTTGTATGCAGTATGTACATTGGGATATAACTTATTTACTGGAAAGGTTGGTTACGTATTTGAAAATGATTCGAAAGAATATATACCATTTTTGATATATGTATGGGTTGGAAACTATATTGGTAGTATTATCTTCGGATTAGTGATAAGATATGTAATGAGTGGCAATCAAAAGTTTTTGGAAAGTGCAGAGAATGTTGCAAAAACAAAGGTGAACTTAGTTAATCAACCATTTAAATTATTTTTATTGGCAGTTTTATGTAACATCCTAGTTGTTCTTGCTGTAGAAGAGTTTAGATTTAATCAGCATGAATTAGGTAAATATTTAGGTATACTTGGTGGAATAACAGTATTTGTATTTTTAGGATTTGAACATAGTATTGCTAATATGTATTATATGTCAGTTGGTAACAAGATAGTAGAAGGAATACCAAATATTTTAATTGTTACTCTTGGAAATATAGTTGGTGGCGTGATAGTGCCTGGCAGTAGAAAGTTAAAGGCATATTTAGATAGGTAATTATGAGAATAGATATTGATTCGGCAATAAAATTATTAAGTGATAGCATAGATATTCAAGATAAGACAGAAATAATAGATATAGTCAATGCATCAGGGCGAGTATGTGGAAGAGATATATTTTCTAACATCAATGTGCCTGTTGTACCTAAGTCTGCAATGGATGGATATGCGGTGAGAAGTATAGATGTCGAATCGGCAGATAGATATAGACCAGTTAAGCTTGAAGTTTACAAAAAAGTTTATGCAGGAGATAATATAAATTTTAAATCAAAACCAAATACAGCTATAAGAATAATGACTGGAGCACAGGTTCCAGAAGGCTATGATGCTATTATTAAACAGGAAGATACGGACTTTGGAAAGGATGTAGTTAGTATTTTTAAGAGTTGCAAACCTTATGATAATTATTGCAAAATTGGAGAAGACATAAAATTTGGACAAAAGGTCATTAATAAATATGAAGTTTTGAGTCCATTTCACATAGGTGTTTTAGCGAGCTTAGGTAATAAAACAGTTGAAGTGTTAACTAGCCTTAAAGTTATAATATTATCTACTGGAAGTGAAATAATTGAACCAGGTATGGAATATAAAGAGGCTGCAACATATAATAGCACTTCATACCAATTAGCAACTATTTTGAAAAATTTTGGAGTTGATGTATTAGATATTATTCATTGTAATGATGATATTAATGAAATAAAAAATATTATACAAGAATTAAGTAATAAAGTAGATGTAATAATAACTACTGGAGGTATATCTGTTGGAGAGAAAGACTTATTACCTGTGGTTCTTGATGATTTAGATGCAAAAATATTATTTAGAGGAGTAAATATAAAACCTGGGACACCAGTAACAGCAGCTAAACTAAATGATTCAATAATTTTATGTTGTTCAGGAAATCCTTTTGCATGTATCGTTAATTTTCAAGTATTCTTTTGGCCGATATTAGCAAAGAAAATGAACAATAATACGTTTATGCCCAAAATATATGATGCTAAATTTACAGAAGGAATATTAAAACCTAAAAAATATGTAAGTTTTACAAGAGCTAGATATGATTCAGGGAATGTAGTTATAAATAATGACGGACATAGTTCTAGTATATTATCAACAATAATAGGTAATAATTGCTTTATTATAAATGAACCAAATAAAAATGTTAATATAGGAGACAGTGTTAAAGTTCAAATGATGAACTTAAACTATGAATATTAGCTATAAATATAATTAGCGCTTATACATTAAATAAAATTTTATTTAATGTATAAGCGCTTTATTATTTAAATTATGAATTACTCTAGTGTATCGAAATCAAAAGCAGCAGCCTTTGTATAGTTTGTAACTTTTGCTTCAAAAAAGTCAGTTTTTGTATTATTAATATTTGAGAATCCATCAATCCATGCCATAGGATGATCTGTATTTTCAGGGTATAAAATATCAATACCGATAGCTCTAAGTCTTAGATTTGATAGATATTTTATATACCTATCTATAAGGTCGTTATTTATACCAAGTATTTCATTATTAGTTACATATTGACCCCATTCGATTTCATTTTCTACACCAGTCCTCATCATCTCCCTAAGTTCATTAACAATTTCTTCTGTAAATAATTCAGGATTTTCCTTTTTAAGCTCCTTTATTATATCTTGGAATAGAACTAAGTGAGTAACTTCATCTCTATTTATATATTTAAATATTGTAGCAGTAGCTGTCATTTTACCTTGTCTTGCTAATGTGTAGAAAAAGCTAAAGCCTGAATAAAAGTATATACCTTCAAGAATATAATTTGCAAAAATTGTTCTTAAAAGATTTTCTTTAGTTGGTGCATCACTAAATTGTTGATAAATATCAGCAATGAATTTATTTCTTGCAAGTAAGATTGGATCTGTTCTCCACTCATCATATATCTTATCTCGAGTAACTGGATTAGTAACAGTATCAAGAATATAAGAGTAACTTTGTGCATGAATTTCTTCTTGGAAGGCTTGAATATTCAATAATGAAGATACCTCAGGTGCTGTAATATATCTAGAAACATTTGGTAAGTTTTCACTTTGAATAGAATCAAGGAAATTCAAGAAAGAAATTATTTTGTCAAAAGCATTTCTTTCGCCTGATGTAAGATAAGGAAATTGCTTAACATCTTCATTCAAAGCAATTTCTTCTGGAATCCAAAAGTTATTAAGCATTGTTCTATAAAGTACATTTGCCCAATCATATTTAATTCTGTTCCACTCTCTTAAATTAGTAGTATTACCATCTATAATACTTTGAGTTCCTCTTAATCCATTTTCATTAAAGATTTTTTTCTTTTCCATATTCCTCCTAACTTGAACAGCTTGTACATTCATCCATCTCAAGTGACTGGTTTCTTATGTAATAAATAGTTTTAAGTCCTTTTTCATAAGCACTTATATAAAGGTCTAATATTTCCTTGGCATTCATATTTGGAGTTATGTAAAGGTTAAATGATTGTGCTTGGTCAACATGTCTGCCGCGAGTAGCACATGCTTTTATGCTCCATTGCTGATCAATTGTATGAGCTTCTTTATAAAGCCAGAAATTTGCTTCAGATAGATCAGGAGCAGTTTTTGGTATAAAGTTACCTTTTTTCTCTTCTATAAAGAATTTTTTAAATATTGGATCAATTCCTGCTGTTGTATTGGCAATATTAGATGTACTACCAGTTGGTGCAACAGCTATCAAATATCCATTACGCATACCATATTTATGGACATCTTCTTTAAGTTTTAACCATCTCTCAGAAGTATATCCACGTCTTTCAAAGTATTTACCTGTATCCCACTCAGAACCTTTGAAAGTTGGATAACTTCCCTTTTCCTTAGCTAATTCCATTGAAGCTTTTATCGCATAGTAGTTTATATCTTCAAATAACTTATCTGCTTCTTCAATATGTTCATCAGTTTCCCACTTTATTCCATGATTAACTAAGTAGTGATGATATCCGCTTGTACCTAAGCCTATAGCCCTATATTTATTTGATGTAATTTCAGCTTCCTTTACAGGGAATTGGTTAAGGCTTATAACGTTATCAAGCATTCTTATCTGTAAAGATATATTATATTCTAATTCTTCTCTTGTAACCTTACCAAGATTTATGGAATTAAGATTACATGTAACCATATCTCCGATTTTTGTTTTTGTTATAATTTCATCATTTTCACTTTCAGTAGAAACTAAGTCAGTAAATCCAACATTTTGTGCAATTTCATGACATAGATTTGAAGCATATATCATGCCAGCATGCTTATTCGGATTAAGAGAATTAACGGTATCCCTAAAGAATATAAAAGGAGTACCTGTTTCAACAGCAGACTTCATTATTTTTTTGATTATATCTAATGCAGAAATTTCTATTCTTGTTAAATCACTATTATTTTCACATTCAATATATTTAGCGGTAAATTCTTTATTATCTCCATCATCATAATAATCTTCAAGATTAAATCCCATCTTTACAGAGATTTCATGAGGGTCAAATAAAGAAAAATTCTCTCTATTTTTTAATCTTTCCATAAAGATGTTTGGGATTGAGACAGAAGGGAAGATATCATGAGCCTTTCTTCTATCATCTCCGTTATTAGTTCTTATATCGATGAATTCATATAAATCTTTATGCCATATATCTAAAGTTACAGTAGCACCACCCTTACGTTTACCTAATTGATCAACAGCAACAGCAGTGTCATTATAAAGTCTTACCCAAGGGATTACACCACCAGAAGCATTTTTAAATCCTCGTATATCACTATTTAGCGCTCTAACCTTTCCAAGATATATTCCTAAAGCACCTCCATGTTTAGAAACTTGTGAGAATTTATTATTGACATCATAAATTGACCAAAGATTATCGCCAACACCAGAAATGAAACAACTAGATAACTGATGGAATGGTGTACCTGAATTTGCCAAGGTTGGAGTAGCTACAGTCATTTTAAGATTACTCATCAGATCATAAAATTCTTTAGCAAATTTTAACTTATTTTCTCCCTCATTTATAGCAAGATGCATTGCGATTATCATAAAACGTTCTTGTGGAAGTTCATATATTTCTCTATTATATCCTTTAACAAGATAACGCTCAGATAATAATTTTACGCCTTCATAGTTAAATAAATAGTCACGCTTTGGTTGTATATAATCTCCAAGCTCCTCTATTTCTTTATCTGAATAGCTGGCTTTTATGAATTTGCCATATCCACCTATTTCAGTTAGTGTATCAACTAAATGGTTGAAGTTACCATATCCAAAAGCCTTATATTTTCTATTGATAGCAGCCTCTTTGTAAAGATCAAATAGATATAATCTTGCAGCAACGTACTGCCAATTTTGATTCATTTTATTTATTACTTGACCGTTCTCGTCGGTAGTTTTTTGTATTACTTTTTCAATAGCTGCTTGTATTAAAATCTTTTGGATGGCTTTTGTTGTCATCCTATCTTTAAATTGGATTTTTGCATCCATTTCAAGTTCAAGGGGATCACAATCATCAAGTCCCAAGCAAGCAAAGGCGGCCATCTTCTTAGTCTTTTCAACAGATAAAGGTTCTAGACGACCGTCACGTTTCTCAATTAATATATCCATTATTTTCACCTCAATATAAGTTTATCATTAATAGCATGCTTTTTCAATTTTAAAATAATTACTTTTAATTATGTAATTATTGTGTAGTATTATGTAATTATTGTGTAGTATCGTATTTAATGAGCTTTTATGGTATTATAGACAAGGAGATATTAAAAATGAGGTATAATTAAAATATGGTTAAGATATTAAAAATATTTGTAATTATTATTTCTATAATTTGTTTATTTTTCATATCTATTATTGCATATATAAGGATTAGTACTAACAAACAAGTATATAATTCCATATATGATATTGATAAAAAATATGATGCAGCATTAATATTAGGAGCTTCAGTATCTAATAACGAGCCATCACCAATGCTAAAAGATAGACTGGATGCAGGAATTGAACTATATAAAGAATCAAAGGTTGATAAACTTATTATGAGTGGAGATGGGCAAGAGTTTTATTACAATGAAGTAAATGTGATGATTGAATATGCTATTGGAAGAGGTATTCCTGAGAATGATATTGTTGCTGATAGAAATGGTATTAATACATCAGCATCAATTAAGAATTTAGAAAATTTTCCTGAATTTAGCACATTTGTTATTGTTTCCCAAAAGTTTCATATAAATAGAGCACTATATTTAGCTAATAAAAAAGGCAAAGAAGCAATTGCATATCCAGCAGAGGATATAAAGTATAAAAGTTTACTATACTATTATTTTAGAGATGCAATAGCAGGGATTAAAGATTTTATTATGGAGAATATAGATTAATGAAGAATGATAATAGATATGATTATGTAGATTATTTTCAAACAATTATGGCATGGTGTATGCAAGAAAGAGATATGTTAAATTATGCCATTACAAACATAAGTGATCTTGATATGAAAAAACATTATGAATTAATGCATAATGTTGAAAGTACTGCTGATGATCTAAGAAGAGATATGATAAAACATCTTCTAAAAGATTTTATACCACTTTTTGAACGAGAAGATATAATGGAATTATCAAAATTGATGGAAGATGTAATAGATTCAATAGAAAAAATATTTAAACTTATAAGAATCTATAATTTAAGAACATTCGATAAAATAACATACAAACAATTAGATATATTGAATAAGGTAGTTGATGCTGTAGCAAAAGTTATTGATGAACTAGAAAATTTTAAAATCAATGAAGAAATAAATGATTTAATTCATTGCGCTATGAAAATAGAAAGTATAGCTGATGAAATATATTTAGATGGATTGACTGAGCTTTTCGAAAAGGGCGAAGGTAATATATTTAATGTTTTACCAAGGAAGGAGTTAATTCAAGCATTTGAAGATGCAATTAATTCTTGTGAAAAGGTTGCTTATTTCATAGAGGTTGTACAAATAAATAATCTATAATTAATTGGAGCTGTTATGAAAACAAGAGAAATATCAATTGGCAATAAAGTTATAGGTGGTAATAATCCAGTATTAATTCAATCGATGTGTAATACAAGAACATCAGATATTGAAGGAACTATTAAACAGATACATGATCTAGAAAAAGCAGGATGTGAAATTATAAGGGTTGCTGTTCCAAATCGTGAATCAGCTAAAGCATTAATAGATATTAAAAAAAATATAAATATACCCTTAGTTGCTGATATTCATTTTGACTATAAACTTGCATTGATGGCTATTGAAAATGGTGTGGATAAACTTCGCCTAAATCCAGGGAATATAGGTAGTGAAGACAGGATAAAAGCTGTAATAGACGCAGCTAAAAGGAAAAATATACCTATAAGAATTGGAGTAAATTCTGGATCCTTAGAAAAGGAGATATTGAATAAATATGGAAAAGTTACAGCCGAAGGACTAGTAGATAGCGCTATTCATGAGATAAAGATATTTGAAAAATTTGATTATGATAATATTGTTATATCAATAAAGTCTTCGGATGTTTTGATGTCTATTAAAGCGCATAAATTATTAAAAAGTATGGTAGATTATCCGATTCATATTGGTATTACAGAGTCAGGTACAGTAAAAAGCGGAACTATAAAGTCTTCAATTGGACTTGGTATACTACTATATGAGGGGATAGGGGATACTATAAGGGTTTCATTAACCGGAGATCCAATAGAAGAAATATATTGTGCAAAAAAAATTCTTTCAACACTTGGTTTAAGAAAGTTTGGACCTGAGATTATTTCATGTCCTACATGTGGAAGAACTCAAATAGATTTGATAAACTTAGCTAATAAGGTAGAGGCATACCTTGATGGCATTGAAAAAAATATAAAAGTTGCTGTTATGGGGTGTGTTGTTAATGGACCTGGCGAAGCAAAAGAAGCAGATATAGGAATAGCAGGTGGAAATGGAATAGGAGTTATAATTAAAAAGGGCGAAATATTAAAAAAAGTTAGAGAAGAAGACATGCTCGAAGAACTCAAGAAAGAGATTTTAAACTGGGAGGATTAATGGTTAAAAAGTTTGGTGAAGTATTCCATACATTAAAACTAAATGATTACCAAATTAGCTTAGTAGATAATATATATGTTGAGAAAATTAAAAAAAATGATAATTTATTAAATATCTATATAATATCAAATACATTAATATTAAGACAAGATTTTATAAATCTCGAAAAAATAATGACAAGCGAATATAAAATTGGAATTAACATAATACCTCGATATAACCTTAAATCAAATTATTCTTCTATTCAGATATTTGAAGCTGTTAAAGAAGATATTGCTATTGAACTAAAAAAAGAAGGGCTGCTTATGTATAAATTATTTACAGAAGCAGCATTTGATTTTTATGATGATACGCAATGGGTTGCAAAAGTTCCTAATTTATATGCTTATGAAATAAGGCTTGAAAGATTTAAATATCTCATTGAAAAGATATTTTCTGATAAATTTGGGAAAATTATAATTATAAAATTTGAACTAGTTGATATGGAAGGGGAAAAACATAGATCAACAACTATCAAAATGGATATGATAAATATTCCAAAAGAGAAAAAAGTTACGCAGGATGTTAAGAAAGATAATATAGATGTCAACACACTTGAAACCATAAGTATGGACACTGAAAATAAAAGTACTAAAAAGAAAAACACAAAATTCTCTAAGCTTATTAAAGATAATATAGATTCAAAAACAACTAAAATCATAGATATTGGAAACATTCCTGGTAATTATACAGTTGATATAAGCATACTTAATACTGATATTAGGGAATTAAGGTCTGGACTACATTTATTTGTTATAAGTATGACCGATTTTACAGATAGTATAGTTGGTAGGTTGTTTATAGAGGATGAAGATTTTGACTATGCATTTAAAATATTGTCAAAAGGTAACTTTCTAAGAGTGACTGGTAGATGTGATATTGATGAATTTGATAGAGAGTTTAAATATGTTTCAATAAAGAATATTCAGTTAATTGATAGTTTCAGAAGTGACAAAACTGATAATGAGGAAATAAAAAGAATAGAGCTATGTGCTCATACTAAAATGAGTAAAATGGAAGCTGTCTGTGATATTAAACATCTTATAAATAGAGCTTATAAATGGGGGCATAAGGCTATTGCTATAACTGATTTTGGTGTCGTTCATGGGTTTCCAAATGCTATGAATGCAGCAAAACAACTTGATGATTTTAAGGTCATTTATGGAATGTCAGCTAATATGGTAGATGATCAAGTTAATTTTATAAGTAATCCAATAGATGCAAGTATAGATGATGAAATGGTAATTTTTGATATTGAGACTACGGGATTTAGTGCAAAATATGATAAAATCATTGAAATAGGTGCAGTAAAAATAAAAAATGGAGCACTTACAGGTGAAGTTTTTCAAGAGTTTATCAATCCTCAAAGACCACTTCCTTATGAAATCATAAATTTAACCAAGATTACCGATGATGATTTAATACCCGCTGATACCATAGATAAGGTATTAAAAAGATTTCTTGAATTTTGTGGAGATGTACCTCTTTGTGCGCATAATGCATCTTTTGATATGAGTTTTATAAGAAAGAATGCAGAAGACTTAGGGCTTTCTATAAATAACTGTGTATTAGACACGCTGCTTCTTTCTAGAAGGCTAATAAAAGATATAAAAAATCATAAATTGGGATCTCTAGCAAAAAAGTTTAAGATTGATTTAAAACATGCACATAGAGCAAATGATGATGCTAAGGCAACTGCAGAAGTATTAATTAATTTATTAAATATTGCTAAAAATGAAGGTTGTGAAAAACTTGAAGATTTAAATAAAAAGTTGGGTATAAACGCAGAAGACAAAAAAATGATGTACCCTTTTAATGCAACATTACTTGCTAAAAATGATATAGGAAGAATTAATCTATACACATTGGTGTCTATTTCTCATTTGAAATACTTTAGAGTTAATGCTAAATTGCCAAAGACTTTAATAAATGAGTATAGAGAAGGTATTCTTATTGGAACTGGTAATATAGATGGAGAACTACAACAAGCAATATTAAAAGATACAAGTGAAGCTGAGATAGAAGAGCTGCTTAAATTTTATGACTATGTAGAGGTACAGCCTCCTAGTATATACTTAGCTGATAATAAAAGATTTGATAGTATTGATAAGGTTCAAGAACACATTAGAAAAATTATTGAATATGCAAAGAATAACAATAAAATCATAGTAGCAACGGGAGATGTACATTTTATTGATGAAGAAGATGAGATATATAGGAAAATAATTAAATATGGCGATAAAAAAACATTAAAACAAGATATACCATTATTTTTTAGAACCACAAAAGAAATGCTTGATGAATTTTCATTTCTTGGAGCTAATGTAGCTAGGGAAATAGTTATATATAATACTCATATAATAAATGATATGATAGAGAATATAAGTCCGGTTAGACCAGATAAGTGCCCACCAATAATACAGGATTCAGATAAAGAACTAAGACGAATTTGTTATGATAAAGCACATAGTATCTATGGAGAAAATTTACCAGATGTTGTAAAAAATAGGCTAGAAAAAGAGTTAAACTCAATCATTGGAAATGGGTTTGCAGTAATGTATATAATTGCACAAAAGCTAGTGAAAAAATCTAACGACGATGGTTATATTGTTGGATCGAGAGGATCTGTAGGATCGTCATTTGTCGCTACAATGGCTGGTATTACAGAAGTAAATCCTTTGCAACCTCATTACTATTGTGAAAATTGTCACTATAATGAATTTAACTCAAAGGATATAAAAGAAAATATTGGTATATGTGGTTGTGATTTGCCAGATAAAATTTGTCCAGTTTGTGGAACAAAATTAAAAAAAGAGGGATTTGATATACCTTTTGAAACCTTTTTAGGGTTTAAAGGTAATAAGGAGCCAGATATTGATTTAAATTTTTCGGGTGAATATCAAGCAAGAGCACATAAGGAAACTGAAAATATATTTGGTAAAGGACAAACATTTAGGGCTGGAACCATTTCTGTTGTAGCAGATAAGACAGCATTTGGATATGTTAAGGGATATCTAGAAGAAAATGAAATAAGTAAGAGAAAATGTGAGATTGAAAGATTGGCACTGGGGGTTAGTGGTGCTAAAAAGACTACGGGACAACATCCGGGTGGAATCATAGTACTTCCTAAGGGAGAAAACATATATTCTTTTACACCTATTCAAAGACCAGCAGATGATGAAAATAGTAATATTATAACTACACATTTTGACTACCATTCAATTGATCATAACCTGCTTAAGCTTGATATACTAGGGCATGATGATCCGACAATGATAAAAAGACTTGAAGATTTAACAGGAATTGATGCGAAAACAGTGCCTTTTGATGAACCTAAGGTAATGAGTATTTTTCATTCTCCAGAAGCATTAGGAATTAGTTCAGAAGATATTCTTGGATGTAAGGTTGGATGTAGAGGAATACCAGAATTTGGTACAGATTTTACAATTAATATGGTTATAGATACAAAACCCAAAAATTTTACTGATTTATTAAAAATATCAGGATTAAGTCATGGAACTGATGTGTGGGTTGGTAATGCTCAGGAATTGATTAATAGTGGGAAGGCGACAATATCTGAATGCATATGTACAAGAGATGATATAATGACTTTTCTTATTGCAATGGGATTAGATCAAGAATTAGCATTCACAATAATGGAGAGTGTTAGAAAAGGTAAAGGTCTTAAACCAGAATGGGAAGAAGAAATCAGAAATCATAATATACCTGAATGGTATATATGGTCGTGTAATAAGATAAAATATATGTTTCCTAAAGCGCATGCAGTTGCGTACGTAATGATGGCATATAGAATTGCATTTTTTAAAGTTTATTATCCACTAGAATATTATGCAGCATTTTTTAGTATAAGAGCAAGTGCATTTAACTATAAACTTATGTGCTTAGGTAAAGCAAAACTAGAAAGCGAAATAAGAAGAATTAAAGAAATAAAAAATCCATCAAAGATAGAAAAAGATACATTAAAAGATATGCTTATTGTACAAGAATTTTATGCAAGAGGATTTGAATTCACAAAAATTGACTTATATAAGGCTCATCATAAGGAGTTTAAAATATTCGATGGCAAGATTATGCCTTCATTATCAGTGATTGAAGGTGTTGGCGATAAGGCAGCAGCTTTAATTGTTGAAGAGGCTAATAAAGTTAAATTTATATCAAAAAATGATTTGAAAAATAGATGTAAATTATCGAATACATGTATTGAAGTAATGAGTGAATTAGGCATATTAGAAGGCTTACCAGAAACAAATCAGATTTCTATTTTTGATTTAGAGAACTATACATAATTAATTATATATAGTATCATAGCATAAAAGAAAACAGAAAGGATTCATATGAATATAAAAGGTTATAAATTAGATTATTCAAGGAAAATAGATGATATAAATTCAGAAGGATTTGTATATACACATGAGAAAACGGGAGCTAAAGCTATTGTTATTAGCAATGATGATGATAATAAAGTTTTTTGTGTAGGGTTTAGAACACCACCAAAGAACTCTACTGGGGTTGCACACATTCTTGAGCATTCAGTTCTTTGTGGATCTAAGAAATATCCACTTAAAGATCCATTTGTAGAGCTTGTTAAAGGATCGTTAAATACATTTTTAAATGCAATGACATACCCAGATAAAACAATATATCCTGTTGCTAGTACAAATAACAAAGACTTTAAAAATTTAATGGATGTATATTTAGATGCAGTATTTTTCCCAAACATATATGATAAAAAAGAAATATTTTTACAAGAAGGGTGGCATTATCATTTAGAGAATCCAGAAGATGAAATTTATTATAATGGAGTCGTATATAATGAAATGAAAGGTGTATATTCAACTCCAGAAAATGTACTTTCTGAAAAATCATCCGAAGTAATGTTACCTGATACAGTATATGGGGTATCATCAGGGGGAAATCCAAACCATATACCTGAATTGAGTTATGAAGAATTTTTAGGTTTTCATAGTCAATTTTACCATCCATCAAACTCTTATATATATTTATATGGTGATGTTGATGTAGCTGAAAGACTTGAGTATATTGCTGATAATTACTTAAATAAATTTGATAAAAAAGTGATTGATTCAACAATAAAAGATCAAAAGCCATTTGATAGTACTCATTATTCATCAGTAAATTATTCAATATCTAAAGAAGATGATAGAGAAGGAAAAGGTTATTATACTTATTCTGTTGTTATAGGGAAAAATAATGATGTAAAAAAATATATAACAGCAGAAATAGTGGCTTATGAATTAATTAATTCTCCTGCAAGTAATATTAGGAAAAATTTAATAGCATCTGGATTCGCATCAGATATTAGTGCAAATGTAGTTTCTGAATTGAATCAGATGGTTATTGAAATTATGGCAAGTAATTGTAAAGTAGATAGTTTAAAAGAATTTGAACAATTGCTTAACAAGCTTATTATGGATGAAATAAATGCTGGATTTGATAAAACTTCTATACTAGGAGCTATTAATAGAAAAGAATTTGCCTATAGAGAAAGTGAGTTTGGCGCAACACCTAAGGGGCTTATATATATGCTTGATATGTTTAAGGGCATATTATATAACAATGATAATGCTTTCATATATTTAGATAAATTACATATTTTTGATGAGCTTAAAGAGTTGACTAAAACAAGCTATTTCGAAGATTTTGTAAAAGAAATGATTATTGATAACTCATTTAAATCCCTAGTTGAGGCTACACCAAAACATGGATACAATGATGAGGTAGAAGAAAAAATAAGACAAGAGTTAAAAGAGTATAAAGAAAGTTTATCTAAAGAAGAAATTGAAGAATTAATTGAACAAAATAAGAGTCTATTAAAGTTCCAAATTGAACCTACAAGAAAAGAAGACTTAGATAAGCTACCAAGGCTTGATAGAGAAGATTTAGACAAAGAAGCAAAAAAATTAAAAATAGATGTTAAAAATAATAATGGTGTAGAATGTGTATATCATGATTATCAAACTAATGGGATATCATATATGAAATTAGTTTTTGAAATAAATGATGATATATGTCCTAAGAAGCTAGCAGTTTTAAGTAGATTATTAGGAAAACTTGAAACAAATAACAGTGATTATAAAGAACTTAAAAATAAAATAAATTTAACAACAGGAAAGCTACAAACATACATAAGTCAAGTAATAACAAAAGAAGGAAAAACAAGAGTATTCTTTAATGTATTTGTAAATTCAATATCTAAAAATATGAAAGAAGCAATTGATATTGTAAAAGAAATTTTATTTGATACTAAGTTTGAAGATGTACAAAGATTTAAAGAAATAATGTTAAACTTCAAACTTGATATTGAAAATGTTATTAAAGAATCAGGACATGTTGCTACTTATATAAGGGCAGGTGCTAGTATATCTCCGGGGTTATATGTGCTAGATTGTATTGAAGGTGTTAGTTTATATGATGAAATCAATGAGGTTTTAGTTAATTTTGATAATATAGGAAGAGATTATCTAAATAGCCTAAAAAATATTCTTGATAGTATTTTACTAAAGGATAATTTAACGCTTGATTTTACAGGATCAAAAGAAGATAATAATGAATTTATTAATATTTGCAGTAATATTGTTGGAAAATTAAATACTGGAATAAATAAATCTAAGAACTGGACAAAGGTATTAGATGATAAGAAAACTGGAATAAAAATCCCTTCACAGATTCAATTTGTTACTAGAGTTGGTAATTTTAAAGACAAGGGGCTTGAATATTCAGGAGTTTTGAATGTACTTAGGACCATATTATCTTATGAATATTTGTGGGAGAATGTAAGAGTTAGAGGTGGTGCATATGGATGTATGAGTAACTTTACTGCTTCTGGAATAGGATATTTAGCATCCTATAGAGATCCTAATTTAACTGAAACAAATGAAGTTTATGAAGCACTGCCAGAATGGTTAAAACAGTTTGATGTTGATGAAGATAGAATGCTTAAATATATTATTGGTTCACTGAACAAATTTGATACACCAGTATCATCTTACCTATATGGATCAATGGCATTAAATAATTATTTTGCAGGGGTTACACATGAAGATGTACAAAAAGAAAGAACTGAATTACTTGAATGTACAAGTGAAGATATAAAAAATTGTTACAGGTATATAGAAGCTATATTAGAATCAGAAGCATTATGTGTAATTGGAAATGAAACTAAGATACAGGAAAATAAAGAAATGTTTGATAAGGTGAGAAGTTTATAATGAAGTCAGGATTTGTAGCTCTTATAGGTAGATCAAATGTTGGAAAATCTACTTTAATGAATCGAATAATAGGTGAAAAGATTGCTATAATATCAGATAAGGCACAAACAACTAGGAATAGAATTCAAACTGTATATAATGATAACAGAGGACAGATTGTCTTTGTAGATACACCAGGATTACATAAGTCAAAAACAAGACTTGGTGATTTTATGGTAAGTGTTGCAAAACGTGCTGTAAGAGATGTTGATTTAATATTATGGCTTGTTGAACCAAATGACTTCATTGGAACTGGCGATGAAAAGGTCCTTGAAGAATTAAACAGTGTTGATGTACCTAAGATTTTAGTAATTAATAAAGTTGATACTATCCAAAAAGATGAGGTTCTTAAGGTTATTGATTTGTATTCAAAACGTTGTAAATTAGACGAAATATTTCCATTATCAGCATTAACTGGATACAATGTTGAAGAACTTGTTGATTATATTTATAAGTATTTACCTGAAGGACATCCATTTTATGATGAAGATACAATTACTGATCAACCGATCAGACAGATTATTTCTGAATATATCAGAGAAAAAGCAATGAATAATTTAAATGACGAATTGCCTCATGGAGTAACAGTTTATATAGATCAGATGAAACGTAGGAACAATAGAAATCTATGGGATATTGACGCAACAATTATTTGTGAGAAAGCTTCTCATAAGGGGATGATTATTGGTAAACAAGGAAGCATGCTAAAGAAAATAGGTCAAGAAGCCAGATCAGATATTGAGCATCTTTTGACATCAAAAGTTAATCTTAAGTTATGGGTTAAAGTTAAGAAAGATTGGAGAGATAGTGATTTCTTAATAAAGAATTACGGATATAATCAAGATGAATGAAATTGAAACAACGGGAATAATAACTTCGGTTATGCCTACAGGCGATTATGATAAAAGAATAGTAATTTTAACAAAAGATATTGGTAGAATAAGTGCGTTTATAAAGTTTGCAAGAAGAATAAATAGTCGTTTTATAGGTTGTTCCCGTGAGTTTGTTTGTGCGAAATTTAAATTGTACCGTGGAGGTTCAAGTTATTCCGTTATTGATATGGAAGTAATTAATTATTTTGAAGATATATTTCATGATATAAATAAAACTAATTATGGTATGTATTTTTTGGATATAGTTAATTATTATACAAGAGAAAATAATAATGAAACTCAGAGCTTAAAATTTCTATATAGAACTTTTCAAGTTCTTGAAAAGGGACTCATACCATTGAAATTACAAAGGGCAATTTTTGAGTTGAAATCATTAGTTTTTATGGGTGAATATCCTAATTTTCAAGCATATCTTGATACAGGTAATAAAATAGAAAAAAGGCAGAAATATCTTTTTAGTATTGAAAAAAACGGATTAGTTGAAAGAAATGGTATAGAATTAAACCTTGCAACATTGAAGGCAATGGATTATATTATAAGAGCAAAAACAACAGATGTTTATAGTTTCAGACTAGATACTGCATATCATAATGAGTTTATTAATATTATTGAGAAGTATTTTAAGAAAACTATAAACTATGATTTTAAGACATTAAATGTATTTGATTGGTATGATGAGTTAAAAAATATAAGATAGGAGCAATGATATGGAAAAAACCATGGATAAGATAGTTGCTTTAGCAAAGAGTAGAGGATTTGTATATCCAGGATCAGAAATTTATGGTGGTCTTGCTAATACATGGGACTATGGTAATTTAGGTGTAGAATTAAAGAATAATGTAAAAAAAGCTTGGTGGCAAAAATTTATTCAGGAGAATCAGTATAATGTTGGGGTTGATTGTGCAATATTTATGAATCCTCAGACGTGGATTGCTTCTGGACACTTAGGAGGATTTAGTGATCCTCTTATGGATTGTAAAAAATGTCATGAAAGATTTAGAGCAGACAAGATTATAGAAGATTATGCTAAAGACAATGGTATAGAAATCGATGGTTCAGTTGATGCTTGGGAACAAGCTGAGATGGAAAGATATATTGAGAAAAACCATATACCTTGCCCTACTTGTGGCGCACATGATTTTACAGGAATAAGATCATTTAACTTAATGTTTAAGACATTCCAAGGTGTTACAGAGGATACTCAAAATACTATATATTTAAGACCAGAAACTGCACAGGGAATATTTGTAAATTTCAAAAATGTTCAAAGAACATCTAGAAAAAAAATTCCATTTGGAATAGGTCAGATAGGTAAATCTTTTAGAAATGAAATAACACCTGGTAATTTCACATTTAGAACTCGTGAATTTGAACAGATGGAACTTGAATTTTTCTGTGAGCCAGGAACAGATCTTGACTGGTTTGCATATTGGAAAGAGTTCTGCATAAATTGGTTGAAAAATCTAGGGATAAATGAAGATGAAATTAGAGTGAGAGATCATGATCAGGCGGAATTATCATTTTATTCAAAGGCTACGACAGATATTGAATTTTTATTTCCATTTGGATGGGGAGAACTTTGGGGAATTGCAGATAGAACAGACTATGATTTAAGCAGACATATGGAAGTTTCGAAAGAAGATTTAACATATTTTGATGATGAAAAAAAGGAAAAATATGTACCATATGTAATAGAGCCATCATTAGGGGCAGACAGAG
The DNA here is from genome assembly GCA_023420085.1 of Bacillota bacterium. GTDB lineage: Bacteria > Bacillota > Clostridia > Lachnospirales > Lachnospiraceae > JAEZWQ01. Next base: position 160,915 of record JAEZWQ010000025.1, read on the forward strand.
TTACTCTTGCATTTTTATGTTCTGCTTATGATGAGGAAGAATTAGAAGATGGAGATGTTAGGACTGTTCTACATTTTCATCCTGCTATAGCGCCAGTAAAAGTAGGAGTACTACCTTTATCTAAAAAATTATCTGATAATGCTTTTAAAATATATGAGGACCTATCAAAATATTTTAACTGTGAATTTGATGATAGAGGTAATATTGGTAAAAGATATAGAAGACAAGATGAGATAGGAACACCATTTTGTATAACTTATGATTTTGAATCAGAAGAAGATGGCTGTGTTACTATAAGAGATAGAGATACTATGCAACAGGTAAGAATCAAAATAGATGATTTAAGAAGATATTTTGATGAGAAGTTACAGATAGGCCCTACTAAGTAGGGCTAGATTTTTGGGAATATGGAAAAATTTGATTTTAGTAAAAAACAAAAGATATTTTTTTCAGGCATTGGAGGAATAAGTATGAGTGGACTTGCTACTTTAATGCTTGAAGAAGGGTTTGAAGTATATGGTTCAGATTCAGCAAGATCCGACCTTACTGTAGATTTAGAAAAAAAAGGTGCAGTCATATATTATGGACAAGATAAAGACAATATAAAGAGCAATATTGATTTGGTAGTACATTCGGCTGCAATAAAGAGAGATAACCCTGAGTTAATTACAGCAGAAATAATGCAAAAACCAATACTTACTAGAGCAGAATTTTTAGGATCTATCATGAATAATTATAAGTATTCAATTGGTATTTCTGGTACACATGGAAAGACTACTACTACATCTATGATAAGCGATATATTTCTTAATGCAGGCATTGATCCAACCATTAGTGTTGGTGGTATAATGCCTAGTATTAATAGTAATTTTAGAATTGGTAGTAAAGATTGTTTTATAACAGAGGCTTGTGAATACACAAATAGCTTTTTATCTTTTTATCCAGATTGTGCAGTAATTTTGAATTGTGAATTAGATCATACAGACTTTTTTAAGGATGAAGAAGATTTTAGAAATTCATTTAGACTATATTGTAATAACATAAAAAAAGGTGGTAAGTTAGTTATAAATAGTTCTATTAAGGATATTCAATATTTTGCTACAGAAGATGCTGAGTTAATAACATTTGGAATAGAAGATCAATCAAAATATGTTGCAAAAAATATAACTATCATAGATGATAAGTTAATAAAATTTGATCTCTACATAGATAATAATTTTATAAGCAATATAATACTTAATACTATAGGGAAATATAATGTAAGTAATGCATTGGCAGCTATAGCGGTTGGATATGAATATGGAATAGATATAAGTATTATTAAAACTACCTTGGAAAATTTTGAATGTACGAAAAGACGATTTGAGGTAATGGGTAGTATAGGTGGGGTTAAGATTATCAGTGAATTTGCTCACCATCCGACGGCAATTAAGTTTGCTATAGAAACTGCAAGGCATTTAAATCCTAAAAAATTATGGGTTATATTTCAACCGCATGCATATAGTAGGACTAAAGAATTTTTATATGAATTTGCAAATGTACTATCATTTGCAGATGCAGTGATTTTGACACCTATTTATGCTGCTAGAGAAATAAACACCTACAATATTTATTCAAAAGATATATATGATATTTTAATAAAACTTGGAGTAGAATCATATAATGTTGATAGTTTCTCTGAGGCAGAAGATTTAATACTTACTAAGGCCGAAAGTGGTGATATTGCAATGGCAATGGGCGGTGGAGATATTGATAAATTAGCCAAAGACCTTATGGGAATAAGCTATGAAAAGTAGAATGTGGATAAAATGTTATTAATCTTGTGAATAGAATAAAATTTAATTATGTTATAATGAACTAAGAAGAAATCAATAGGGAGTTTATTATGCTTAACACACAATTAAAGACTGGTTTCGTCTTATTTAGAGAGAAAAAAAGCCAGTATACACAAGTAAATAATTTATTTATAGATAATTTTTTAGAAAAAGCAGATGGTGAATTTGTTAAAGTGTATCTCCTTTTAATCAGAATAAATGGAGAAAGTGAACAAAAAATTAGTATAGATGAAATAGCAAATAAACTTGAAATTAGTGTAAAGAAGGTTATAAGAGCATTTGAATATTGGCAAAAAGAAGGCCTTATAAATGTAATATATTCAGCTTCGGGAGAACCTATTAAACTAGAAGTTGTAGAAGATATAGAAAATGCTATAGAAAATAGGAATAGTGTAAATACGAAGCCAACTGATGAATATAATATGATTAGAAAAGATGAGATATATTCAGAAAATATTGACTATAAGAGATATACCTTTATTAATGATGAGCAAGAAAAAGAACATATTTCTAAAATACCAAGATTTGAAGATGTATCATTTAATGTAAATGAATTAAATGAACTAAAAGAAAATAATGAGTTAGCAGTTTTAGTTCGTCAGTATGAATATTATATTCAAAGAACACTAAGTAATAGAGAGCTAAATTTTTTACTTTACATGTATAAAGTTTTAAAATTTGATGTTAATCTTATCGAATATTTGATAGAACAGTGCATATCAAAAAATAATAATAATTTGTCATATATGATTAAAATTGCATTAGATTGGGCTAATAGTGAGATAAGAACTGTTGAAGAGGCAAAGATAAAGAATTCTATATGGAATGCTGAGTATTTTTCAATAATGAAAAATCTTGGATTGCCAGGAAAGATAACTCCTGAACATAAGGAGAAATTTACTGAATGGTTAGATATGTTTAGTATAGATATGGTAATAGAAGCCTGTAAACGCTCAATTAGAAATTTGGGACATGGAAATTTAAACTATGTCGATAGGATATTAAATAATTGGAAAAAAGATGGTATAACTGAGATTGACCAGATATATGATAATGATAAGTTGAAAAAAGATAAGGCTAGGGTATCTAATAATACAAAAAATATAGATAAAGCTCAAACACAAGCAGGCGTATATAGTTATAAAAAGAGAGAAATTGATTATGGAAAAGAGCTAGGCCGTTTAATGTCAAGGAACTGGAATGAAGTTAGATAAAGTTATTAGTAATAAAATATTAACAGAGTATTCATTGATACAAAATAGGGCTACACGTATATACAATGATGAGATAAAAAAAATATATAGAAATTATCCTATACTTGCAAACATAGATAAGGATCTTGTAAAACTATATATAATTAAAGCCAAGAATAAATTAAGAAATGAAGAAAAAGAAGTTGATAGCCAAATTGATATAGCCATATCAAAAAGGAAAGATTTTATAAATACACATAATATAAAACTTCCCTCAAAATATTGTTGTGATATATGCAAAGATACAGGTACAACTGTAGAAGGGAAAAAATGTATATGTTATAACAAAATATTTAAAAAGGTTATGTATGAGAATGATCCATATCGTGATCTTTTTAATAAGTATCGTTTTGAAAATTTAGACTATATATTGTATGATAATAGTGTAGATGAAAAAAATAATATTAATATAAGTAATAGAGAAATTGTACGTATGATTGAGAAAAGTGCAGAAATTTTAGTTGATGCCTTTACAAATAATAAAGAATATAAATATTCAAACTATTTGTTAATGGGAGAAGTTGGAGTTGGTAAAACTTATATTGCACTTTCGATTGGTAATTTATTTTTAGATAGATCAATATATGTAAAATTCATTTCATCTAATGAACTTTCATTAAAGCTAGGTTCTTTTGATGAAGAAAATAGAGAATTTATTGAATTTATAAAGGAAGTCCCGGTTTTAATAATAGATGATTTAGGCGTTGAATTTTTAGGTAAAAAATATATTGCAGAATTATACGATTTAATTTATTCAAGACAAATTAATAAATTACCAACAATTTTCACAACAAATATGACAATTGATAACCTAGCTAATTACTACACTCAAAGGTTTATAAGTAAGCTTGAAGTAGATACAAGATTTTTTATGATATATGGAAATGATTTAAGACAAAGTAAATAGTGCTAATATTATGCTGGTTACGCATATTATTTATAATATAGTTAAAAAATAAGAAAGGAGAATCGTAACAGTAGTAACCATAGCTGATACGATATATAATTATGATTCATCATGAGATGACTTTAGATCTTGAACCAGTTGGACCGTTAGGCATTATAGCACATCCATCTAGCCGTGAACTAGCTGAAAAGGTAGACTGGTATCTAAGAAAATGGAGAGATGCCGTAAATATTGAGAAAAATATGCAACCTTTTTACTCAGGTTATAAAAAAGATACATATTTGCTTGATTTTGCAGTACCAAGATTTGGATCAGGGGAAGCAAAAGGTGTTCTTAAAGAAACAATAAGAGGTTGTGATTTATATATTGTTGCAGATGTGACAAATTATAGTATTAAGTATTCTATTTGCGGACATGAAAATCATTATTCACCTGACGACATTTATCAAGATGTAAAAAGAATTATTGCAGCTTGTAATGGTAAAGCTAGACGTATAAATGTAATTATGCCTTTCTTATATGAAAGCAGACAACATAGACGTAATACAAGAGAATCTCTAGATTGTGCATTAATGCTACAAGAGTTAGTTTCAATGGGAGTAGATAATATTATAACATTTGATGCACATGACCCAAGAGTTCAAAATGCTATACCACTTTCAGGCTTTGAAACAGTTAGAACAACATATCAAATGATAAAAAGATTGTTAGATGTTGAACCAGGACTACAAATTGATAGCGACCATATGATGGTTATAAGTCCTGATGAAGGTGGAATGGAAAGAGCTGTATACTATGCTAACGTATTAGGCCTTGATTTAGGTATGTTCTATAAAAGACGTGACTATACGAAGATTGTTGGAGGGAAAAATCCTATTGTTGCACATGAATTTTTAGGAACTGACGTTGAAGGTAAAGATATGATAATCATAGATGACATGATATCATCTGGCGATAGTATGTTAGAGGTAGCGGAAGCACTAAAAAAGCTTAAAGCAAGAAATATCTATGTATTCTCAGCATTTGGTTTATTTACAAATGGTATGGATAAATTTGATGAAGCATATAAAAATGGAATAATTAAAAAAGTATTTACCACTAATATGATTTATCAATCAAAAAATCTATTATCTAAAGAATATTATGTTAGTGTTGATATGAGTAAGTACATCGCATCATTAATAGAGAGCCTTAACCATGATGCATCTATTAGTGAATTATTGGACCCATACAACAAGATTATAGATAGAGTTAACGAATATAAAGAACAGAGGTAGTATGAATGTATCAGTAATTGGATGTGGTTCATTTGGTTGTGCGTTAGCTGATCACTTATTTAGAAATGGATGTAATGTCAAAATTTGGGGAAGAGATAATAAAAATACAAATAATATTATCAAATCTAGATTATTACCTGTATCATTAGGGAATAAAAGACTTAATAAAGACATACTAATAACAACTGATATGAATGCTGCAATTTCAGATACAGATTTAATACTTATTGTTGTTCCTTCTACTGCTATAAGAAGTATTGCAAAAGAAATTAATAAATTATATAAATCACAGATCATTTTATTAGCGACAAAAGGATTAGAAGATAAGACTTATTTGACAATGGATGAAATTATAAGGCAAGAAATATACAATGTATCCAATATTGCAGTTATTTCTGGACCTACACATGCAGAAGAAGTTATAAGAAATATGCCTACGGGTTGTGTTATTGCTTCCAAGGATATTGAAGTCGCAATAAAGTTACAATCGGTTTTTATGAGTGAAACTTTTAGGGTTTATACAAGTGATGATATAGTTGGAGTAGAGCTTGGAGGAGCAATAAAAAATATAATAGCTCTTGCTGCTGGTATATCGGATGGTATAGGCTATGGGGATAATGCAAAAGCAGCACTTATTACAAGAGGAATAGTTGAAATTTCTACGCTTGGTAAGGCGCTTGGAGCAAAACCAGAAACCTTTAATGGACTTACAGGGTTGGGAGATCTTATTGTTACATGCCAAAGTATTCATTCTAGGAATAGGTTGTGTGGATACTACATAGGAAAAGGATTTTCATTAGAAGACGCTATTAAGAAGGTTGGGATGGTCGTAGAAGGTGTAAATACTTTAAATGCTGTATATGAATTAGCAAAAATTAAGGGAGTTGATACACCTATTATAGATGCTATTTATAATGTTCTTTATGAACATTTATCAATAAATGATGTTGCTAAGGTACTTATAAATAGAGAACCAAAGCATGAAGTAATTGAAGGGAGATAGTTATGTTATTATCAAATGAAATGGCAAAAAGTTTAAATAAACAGATTAATTTTGAGTATGAGTCAGCTTATATTTATAAAGCAATGGCACAATTTTTTGCTCAAAAGGGGTTAAATGGATTTAGAACTTTCTTTTCTAAGCAAGCTGAGGAAGAAGTTGAACATGCACAAAAACTTATTGATTACGTTAATGAAAGAGGAAATGAAGTAGAACTTACACCATTTGGGCAAGATGCAAAGCTTAAATTCTCTTCATTAAGAGAAATTATTGAAGATGCTTTACATCATGAACAAGAGGTTACTAGAAGAATAAATGACTTAATGACACTTGCAAGAGAAGAAAAAGATTATGCAACAGAGCAATTATTAGGATGGTTTGTTAGTGAGCAAGTAGAAGAGGAAGATACATTTAATTCTATAATCGATACACTTGATTTCGTAAAAGAAGATCCGATTGCAATTTATATGCTAGATGGAAAATTAGGACAAAGACAATAGTATATCTGTTAGAGGGTATTAGTAATTCGTTACTAATACCTTTTTTGTTGTAAAAGCTTGTTTAATATTTGTCAAAAAAAAATAAATATTTATTATTAATGTACTAAGATACCAAGTATTGAATTGAAAATTGTTGATAATTTAGAAAAATAATGTAATAAATAGCTGAGATTTGTCATTTGTAATAAAAAATAAATATAAAATTAGATAATATGCCAAAAAATCAAAACAAGTCTAAATTGTGTAGTTTTTATGTTTTTTTTATGGTAGTATAGGTATATTCAAGTATTAAGGAAGGGAATACAAATGAATATTGTAGTAATAGGAGTTGTAATAGTTTATCTTATAGCAATGCTAGCAATTGGATACTATTCATCAACAAAAATCAAATCAAATGAAGACTTTATGGTGGCAGGTAGAAATCTTGGACCATTACTTCTTGCGGGAACATTAGCTGCAACAGAAATTGGTGGAGGATCTTCACTGGGAGTTGTTGAAAAAGCTTATGGTAAATGGGGACTAGGTGCTTCTTGGTATGTAATAACAATGGGGATTGCATTTGTTATATTATCTTTTATTGCACATAAGTTTAGAGCTGCAGAAGTAAAAACAGTACCTGAATATTTTAGAAGAAGATATGGTAAAAGTGCAGGATTATTTACAGCAATAATAATGCTATTGCCATTGATAGGACTAACTGCTTCACAATTTATTGCATCTGCAACAATAGTTTCAGTTATGTTAAATATTGAGTTTAAACTTGCTGTAACAATTGTGGCTGTAGTAGTTACTGTATATGCAATAATGGGTGGATTATGGGCAGTTGCATTAACCGATTTTGTACAAGTATTTTTAATTGTTATAGGTATGATATTGGCTGTGCCTTTTGCAATGAATCTAGCAGGTGGATGGAACAACGTTGTAAGTAATGTTCCTGCGGATACATTTAGTATGATTAAAGGTATAAGTCCATCTACTATAATTGGATTGATTATAATGTATGTTGCTTCATTTACGGTTGGACAAGAAGCAGTTTCACGTTTCTATGCTGCTAAAAATGGAAAAGTAGCAATAAAGGGTTCTGCAATATCAGCAGTGATAAATTTTGTTTATGCTTTTGTACCAACAATTCTTGGTATTATTACACTTGCATTGATAAATATGGGAAAACTAAATGGAGATGTAATACTAAAAGATGGAGCAAAGTATGCGTTACCTCATGTTGCTATGGTAGCTATGCCTGCAATCATAGTTGGATTATTATTTTCAGGTATTATTTCGGCAACAATGTCTTCAGCAGATTCAGACTTACTTGGAGCAGGTTCAATATTTGCAAATGATATTTATAAAATATATATAAAACCACATGCAAAAAGTGATGAAGTAATGAAAGTTACTAAGATTACAATGCTTGTTGTAGGTCTTTTTGGATGGATAATTGCCATCAGTAATATTGCTGATATTATTACCATATTAATGTTCTCATTTACATTGAGAGCAGCGGGAGCGTTTTTCCCATATGTATTTGGTTTATATTGGAAAAAGGCATCAATACAAGGAGCAATTGCTTCACTAATTTCTGGAAGTATTGTTGTAATTTTATTTGAACATATAAAGGGATTAAAAAGTTTGGGAATAGAGCCTATAATACCAGGATTAATTGTAAGTTTTATAGCATTTATGGTATTTACATATATGTTCCCAAGCGATAGAGAAAACTGTGATTTGATACCAGAAGAAGATTAGAATAATATTATTATAGCATTGAAAATTTATAATAATTATTTTTAATAGTAAAAGCTGTTGATGATAATAAGATTAAACTGACCCCAAAAGTTGGACCTAAAAAATCAACTTTTTGGGGTCACCTTATATATCATCAACAGCTTTTTACTATATAAGTTTAAGTTTTTTTAGAAGTTTAAACATCAATCTTCCAATAGGTATTGATTTTAACTCTAGTACATTGAAGAAATTCATTTTAAGGATAATAACTGAATAAGAAATAATTCCTATTGGTATAGTTATTATTAATGCAATAAAATTAAATCTAAATATAAAATGCGTTACAAGATAAACTAACCAAGTTATAATACCCATCAGTATTCCTGCAAGAGACGGCAACATAACTGTCCTAATAATATTTTGTTTAAACCCTGTATATTTTTTAATATTGTAGTAAAGATAGATTCCCATTAAAAATGTTGAAGGTATTATAGCTATAATTATTGCATATACATCTAAACGAGTAAAATATAAAAGTGGTATTAGAATAATTATATTTGATATAATCGAGATAATTCCTGAATATAAAGTTATTATTGGCTTACCAAGTCCTTGTAGTACGCCAGATAGAACAGTCGTATATCCAGTTATTATAATTATTATAGCCCCCATTTTTAAAGAAATATATCCAACTGATGATGTTCCACTGAATAAAAGATCCATTATTGGTTTTGCTAGTACAAAAAGTCCAATTGCTGAAGGAATACAAAATAGCATGGTTAGTGTAATACCCTCATTAATCCTATAATGTATTTCTTTTTTATTTTTTCTTGCAAGTGCTGCTGAAATTGTTGGTAAAACTGCAACAGAAACAGAATATGCAAGGGCTGAAGGTACATTAGCTAGTGGAACGTATTTTCCAATATATATTCCATATTTAACAGAAATATCAACCATATCTCTATTCAGACTGTTTGAAATTCCATAATAAAGATATTGATCAATTATACCAACAATATTTGTTATTATAGTACTGAAAATAATTGGAACAATTAAAGCTATAAGTACTAGTGTTATACTTTTATAGCTTGAAGTTACTCCAGATTTATCTTTTCTAAGCAAATTATATAACTTACCAGAATTTAGTCTATATACAAGATACAATATTGTTATAGAAACAATTACACCAGTCAAAGTGCCGAGTGTTCCACCAAGGGCTCCAAGTGATGCAGTTTTAATATTATCTCCTACTACTGATCTCGTAAGTATGAACGCAAAGAAGATCGAAGCTACAGCATTAGCAACCTGTTCTAGGATCTGAGCTAGTGCAGTAGGAAGTGTATTTCTCCTTGCTTGAAAATATCCTTGGAATACACCAATAAATCCAGAAATGAATAATGTAGGAGATAGACTTCTAAGAGCAAATAAAGCTTCTTCACTACCACTAGGTAAAAAGTATGGTGAAAATATATAAAGTGATATAGACAGTATACCACCAAAAATACCTATAAAAACCAACGAGGTAATGAATGATTTATGAGCATTTCTATATTCACCTAATGCATTATAGCTCGAAATTATTTTTGATACTGCTGTTGGTATACTATAACCGGACATTAGAAGTAAAATAGTATAAATATTAAAAGCAACTCCATAATAACTATTGCCCAAATCTCCAATTATATTACTAAGAGGGATTCTGTATAAAAGTCCTATAGCACGAACTATTATACTAGCAATACCTAAAATAGCAGCTTGCTTTAGAATAGAGTTTTTAGTTCTGATCATAACTCACCTTTATAAATGATTTCTTTAATTAATTATAACAATTTATCAAGCTAAATTCAAGATATGTATTAAATAATAGTCTTTAAGTATATAAAATAAATGTTTAAATTACTATATTATTATGATAGTTAAACTGAACAGATGAAGCGTTGAAAAAATTCACTGTTTACCCATAGCCTATATAACTAGTATAACAGAATTTTTTTTGGTATACTATAAGGGATGTTACAATTAAAAATATAGCTAGAATACAAGATAAATTTATAAATTGTAATAAGTAATTTAATAAGACGTTTTTATTAATAAAATTATACTATATAAACAATCACATGTGAGTATTTGATAATATTCGTATTTGTGAGTTACTACAATGAAAAGAGGGCTAATATATGATAAAACTAATTGTCACTGATCTTGATGGAACTTTATTAAATCACGAAAAAAAAGTTAGTAATTATACAGTAGATATATTAAAGAAGGCTAAGGCTAGAGGTATAGACCTTTGTATTGCTACTGGAAGATTTGTAGATGATATAAAACCAGAGATGGAGGAGTATGGACTTCACCCATATTTTATAAATATGAATGGGGCTGAGATTAGGGAGCCAAATGGTAATTTAATTGAAGAAATAAATATTCCTGATGAGAAACTTGAAGAAATATACAATTATTTTATTGAAAATGGATTGGTCCCAGAACTTTATACAAATGATGGGGAGTATGTTATAAACTTAACTCATGAAGAATCTAAGCAAGAACTTTTAAGAAGAATGCAATTTTTATTTCCACATAAGAAAATAGAATTAAGTGAAGTTGAAGATAATCTTAGATTTAAGAGAAGAAATTATGCTAAAAGTATTAAAGAATTAATTGATAATAATATTAAAGTTAGAAAAATAATAGGATTTACAGCAGATTCTGATTTAATAAATAAAGTTAAACGCCATTTTAATAGCTTTGATGATCTAGTATGTGTATCGGCATTGACTACAAATTTTGAGATAACGCATATAGAAGCACAGAAGGGGCCTGCACTAAAAAAACTAATTAAGGATATAGGAATTAAAGCTGATGAAGTGATGATATTTGGTGATGGTGAAAATGACTTAAGTATGTTTGAATTATTTGATAATGCAGTAGCTATGAAGAATTCAATGCAGTTAATACTAGATAAAGCAAGGTATGTTTGTGATTCAAATATCAATGATGGAGTTGCCAAGTATATAGAAAAGGAAATACTATGAGTTTTACACACCTACATTTACATACTGAATATAGCCTTTTGGATGGAGCGAGTAAGATTAAAGAACTTGTTCAAAGAGTAAAAGAGCTAGGGATGAATAGTGTTGCTATAACTGATCACGGTGTTATGTATGGAGTAATAGAGTTTTATAAGGAATGTAAAAAAAATGATATAAAACCTATAATTGGATGTGAAGTATATGTAAATGAAGGATCAAGGTTTGATAAAGATAAGAGTAATCCATACTATCATTTAGTATTACTGGCTAAAAATGATATTGGCTATCACAATTTAATAAAAATTGTGTCCAAGGGATTTACGGAGGGCTATTATTATAAACCTAGAGTAGATAAGGAAGTGCTTAAAAAATATTCTGAAGGTATAATAGCATTAAGTGCTTGTATGGCTGGAGAAGTTCAACGTAAAGGACTTAGGGTTGGATATGACGAAGCTAAAAAAGCTGCATTAGAATATGTTTCAATATTTGGTAAAGAGAATTTTTATATAGAAATACAAAATCATGGGCTAGAAGACCAGCTAAAGGTAATTGAAAATAATACTAGACTTGCAAAAGAGCTAGATATAAAACTAGTTGCAACAAATGATTCACATTATATATATAAAAATGATGAACAGGCACATGATATTCTACTATGTATTCAAACAGGTAAAAAACTTGCTGATGAAGACAGGATGAAATATATTGGTGGGCAATATTATCTCAAATCTGAGGAAGAAATGAGGCAAATATTTGTCGATTATCCTGAAGCAGTTAATAATACACAAGAAATAGCGGATAGATGTAATGTTGAAATAGAATTTGGAAAACTCAAATTACCAAAATTTAATATTAATACAGATGAAGAACCATTTGAATATTTGAAAAGAATTTGTATTGAAGGGTTAAGGAAGCGATATAATAATGTTGAACAAAAGCATATTGAAAGACTTAATTATGAATTAGATGTTATTAATTCAATGGGGTATGTTGATTATTTCCTTATTGTACAAGATTTTGTAAAATTTGCTAAAAACAATGGTATACCTGTAGGACCTGGAAGAGGAAGTGCTGCTGGTAGTATAGTTTCATACTCTTTAGAAATTACGGATATTGATCCATTGAAATATGATTTGCTTTTTGAACGATTTTTAAATCCTGAGAGAGTTTCAATGCCTGATATAGATATAGATTTTTGTTATAAAAGAAGGCAGGAGGTTATAGACTACGTTATAGATAAATATGGGGAAGAAAGCGTTGTTCAAATAGTGACATTTGGTACTATGGCAGCAAGAGCAGTGATTCGTGATGTAGGGAGAGTCTTAGATATTCCTTATAATGATGTAGATAAGGTTGCAAAGATGATACCAAATGAACTTGGCATCACAATAGATAAGGCTATAGAAAAAAATGAAGAATTGGCGAATCTTATAGAAAATGATCCAACATTTAATTATTTAATTAAAATGTCAAAAAGACTTGAAGGAATACCAAGACATTGTTCTATACATGCTGCTGGAGTAGTAATATCCGAAAAATCCATAGATGAATATGTTCCAATCTCAAGAGGAGCTGAAGATATAATAACTACACAATATACAATGACACTGCTAGAGGAGCTAGGACTTTTAAAAATGGATTTTTTAGGGTTAAGGACTCTAACAGTAATTAAAGATTGTGTAGATATAATTAGGGATATTCATGGGATTAATATTGATATTAATAATATTGATTATAGTGATAAAAATGTATATAAAATGCTTTCCAAGGGTGATACAAGCGGAGTATTTCAGCTAGAAAGTAAAGGTATGAAATCCTTTATGAAAGAACTACGTCCTGAGACACTTGAAGATATAATTGCAGGTGTGTCTTTGTATAGACCTGGACCTATGGATTTTATCCCATTATACTGTAGAAGGAAAAATTCTGGAGAAAAGATTGAATATGATACTCCTCAACTTGAACCAATTTTAAAAAATACATATGGATGTATTGTATATCAAGAGCAGGTAATGCAAATTGTTAGAAATTTGGCTGGATATACACTTGGGCAAAGTGATCTTTTACGTAGAGCCATGTCAAAGAAAAAAGCAGATGTAATGCTTGAAGAAAGAAAAAATTTTGTTTTTGGTAACAAAGAAAAGAATATTGATGGATGCGTTAAAAGAGGAATAAGTGAAAAAATAGCTAATAAAATATATGACGAAATGCTAGACTTTGCAAAGTATGCTTTTAATAAATCGCATGCAGCTGCTTATGCAGTAGTTTCTTATCAAACAGCATATTTGAAATACTATTATCCAGTAGAGTTTATGGCAGCTATGATGACAAGTGTTAAAGATAGACCAATTAAAGTTGCTGAATATATCGAAGAGTGTAGAGAGAAAAATATTAAAATAATATCACCAGATATAAATACAGGAGAAATTGATTTTTCTGTTAGCGATGGTAAAATAATGTTTGCATTATCAGCAATCAAAAATTTAGGTGAAAATGTTATAGATATCATAAAAAAAGAAAGAATTAAAAATGGAAGATTCAAAAGTCTGAGAGATTTTATGACAAGATTACCTAATAAAGATGTTAATAAACGTGCGATAGAAAGCCTTATAAAGTCTGGAGCAATGGATAGTGTTGGTGGTACAAGAAAAAATAATCTATATAATGTTCCGATAATAAGTTCAGAAATTAGCTCTCAAAAAAAAGGTAATGTAACCGGACAAATGTTCTTTACAGATTTATTTGATTTAGGTGTAGAGGAAGATAATACTATTAATGATAGTAATTTAGATGAATTTGAAAAAGATATAATGCTTGAAATGGAAAAAGAAATGCTAGGCGTATATGTATCTGGAAATCCTTTAGATAAATATAAAGATTATATAGAACAAATTGTAACTATCAATACACTTAAAATTAATGAATTGGGTGAAGATGTTGAACGATTAGACAATACAAAGCAAATAATCGGTGGTATAATTGTTGATAAGACAGTAAAAACAACTAAGAATAATAAACTTATGTGTTTTTTAACAATACAAGATTTATATTCAGTTATCGAGGTTGTTGTTTTCCCTAATATATATGAAAAATATAAGAACATTATACATGAAGGAAATAAAGTTTTTATAAAGGGAAATATTCAATATGATTCTAATAGAGGAACTTCATTCATTGCAGATAAAATTTCAAACATGGATAATGTTGAAAAAATTATTTGGATTCAATTTGAGAGTAAAGCTACATATGATGAGCAAGTATTAAATAAGTTTTTAACTTCTATTAGTGGTGAAGATAAAATAAATATACTTTTAAAGAAAGAAAAGATGATAAAAACGATTAAAAATATAACTTTTACAGAAGAATTATTAAATACCTATAAGAATAATTTTGGAAATGATAATGTTAAGGTTGTATTTAAATTCAAGGAGGAAGCATGAATAAAATTAAGACAATTGCAGTTTTAACTAGTGGAGGAGATGCTCCAGGAATGAACGCAGCTATTAGGGCTGTTACAAGAGTAGCATTAGTAAAAGGATTAAAAGTAAAGGGAATAATGAAAGGGTATCAAGGACTTTTAGATGAAGAAATAATTGATCTTGATGCGTTAGATGTTGCTGATACAATTTCAAAAGGGGGAACTATTTTATATACTGCCAGATGCCTTAATTTCCATAAGCTTGAATGGCAAAAAAAAGGAGCAGATATTTGTAGAAAACATGGTATAGATGGAGTAGTTGTAATTGGTGGAGATGGATCATTTAGAGGTGCTCAAGCCCTTTCAAGACAGGGGATAAATACTATTGGTATACCTGGAACAATTGATTTAGATATTTCATGTACAGATTACACTATTGGATTTGATACAGCAATTAATACAGCTGTTACAGCGATTGATAAAATAAGAGACACTTCAACTTCACATGAGAGATGTAGTGTTATCGAAGTTATGGGAAGAAATGCAGGTTATATTGCATTATGGTGTGGTATCTCTACCGGAGCAGAGAACATATTATTACCAGAAAAGTTTGATGGTGATGAACAAAAGATAATTGATACAATAATAGAGAAGAGAAAATTAGGAAAAACTCATCATATTATAATTAATGCTGAAGGTATAGGGCATTCTACAAGTATGGCAAGAAGAATAGAGGCTGCTACTGGAATAGAAACTAGGGCAACTATCTTAGGACATGTTCAAAGGGGAGGATCACCTACATGTAGAGATAGATATTATGCATCAATTATGGGGGCAAAAGCTGTAGACTTATTGCTAGAAGGAAAAACTAATAGAGTAGTTGCTTATAAAAATGGTGACTTTACTGATTATGATATAGAAGAAGCATTAAATATGGAAAAAGATATTGATGAATACGAATATGAAGTAAGTGCATACTTAACGAGGTAATAAATGGCTAAGACATATGGAGTATTGGGCCTTGGTAAATTTGGTGGTGCAGTAGCTAGAGAACTAAGCCTAATGGGATGTGATGTAATTGCAGTAGATATAAAAGAAAGCGTTGTAAAAGAAATTCAACATCAAGTATCATATGCTGTAATTGCAGATGTTACTGATATTGATACTATGAAGGAAATAGGTCTTGGGGATACCGATGGTGTATTCATTTCTATTGCTGAAGAACTTGAAGCTAGTATAATGGCGGCATTAATAGCAAAGGAATTAGGCGTACCTCATGTTGTTGCTAAAGCATCTTCAAAGATGCATGGAAAAGTTCTAGAAAAAGTTGGAGTAGATAGAGTTGTATTTCCAGAAAGAGAAATGGGGATAAGACTTGCCAAAAATATCATGGCTGGTAACTTTATGGACATGATAGATTTATCTTCTAAATATTCATTGGTAGAGTTAGTCTTACCAAAAAGTTGGATAGGTAAATCACTTATTTCTCTTGATGCACGAAAAAAATATGGATTAAATGTTGTGGCATTGAAACGAAATGATGAAATTTTAATAAATATTCCACCAGATATGGTGTTTAATGAAGGTGATATAATTATTGTTGTTGGTAGCAATGATTCTATAGGAGCATTAAATGATTAAACAAATTAGTTCGTCAGATAATGATGAAATAAAATTCTTAAAAAAAATCATATCAAGATCAAGTTTTAGACATAGTGAAAAGTTATTTGTTGCTGAAGGATTAAGGCAGGTTTTTGATATAGATAGGTCACTTATAAAAAGACTTTACTTATCTTCATCATTTTATAATAAACATAAAGATACGCTAAAAGGTAGTTATGATAAGCTGAGAATTGTAAGTGATAATATTTTTAATAAAATAACTCCAACAGAAAATTCACAGGGTATAATGGCGCTAGTTAAAATGAAGGGAGTACCACTTGTAGAATATTTAAAAGATTCAAATTTCTTACTAGTATTAGACCATATATCAGATCCAGGGAATATGGGAACTATAATTAGAACGGCTGAGGCTGCTGGTGTAGAATTAATATTATGTGTAGGTTGTGTTGATATATATAATCCAAAGGTTGTGAGATCTACAATGGGAGCGATAACTAGACAAAATATTGTTACACTTGATAATGAAGTTGAAGTCATTAAGTTATTAAAAGATAATGGGATAAGGATAATTTCGTCTACATTGGAGGCGAAAAATAATTATAGAAATTTTAACTATCCTAAAAAACTTGCATTAATAATGGGATCTGAGGCACATGGGATAAGTGAAACGTTTATTAAAGAATCTGATATTACTATCAAAATTGATATGTCTGGCAAGATAGATTCATTGAATGTTGGTGTAGCAACAGGCATATTACTCTATGAAATACGAAATGCTATAAATATTGACTTTTGATTTATTATATAGTAGTATTAACAAAGTTGTTACATTTGCGTAATATATGAGGTGCTTATGAAAAAAGTAATTAAATATTCATTATTAATCTTCTTGGTTATATTATGTATGTTTAATATGTTAAATGGAGTTTATGCTAATATTGTTGATGATAAAATAGAAAAATTATCTAACCTACTTAATCAACCTTATAAAAATATAAGTATAAATAATAAAGAAAAAGAAAATATTGTAAGACTAGATTATAGTAAAGCATTGGCCGTAAGAAATGAAGTTTTAAAGTCCATTGAAGAAGAGAAAAAAGCTAAGGAAGAAAAAGCTAAGGAAGATAAAAAGAAAAAAGAAAAAGAAATTGCTAAAGCTAAAGAAAAAAGTACTGAGAAAGTAGTGAAAAATGAAAAAAGTACTGAAAAAAATACAAAAATAGAAACTTCTAAGGAACAACCTAAAGTAGACAAAGACAATAAAGAAGAAGGTGAAATAGCTAAAAATAGTAACAGTATACAGAAAAATAATGTAAATAATAAATTTGGATTATCTAATGAAGATTATTGGCTATTTATATGTATTGTTGATGTTGAAGCTAGTGGAGCTATTTATGAAGAAAAGCTTGCAGTTGCAAATGTTATATATAATAGGTTAAAAAGTGGAAGATATGGCGCTGATTTACCGTCCATTATATATGCAAAAGGCCAATTTCCACCAGCACATAATGGGGTTTTGGCTGATAGGTTAGCAAAAGGACCATGGAGTAATGAATCTAAATTAGCTGTTGATGATGCTTTATCAGGGAATAATAATATAGGGACTGCAGAATCATTTAATATGTATTATGGACAAACGGCACCTGGAAAAACTGTTATAATTGGTACAACATTTTTCTATAATTTTAAATAAGTGAGGAGTTTTTAACTCCTCTTTTTTGACAAGGAGGAATATGAGGAAGATAAAAAGGATTTTATTTTTTGTTGTGTGTTTTATAATCTTATGCTTGTTAGTATTATTTTTTTATAAAAGATACTCATCAAATAAGGAAGTGATTTCTTTAACTGAGGTATTGCCAGGGAAACAACTTCAGGAAAATCAAACATATATATTTATAGATGATAAATATCTTGATGAAGATAGGGGACTAATACATGAACATAATCCATACCTACCTATGGAGATGGCAGCAGAGTATGATTCAAGATTTTACTTTCAAGAAGGAACAAATGAATTATTATTCACAAACTCTAAAGAGGTTATAAGATTTAAAGAAGGCGATAGTATGACTATAAAAGATAATAAAGGTCAAGAGATAAATACTATTCCTTTTGTGATAGTGAATGGTAAACAATATATTAGCGTTGATTTTATGAACTCTTATTCTGGGGGAAATATAAAATTTGAGAAAGATCCAGATCGTATTATCATTTTTAGTAGAGGTACAGAGTTTAAGTCTGTAAACAACAATGAATATATTAGAAATTTGACAGGACATAAGAGCTATGTACTTCAACAAACTAATAATACTAAAGTAAAAGTTTTATCTGAAAATATTGTTGATGGATGGTCAAAAGTTGTATCAAAAGAAGGTTATGTAGGATATATTGAAAATTCAAATATTGGGTCAGCCATTCAAGAAAATGATGGTATAGATGATAGCTATAGATATTTTACCCTTGGAGAAAAGGTAAAATTAGGATGGCATCAAGTTGGTGGTCAAGAAGGAAATATAACGGGAATGAATTTGGCTGCTCTAAATCATATAAATGTTATTTCACCAACATGGTTTTCAATAATTGATAATAATGGAAGTATATCAAACTTTTCAAGTACTGAATATGTAGAACAAATGCATAGTAAGAATATAAAGGTTTGGATTTTAGTTGATGATTTTAATAAAGATATAAATTTGACTGATATATTTAAAAATGAAGCGTCAAGAAAAGCGTTAATAAATAACTTAGTTACCTCAACAAAGGCTGTAGGAGCAGATGGTATAAATATTGATTTTGAACATATTACAAAAGAAAATGCATATTCATATATTCAATTTTTACGAGAATTATATCTAGTAACTAGAAGTCAAAACTTAATTATTTCTACTGATAACTATGTACCAATGGAGTATAATAAACATTATTTTAGAGATCAACAAAATCAGGTTATAGACTATTTTATCATCATGGGATATGATGAACATACAGGTGGTTCAGAAAGCGCTGGTTCGGTCTCATCATATAATTTTGTTAAAAAAGGGATAGAAAATACATTGAAAGATGTGCCTAAAGAAAAAGTTATTAATGGGATACCTTTCTATACAAGGTTATGGAAGGAAGAACCTACTACAACAGCTGGAAGTAATACTTTAACAAGTGAAATATTGAGCTTAAAAGGTCAAGATAAGGTGCTGAGTGATCTAGGAGCTGATGTTAAGTGGGATGAAGATGCTAAGCAAAATTATATGGAAATTATAAAAGCTGGGGTTACATATAAAATGTGGCTAGAAGATGAAAAATCATTAAATGAAAAGCTGCAGTTAGTAAGAGATAATGACCTAGCAGGATTTGCAATTTGGAAACTTTCACTTGAACCAGATGATTTATGGGGAAAACTAAACTATGAGTAAAACTATATTAGGAATATTTCAATTTATATTGACAATACTAATATTATTTACAATGTATATAATGCAAATATATTCAATATTGCCATCTTTATATAGGGTGGCAATATTTGTGGTAATGCTAATACTTATCTTAATAAACTGGTTAAGATTTGCGTATATGAAGAGTAGAATTAAAATATTTGTATCCATTTTTTTTAGTATAATTATTTGCATATTTTTTATTTGTATAAATATAGTATTAAATAACAATATTAATTTGATAAAAGGATTGAGTAAAGAGGAAAAGCTACTTGAAGTTAGCAGAGAAGACATTAATACACAAACTAAACCTTTTAATATTTTGTTATCTATAAATTTTAACAAAGAAATAAAAAATAATAATTCTGGAGAAATTAATACTCTTATTACAGTTAATCCTAAAAATAAAAGGATATTATTTACACTTATCCCAGAATTTTTAAATAAGAAGAGTATTAAAGAAGTTAATTCTGACTATAAAAAAACATATAATGCTAATATCAATTTTAATATAAAGACAAATCTTGATACCATTGATAGTTTGATAAAATATAATGATAGTAGTGAAGATGGAATTAAAGATATAATAATGAATAATTTATTATCAGGAATAGATATTAAAAATAATATAAATCAATCAAAAGATATAATTATTCAAAAAATTTCAAAAATTTTTAACATAAAAAATTTACTTAGATTTAACGATATGTTAAGAAATATAGATGGTGGAATAATAACAAATCTTAAACCTAACCATATATATGGATTAATGAATTCAAGTATAGAAAATATCTTTGTAAAGTGGAATACAGAAACGCAGATAGATTATAGTAAGGTTATAACTGATATTGGCGGAATGATATTTAATAATATTGAAAATAGTCAATTGAATAAAAGTATAATAAATAAAATTGAAGAATATAGTAGATAATATATAGAATAATTAAAAATCAGCATTATAAATTGGGAATAAAAAAAAGCCCCTTACGGGGCACATAGAAAGGTATTGAAGAAATAAAAGAGCTAATATTATTAAGTAAATATATTTTGATAGAATCGTAACTTAAAAAGTATAATACATATATAGACTCTTATTAAATCTTTCAGATGTGATAATTATAACATAAAATTTATTGAAATTCAAGTATTATATTGGTCATATTTAACATTAATACGCGCTAGTTCAAGTATATATTAATAAAAATATAATAAAATTGTAATAAATGTAATTATTAATACCTAGATTTTTTTATTAGTGAGTATTATTATTGTTAATAATTAGGTAAGTATTCAGGAGGGTATATGAGCAATAGTAATAGTAAAATAAAAGGTAATAAGATATTATTGGCTATAATTATTCTGATAATTCTTTTATTTTTATTTATTGTCAAATATTTTATAGGTGATTCTTCAGGTAATAATGTAACTATAATAGATAGACTTTTAGGAGATACATATGATATTTCGGTAAATAAAAAAGAATTTGGGACGGCAGATTTAAAAAAAGATGACCGTGGTAATTTTTATATTTATCTAAATACGGGAATGGAAAAACTTGATTCAGCAATAGAAAAGATTGTAAATGATTATAGAACTAATGCTACAACATATGAAACTTATAGTATAGATTGTACATCTAGAGTTTTATTTAATAATATATATGAAGTAAAATATATGTTATTAGAAGATAAAAAGCCCAATGCAGAGGTAGCGAAGAGTATAAATGTTTATTATTCTAAGTCTACAGATGAGATAATTAACTATACAAATATATTGAGAGATTACTATAAAAGCATATCAAAATATAGATATAATGATGAATTAGATTTTAATGATGTAGACATGAAAACTTTTGTAATTAATAATGACGAAGTTACATTTGGAAAGGGAGATAAAAAACTTAGCATTAATTATGAAAAATATAAATTATTATTTAAATCAGAGATTGGCATACCTTCTATATATTCAGGTGAGGTCTATAAACCTAAGATTATGCCAATAGATCCGAATAAAAAGCATATAGCATTTACTTTTGATGATGGGCCAGCAAATCAAAACCATGTTAGAATTAGAGAGATATTTGATAAATATAACCAACAGGCTACATTTTTCTTTGTAGGACAGATGGCAATTCAAAATCCTAATATGGTGCTTGATTCATATAAAAAAGGCCATATGATATGTAGCCATAGTTGGACACATCCAGATTTAGTAAGACTTACTCCGGAACAACAAGCAAAGGAAATACTGGATACTGATGATGAACTATTTAAGATAACAGGTCATGATATAAATTACTTAAGGCCTCCATATGGATCATTTAACCAGTCTGTAAAAGAAATTGTAAACGATAAAATAGCATTATGGAGCGTTGATTCACTTGACTGGAAAAGTCGTGATACTAATGCTATAATAAATGAAGTTAGACCTTATATAGCTGATGGAGCAGTTGTGCTATTCCATGATTTATATGATGCTACTGCAAATGCTATAGAAATATTAGTTCCAGAATTGATACAGCAAGGATACCAATTTGTTAGATATGATGTTTTGGAAGACTATATGAATAAAAAAGGTAATAATTAATAAATAATAGCTCTACAGCATTAGCTGTTTAGAGCTATTTTAGTAGGAAAGGAGAGTTAGGTGTATCTTAATTTGATTCATCATAGACACTTATATGGACGTTAAAATTTTTAGGACTAAAAGTTTTTGGTTAGCTGTTTTATTTACAGCTATAGCTTCATTTTTAGGCAAATATTTGGCTATGCTTCCAGGCATAAAAGTTATTGGTGCAATGGTGATAGCTTTACTTATAGGAATGTTATATCAGTTAATTCCTAATTTTAAGGATATTACTTCAAAAGGAGTACCATTTATTTCAAATAAAATATTAAGGTTAGGAATAATATTACTGGGATTTAAATTAAATCTACTAGTATTATTAGAATCGGGTATAAAAACAATTGGTATAGCAATTGTTGTTGTTACAGTCACAATTGTATTAACGTATATTCTATCTAAAAGATTTGGAGTTAACGATGAACTAGCATTACTGGCAGCAAGTGGATGTGGCGTATGTGGTGCTGCAGCAGTTATGGGAGTATCTCCACAGGTTAAGGCAAAATCAGATGATTCTGTGTTAGCAGTTGCAGTTGTTTGTATATTAGGAACAATATTTACATTGATAGAAGTTTTTGCAAAACCTATACTTGGATTAAGCGATATACAGTTTGGAATTTTGAATGGGTCAACCTTACATGAAATTGCTCATGCTGTTGCCGCAGCAGGAGCTGGTAGCGGTGCAACTCAAGAAATTGCAATAATCATGAAGCTGTCTAGAGTCTTGATGTTAGCACCTGTAGCATTATTAGTTGGTATATTTTATCATAAAAAAAATAAAGTTAGTACAGAGCATAATAAGCTGCCAATACCATGGTTTATGCTAGGATTTCTTATTACATCAGCAATAGGAAGTGTATTGGTCAAAAATTATGGAGTTGGAATACAAGAAAGTATAAAATATTTAGAATCGCTTGCATATATATTGCTTGGAATGGCTATGTGTGCACTTGGGGTAAGTGTTAATTTTAAGGTAATCAAAGAAAGAGGACATAAAATACTTATACCATGCTTTATATCATCAGTAGTGTTATTAATTATAGGATATATTTTTGCTAAATTATTATACATATAAAAACTACCTAAACTGGGCTAGATTCCATACTTAGTATTGGATTTAGTCCGTTTAGGTAGTTTTGCTAATTATATTCTATAGGTCTTTTACTTCTTCTATAGCTTTTTTAATATCTTCATATAGGGCTAGTATATTAGGATCATATATGGAAACTGGTAAGAAAGGAAGCCTAGGCGCACCTATAGGACAACCATCTAAAGTTATTATAGCCTTACATGCTCCATACATTGATTTGAATGAGCATAATCTATAAATTAGAGGAGTAATAATATTTTGAACTTTAATTGCTTCATCATATTTATGTGCCCTAATAAGTTCTTCAAGCTTAATGTATAATTCAGGCATAGCACCATATGTTCCACCAATACCAGCATCTGCTCCTAGTATATGTCCGGCTAAATATTGTTCATCTGGACCATTAAATACAATAAAATTCTCTCCGCCTCTCTTTTTAAATCTTAATATATCGTGTGGAGCATCTGATGAGTTCTTGATACCAATAACTTTCTCATTAGCAAGCATTTTATCAAGCAGTTCCATAGATAATGCATATCCTGTTAATTGAGGAATGTTGTATATAAAGAAAGGAAGATTAGATGCCCTTGTTATTTCTGTCCAGTGTGTATATATGCTTTCTTCACTAAGATGATAGTAAATATTTGGAACAGCTGATGTTGCATGTGCACCAGCTTTTTCAGCGTGCGCAGCTAGTTCACAAGAAAGTTTTGTACTAGGTGTACCTACATGGACAATAATTGTCATTTTGTCACCAACAGCTTCGCATACAGCTTCTACAACCTTTTTACGTTCTTCTTGATCAAGAAGTAATCCTTCCCCTGTACTACCACAAACATAAAGGCTTCTTACTCCTTTATCATAAAAATAATTGCAAAGTCTTTTTGTTGCTTCTACATCTACATCGCCATTCATATCAAATGGAGTATTAAGTGCTACAGTAACTTGTTTAAATCTTTCTATATCAAAACTCATAATGCATTCTATACAATAGGTACATAGACGTGTATCGTATTGTATAACTTCTCCTTTCATTTATTTGCAATATTATTACAAACAGTAGTAATTTGTATAGAATTTATACATTTATGAATAGAATATAACATTATTTTAGTGCAAAATCAATAAAAAAGGAAAAAAATTTCATATAATATAACTAAAAAAATATTTTATTTCAATTTTGTCTTGATTATATTTAAAATTTTGTTATTATTAGATTATAGAAAGAAACGGAGATTTCTATGAAAAAAGAAGTTTTTGACAGAATTAAAGGCGGGTTGATAGTTTCCTGCCAAGCTCTTGAAAATGAGCCATTGCATAGTTCATATATAATGTCGAGAATGGCATATGCGGCATATGAATCTGGCGCTTCAGGTATTAGAGCGAATTCTGTTGCAGACATACGTAGTATTAAGGATACAGTAAATCTTCCTATCATAGGGATAATTAAAATTGACTATGATGATAGTGAGGTTTATATTACACCTACAATCAAGGAAGTTGATGAGTTAGTTGAGTGTGGTACCGACATTATTGCTGTGGATGCGACAGATAGAGTAAGACCTAACGGAAAAACTTTGGATGAATTCTTTAAGGAGGTTAGGGAAAAATATCCTGAGCAAATTTTTATGGCTGACTGTTCTACTTATGAAGAAGGACTACATGCAGCCAAGATAGGATTTGATATAGTTGGAACTACAATGCATGGGTATACAAGTTATACTTCAGGAGCAAAATTACCTAATATCGAACTAATTAAAAAATTAGTAGATAATTGTGGTACACATGTAATAGCAGAAGGGGGAATTTGGACTCCAGATGACTTAGCTAGTTGTATGGAACAGGGAGTTCTTGCTGCTGTAGTAGGATCTGCGATTACAAGACCACAAGAGATAACAAAAAGATTTATGAAAGCTATCAAAAAAGGAGGATGTTAATGAGATTTAAAAAATTAGCTGCGCTAGGATTAGCTGCTACAATGGGAGTTGGACTTTTAGCTGGTTGTGGTAATAATGATACTAAAAAAACAACTGGTGATAATAAAGCTAAGGATGTAGAGATTACTTGGTGGGCATTCCCAACATTTACAACAGTTGATAATGAAGCTGGAAAGTATGAAAGAGATTTAGCTAAGAAATTTGAAGAAGCAAATCCTAATATAAAAGTAAAAGTTGAAATGCTTGATTTCAAAAATGGTGGAGAAAAACTTACAACTGCTATTGAAGGAGGAACAGCTCCAGACGTATTATTTGATGCACCAGGTCGTATCGTTGACTATGGTAGAGCAGGTAAGCTAGTAAAACTTAATGATTTAGTTAAAGAAAATAAACTAGAAGAAGATGTTACATCTCCAGCTATTCTTGAAGCTTCAGGAGAAAACGGAAACGTTTGGATGTATCCAACATCAGCAGCACCATTTGTTATGGCTGTAAACAAAACTTTCCTAGAAAAAGAAGGTTTATTAGATAAGGTTAATCTTGAAGGTGATAGAACTTGGACAACTGAACAATTTGTTGAGTTAGCTAAAGCAATGGCTGAAAAAGGATATAAAGGTCCTGAAATATATTCAGGTGGACAAGGTGGAGATCAAGGTACTAGAGCATTCGTTACTAACTTAACTGGTGGAGCAATAATGAATGAAGCTCGTGATAAGTATACAGTATCTGATGAAGCAGGATTAAATGCTTATAAATTAATTAAACAAGGTATTGATGAAAAATGGTTAGAAGCTAATACAGCAGGTGTTGCTAATGATGCACTTGATCATTTCTCAACACCAGTAAACGCAAAATTCTGGTCAGTAATACTTTGGTCACCAAACCTTGCAGCAGCAAGAGAAAAACAACTAAAAGAATCTAATATTGAAGCTGTAGCGGTTTCACTACCAGCACCTGAAGGAAAACAAAAATTAGAATATTTAGTTAACGGATATGCTATATTTGATAACAAAGACGAAGCAAAGATTGAAGCTTCTAAGAAATTTGTTACTTGGTTAGCTGATGATAAAGAAGTAGGAAAACAAAACGTACTAGCAACAAAATGTTTCCCTGTAAGAAAGAGTTTTGGAGATTTATATGCTGGTGATAAAGATATGACATTCTACAATGATTTATCTAAATATTATGGTGGTTACTATAACACAGTTCCAGGATTTGCTGAAATGAGAAAATTCTGGTGGGAGTCACTACAAGCATTATCAACAGGTTCAAAATCAGCAGAAGATGCAGTTAAATACTTTGATGAAAATGCAAATAAAACTCTTAAAAATTAGTGATAAATAGGAGCACTTAATGTGCTCCTTTTGTTGCAAAAAGGAGGATACTATGCAAAATAAATTAGGGAAAAAAGGACTTACAATTGAAGGCAAACAAACATTATCAGCATATTTATTTTTACTTCCTGCATTAGTATTTTTTGTAGTATTTGTAATTATCCCAATATGTATTGGCGTATTCACATCTTTTTTTGATTATACTAATAGAAAGTTTGAATTTGCCGGATTTGATAATTATTTAAGATTATTTACAGATGAATATTTCTTGAAATCACTTAAAAATACAATTGTGCTAGTTGTAGTTTCTGTGCCGATTATAGTTTTGCTAAGCTTATTCATTTCAGTTATTTTATACCAACGTAATGCAGTTGTACGTTCAGTGTTTAGGGGTATATATTATTTACCAGTTGTTACAGGTACAGTTGCAGTTACTGTTGTTTGGAAGTGGCTATTTGATCCATATTATGGAATTTTAAATTACACTTTTGAAAAATTAGGATTAATGGATCCACAAAATCCAATTGTATGGTTAGGAGATAAAAGGTTTGCATTGATGGCGATAATCATTATATTAATTACGACATCAGTTGGACAACCAATCATCCTATATATAGCAGCACTTGGAAATGTTGATGTATCACAAGTTGAAGCAGCTAAAATAGATGGTGCAACTAATTGGCAAGTATTTAAATATGTTAAATGGCCAGGTATATTACCTACAACACTTTATGTTGTAGTAATAACCACAATAAATACTTTCCAATGTTTCTCACTAATACAGTTATTGACAAGCGGTGGTCCAGATAAATCCACGAGTACAGTAATGTATTTGGTTTATGAGACAGCATTTAAAGAATATAAATATGGATATGCAAATGCCATGGGAGTAATTTTAGCAATATTCATAGGTATCTTTAGTTTGATTCAATTTAGAGCATTTAGAAGTAAGGATTGATGGAGGTACTATGAAACAAGAAGGTTCAAAACTATTTAGAGGAGTATCATTGATATTCCTAACACTAATTACAATTGTCTTTGTTTTTCCATTTTATTGGATAATAACAGGATCATTTAAAACTAGGTTGGACAGTTTATTGTTGCCACCACAATGGTTTCCAGCAAATCCAACACTTGAAAGCTGGAAAACGCTATTTAATCAACCTGCCGTTAGATGGCTATGGAATTCAATTTTCATATCTTTAATGACAATGATATTAGTATGTATTGTTTCTACAATGGCAGGATATGTATTAGCTAAAAAGAGATTTAAAGGTAATAAACTTTTATTTGCAATTTTTGTTTTTGCAATGGCACTTCCAAAACAAGTTGTATTAGTACCACTTGTTAAACAAATTAGTTTTATGGGGCTACATAATACAGTATGGGCTGTTATATTATCATCAATTGGATGGCCATTTGGTATATTCTTAATGAAACAGTTCTCAGAAACTGTTCCTACTGAATTATTGGAAGCTGCTAGAATAGATGGATGTAGTGAGTTTAAAACTTTTCTAAAAGTTGTTGTTCCTATAGTAAAGCCAGGAGTTGCAGCTCTTGCTATATTTACATTCATTAGTTCTTGGAATGATTATTTCTTACAATTAATTATGTTAAATGATAGAAACAAGTTAACATTACAATTAGGATTAGCAACCCTACAAGGGGAGTTCGATACTAACTATGGTTTATTGATGGCAGGTGCAGCGTTGTCTGCTATACCAATTATTATAATGTTCCTTGCATTCCAAAAACACTTTACACAAGGTATAACAATTGGAGCAGTAAAGGGGTAATATGTTTATAGGAATAGATATTGGTGGAACTTCTGTAAAGTATGGACTGGTTGATTCTGATGCTAATATATTAAATGTATTTGAATTTAAAGCTAGATATATTAATGGTGATTATACGTTGCTTCAAGATACAATTGACGGATTAGATGAGTTTTTAAGGGAAGAATCCATTAAATTAGATAATATTGAAGCGATTGGAATATCAGCTACAGGACAAATTTCAGATGATGGTAAGGTTATAGGTACAGCTGGTCATATACCAAATTGGCTAGGTGTTGATATAAAAAAAGAATTCGAGGATAGGTACAATAAACCTGTATCAGTCATAAATGATGCAAATAGTATGGTTGTTGCCGAGAAAAGATTTGGAGCTGCAAAAGGTTGCAAACATGTAGTAGGTATAACAATAGGTACTGGTGTAGGCGGTGGAATTATTGTTAATAATCAGCTTTTAACTGGGGCTGATGGTATTGCAGGAGAAGTTGGGCATATATTGATAAATGAATGCGATATAATAGATAATTACAATCGAGCTGGCTCATATGAAGATGCAGCTTCGACAACTGTACTAGTTAATGCTGTTAAAAAATTAGGTTATAAAAATGTTGATGGTAAAGTTATTTTTAATGAATTGATTAAAAATGATGATGTTAAAATTGCTTATGATAAATGGTTGAATAATATTACAAGAGGACTTGTTTCCTTAATTCATATTTTTAATCCAGAAATTATAGTAATTGGTGGCGGAGTTAGTGTAAGAGAAGAATTTATAAGTGAATTAAAAAGTAAAGTATTACACTCAGTAATGCCTAGTTTTTCTAAAAATCTTAAATTTGAGGCAGCTAAATTGGGGAATAATGCTGGTTTATTAGGAGCTATTTCAAGTTATATAGGTGAATAATATGCAAATAAATTTTTTAGCTGATATAAGAGCAAGAATGAATGAATTTACAAAGGCTGAAAAAAAGATAGCTGAATATATACTGAATAATTCAGACAATGTACCATATATGGTAATAAATGATTTGGCCGAGGCGTGTAATGTAGGTGAAACAAGTATATTTAGGTTTTGTAAAAAACTGAAACTTACAGGATACCAAGAGTTTAGAATGAAGATATCATCGGCAACTTTTGGAGAAAATGTATTAAGGCCCACAACATCAGGAACTATAAATGTTGATGATAGTATTTTAGATGTTGCGGATAAAATACTTGCTAGTAATATAATGGCACTTGAAGAAACTAAGACTCTTCTAAATGAAAGAGATATTCAAAGGGCTGTAAATTTACTAATTAATGCAAAGAGAGTATTTGTATTTGGAGTTGGAGCAAGTGGTATCATGGCTCAAGATACGGTTGGAAAGTTTTTAAGAATTACATCTAAGTTTACAACATTTATTGATTCACACCAACAAATAATGCAAGCAAGTATTTTAGAGCCTGATGATGTTGCGATATTCTTTTCTTATTCAGGAAACACAAGAGATACCATAGAGACTGCAAAGATGGTAAAGACAACTAAAGCAAAGACAATAGGTATTTCGAAATTTAGAAGCTCAGAATTTTCCAAGTATATGGATGTTTTGTTATTATGTGGAGCGAAGGAACATCCTTTGAGAGGTGGTTCACTATCAGCTAAAATGAGTCAAATATATTTAATAGATATACTATATACTGAGTATTATAAGAGAACTATAAAAGAGAGTAAAAAATACAATGATAAAACAGCACAAGCAGTTATGAACAAGCTGTACTAGGAGGAAAATATGTCAAACTTATCTTTAAAGAATATAAACAAAGTTTATCCTAATGGATTTCATGCAGTTAAGGATTTTAATTTAGAAATAGAAGATAATGAGTTTATAATTTTTGTAGGACCATCTGGATGTGGTAAATCTACAACATTAAGAATGATAGCTGGACTAGAAAATATATCTTCTGGTGAATTATATATAGATGGAAAACTTGTTAATGAAGTTGAACCAAAAGATAGAGATATAGCCATGGTTTTCCAAAGTTACGCATTATATCCGCACATGACTGTCTATGAAAATATGGCATTTGGTTTGAAAATTAGAAAAGTTCCAAAAGAAGAAATAGACAAATTAGTTAAGAACGCAGCAAAAATATTAGACATTGAACATTTACTTGATAGAAAACCTAAGGCTTTATCTGGTGGACAAAGACAGCGTGTTGCAATGGGACGTGCAATTGTACGTAATCCAAAAGTTTTCTTGATGGATGAGCCTTTATCAAACTTAGATGCAAAACTAAGAGTTCAAATGAGAATTGAGATTTCAAAGCTTCATCATAGATTGGGAAATACTATCATATATGTAACACATGATCAAACTGAAGCAATGACTTTAGGAACAAGAATCGTTGTTATGAAAGATGGTATAGCACAACAAATAGATACTCCACAAAATCTATATAATAAACCAGAAAATTTATTTGTTGCTGGATTTATAGGATCACCTCAAATGAATTTTACAAAGGTTAAGGTTGAGTGCAAAGGAAGTGAAGTCCATCTAAAGAATACTGTTTTAGATGTGATTTTACCGAACGATAAAGCAGAAAAAGTTAAAGCATACGATGGCAAAGAAGTTATAATGGGAATTAGACCAGAAGATATACACGATGAAGAAATATTCCTTAATACAGCTGCAGAAGATGCTAAATTTGAATCAGAAATTAGAATAACAGAAATGATGGGAGCTGAAATATATTTATACTTTGGTATTGAAGATAATGACTTTACTGCCAGAGTTAATCCAAGATCTAAGGCAAAAATTGGAGAAAGACTTACTTTAGCTTTAGATAAGAAAAAGATACATGTTTTTGATATAGAAACTGAAAAAACTATTACTAACTAATAAAAAGAATTAGGTGTTAAGACGCCTAATTCTTTTTTAGTTAAAGAGTGTGTTATATATCGTGTAAAAATTTAGATAATTTATTTTTTTAGATCTGACTTCAATATAGAATAGATAACTTTATCAGTTATACCATAGTTACACTTAGCAGCCGACCTAAGTAGACCTTCTTTTTGCATATTACATTTTTCCATGACCTTACCTGATGCTGGATTACATATTGAATGAGAAGATTCTATTCTATTAAAGTTCTGATTGAATAAAAGATAGTTTATTACAGCCTCTAATGCTTCACTCATAAAACCTTGTGACCAGTATTTTTCATTTAAACAATATCCGATACGGGCACAATTTATATTATAGTCTATATTTACGCAAGATATATTACCAATAGCCTTATTTTCTTCCTTTAGTTCTATGCACCAATCATAGGAATCATCATCATTTTTATATTTATCTAGTAAATGGTCTAACCTATCATAAACCTCTTCAATAGTTTTATATGTCGGGAATGTTAGATATTTTGTAACATTATCAGACGATAACCATTCAAACATATCATTTGCATCATCTGTACTAAATTGTCTTAGAATTAATCTTTCAGTTTCTATTGATATTGTCTTATTCATAGATTTACCTCATTAAACTTTCCTTTATAAACTTTTCAAAATATTTTATCATTGATCATATATATTGTAAATATAAAAGTAAATCCAAATCTAAAAAATATCTTGATTATTA
Organism: Bacillota bacterium; assembly: GCA_023420085.1. Lineage (GTDB taxonomy): Bacteria > Bacillota > Clostridia > Lachnospirales > Lachnospiraceae > JAEZWQ01. The sequence goes on from JAEZWQ010000025.1 coordinate 193,306, forward strand.
TTTGGAAATGTGATACTATATTTTAGTAGTTTTGGCGCCATAGCCAAGTGGTAAGGCATGGGACTGCAACTCCCTGATCATCAGTTCAAATCTGATTGGCGCCTCTAAAGAGTGTTGATATTTATCAGCACTTTTTTTATTTTTATATAATACGTATAAAAGTTATAATAGGATTAACTATTTGTTTTAGATAAGAATTCAAAATTTTATTTAAGTTTGATTTTAGTAGTATACAAAATTTATTTATCTATAATCATTATTTAATATAAGAACATTTTTTATTAAATTAGATAATTTATTGGACATATACAGGTTTCCTTGACAGACAAAATTATCTATGTTAAAAGAATAGTAAGTTAATACTAGATACGGAGGATAGAATATGCCACAAATAATTATTAAAGGTGTAGCTTCTGAAGATATAAAGAATATGAGTAAAGAATTAGTATCTGATTTAGCTGTAATTTGTGATACTACAGAAGATAATTTTATTTTTGAAGAGGTAAATGATAGTTACTATAGTTATGGTGAGAAAACTAAAATGTATCCTTTAGTTGAGATAAAAATGTTTGATCGAGGTAGTGATGTAGAAAAATCAATGTATTTTTCAATCAAAAATTACCTGGAATCAAAAGATTATGAAGATATTGAGGTTTATTTTATCCATTTAAAAAATAGCTCATACTTCTATTAAAATAAAAAAAGAGCTAACGCTCTATAATGACTCCAACGAGAATTGAACTCGTGATTCGACCTTGAGAGGGTCGCGTCTTGACCTCTTGACCATGGAGCCGTAAAAAAATGATAGCATATTAATAAATAATAGTCAATAGTGAGAGGTGTTTATGAAGATTAAGTTTTTAGGAGCGAATAAGTCAGTTACAGGTAGTTGTCACTGCTTAGAATGTAATGGGAAAACGATACTTATTGATTATGGTATGCAACAAGGGAAAGACGAAAAGGTGCGCAATAATCAATTAGATGTTGATGTTAATAAGATTGATTTGGTAATAATTACCCATGCCCATATTGACCACACAGGTAGATTGCCACTGCTAGTTAAGAATGGATATAAAGGGCCTATTATAGCTAATTCAAAAACTGTTGAGTTAATGGATATAATGCTAAGAGATTCTGCTCATATTCAAGAGATGGAAGCCGAGTGGAAGAGTAGAAAAAACTTAAGAGCTGGATTACAAAAAGTTGATCCATTGTATGATACAAAAGATGTTGAAGATACAATAAAGTTATTTAAGTCAATTGATTATAGAAATAGGATAACGTTATTTGAAGGTATAGATGTTTTTCTAAAAGATTCTGGACATTTATTAGGATCATCAACAATAAAATTCTTTATTAAAGAAGGAGATATAGAAAAGACAATAGTTTTTTCAGGAGATATAGGTAACTATAATATTCCATTAATACGTGATCCAGAATATTTTGAAGAAGCAGATTATGTTGTTATGGAAACAACGTATGGAGGAAAATTACATGATAAGAATGAGGATTACGTGCAAAAGCTTTCTGGTATATTTTCTACAACATTTAAAAAGGGTGGAAATGTTGTAATACCTTCATTCTCAGTTGGAAGAACACAAGAAATTTTGTATTATATAAGAGAAATAAAAGAGAAAAAATTAGTTAGTGATTTTTTAGATTTTCCAGTATATGTTGATAGCCCTTTATCAAAAAAAGCTACCAGTATCTACGATAGCGCAGATACTACATTTTTTGATGAAGAAACAAATAATCTAATCAGAAGGGGAATTAGCCCTATAAAGTTTAATAATCTTATTTTAACGAATACGACAGATGAATCTATTGCTATAAATAATGATACAACCCCAAAAGTTATTATTTCATCTAGTGGTATGTGTGACGCTGGAAGAATAAGGCATCATCTAAAACACAATTTATGGAGAAAAGATAGTAGTGTTATCTTTGTTGGCTATCAAGCTGAGGGAACTCTTGGTAGACAAATAATTGATGGAAAAAGAGAAGTTAAACTTTTTGGTGAAAAAATTAATATTAATGCAGATATCTATAATCTAAAAGGACTAAGCGGGCATGCTGACCAAAATGGACTATTGGATTTTGTTACGCATTTTAAAAATAAACCACAAAAAATATTTTTAGTTCATGGTGAAATAGACAATATGAATATTTTTGCAGATTTATTAAATATTAAAGGATATGATTACATAATTCCTGAATATAATAGCGAATATGATTTAGATTTAGATGAATATAAATATACAGAAAAATCTGAAAATATTGGAATAAAAGAAGATGATATTTTTGATATTTATCAAAGGCTTGGGGTTTATATTAAGAATAATCAAAACAACAAGGATAAAATTGATAAAATCAAGAACCTTATTAGGAATATTGGTATTTAATATAGAACAGAGATAACTATGTATTAGGTTGTTATAAGATTGACGTAAAAAAATATAAATGATATACTTAAAATAATTTCTATAACAAAGTCCGTATAAATATTACGGACTTTACTATTATATTGATGCATGAGCATTATGAAAGGAGAAGCTGTGAAAGAACTAAAGGAAAAGATATTAAAATCAGGTGAAGCTTTAAATAAGAACGTATTAAAAGTTGATAGCTTTGTTAATCATCAAGTTGATCCAGAACTTATGGATAAGTGTGGTAGAGAATTTGCTGATCATTTTAAGAATAGGGGAATTACAAAAGTTGTTACAATTGAAAGTTCTGGAATAGCCCCAGCAGTATTTACAGCTTTACATCTAAATGTTCCTTTAGTAGTTATGAAAAAATCAACTTCTAAGGTTTTAAGTGATGAATTGGTGCAAGCTACAATTACATCATTTACTAAAGGAGTAAATTTTGAATTAACAATGTCAAAAAAATTTCTAAAAGATACAGATAATGTACTAGTCATTGACGATTTTTTAGCGAATGGGCAAGCAGCTTTCGGTGCTATAAAGCTTATTGAAAGAGTTGGAGCAAAGGTTATAGCATTAGGAATATTAATAGAAAAAACGTTCCAACCAGGTAGAAAAGAATTAGATTCTAAAGGGTATGAGGTTTATTCTTTGGCAAGAATTAAAAATATGAGTGAAGGTAATATAGAATTTGAAGAATAATTTAGAAATTAATCTAAATGATTTTACAGGATCTCTTGACTTACTATTGCATTTGATTGAAAAAAACAAAGTAGATATATATGATATTCCAATAGTTGAAATAACTGATCAGTACATAGAATTTATTGAAAAAACTGAAGATAAGTTAAATATAGCTAGTGAATTTATAGTAACTGCAGCAACTTTAATATCTATAAAAACTAGGATGCTTTTACCAAAACATGAAGATGAAGAGGATCCAAGAACTGAATTGGTAAATCAACTATTAGAATATAAATATTATAAAATGATATCTGAAAGACTTCATGAATTAGAAAAAGAAGGTAATAAGGTTATTATCAAGGGGACAAATCTACCAGATGAAGTTATTCAATATGAGTATAAACCAAATGTAGATGAATTGTTTTCAGGTACAAATACAGAAGAATTATGTAATATATTTGAGAAATTACTAAAGAATTTCAATGATAGAATTGATACTATACGTTCAGGATTTGACAGAGTTATTGATGATAAATGGACAATTTCTGATAGAATAGATTATTTAAGAAAGTTCTGTAAGGAAAAGATAAAGTTTAGTTTTTCAGAATTAATGAAAGAAGCTACATCAAGACTGCAAATAGTCGTTACATTTTTAGCTATTTTAGAACTGACTAAGCTTGGAGAACTAGGGATAAGTCAAGATAAATTCAATACAGATATTAATATAGAGGTTATAAGTGGATAATATTCAAGGAATAATTGAAGGCATTTTATTTTCGATGGGAGAGCCGGTAGATGTTGCAAAGCTAGCGTACGCATTAGATGTTGATATTAAAAGAATGCACATTATAATGGAAGAGGTTATAAAAAATTTTAACAGTGAAGATAGAGGTACTCAAATAATAAGACTGGAAGATTCCTATCAAATGACAACAAAGCCTGAAATATTTAAATATTTGATAAAAGTTGTTAAGCAGCCTAGGAAATTTCAATTAACTCAGGCTTTACTAGAAAGCCTTGCTATTATTGCATTTAAACAGCCTGTAACAAAATCTGATATTGAAAAAATTAGAGGAGTTAATAGTGATTATGTGGTAAATAAGCTTGTTGAGTATGGTCTCATTGAAGAAGTTGGAAGAAGTGAAACCATTGGACGTCCAGTATTATTTTCAACCACAAACGATTTTTTACGAATATTTTCTATTTCAAATATAGATGAACTAAAAGAAATGGTTCCAAGCTCAGTTGAAGAAACTAATTAGGATAGAGGTTAAACATTTGGATATTAAGATACTCGGTTTTACATTATATGAATTGATATGGTTTTTTTGGATTTATAGCTTTCTTGGTTGGACATTTGAGAGTATATATTCATCAATACATGAGGGACGTCTAATTAATAGAGGGTATGTTACCGGACCATGTTGTCCAATATATGGGTTAGGTTCTTTAATAATATTACTAGTATTAAATAGATTCGAAGATAATATAATATTACTTTTTATTGTAGGTGTAATACTGACCAGTCTATTAGAGTACATAGTATATATTATAATGGATAAGATATTTAATCAAAAATGGTGGGATTATTCAGATTTAAAGTTTAATTATAAAGGTATATTATCATTAGAAAGTTCTATAGCATGGGGTATTTTAGCAGTACTCTTAATAAAAATAATTCATCCACTAGTAGAACTTTTTTTAAGAATGTTTAATCATTCTTTAGGAATTAAATTTTTGATTATAATACTGGTTATATTTATACTTGATTTTATGAATGCTACAATAAAAGCTATTAGAAGGTCAGAATCATCTCAAATGGTTATATTGAGAGTAAAAACTGAAACTATACGTCATATAATTATGAATATTTTCACTAAAAAAGGTAAGTAATGTATAATTTTTTTAAAGGTAAAGTAGTAGAAATATTAACAGATAAAATAGTATTAGAAAATAATAACATTGGATATGAAATTTTTTTATCAGAGAGAGATATAAGAAGCATTTATGATAAAGAGGAAGTGAAAGTTTATACATATTTCAATGTCAGAGAAGATGCAATGCTTCTTTATGGATTTATGGATAAGGAAGATAAAAATACATTTATTCAATTGTTAAATGTTAGTAAGGTAGGCACAAAAACTGCCTTAAGTATTCTAAATAAACTTAGTTCTAGTGAAATAACTCTTGCTCTTGAAAATAGTGATGTTAATACTATATCAAAATGCCCAGGAGTTGGTAAGAAAACGGCAGAAAGAATTATTTTAGAATTAAAAGGAAAGCTTGTTGTATCTTCAGATATAATAAATATTCAAAATACAGATATGAATGATGCATATGAAGCGATGATTGGGCTAGGATTTGATGAGACTAGTATTAAGAAGATATTTAAGAAGATTGATAATATTGATAAATTATCAACTGAAGAGATAATAAAATTAGGCTTAAAGGAATTAGGCAATGCGTAAATCGATTATTACAACTGATATTACAACTGAAGATAAGATAAATGAAGTTGCATTAAGACCTCAGTTTTTTGATGAATATATAGGACAAAATAAATCTATAGATCAACTTAGAATATATATAGAAGCTGCAAAGAAAAGAAATGAATCATTAGACCATGTATTATTATATGGTCCGCCAGGACTAGGAAAAACAACTCTAGCCAATATTATTGCAAATGAGTTGGAAGTTAATTTGAAAGTAACATCAGGTCCAGCGATAGAAAAACCGGGTGAGATTGCAGCAATTTTAAGCAACTTAAAGGAAAATGATTTGTTATTTATTGACGAAATTCATAGATTAAATAGGCAGGTAGAGGAAGTATTATATCCTGCAATGGAAGATTTTGCAATAGATATAATGATAGGTAAAGGACCTATGGCAAAATCAATAAGATTAGACTTGCCGAAGTTTACTTTAGTTGGTGCAACTACTAGAGCAGGGATGTTAACATCTCCTTTGAGAGATAGATTCGGAGTGATACATAAATTAGATTTTTATTCTAATGAAGATTTAGCTAAAATAGTTAAAAGGAGTGGTAAAGTTTTAGGGCTTAAGTTAGATGATGATGCTGCTTTTGAAATAGGAAGAAGATCCAGAGGAACCCCTAGAATTGCTAATAGATTACTAAAAAGAGTTAGAGATTTTGCAGAAGTTTTACACGATGGCAATGTGGATAAAGAAATAGTATATAATATATTAAATGATTTAGATGTGGATAAAGACGGGTTGGATAGTACAGATAGAAATATATTATTGACTTTAATTGAAAAATTTGCTGGTAAACCGACAGGTATAGATACACTTTCTGCAGCTATAGGTGAAGATATAACGACAATTGAAGATGTGTATGAACCATTTTTAATACAAAAAGGATATTTGATTAAGACACCAAGAGGTAGAGTAGTAAGTAAAGAAGGCTATATGCATTTAGGGTTAACTGCACTATATACGGAGGAATAATGGAAAAGGAAAAGGTAGAAGTTGTAATAATGGGTAAAGTTCATACCATTATTGGAAATGAAAATAAGGAATACTTACAAAAACTTGCAACGTATATTGATACTAAGTTAAGAGAGGTAACAAGTCATCCAAGTTTTAGAAGAATGTCTTTAGAAAATAAGCAACTTTTTATAAATTTGAATCTAGCTGAAGATTATTGTAAGGCGAAGGATTGGGCTGATCAATTAGAAAAAGATAAACTTCAAAGCCAAGAAGAAATTTATAAGTTAAAGGAAAAAATTGTAGATTTAGAAGTACAACTAAGCCATCAATTAGGTAGGCTTAAAGAGTTAGAAAGAATAACTAATGCAAAGAAAAATTGAACTTTTAGCACCAGCAAAATCATTTGAGGCTATGATAACAGCTTATAAGGCTGGTGCCGATGCGGTATATGCTGGAGGACAAAAATTTAGCGCTAGAGCATATGCTACAAACTTTAACGAAGAAGAAATTATTGAAGCTATAAGGGTTTCGCATCTATTTGGAAAGAAGTTTTATTTAGCTGTAAATACGTTAGTTAAGGAATTTGAAATACAAGATAGCTTGTATTCTTATATTGAAAAACTTTATATAAATGGATTAGACGCATGTATTATTCAAGATATAGGCGTTTTTTCGTTTTTGAAGAAGTACTTTCCTTCCATGGATTTACATATTAGCACACAAGCAAGTATAACAAATAAAAAAGGTGCTGGATTTTTTCATGACTTGGGAGCTAGTAGGATAGTAACTGCTAGAGAAATGAATTTAAAAGAAATACAAGCTATTAGAAAAATATATGATATTGAAATAGAAAGTTTTATTCACGGGGCATTATGTTATTGCTATTCTGGACAATGTATGTTTAGTAGTATGCTAGGTGAACGTAGTGGCAATAGGGGAAGGTGTGCCCAACCTTGTAGATTACCATATGATATATATGACTTTAATGGTAATAAGCTTAATAAGAATAAGATATATCCATTAAGTTTAAAAGATATGTGTACAGTTGAAAATATTCCACAGTTATTATCATCAGGTATAACTTCACTAAAGATTGAAGGCAGAATGAAATCTTTAGAATATTTAGCTACAGTTACATCTATATATAGGAAGTACATTGATATGTATTTAAGAGGCGATGATTATATTGTAGATAAAGTAGATATTCAAAAATTGTTAGATATTTACAATAGAGGTGGATTTTCGGGTGGATACTATAATGATAAATTAAAAAATATGGTAAGCATACATGGGAATGCAAAACAGGATGTTAGTAAATCGGCTATTAATAGATTAGAGAGTATTAAAAAAGAAGTTGAAGAAAATTATTTAAGTAAAAAGCTATTAAAACCAATAGATATATATTTTTATGCTAAGCCTGGTGAAAAATTTAGTGTAACAGTAAGCTGTGATGATAATTATATAACTGAATATGGAGATGAAGTACAAATTGCAAATAGTAGCTCAGGAAATGAATATATAGAAAAATCGATATGTTCATTAGGAAATACATATTTTAAGGTTAGAAATTACTATGAAGAAATAGATGGGAATATTTTTATTCCTGTAAAATCATTAAAAGATTGTAGAAGAAGAATTATAGATAAAATAATGAATTCAAACAATATACTTAGAAATGATTTGAATAAATTTGAAGAAATTCCATATACTGCCAAAATAAAAAATAAAAATAGTAAAATATCAGTATCTATAAACAATGTTGATCAATTTAAAACTATAATTAAATTTGATAATATTGATAGAATTTATTATAATATCGCTACAATGAACATTGATCAAATTAAAGAATGCATAAATATTAGTAATAAAGAAAATATTATTGAATTAAGTGCAATATATAATGAAGAAATTGATATTATAAATTTTAGTGTAGATGGTGTTCTTATAAAAAATTTTGAGCAATGGGAATATTATAAAGATGCTAAAATATTAAAAATTCTTAATCATAATATTTACACGGCAAATTCATATGCCATTAATTTTGCTAAGGAAAATGGGATTGATGAAGTATTTATGCCTATTGAAATAACAAAGAAAGAATCGAATAGTATAATTGAGCTATATGATAATGTTGTTGTATATGGATATTTACCAGTTATGATTACGAAGCAAGATACTTCAACAGTGGTAAAAAATAGAAATAATGATATAATCTTAAAAGATAGGAAAAATGTAGAGTTTATTGCTCAAAGAATGTCAAATAATACTTATACAGCTATTTATAATAGTGTGCCTCTAAACATTGCAGAGTATTATGATGGTGTAAACAAGCATTTTGATTTTACTAATGAAACCCCTGATAAGATTGAGGATATATTAGGGCAGTTTGTTAAAAAGGGCAAGTTAGAGTTGGATAAATTTACAAGAGCTCATGTTAAAAATCCTATAAAGTAGAAATGGTAGGTTATAATGCAAGATATTATCTTCCTAAGTGCAAATTATCTAATTATTATACTCATGTCAATATATACGATAAAATGCTTTACTGTATTTAGACATAGTGATGCTGTTAAGCAAAATAGAATATTTGTACAACAAAATATCCTGATGTTTATAATACATTTTATAGCATATGCAATATTATTTTTGAAAAATCCAGATGAAAAATTATTACTGTACTATGGAATGCAATTTGTATTAATTTTATTTATACTTCTTATGTATAATGCAGTCTATCCTGAAAGTTCAAGGTTGATAATAAATAACATGTGTATGTTAATTATTATTGGATGTATATACATTTCATCTATTAATAGTGCATTAATAATTAGGCATTTTATATTTATATTTGCAGGGATTTTAGTTAGTGTTTTTATACCATTTATAATAAAGAAAATAAATGGACTTAGAAATATTTGGTATATTTATGCATTTATAGGTATAGCAGTATTGCTGACAATGAGATTGTTTTCAAAATCATTAGGAGCACATATAGAAGTTAAGCTTTTGGGTATATCTATGCAGCCGCAGGAATTTATAAAAATTCTATATGTATTTATGATTGCGGCGATATATGATCGAGGTGTTGAAGTAAAAAGAGTTATATTATGCGGAATACTTTCAGCTGCACATGTTCTGATACTTGTATGGAATAATGATTTAGGAGTTGCATTAATTTTAGCATTTGTCTATGTTGTGATGACATTTATAGCAACAAAAAATAGTTTATATTTTATATCAGGAGTTATAGGTGCAGGTGTATCATTTGGCATAGGATATAAGCTTTTTACACATGTTCAAAATAGAGTGGCTATTTGGCTTGATCCTTGGCAAGATTATTTGGGGGTTGGATATCAAATAGTTATGGCACTATTTGCAATAGCAAATGGTGGATGGTTTGGAGTAGGGCTTGGTAATGGTCAAGCCAAGACAATACCTATAGTAACATCAGATTTAATGATAATTCCAATAATAGAAGAAAGTGGATTAATCTTTGCGATATTTCTTATACTAGTATGTGTAAGTTGTTTTGTGATGTTTCTAAATATCTCATCAGTATTAGATGATATGTTTTATAAATTACTAGCATTAGGACTTGGAGCAACATATATTGTTCAAGTTTTATTAACAGTAGGTGGTTCTGTGAAATTTATACCAATGACAGGTGTTACACTACCACTTATAAGTTATGGAGGAAGTTCTATGTTAGCAACTATTATAGCATTCTCTATTATTCAAGGTCTTTACGTCATCTATGGTATAAAAAGACGGGATATTAGCAAACATAGGAGATTATATGAGAAAAGAAAATCAGAGAAAAAACCTAAAAAACAATACAGATAATAGCAGAAGATATGATACCATAACATTAGAAAAATTAGAAAATGAGAATAAAAGACAAAAAAGTTCTGGACACGTTATTTTTATAATATACTTGTTTATAATTTTATTTATGTCTTTAATAGTATATCTAATACATTTTCAATTTACACAATCACAAAAACTTGTATCTGATTATAGAAATCCAATGTTAATCGAAAAAGAAAAAAATGTTAAATTGGGAAATGTTTATGCTTCGGATGCAAAAACTATATTAGCTACAAGCGAAAAAACTGATAATGGATACAATAGAAGCTATCCATATGGTGAAGTATTTGCTCATCCAATTGGGTATTCAAAAAATGGTAGAACAGAATTAGAATCAAGTTTATACCAATCATTATTATCAACAGGGGATGAAGATATAAGTTTAATTGATAAGATAAGACAGATGAATGATGAAAAGACCGACAATACAGGAAATTCCGTTATAACTACATTAGATGCTAGATTACAGACAGTAGCATATAATGCTATGGGAAGTAGAAAAGGTGCCGTAGTTATTATGGAACCTAAAACAGGCAAAGTTCTTACCATGGTATCCAAACCATCATTTGATCCTAATAATTTACAAGAAAATTGGGATAATTTAGTAAATGATACGACAAATTCTCCATTAGTAAATAGAGCTACACAAGGACTATATCCTCCTGGATCAACTTTTAAAGTATTGACTGCACTCGAATATATGAGGGAAAATCCTAATTACTCTGAGTATAGATATGATTGTGGGGGAGTCATTGAAAGAAATGGATTATCTGTTGCATGTGCTTTTAATAGGGCTCATGGATCTTTGGATATATATGGAGCTATGGCACAATCTTGTAATGGAGCATTCATTGATATGGGTATGACTTTAGATGTTACAAAATATAGACAATTAGTTGAAGATTTTGGATTCAATGAAAAATTACCGATAAATGATATGCCATATACACAAAGTAAATTCTCATTAGATAAAGGATCTTCACAAGGTGAAAAAATGCAGACAGTATTCGGACAAGGGAACACACTTGTGACCCCTTTACAAAACTGCATAATTGCTTCAACAATAGCTAATGATGGGAATATGATGGAAGTGCAGTTTGTCGACAGAGTATTAAATAGTTCGGGAGATGTTATTGAACAAAAAGAACCTGTAATTTATAAAAAGGTTTTAGATATTGCTGAAGCTATTCAAGTTAAGAATATGATGAGAGGAGTTGTTACAAATGGGTTAGCACAACAACTTAAAAATAGCAATTATTCGGTAGCATGTAAAACAGGAACGGCACAGTATAATAATAACAATAATACACATAATCTAATAATAGGATTTGCACCAGAAGATGATCCACAGATAGCTTTTAGTATTGTTTTAGAAGGCTATGAAGGACAACCTCAAATTGATAATGATTTGATGTATGTAACAAAAACTATTTTGGATTCATATTTTTACAGATAAAAGGAGAGTTAAATGGATGCAATAAGCTGCGGAGGTGTTGTAATATATAGGGATAAAGTTTTGCTATTATATAAAAATATAATTAAAAAATATGATGCATGGGTTTTGCCAAAAGGAACTCTTGAACAGGGTGAAACATATGAAAAAACAGCTTTAAGAGAAGTAAAAGAAGAAGCTGGTATAAATGCAAGAATACAATCATATCTTGGTGAAACAAGCTATACATTTAAAGTTAGTGGTAAAACAATAAATAAATCTGTACATTGGTTTTTGATGAGTGCTAATAGCTATTATTCAAACCCACAGGCAGAGGAATTCTTCGTTGACTCTGGATATTACAAATATAATGAAGCAAAATTCTTAATTAATTATGATAATGAAGCATATATGGTAAAAAAAGGATTTGACAGATATCATTACTTTTTAAGTAATAATAGATGGCCAAAAGGAAGGTAAATATGAGAAAAATTACAGTTATAGGAGCTGGACATGTAGGTTCTACGATTGCCTATACTCTAGCAACAAAAAGAATTGCAAATAAGATAGCTTTAATAGACATTGATGAGAGAAAATGTAAATCAGAAGTAAAAGATATAAGAGATGCAGTGGTTGATTTGTATGTAGATGTAACTATAGACATAGGAGAATATTCTGACCTTGATGATTCTGATATATTGATAGTTACAGCGGGAGGAGCACCAACTGATGAGCAATCTGCTGACAGAATGCAGGCTCTTGATGAATCGATGAAAATAATTGACATTATTGCAAATAATATAAAACAAACTAAATTTTCTGGAATAATCATAAATATTGGTAATCCAGCTGATATTGTAGCTCATAGATTAATGCAAAAATTGAACTATGATCAAAATAAGGTATTATCAACAGGAACATATTTAGATTCAAATAGGTTAAAGCAGATAATAGCTGAAAGAACAAATGTTTCGCCAAAGAAAATTACTGCTTATATGTTTGGTGAACATGGAGAAAGCCAATTTGCTGCATTTAGTTTAGTTGATATTGATGGTAAGTCTGCGTATGAATATTTTAATGAGGATGAACTTAGTGAAATTGAAACTAAAGTTAAAGCAAGAGGATGGTCAATATTTACAGGCAAGGGATCTACAGAGTATGGAGTTTGTCAAGCAGCGTGTAGATTAGTAGAGGAGATATATGACAGTAGTGATACATTGATGCCTATAAGTGTTCATCTCAATGGACAATTTGGTTATAATGATTTACATATATCGACACTTGCTAAATTAGATGCAAATGGTATCTATGATATAGTTGAACCTAAATTGAATGAAGATGAAAAGAAAAAAATGAATGGAAGCATTGAAAAACTTAGAGCAGTATTGGGTCTTAAATAAATATAATATTTATTAAAAAAGTGCTTGACTATACCGTATATATTAGATATAATAATCAAGTGCTTTAAGATAAGTGCTCGGGGTGTGGCTCAGTTTGGCTAGAGCACCTGGTTTGGGACCAGGGGGTCGCAGGTTCGAATCCTGTCACCCCGATTCAAGAGAAAAACCGTCAATGGTAGTTTTAGTTTCTCTTACCTTTTGCGGGTGTAGTTCAATGGTAGAACACCAGCCTTCCAAGCTGGATACGTGGGTTCGATTCCCATCACCCGCTTTTGAGTCTGTAGCTCAGTTGGATAGAGCAACGGCCTTCTAAGCCGTGGGTCGGGGGTTCAAATCCCTTCAGGCTCGTTTCACACTGTCAACCAGCAG
>JAEZWQ010000037.1 GCA_023420085.1 Bacillota bacterium
CTTACGGCAAGCAGCGTCGTCTCGAGATCGCCAGAGCACTCGCTACCGAACCTAAGCTTCTTCTCCTAGATGAGCCCGCCGCGGGCATGAACCCACAGGAAACTCAGGAGCTCATGTCCTTTATCCGCAAAATCCGTGAGGAGTACCAGCTGACGATACTGCTCATAGAACATCATATGGATGTCGTCATGGGCATCTGCGATCGCATCTATGTCCTCGATCATGGCATCCTCATTGCCGAGGGCACGCCAGAGGAGATTCAAAACAATCAACGCGTCATCGAGGCTTATCTGGGGGTGGATGAATCATGCTAAAAATTAAGAATCTCAGCGTCAATTATGGTGGAATCAAAGCCGTCCAGGGAATCTCTATGGATATTCCCGACAACCAGGTCATCACTTTGATTGGAGCCAATGGCGCTGGAAAATCCTCGACCTTACGAGCCATTATGAGTCAAGTGCATGTCGCAGAGGGATCCATTCTCTTTAACGAAGAAGACATCACGCATATGAAGACAATGGATATTGTCAGCATGGGCATCGCACTATCTCCGGAGGGTCGACATGTCTTCCCGAACTTGACAGTTCGGGAAAATCTTATTCTCGGAGCCTACACGATCAATGATCAGAACCGTGTACAAAAGGGGCTCAAGGAGGCCTACCAACTCTTCCCTCGCCTCGAGGAGAGATCTTGGCAGAAAGCTGGAACTTTGTCTGGCGGCGAGCAACAGATGTTGGCTGTAGCAAGAGCATTGATGATTGGTCCACAGCTCCTCATGCTCGATGAGCCTTCACTGGGCCTCGCGCCAAAGCTCGTCAGCGATATCTTTGCAATCATCCGGGAAATTCACCAGCGTGGCAATACGATTCTCCTGGTTGAGCAAAATGCCCGCAAGGCCCTGGAAGTTGCTGATTATGCCTATGTGCTCGAAACAGGCAAGATCACGCTGAGCGGTCCCGGCATGGACCTGCTCCACAATCCAGCGGTGCAGGCAGCCTATCTCGGTGAGAGCGTTGCACAACAATAGATAATCCCAAATCTTCGCATATAAAAAGCTGCCTCGTAAGAAGCAGCTTTTTTAATCAAGTCAAGTAAAACAATTTTACGTCGATTGGTATTGTTTAACGTATTTAATGACTTCAAGGTCCATCAAATCGTTTTTTGAAACCGCATGATCAAGAATGCCCGCAGCCACTTGATATTCCGCATAACGATTGAATTCTTCATCCTCAACATCAATACTGTGACTCCACATTCCTTCTTTCAAGAAACGCTGAACAGTTTCCACCCCTGTTTGTATGTTACTACTTGGCCACAATTTACGAATAATGTCCGCAACATCATTAGCTTCGTGTTCGTGCATCCACTGTAATCCCCTCTGAATACCTAGGGCAAATCTCTTGTTAAGATCCTTATTCTCTTCGCTAAACTCAAGGGTAGAATAGTAAACACTCCATGGAACAGGGCCTCCATCCACAGCCATTTCACTAACTATAGTTCCTTGGCCCTTATCTGCGATAGCATCAGCGTTTACAGCGGGAGCTAGAATGTAATCTCCCAGAGTCCCATGCGCAAAGAGTTTAAGCAACATGCTTCCCACAAAATCATGAACAAATCTCACTTTTTGAGTGTCCACACCTTTTTGCTTTAAGGTACCCAAGAGGAAAATGTATGCACTGGCACCACCATCACAAGGTACAAGAACTGTTTTGCCCTCAAGATCGCGCCAAGCAAATTTTTTGCTTTCTCTGGCCACAAGTTTAAAAGGACAACGAGATGATATTTTAGCGATAACTTTGTATCTGGCCACATTATGAGCGAGATACATGGACGGCACCCAAATACCACCGCAGACCGCTGCATATTTACCAGAATCTATATCATCAAGAACTTTGGGCCAGGGATCTGGGATATAGGTTTCAACTTCAATATTAAGTGCTTTAAAAATTCCTCTCTCTTCGGCAACATATTGGGGCATATAGTTGATGGAAAGGCCTGTCGAAGAAATCTTGTAAAGATCCATGTTCATTTCCTCTCTAATAATAGCTCTCTATCGGCTGAGGCGGAAAAGCGTACTTTCTAATTTTGCTGTGACTTAAATTCATTGATACTAAGTACTCTGCAAATTTAGCAGTCACCTGGCCAGGATCGAGAACTGGAACTCCTGTCCGTTTCTGCACTTCTTCGTTATAACCACTGAGGCCCCCACTCCCTAAAATGATCACTTCTGCACCATCCTCTGCAACGATATTATTTACTTCATTGACGAGTCTTTCTAGAGTTTCTTCCCTGTTCTTAACGGCGTCCGTAACACTGACATCGATAGCTCTGACTGATGCACACTTCTGACTCATCCCATACATCTGAACAATATCTTCTTGAGCTGGCACAAATTGCTTAAGCGTTGTCAGGATACTAAATTTATGCCCTAAAACTGCTGCTACTGACATAGTCGTCTCTGACATATTGAGAGTTGGAATGTCCAAGGCTTCTTTGAGCCCGTAAATGCCCAAATTCCCAAAACCGGCAATAACAACGGCATCGATATCGCCCTGCTTCACTCTTTCTATAATCGCTCTATGAAGAGACCAAGAAGACTGGTAATCAGAAAAGGTGCAGTCTATGGCCTTTGTCCCTTTTGGATTGGTTAATAGGACCAGCTCTGTATCATTTTGAAATGGCACTTTTTCAATCGATCTTAAGATAGAGGACGATACTGTTTCTGAACTATTTGGATTTGCAATTAAAATTTTCATGCTTTAACCCTACCCTTTATCCACTCTCTTTTAGTTAAAATCATCACTTTCTGTCTCAACCATCTTATGGATAACTTTCCCGTCATAGATATCACGATTGAACTCACCAACTGAATCAGCAATGACGAGGGCCATCAGCGCATCACCCGCAACATTTGGAATTGTTGTAATAGCTCCTCTAAACCAGTCTACACCTGCGATAAAAGCAATACCTTCGACGGGTAAACCTAAAGTGGGCATTAAACTTGCAAAAATGACGAGCGCTCCACCAGGAACAGCCAGAGTGCCCATGCAAGCCAAAGTTGATAGGACTACGATTTGTATCAGCCTCATAAAGTCAACATGAATACCATAAAGTTGAATGATAAAGATCGAAGCAATTGAGAGGAAGACGGCTTGGCCTGCACTGTTAAGTACCATCCCCAATGGGTTGACAAGATTGGAAATGCGCTTACTAACTCCGAGTTTTTCTTCAGAATCTTTCATTTTAATTGGTAAGCTCATGGCCGATGAGGTCGTTGCTGCAGCCATCAAAGACATTGGCGTGATTTTCTTCGCCAAACTAATGGGACTTACCTTGACTTTAGCAGCCACCAAAACTACGTAGATCAACATAATCAGGGCCGTTGCAAGT
>JAEZWQ010000015.1 GCA_023420085.1 Bacillota bacterium
CTTCTTCTGGAATGGAAGTAATCTATCAAGTGCCTTTTCTCTCGCTTCAACATCATCTGCAAAAATCATTGCCCTTATCGCCGGAATTCTCTCTTCTTCAAAGAACATGTGCTCAGTCCTGCAAAGGCCAATACCCTCTGCACCAAAATCTACGGCAGCTTTAGCATCTCTAGGATTATCTGCGTTTGTTCTCACTTTCATAGTACGGTATTTGTCCGCCCAATCCATGATTCTTCCAAAATATCCACTAAGACTTGCTTGCTGGGTCTTTATCTCGCCTTCATAAACCGCACCAATAGTACCATTTAAAGAAATCATATCTCCTTCCTTAAATGTATCACTTCCGATTTTTAATGTTTTCTGTGATTCATCTACCACTATGCCAGCGCATCCGGCACCACAGCAATTTCCCATGCCTCTAGCTACTACTGCCGCATGAGATGTCATACCACCTCTTGCAGTAAGTATGCCCTCTGCCGCTACCATTCCTGCAAGGTCCTCTGGCGAAGTCTCTTTTCTGACTAACAATACTTTTTTTCCGGCTTCCGCAGCCTCTACTGCTTCATCGGCGTGAAAATATATAGCTCCTGTTGCGGCTCCTGGAGATGCAGGAAGTCCTTTTGCAAGTAGCCTTGCCTGTTTCTCAGCTACATCATCAAATGTAGGATGAAGAAGCTGGTTGATTTGATCTGGATCTATTCTCAGTACTGCTTCCTCTTCCGTAATAAGTCCCTCATCAACCATATCGCAGGCAATCTTGACTGCTGCCTGTGCTGTTCTCTTACCATTTCTAGTTTGTAGCATATAAAGTCTGTTTCTCTCAACAGTAAACTCCATATCCTGCATGTCCTTATAATGATTCTCAAGAATATTGGCAATTCTTTCAAAATCCTTATATACCTCTGGGAAAGATTCTGCCATCTCCTTTATAGGTTTTGGTGTTCGAATACCTGCTACTACATCTTCACCCTGAGCATTTACTAGAAATTCTCCGAATATCTCCTTATCTCCATTTGAGGCAGATCTTGTAAATGCTACACCTGTTCCGGAGGTATCTCCCATATTACCAAATACCATAGACTGGATATTAACAGCAGTACCAATGCTGTCATCTATACCATTTAGCTTCCTATACAGTATAGCCCTTGGATTATTCCATGATCTAAAAACTGCCTCTACAGCTTCTATTAGCTGCTCTTGTGGATCCTGTGGAAAATCTCGGCCCATTTCATTTCTAACAAGAATTTTATAGCCTTCGATGATGGTCTGTAAATCCTCAGTAGTTAAATCCACATCATAAGTAGCTCCCACCTTTTCCTTTTGAGCATCGAATACTTCATCGAATTTGCTCTTAGAAATTTCCATTACAACATCTCCAAACATCTGAATGAAGCGTCTGTAGCTATCATAGGCAAAACGAGGATTATCCGTCAGTTCTGCTAAACCTACCACTGTTTCATCATTTAAACCTAGGTTCAATATAGTATCCATCATTCCCGGCATGGAAACTGCAGCACCAGATCTTACTGATACTAACAGGGGATTTTTTTTGTCGCCAAAGCCCTTATCAGTTACCTGCTCCAAATCAGCCAGCTTTGTTTTGATTTCGGAAATTATTTCCTCATCTAGCTTTTTACCATTACTATAATACTGTCTGCATGCATCTGTAATTACGGTAAAGCCAAATGGAACAGGAAGACCTATTCTCGTCATTTCTGCAAGATTTGATCCCTTTCCACCAAGCATAGCTAGCATATCTTTAGAACCCTCATTAAATGAATAAACAAACTTTTTCATCTCTAAATCTCCTTAAAACTTCGTTATCATTTCCACGTCTGTTTGGGACGCTGTTCTATCGAAAGCAAATTGCTTATCTTATTTTACCACACTTGCACTTCAAAAAAAAGTTTTTGAAAACAAAACGTTCATTTCGAAAGCATTCGAAACCTCATTTGTATAATTTATAATTCATTACAAAAAAGGACAGAAATTAGAATATCTAATATCTGTCCATATTTTTTAAAAATCTAGTCTTTCTTCTATATAGCTTCTTACATCCTCTATGGATATTCTTACCTGCTCCATGGTATCTCTGTCTCTTATAGTCACACAACCATCCTCAGCAGTATCAAAGTCAACACAAATGCAGAAAGGTGTTCCTATTTCATCTTCCCTTCTATATCTCTTACCAATAGCACCTGCCTCGTCATAGTCGAGCATAAAATACTTAGATAGCTTTCTGTAAAGCTCCTTTGCTTCCTCAGACTGCTTCTTAGTCAGCGGAAGAACCGCCGCCTTAAATGGTGCTAACGCAGGATGAAGTCTCAGTACAGTTCGCACATCCTCCTGTCCCTTTCCATTTACCAATGTCTCCTCATCATATGCATCTACAAGAAAAGCAAGTGCCACTCTGTCTGCTCCAAGGGATGGTTCTATACAATATGGAATATATCGACGCTTTGGATCATCCTTTGGAAGCTCTTCAAAATCAGGAACCATATAATACATTGATTGTCCCGATGTATCATGGTGTGCCTTTAGGTCAAAATCTGTACGATCTGCAATACCCCAAAGCTCACCCCATCCAAATGGGAATTTATATTCAATATCAGTTGTTCCTGCACTATAGTGGGAAAGCTCTTCCTTAGAATGATCTCTCATTCTTATATTTTCCTCTTTCATTCCCAATGAGATTAGAAAATCATGGCAATATTTCTTCCAATACTCAAACCATTCAAGATCTGTACCTGGTTTGCAGAAAAACTCAAGCTCCATCTGCTCAAATTCCCTGGTTCTAAATGTAAAATTACCTGGGGTAATTTCATTTCTGAATGATTTACCTATCTGTGCAATACCAAAAGGAAGCTTTTTTCTTGAAGTTCTTTGTACATTTCTAAAATTCACAAATATACCCTGTGCAGTCTCAGGTCTAAGGAATATTTCTGACTTGGAATCCTCTGTTACCCCCTGAAAGGTTTTAAACATAAGATTAAATTGTCTTATTCCTGTGAAGTCGTGGGCTGAACACTCAGGACATTTTATATTATGCTCTGCAATGTACCTTTGCATCTCATCATTAGTCCATCCATCTACAACTACAGGCTCCAAATCATTCTCAGCGATATAATCCTCGATTAGTTTATCAGCACGAAATCTGGATTTGCAAGCCTTACAGTCCAAAAGTGGGTCAGAAAATCCACCAACATGACCTGATGCTACCCATGTTGTAGGATTCATAAGAATTGCAGAATCCAGTCCGACATTATATTCTGACTCCTGAACAAATTTTCTCCACCAAGCTTTTTTTACATTATTTTTAAATTCAACGCCCAGTGGACCATAATCCCAAGTATTGGAAAGTCCGCCATAAATCTCAGAACCCGGATAAACAAAGCCCCTGTTTTTTGCCAGTGCGGTTATCTTATCCATGGAAAAATCCTTAGTCATCTATACTCCTATCTTCACTTATCTTCGTTTAATTTAAAAGGCTAAGAAGCCTTATCTCTTAGCCTTTTTCAGTTGCTTTTTAATGCCTTTAAGCTTTTTCTTAGCACGCTTTTGCGC
>JAEZWQ010000012.1 GCA_023420085.1 Bacillota bacterium
AAAGGCTTGCAAGTCACAGCGGCGGCCGCAATCCCTACATAGAGGACAAAGAGACTAGGAATCGCCTTATCTATTTTAAAAATTCGAAGGTGATAGAAGGTATAAAAACAGATAAGAGATACATGAAGACAGATGGCAAGATACCAAATCGTTGTTGCCATTTCTTTCTGAAATTTCATGATATATGTGGCTGAGACCATCAGGGCCATGGGCAATGTCGCAGCAACAGAAGAGATGACGGGCTGTTTTAAATCTGCCGCAAGACTTCTCGGTGACAAAATGAATTTCAGGAGAATAAGTCCCAATAAAATCATGGCAATAGCGCCCAAGATAGGTCTCAATTGAGGGATGTCTAGCATGAGCATGTTGCCCAAAGTGGCCATGGACAGGGCGACAGCAGCTATCGGCAGCGGTACTGCCGAGACAAAACGCTTATTCTTTGACATCATCCTACTCCTTTAATTTACCGTCTTCATAGAGCTTTTCTGCCACCCAAGCGGCAACCTCTCCCGTGATGCGAATGCAGTGCTGTTTACGACCTGGGGACTGAAAATTGTCACCCGCCCATTCTCTCGTGATGACACGGCAGCAGGTGGCTCCATATTTGTCGCGAATGTAATCGTGTAACTCCTTGGCCAATGTGAAGAGGCGAGGATCCATCGGCTGACCTTTCGTTCTGCCATAGACCATGCCGAGGACAATCTCACCTCCCGAGACCGCTCCGCACAGACATTGGGCCTTCCCGAGACCGATAGGAAAAGATGAGGCGATCCGGACCACCTCTTCAGGGAAAGGCTCTATGAGATGGTCGTTCAGTGTTTGGACGATGGCCTCGGAGCAGAAGAAGGTTCCAGAACGGAAATACTCCTCGGCCTCTTGACGCACAATGCCTATAATGTTATTACTATCCACTATATATTCCCTCCTTATATAACGACATTGTATTTGGAAAGGTCTTTCTTGTCTAGATAGAGAGGGAGATGGATTGAATAGTAATCGTCTTGATAAAACTTGTCTTTTGAGTCTTGTCGATCGCAAGACAAGAGAGGCCCGTTCGTAGCTTCCGAAATCATTCTTGTATGTTAGTGCTAGAATGATGCTCGGAGGATTCCAATGGTCATGATTGAGCAAGAGAAATATCTATTGAATCCGACAGCAAGCTCCGCCCTCTCCTATTGGCGGACTTGCCATATCGAGGTGCCAGAAGGAGTCCACGTCATCTCCGAGAGTGATTTCGATCCAGAGAAGTTTCCCAATCACCAGGACAGCGTCTACTTTAAGATGCTCCATGATCTCGAGAAGGTCGGAGAGGTCCGCATTCCAGCAGACCTCGCATTGAGCGCTGGAGAAGTCATAGACTTCGTTCGACACATCAATAGTTGCTACGAAGATTTAGGAATCTCCCTCGAAGAAGCAGAAAGCTATATGAATAGAGAAGTCTACGAGTCCGATCTCTGGATCTGCCTACGTGAGCGGGAGACGAATCTCATCGTCGCCAGTGGTATCGCCGAATGCGACAAAGAGTCTGGGGAAGGCTATCTCGACTGGATTCAAGTCTCGCCAGATTATCGTGGGCGCGGTCTCGCTCGGGCTATCGTCAACGAGCTCCTACAGCGTCTCCGAGACAGGGCCAATTTCGTCACCGTTTCTGGCAGAGAAGACAATCTGACAAGACCCGATCGCCTCTACGAGCGCTGCGGCTTCAAAGAGAAGCATCTGTGGCATGTGTTGCGAGGGAGGGGTGATCACACAGCGGCGTGTACCGCATCCCAGAACTCGTGAATTCACTTCGGAAGAGTACGACTCTTGAGAACTCAATCGAGATCTCGGGGAGGAAGATTTCCTCTATAGCTTTAGTCCTCACTGCCCGTCGCGCGAGGGTGATATGGGGGAGGAAGGCTCTCTTCTCTCTCGGAATGCCGACTTTCTGGCAGGCCCTATCAATCTCTTGAGCAAGAGCGAGAACAGAGTCCTCAGCCTCAAGATCGAGACGAATCAGCTCTCCGTCTCGTCCTGGGACGGCCGTAAGTTTCCGGCAGCGAAGCGTATAGTGAACAGCGCAGTCGAGCCCACGCAGTAAAGAGCAAAACTTAGCCTTCTCAGATGCCTCAACCTCCCCGATGAATTTCAGAGTCATATGGAGATTCTCGCTCTTCGTGTAAGTCGCTCGCGAACAGATCTTTCTCAGCTGCTCCTGGATGCGCAGAATCTGACGCTTACGCGCTTCCGGAACTTCCGCGGCAATGAAGAGTCGAATCAATTTTCTGCTCTCTTTATCCCTCATCTCTACCTCCAAGACTTGTGGAGTCTTACTCTGCCCATTATAGATCATTGGCAGGCGCTAGCTGTCCTAGAGCTTCATAGAACTCCCGAGACCCAAGCACTAAAGAAATCAAACTATAGAATGTACGACATATGCTAGAATGTCGTGGATGGGAGTTTTTAACCGCAAGTCAGAGAATCGAAGACCCTTCAAGATCGGCGACCTCGTCCGGGTTCGCTATCGGGATCAGGAGGGCTGGATCGTCGATCAGAACGGCGACTATTTCATGGTGTCTCTGAGCGGTAGCCGGCATGTCGAGTCTTACAAGGCATCAGAGCTCGAGCACGTGGAAATATAGCTAAGTTGAACTGCCCTGTCCCGTCATCCAGCATTCCCAGTAAGACTCTGGGGCCTCAGCCATAAGACCCATCAATTGAACTGCCAGAGGATCCGTGTCGTCAAACTCAGCGATAAATTCTCGACTCTCCCTCGCCAATTGCCCCAGGACTGCCAGGAAAAACCGTCGGCAAAAGCCCCCGTCCTCAAGCGCCCCTCGATTTCCAGCCAGATACAAGAGTTCAGCGCTCTCATCTTGAGTCGCCGTCGTCCAGAGAATATGCTTATCCCCCTCGAGAAGTCTGTAAGAATGCTGCGCGTCGAGATCTTCTATCAAGAGTGTGATGAGTTCGTCATTACTGCGCTCAGGGTCAAAAGGGGAGACAGGCGCATGACAGGCTCGATAATAATCGCAAAGAAGCGTGATATCGGAAGGGGAGAGGGGAGAAGAAAGCTGTTCGATTTTCGAAGTATCGGCACAGGGCGTTATGCGGATCGAGTCAAAATCACATTCAACGATAGCAGTCCTCCGCACGAGAGTATAACCAGAATCTTCTAGAGCCCTCCTGAGCTCAGAATTGACAGGATCAAAATCGTAGCGAAGATCCCCCAATAATCTCCTCGCTTCAGACAGCGCTATGCGATACATCTCATAAGAAATCGCCTGCTCAGATAGAATCTGGAGGCTGGGGATCAGAGGATGGTATGGATTGCGCCAGATTGCCATGTAGAGAGGCGACACCACGCCACTCAAGTGCAAGGCATAAAGCTGTTCAATGAGACGAGCTGGTACAGCTGACTCGGACAGGAGAGTAGCGAGCACGGGGGATAGGCTGCTATCGCT
>JAEZWQ010000013.1 GCA_023420085.1 Bacillota bacterium
TTTATAACAATTAGTCCATATGTAATATTATTAAGTCTAATATTAATAAAAGTAAAATTATCAATGTCTACTACAAGATTTTTGTTATTAATCACCTTTTTTATATCAAAATCAAATGACATTCGCCTTCTTATGATCTTATCGTTGACAATATATAAGTAGGTATCTTCTAAATTCTTATATGTTTCAATGAAGCCAACTTCTTTATTAAGAAGTGTAGAAATTTCATTTATACTTATTCGTTCAATTAAATCAATTGAATTTGCACTAATTAATTTTTGATTGAAATGATACAATTTTTTAAATTCTTCAGCTGAATTTATGGCATCTTCCTTAAGTTGGCGTTGCTTTGCAGTTGTAGCACTTACTATTAGACCTATTGCACCCATGAATATGAATATAATAATATAAGAGTCATCGTAGAAGATAAAACTATATCTAGGCACAGTACAGAAATAATTAAATGCATAGATAAGAATTATTGATGACACTGTTGAATATATAAAACTAATTGTAAATTTAGATATTAGGATTATACATAAAATATATACTAATACAACAGTATTATCTTGCAATCCCAGATGTAAAAATATATTTCCAATAAATATTGCAATACTTATTAGGATGATTGTTATTAATAAATCCTTCAAAATGAATTTTAGTTTTTGTTTCATAATATGAAATTATATCAATATTTTATTATTGTCAATAATATATAGAGGTATTATGCCAATAAATTTTTATATTAAAATATAGCTGTTATTATATAAAAGTAGTATATTAGTTAAGTGTAGATACGTTATATTTGAAGGAAAGATATATGAATAAAATACAAAGATCAGAATCATTTCATTTAGCTATAATACTTGCAGTTATTGGAGGATACTTAGATGCTTATACATATTTTTGTAGAGATAGAGTGTTTGCTAATGCACAGACAGGCAATATAGTTCAACTAGGTATTACTTTAGTAAATGGGCAATATAATGAAACATTAAAATATCTTATACCGATAGTTGCATTTTCGCTTGGAGTTTTATTGTCATTATATTTAAAAAATAAACAGATAAACTTTTTACATTGGAGGCAGTTAGTGCTGATATTTGAGTCGATTATAGTTGTGGTCGTTAGTTTTATACCAATAAATTATGACTTAAATATTATTGCTAATATATTAGTATCTTTTTTATGTGCTATGCAAGCGGAAAGCTTTAAGAAGGTATTGGGAAAACCGTTTTCATCAACGATGTGTACAGGTAATTTAAGGACGGGAGTGGAATGTATCTATTATGCTACTAAAAATAAAGATAGGAAAACGTTAATAAGTGCAATACAATATTTACTTATTATTTTATTTTTTATAATAGGTGCGTTTTTAGGAGCCTTAATTTCTACTAAATTATTGGAAAAATCAATTCTAGTCTTATTGATACCATTATTAATGTCAATTTTTATCATGTTTGAAATAGAGGGAAAGTATTTGCGAAACTGATGTCCTCTTAAGTCAATGCATGATTTGTTAACATATTAATTGGTTTTATATATGTTATAATGTTTATAAGTTTAATATAAGAATTTATTGAATATTAGTTGGAGGTGCCATGTATAATTATCAATTAGATACATTCATATGTGTTGAAGAGTCAGGAAGTTTTAATAATGCGGCAGAAAAATTATACATTTCTTCTACAGCTATAATTAAACAAATAAATTTATTAGAAAAGCGCCTTGATCTAAAGCTATTTATTAGAACGAATAGAGGATTAATTCTTACAGAATCAGGAAAATCCTTATTAAAAGATGCTAAATATATTGTACAATATTGTGATGATTCAGTCATTAGGGCTAAAAATGCTTATAATAGCAATGAGAGCATAATACGTATTGGGACTTCGCCTATGACACCTCCACAAGTTTTGTTAGAGCTTTGGTCAAAGATTAAAGATAGATACCATGGTATCAAGTTTAAGCTTGTTCCATTTGATAATACACCAGAAAATACAAGGGAAATACTAGCAAATTTAGGCGATAATATTGATGTGGTAGCAGGGGTGTTTGATAAGTATGCATTAAAAAATTGGAAGTGTGAAGGGACTGAAATGTCTAAAGAACCTATTTACTGCGCTGTTTAAATTAACATAGATTGTCAAAGAAGGATAGATTGACGGTAGAAGATTTGCATGGCGAGAAGTTCATGATTATTAAAGAAAATTGGAGTAAATGTTTGAATATATTTAGGAATGATATAATTATAATCATTCCAATATTGAAATTGTTGACTTTGATTTTTATAATACAGAAGTTTTTAATCAATGTGAAAATAATAATTTCATACTCATGGCTATTTCTAAGTGATTAAAAATATATAATATACACTAAAGTGCGCCTAATATTGTTTAATAATTTTATACAATATATTAGACGCACTAATTATATATTTAGGTATGCTTTATTATATTTTCAGAATTATTTAGTTCAAATTCGATATTTGAAAGAATATTCTCATCTGTAAGAGTTTTATTTATACCATCTATTATATTTTTGCCTACTATTTCTTCAAATAAAATTGTATTTACCTTAACATCGTTACCTATATTATGGATACGTTTTGATAGAGGCAATGAATTGTTAGAGAATGATAGGAATGGATATTTTGTATATACAGTCTTATCGTAATACATATTTGAAAAAGGTATACATATACCTGATTTTGCAAAATGCAACTGTGTCTTATACTGGTAAAGCCAATTAAATAAAGCTATTGCTGCATCCATATTATTAGAATTTTTAATGATACCTATGCAACCTCCACCCATAGACGGGTGAGTTCCTGGAATGTATGAAAACCCAATATTAGGGATACTTATACTTGACAATTGGCTTGTATATGCAACTATAGTAGCGGTTTCAGATTGGTTAAATAACCTAACTTCTTCATCCCACCAAACTCCCTTAGATATAAATGAATTTTTAAGTAGTTTTCTATATAATTTCATAGTATTGATAAATGCTGATTTTTTTAGCTTAATTAAATTATCTTCCAATATAACCTTCCCATTATTTGACAAGAAATATGGAAGGAATTCTGATGCTACTAACAGAGGATTATTAAAACTAAGGGAAGTGAAAAAATTTATGTTTTTTTCCGGTATATCAAGCTTATTATAAATATCTGCAATATTAATAAAGTCCTTATAAGATATATTATCCATAGATTTAATATTTAATTTATCAAAAATCATTTTCTTAATTATTGCATTATCAAATATATCTTTACGATATAGTAGTATTTGAACTGAGGTATCTACAGGTAAAGCGTATATATTATGATCAATGTAGATATAAGATGACCAATCTGAAAAACTATTAGCTAATTTTTGGACGATTTCATTATTATTTAGACAATGAAATATAGATTTACCATAAAATTGAAAACTATTCATATCAAGTCTAGCGACATCATAATTATAAATTCTTTCTGATTGACAAATCCTTTCCACTTCATCGAAACTTTTCAAATCGATACTTACATTAATACCAGTAGACTTAGTGAATAAAGGTATTAATTCTTTGAATTTTCTAGAAAATGGATTTTCAAGCATTAAAAGATTCAAAGTTCCAGAGATTTGATATGAATTTTGAACTTCTAGTTTGTTTATATTTATGGACTCTATTATTCCGTTTATATTATTATTAATTTTTCTAATCAAATATAGTATTTTGATGGCTAGTTCATTGCTAGAAAAATAGTATAATTCAACAAGACTACTTATTTGGCAAGTTGTAGGTTGAGACGAAATTAAGTATATCTTATAGATTTCTATATCGTTAATTATACAAAAATCAATAATTTCATCAATACATCCAATATCAAATACAATAAAACTTAATGGAGATGAAGAAAATCTAAAAATATCATTTAAGTCATCAATAACATTATAATCCCCATTCTCGCAAAGCATATCAGAGAATGATAAGTTATCTGTTCCCTTATAAATTATAGCATTACTATTTAGGAGTTCTTTTATTTTATTTAAATTAAACTGGATAGAGCTATCGGTGTGATGACCTTTACTCCCAATTACGATTCTCTTAATATTTGAATTAAGGTACGATGAAAATGTCTTTGTCTTATGGGTGAAAATTACTGTATTTAAGTTCGAACTATCAATTTTATTTATTAAGTCTGTTGTAGTAGAAAATTTAGAAGCTTCTATTAATTTTAGTTCATATTCGGTTGTAGATAGAACGCTCATCAGGTCAGTGATAATATTTGAAATAGTACTATTTATTTCATCAATAACAAAGCCTATATAAATAGATGATTTTTTCTTAATAGATAGAGCATCAGTATTTTTTATATAACCTAATTTTTTAATAGCATTTTCTACTTTACGAATCGTTTCAACTTTGATATTTTTTTTATTATTTAAAACGTTTGAAACTGTTCCAATACTTACGCCAGATTCTTTTGCGATCTCTTTTATTGTTATATTTTTCATATATATTCCTTATATTTATTTGTCTATATTTTAACATTATATATAATAAAAATCAAATGTATTATCCTTGACAATAAGAGATTTATCGTGTAATATTAAAAATAATTAAAACGTTTCAAATTTAATTATTAGTTAGGAGAAGGATATGAAAAAGAAGTTTTTTAAGATTATAGGCTTAGCGCTTGCAGCTACTTTATTTGTTGGTTGTGGTTCAAAGAGCGCTGATAATGGAGGGCAGAGTGCTGGAAATAATGATAAATTAATCGTATATTCTAATGCTGTTGGACAAGGTAGAGGTGATTTTATTAAAGAATATATGAAAGGAAAGGGGATTGATATCGAGGTAGTTGATCTTGGTGGAAATGCTTTATCAAATAGACTTATAGCAGAAAAGGGTTCTCCAATTGCGGATGTTGTTTTTGGGTTAAATGAGATGGTATTTAGACAAATTGAATCTCAAGCTGATGGGATTTGGAAAGAATATGAACCGGCATGGAAGGACAAATTGGATCCTAATACAATACCAGAAGGTGGACGTTTCTACCCATTTAATGAAGCGAGAGTTTTTATGGTCTATGATAAAAACAGAACAAAGGATCCAGTTAAAGATTGGGTAGACATAAGTAATAGAGAAGATTTAAAAGAAAAATATTTAGTGCCAGATAGCTTATCTGGACAAACGTCAAATGCAATATTATATAACATATTAACTAATTATGTTGACAAAAATGGAGATTTAAATATCTCTGAAGAGGGATGGAAGACTCTAGAAAAATATTTCAATAATGGAGCTGTAACAACTGAAGGGCAGACACCTGGTGGAGAGCTTGTAAATGGAAGGGTTGATTATATCTATACATGGTTATCAAATGTTCCAATACTTGAAAAAGAATTTAATGTAAGTCTTGGAGTTGTTAACCCTCCTTATGGAGTACCTCAAACTTTTGAACAAATAGGTATAATCAACAAGAAAAATGTTAAAGCAAAGGCTCAAGAATTTGTAGATTTATTAGGTGGAGAAGAACTAATGTCTCAGATGGCAGAAAAATTTGGATACGTACCAGCTAATAAGGATGCGCAATCAAAAATTAATTCAAGAGTTAAAGAGATTTTAGATCAAACAGTTCCACAAAAAAATGATTTCAAATTTATAGGTGAGAATATTGAAAGTTGGGTAGAAAAGGTAGAACTTAATTATTTAGGGAAATAGATAGTATGATAAAGTTTAATAATATTGAAATTAGGTATGGCGATTTTATCGCCGTACCTGAACTAAATTTAGAGGTAAAAGAAGGGGAATTTTTTACATTGCTAGGACCTTCTGGTTGTGGGAAGACAACAACATTAAGGGCTCTTGCAGGATTTATACAACCATCTAAGGGGAATATAGAAATAGATGGGAAAGATATAACAAATACAAACCTTGAAGATAGACAGATCGGAATGGTATTTCAAAGTTATGCACTTTTTCCATCTATGACTGCATATGAGAATATAGCGTTTGGTTTAAAAGTAGAAAAAAGATCAAAAAGCTATATTGATAAGAGAGTGAAAGAAGTTGCCAAGATGGTTGATTTGTCTGATGAACAACTAAGTAAAAATGTTGCTAATATGTCTGGTGGACAACAACAGAGGGTTGCAATAGCTAGAGCATTAGCCAAGAAACCTAAAATACTTGTCATGGATGAGCCGTTATCAAATCTTGATGCAAAGCTTAGAAAATCTCTTAGGAAAGATATAAAGGAGTTTCAAAGTAAGTATGGTATTACCACTGTATATGTAACACATGATCAAGAAGAAGCACTTATGCTTTCTGATAGGATAGCGGTATTTAATAAGGGTGTAATTGATCAAGTTGGAACACCTGATGAGATCTACAATAAGTCTGAAACAGAGTTTGTATGTAATTTCATAGGCGAGGCAAATATTTTTTCAATTGATCACTTAAAAAATTTTAATTTAATTGAAGATGGAGATGCTTCAAAAAATTATTATGTTAGACCTGAAAAGATATTATTTTATAAGGAAGTTATAGATAAGCCATCATTTAAGGCAGAAATTATTGGAAAAGAATTTTATGGAATGTACGGATATTATATTCTAAAGGCAGATGAGTGCGAATTCATTTCTTTCCAAAAAGAGGCAAGGGCAGATGACTATCTTGAAGGCATGATTGTTAATGTGGTTATTGATCCTAAACATATACTTTCATTTTAAGAGGTGGGTATGAAAAAAAGTAAAATCATAAATTTTAAGGATAAATATGCCATAATTTTAGGATTGTTTTTTATATTCTTATTTTGGTTTATTATTTCATTTATAATTTTACCAAATATTGAAATATTAAAAACAGTATTTTTTACGGGAGATGGGTTATCTTTTGACAATATTAAAAAGATTTTTGCATCAAATAGGGCCATAAAAGGTGTATTAAACTCATTTTTACTTGCGATTGTATTACCGATAACGGTCTCAATTGTAGGAATACTTGAAGTTTTATTTATAGATTATTTTGATATTAAAGGTAGAAAAATTATATCTATATGCTATATGGTGCCACTAGTATTTGGTGGAATCATGTTTGCCAGTGGTTATGTATTTACATATGGATCAAGAGGAATGATAACAAGAATATTGACTGAAATTTTCCCTAATTTGCCTATAGATTGGTTTAGAGGATTTTGGGCAGTATTATTTATAATGACTTTTGGATGTACGACAAACTACTTAATGTTTTTTAGAAATTCACTTCAAAACATTGATTATCAAACCATTGAGGCTGCAAAAGGCATGGGAGCTTCGGATTTCTTAATATTAAGAAAAGTTGTATTACCAACTTTAAAACCTATGATACTTACTTGCCTTATCCTTTTATTTCAAACTGGTTTGATGGCGTTTTCAGCACCTTTACTAGTGGGAGGAAAAGATTTTGAGACAATTAGCCCATTGATATTGACTTTTTCTCAAAGACCTAATTCAAGAGCGTTGGCAGCTATATTGTCACTTTTCCTAGGATTATTTCAATTGTTACTATTATTGGTAATAAGACGTAGTGAGAGAAAAGGAAATTTCTTATCTGTTTCAAAGGCTAAGACACAGCTGAAAAGAGCAAAGATAAATAATAAAGTTGTAAATATTATTGCACACATTGTTGCATATATATTTGCAGTAATAAATATTTTACCATTATTACTTGTATTTTTATTTTCATTTACAAATTATTCGGCGATTGCAAGAAGAGAATTAGATTTTTCAAGCTTCAGTCTTGATAATTATATAAAGATATTGACAGACAGTACAGCATACAAGCCATTTTTGATAAGTGTTTCTTATTCTGCAATATCTGCAATTATAGCGGTTATATTAATGATGGTAACGGCAAGATTTGTATTTAAATCAAAATCAAAGTTTGGTGCCTTATTAGAATTTTTAGTACATATTCCATGGGTACTTCCAAGTTTAATGTTTGGACTTGGACTATTGCTGACATATTCTAAGCCTAATATTATGGTATTGAATAAAATATTAACAGGATCATTAGTTTTAATGTTGGTTGCATATATAGTTGTAATGTTACCAAATACATTTAGGTTTATAAAAGCATCTTATTTTTCAGTTGATTCAAATTTAGAAGATGCGGCTAGAAACTTAGGGGCTAATCCTATATTTACATATGTAAAGGTTGTTTTACCAGTTATTTTACCGACTGTTTTAGCAATGTTAGCACTAAATTTTAATGGTAAACTAGGTGATTATGATTTGTCAGTATTTTTATATAATCCATCAGCACAGCCAGTCGGAGTTGTTATTAGAAATAATACCAATCCAGATATTGGTCCAGAAGGAATTGCAATGAATTTTGTATATACAATTATATTGACTATAATAAATGCGTTAGTAATATTCTTTATATATGCAGATGGAAAAAATAAGATAACTAGATTATTTAAAAGAGGGAAAAAGAATGTTTAATATAAGCCAGAAGTTTTTTAAAAGATTACATGATAAAAAATTATTAATTGCACTACATAGAGGTGCAAGTGCGGCTAGTATTATTGAAAACACTTCTGAAGCAGCCATTATTGGTAAGTTACAAGGAGCTGATATAATTGAGGCTGATGTAATTAGAACAATTGATGGTAAATATTATATGTTTCATGATGGAAATGAAAAAAGACTTCTTGGAGTAGAAAAAAATATAAGAGAAATGACTTCAAATGAAGTAAACAGCTATAATTTCTATAATGAAATAGGGGATGAGATTAGTAAAAAGGTTGAAGCTCTTGAGGATTATTTAAAGAACGCTCCAAAAGATGTATTCATTAATATAGATAGATCATGGTGGTATTGGGATAATCTATTAGATGTTTTTGATAAATATGAAAGCCTGCATGAATATATTTTATTTAAATCGCCTGTTGATAAAAAGTATTTAGAGTATTTGAATAACCATAATATAAAGTATATGTATTTTCCTATAGTTAAATCTGTAGAAGATATATCAATTATACAGGAGTATGAGGGAATTAATGTTGTTGGTTTTGAAATAATTGAAACTAGTGATGAATATAAAATTATTGACTCTAAAGAACTAAATGACTACAAAGAAAAACATGATATTATGGTATTTGTAAATACTATGAAACTTAATGATGATACAAAACTTTTTGGAAGCTTAGATGATGAAAAAGTACTATTTAATAGCCCTGATGAGGTCTGGGGTACGATGATTAACCTTGGAGTAAATGCTATCCAAACTGATTGGCCAGATATTTTATATAGGTATAGAGAAAATAAGTTTAAAAATGAACAATAATTATATTAGTTATTTTGATACGCCTCTTGGCAAAATGATTTTGACTGCTAATAACTTAGGGCTTACTGGAGCATATTTTAAAGATCAGAAAAATATAATATATGATGATTTTAATCAATATATTAATGGAGAAAATGATATTATTTCAAAGGCCAAAGAATGGCTTAACTGTTATTTCTTAGGAGAGATACCTACATTATCAGTTCCTATTTGTTTTGTTGGAACATGTTTTCAAAAAAGGGTGTGGGAAGAGCTGATGAAGATACCTTATGGTAAAACTGTTAGTTATTTAGATATAGCAAATATGGTTACTAATAAGCAAGTCGATGACATATGTAAGCCTGCATCTGCACGAGCAGTTGGTGGGGCAGTTGGAAGGAATAGAATATCTATCATAGTTCCGTGCCATAGAGTTATTGGTAAAAATAAAAAGATGATTGGATATTCCGGCGGATTGGATAGAAAAATTAAATTATTGGAAATAGAAGGTATTAGAAATTAATTTTATAAAGTGTTGGTGAATAAGTCTATTTACCAACACTTTATAACGTAATATTAAATTTTTTGCTGCAGTTTCATAAGGGATAACCATTTTAGAGGTTAAGTCGCTAGATGCTTAGGCTAACTGTTTTATAGAGATTAAAAACTATCCAAAGATGCAAACTAGGATGTATCATCAATCTAAGAGGTTTACACAAAATAATTTACACTACCACTATTGGAGTGTTAAATATTATCTTACTAATGTCATAATGAAGTTATTTATTACAACCCCATTTCTATTAACTTCTTGTTCTTTTTCTACCCTATAACCTCTTTTTTCAAAAAAGCTTTTTGCGGTTATAGAAGAATGAGTAGTAATAATAGGATTTGAAACTGAACTCTCAAGAGTTGATGCAATTAAGCTACCAATGCCTTTATTTTTATGCTCATGATGGACATATAACATATCAATATATCCTTTATTAGTGATGTTACCAAACCCTACTAAAAAATTATTTAGTTCAACAACAAATGTGAAGCTATGACTTAATTTATTATGAAGAGAATTTATATCACCAACAGCATTGAGCCAGGCATTAATCTGAGTTATATTATAATCATGAGAGTTTATTTTTGTTATAGTATTGATAAGAATATTATTTATTTCATCTATATCACTTTTAGCGTACCTTCTAATTACCATTCTTATATTCCTCATTTTTAGAAAAGGCTTCATCCCATTGTATGGATACAGCACTTGGACTAGGCCCGCCATAAGTGCTTCTCCTATTAAGGATATATTCTAAATTAATAAAAGAATAAATATCATCATCAAAAAGTTCACAGTGTTTTTTTAATTCAGATAGGCTTAAAGCCTCTATAGATTTACGATTATCAACACATTCTTTAACTATTTCACCTGTTATCTTATATGCATCTCTAAACGGCATACCTTTCTTAACTAAATAATCTGCACAATCAGTGGCATTTATAAAGCCCTTTGAAGCGTCTACGCGCATTATATCTTTGTTTACTTTCATAGCTTCAATCATGCCAGACATAACTTTTAGACTAATTAAAACAGAATCTATAGAATCAAACGTGATTTCTTTATCTTCCTGCATATCTTTATTGTAAGCTAAAGGCAAGGATTTCATCATGGTTAAAGCTGCCATAAGATTGCCATAACAACGCCCAGTTTTACCCCTAATTAATTCAGCCATATCAGGATTTTTCTTTTGTGGCATAATTGAAGAACCAGTAGAATAAGAATCATCCATCGTTATAAATTGAAATTCATGTGTGCTCCAAATAATCAACTCCTCAGATAAACGTGATAGATGCATAAATATTATAGAAATATTTGACAGTAATTCAATCATAAAATCCCTATCAGATACTGCATCTAAAGAGTTGGCCATTGGTTTTGAAAAGCCTAAAAGATCACTAGTATAGAATCTATCAATATTATATGTTGTAGTAGCAAGAGCACAAGCTCCTAAAGGGCATTCATTTAGCCTATTTTTGGTATCATTTAATCTACCTAGATCTCGTAAGAACATCTGGACATATGCAAGTAAATGATGCGCAAAAGTTACAGGTTGAGCGATTTGCATATGAGTATAACCAGGCATTATAGTATCAAAATTTTCACTTGCTTTTAAAAGGAGCCTATTATTTAATAGATATAATTCATTAGATATTTGATTTATTTGATTTTTTATATATAGTCTATTGTCTAATGCCACCTGATCGTTCCTAGATCTTGAAGTATGCAATTTTTTTCCTGAATTGCCAATTTTTTTAGTAAGATATTCCTCAATAAACATATGTATATCTTCAGCATTATAATCAATTTCTAATATACCATCTTTATATTCTTTTAATATTTCTAATAAACCATTGTTTATTTTTGAAAAATCATCATCATTTATGATTTTTTGTTTGTGAAGCATCCTTACATGTGCTAGTGAACCCCGTATATCTTCTTCAATCATTCTATGATCTATATGAATTGAAGAGTTAAAATCATTTGCAATAGAATCAAGTTCTTTAGAGAACCTTCCAGTCCACATTTTCATAGTAACCTCCAAATTAAAATTCTGGTGGGATTTATTTATTTTTTAATTTTTTTCTCATCATCGCTTGAACTTTTATTGGTAAGGCATAAAGGTTTACAAAGCCTTGGCTGTCAGTTTGATCGTATACTCCATCTTCACCAAATGTTGCAAATTCTTCATTGTACAAGCTATAGTCAGAAGAAACACCAGCATTTATAATATTTCCTTTATATAGCTTTAATTTTACTGTTCCAGTAACTGTTTCTTGAGTTTTATTTACGAAAGCTGATAGTGATTCTCTTAATGTTGTATACCAAAGTCCATTGTATACAATATTAGCAAATTCTAATGACATTCTTTGTTTATAGTGTAGGGTATCTCTATCTAATGTTAGAGTTTCAAGGATATCATGAGCTTTATAAAGTATTCTTCCTCCAGCATTTTCATAAACACCACGAACCTTCATTCCTACAAGACGATTTTCTACGATATCATCAATACCTATACCATTTTCTCCACCAACTTTATTTAGATATTCCAATAAATCTCTTGCCTTCATTTTTTCGCCATTAACAGCAACAGGGACACCTTTTTCAAAATCTATTGTTATATAAGTTGGTTTATCTGGCGCTTTTTCAGGTGTAACACTAAGAGTTAACATATTATCATAATCAGGTTCTGTATTTGGGTTTTCAAGATCAAGGCCTTCATGAGAAATATGCCAAATGTTTCTATCTTCAGAATATACATTATCATTTTTAGATTTTATAGGGATATTTCTTTCTCTGGCATATTCAAGCTCATCTTCACGTGATTTTATTTCCCATATTCTCCAAGGCGCTATTATTGCTATATCAGGATCTTCAGCCCTAATTGCATTCTCAAAACGTACTTGGTCGTTCCCCTTACCTGTACAACCATGTACTATGGCATCGCAATTCTCTTTATGTGCGATTTCAACTAGCTTTTTTGCAATTAAAGGCCTTGCAAATGCTGTACCAAGTAGATATTGCCCCTCATACATAGCACCTGCTTTTAAGGTTTCAAAAATATAATCTTCAATGAATTCATCAACTAAATCACATATATAAATTTTTGAAGCACCACTTTGTTTAGCTTTTTCTTCAAGCCCATTTAATTCATCTTGTTGACCTACATCTCCAACGACAGCAATAACTTCACATTGATAGTTTTCTTTTAACCATGAAATAATTATTGAAGTATCTAGTCCTCCAGAATATGCAAGAACTACCTTTTTAATATTTTCCTTACGTATTTTCATTTTACCTCCATAAAAAAATAAAACTCTATCACAATGATAGAGAACAACGAGTACAAGTTTAGCACCTGTTTATTACAATAGCATTTAATGTATTAAAGAATTATAATATGCTAATTTCTAAATGTCAACATTCTTATTACTGAGTAACAATAGCAAATTCTGTCTAGTATATAAAAAATAATTATATTAAAAATGTGTATAAATTGTGTTATACTAATAACAGATTATAAGGAGGAAGTTATAATGAAAGAAAAGAAGTTTCATTTAGGATTAGTTCCAAGACTTATTATTGCCATTATTCTTGGTATTCTAATCGGCCAGTTTTTACCTGAATTTATTTGTAGACTTATTGTTACAGCATCAGGTATATTTAGTTCATTCTTAAAATTTGTAATTCCATTGATGATTTTAGCGTATGTTACAATGGGAATAGCAGATTTGACTCAAGGTGCAGGGAAATTATTATTAATTACGGTAGGAATTGCATACGTATCTACTATAATTGCAGGAGCTTTTTCTTATACAGTATCAAGCAATCTTTTCCCATCATTCATGGATCAAAGTGCCCTTGATAAAATTGCTCAGACAGCAGGAAATTCTTTAGATCCATATTTCAGTATTAATGTTACACCTATTATTGATACGTTAGCTGCTGTACTTTTGGCATTTATTTTAGGATTATGTCTTTCAACACTAAGAGGAAAAACAATAGGTTCTACATTATATGAATCTATGAAAGACTTCTCTGGTATTATTGATAAAGTATTGCATTCAGTAATAATTCCTTTATTGCCGCTATATATATGTGGTACATTTATTGATATGACAAAATCAGGAAAAACATTTGTTATATTAGGAATTTTATGGAAAGTATTCGTAGTTGTAATTATTATGCATTTTATAATACTATTGTTCCAATTTGTAGTGGCTGGATCAGTAAGTAAAAATAATCCTTTCAGATTAATTAAAAATCAGATCCGTGGTTATTTAACAGCAGTGGGAACTCAATCATCAGCAGCTACAATACCTGTAAACTTAGAATGTGCTAAAGCTGATGGCATTTCAGAAGAAATCAGAAATTTTGTTGTACCACTATGTGCTAATATACATATGTCAGGATCAATTATAACAATTACAGCTTGTTCAACAGCAGTTTGTTTGATGAATCAGATACCTATAAGCTTGGCAACGGTTATTCCTTTTGTTGCAACTCTAGGTATTGCTATGGTGTCATCACCAGGAGCACCAGGAGGATCTATAATGACAGCTCTTCCATTCTTATGGATGATATTTGGAAAAGAATTAGGAGATCCAAACGGCCCATTATGTGCAATAATGGTTGCATTATATATTACTCAAGATAGTTTTGGAACAGCTTGTAATGTATCTGGAGATAATGCTATAGGTGTAATTATTGACACAATATATAAGAAGTTTATTGTGAAGAGAGCATAGAGAAAATATATAATTAATGTTTATATA
Source organism: Bacillota bacterium (assembly GCA_023420085.1). Classification (GTDB taxonomy): domain Bacteria; phylum Bacillota; class Clostridia; order Lachnospirales; family Lachnospiraceae; genus JAEZWQ01. The sequence goes on from JAEZWQ010000013.1 coordinate 14,626, forward strand.
ATATATAATATTAAGTATTTAAGCATCTACTATATGTAGGTGCTTTTTTTGTACCGCCCTCTTACGTAGAAAAAAATGGGTTCAAAGGGAGATTAAAGGCATAGTAAAAAATTATGATTTTCATGATATTTATTCAAATTTTGGACTTGTCCAAAAGCGACTAAAGAATATGATTTTTGACCCACAATAATAAATTTTCCTCAGATTTCTTTGAAGATGCAACTAAAAGAATAATTTCAATTAATTCATCTTGAGTATATTCTAAAGAATAACCATTGAGTTCTAGAAGAACAAGCATAGTATGCTCTCCAATTCTTTTATTACCATCAAGAAATGGATGGCTTTTTATTAAAGAAAATGAAAGATAAACAATTTTTTAATAGTGCCAAGATGTAGGTCTGTACCATCAAATGTATGAAAGGGAGAACTTATAGATAAATCTAATAGATTTTCATCTCTTATACCAAATTCTCCACCAAATTGATCAATTAAAGATTTATGAAGTGAAAGGATTTGTTCTTTGTTTAATCTAATAATTTAGCCAATTCCTCATAAGCTTTTTTATTTTTCTCCATAAGTCGTTTAGAAATAATAGAAATATCTTCATCATCAGCAGTTTTTAAAGAATCAAACTTACTATAATCAAGAATAATATATTTAGGGTTGTTATTTTTTAAAATAACAGCAGAACCCATTTCATCAACTAAACGAGCTACTTTGGAAAAGTTTCGGTTTGCTTCAGTTATAGAAACAAGAGAATTTGTATTAATTTTCATAAAATCAACCTCCAATTAAAACTATACCATAAAATAGGATGAATTAAACCTATTTAAGAAAGAAGGTAATAATATCGCAAAGGATGGAATATATAGAGGTGTGAGAATTGATTCGCCAAAAATGGTTTTCTAAACTACAATTTCGTTCAAAATAAGACGAAAATTTAAAAAGATCAGTAATGAGAGGCCTTCCTGAAAATTTAGATAAGGATCATTTTCAAAAACAACCTTAGTTTGCCAAAGAAAGATATTATTGAAATGATAAAACCTAAATTGAAAGATTTTGAGATTGAAAATAAATTAAAAGAAGATAAGGTTTTAGATAATGAGAAATTAAAAGAAAATATTTTAAAGTAAATATCTATATTAAATAGCAATTTACAAATCATCTATGAAAAATTCAAAAATAAAAATATTTCAAAAGAAGAATATATAGAGGCAAAATCTCTTATACAAGATAAAAGATATTATTGGAGAGTAAAGTGGAAGAATTGAAGTTAGAGAAGATTGATTCAAATAAAGAAACAGATATTACTGTATTAGATGAGAATAGCTTATTAAAAGTATATGTAAATAGTTATATTGAAAAAATAATTATTTCAAGAACTGGAGGTATAGAGATTGTAGAGGCATAGGTATATATAATCAAAGACTCATAATTTCGCCAAATTAAAATTTAATACGCCAAAATGGAAATAGTGGCGAGATTATTCTCGCCATTATTGGTTTTTCATAGCCAAATATGATATAATGGCTATGAAAAAAAGGAGGTGCTGTTCTGAGAAAATTTAATTATTTAAAACTTATGGAACTATCTTTACCTGTTAATATATATCATACCATTGCAAAAATCCATGAATATAAGGGAAAGCAGGAACTTTATGTTGAAAATTATCCTGATATTTTGGAAAAGATGATAGATGTTGCAAAAATACAAAGCACAAAGTCTTCTAATGCTATTGAAGGAATTTATACCAATGACACAAGACTTAAAGAACTGATGAATAAAAAAGCAGAACCGAAAAATAGAAATGAAGAAGAAATTGCAGGGTATAGACATGTGCTTGATATAATACATGAAAATTATGAATATATAGGATTTAACAAAAATGACATCTTAACACTTCATAATCAGTTGTATTCTTATTCCTATGTAAATCACAAGGGAAAATTTAAGACGATGGATAATACCATTGTAGAAGTAGATGCTTTCGGAAATAAGAAAGTACGATTCCAACCGGTGAGCAGTTTTGAAACGGAAAGTTGCTTTGATGAAATGGCGAAAGCTTACAACGAAGCAGTGAAAGCAAATATTCCCCCACTCATTTTAATCCCAACACTTATACATGATTTCTTATGTATTCATCCCTTTGATGATGGGAATGGAAGAATGAGCAGGATATTGACACTTCTTTTGCTTTATAAGTTCGGTTATTTTGTTGGAAGATATATCAGTATAGAGATGCTTATTGAAGAAAGTAAAGATTCTTATTACGAAGAATTACAGAATTCTAGTGAAAAATGGCATACTGGAGAAAATGATGAACTTCCGTTCATAAAGTATATGTTAGGGATTTTCTTAAAAGCATATAAAGAATGTGATGATAGATTCAACTTAATTGGAAAAGAAAAACTAACTTCACCGGAAAGGGTATTTTCTGTTATTCAAAAATCACTAGAACCGCTTTCCAAAAAGGATATTATGATTCTTTGTCCTGACATATCTCAAAGGACAATAGAACGAGCTTTAAAA
>JAEZWQ010000011.1 GCA_023420085.1 Bacillota bacterium
AGAAAAACTAACTTCACCGGAAAGGGTATTTTCTGTTATTCAAAAATCACTAGAACCGCTTTCCAAAAAGGATATTATGATTCTTTGTCCTGACATATCTCAAAGGACAATAGAACGAGCTTTAAAAGAATTACAGGATGATGAAAAGATAAAACAGGTAGGCAGTGGTCGTTCAACAAAATATGTAAAGATTTAAACGCCGAGAAAAATAAAATAGTTAAAATAAAAAGCACTTAAAAATGAGTAAAATTAACCTCAAAAATTTAGGTGCTTTTTGAATATCAATTACTTGACATTGTAGGATCTGACGGACTATTTGTGGCATTAATATTGGTCTTATATCAGTAGAAATATGTAGAGTAGTAGAGAAAAAATTTATATTCAAATTACCAGAAAGTGTACCAACAGCAGTTACAAATTTTATAAATTCACTATTACCTTTATTGGTTAATATCATTGTCATATTTGGTTTGAATTTATTATTTAAGAGCATATTTGATAAATCAATTCCAGAACTAATCATGGCTATACTAACTCCTGCGATTTCTGGAGTTGATAATGTTTGGGGATTTATTGCAATTTTTGCATTTTCTAATATTTTATGGTTGTTTGGTATTAATGGATCGTCGATAATATTTCCGATTGTATTTACGGTAGGATTACAAAATACTGGACTCAATGCTGATTTAATTAATCAAGGATTAAATCCAACAAATATTATGAATCTTCAAATGTATAGATATGCCGTACTTGGAGGAGGTGGAAACACTTTAGGATTAGTTATTTTAATGTGTTTTTCTAAGGTTAAGCATATAAGAATGGTTGGAAGATTAAGTCTTGTTCCAGGAATTTGTGGAATAAATGAACCAGTTATATTTGGATCTCCGATTGTATTAAATCCAATATTAGCTGTTCCTTTCATTGTAATGCCATGTATATCTATTGGATTAGGTGCACTTGTTCAATCAATTGGCTTAGTTAGGAGTGGTTATATTGTAGATCCATCATTTACACCTTTTTTTGCACAGGGTTTTCTATCTGGATTAGATATAAAAAATGTAATATTTATGTTTGCACTGATAGCTATAAGTGTATTAGTTTATTATCCTTTTTTTAAAACATATGAAAGAAATGTATCAAAACATTTAAATTAATTCATTAATTAAAAGGATATCCATTGTTTTACCCAAAAGTTATAGACAATTGTAACTATTGTGGGCAGTAGACATAAATGGATATCCTTTTCTTATAAAGAATATTATCTATTTAAAAATCCTTTACCAATTATTTCACTAGAGTTAGTTATCATCATGAAAGCACTAGGCTCATTTTCCCTAATAAAATTTCTAAGCTTAACAGCCTTTGCTCTAGTCATAACAGTAAAAATTACATATTTATTTCTATGAGTATAGGCACCTCTTGCCTTTCCGACAGTAGCAGAGCTTTTTAATGTATTAGTTATATACTCACATATTTCAGAAGGATCTTCACAAATTATATTGAAATATTTACATAAATTAAAACTTTCAATAAAACTATCTATTGCAAAAGACTTAATAAATAATCCTATAACTGAAAACATACATGTCTTTATTGGGAAGAATAAGAAAGAAGATGCAACTATAAGTAAGTCTGAAACCAATAAAGCATTTCCAAAATTAATTCCAAAGTATTTATTTAATATGGCAGCTGTAATATCAGTTCCACCAGAAGATGCGCTCATATTAAACAAAATTGCTGATGCTATTGAAGGTATAGCAACTGCAAATATTAGATTTAATACAGGTTCATCTGTAAGTGGAGCTGCCATAGGGAAAAACATTTGTAGTAATGATAGAACCACCGAAGATAAAATTGCGGTATAAGCTGTCATTATTATAAAGCTCTTTCCTAAAAAAATTAGAGCTAGTAATAACAAGAATAAATTCAAAATTAAATTTATTGCTGATGGAGATATTGGCAATACTTTTGTAAGAACTATAGATAATCCAGTTATACCTCCAAAATTAAAATTATCAGGGAATCTAAATAAATGTGTTCCCAAAGCCATTATCACTGAGCTTATTGTTAATAAGCTAATAGTTTTAGTTCTATCCATAATATAACTCCTTTTATTAATACACATACATCATATAGTCAAAACATAAAAAATACAATAATAAGTTTTTTCTAAAACTTAAATAATAATTGTAAATATTAGAGGTATTAATTATGATGTAATTATATAAAGGTAGCAATGGGTAACTTATTTTTGTTTTATTGAAACGTGTACTATATTATTGTACAATAATCTTATATGCAATACCAAGAAAGGAGGGAACTTATGGCACAAGATGCTTTAGATAGAATTGTTCAGGCTGAAAAAGAAGCTAAGGAAATGATAGTTAAAGCTAAAGAAAAGGCTAAAAATATTATTTCTCAAGCAAAATCTGAAGTAGAGAATGAACGTTCTAAGAGATTTGCAGATATTAAAAAAGATAGTGAAGAGAAGCTTAACAAAATGAAAGAAGAAACTTCTAATGAACTAGATAGTATTCTGGAAGAATCAGAAAAAGTTTGTAAGCAAATACGAGAAATAAGTTCTGAAAAGCTTAATGAGGCTAAAGGCTTCATAAAAGAGAGGATGATGAATTAATGGCCATAGTAAGAATGAAAAAATTTCATTTATTGGCACATAAGGCGGATAAAGATAAGCTACTTAGAAATTTACAAATATTTAGAAATGTTCAATTCTCTCAGGTAGATTCAGATAATGAAGCAATTAGTGAAGTAAAATATCAGGATGAACTGACTGAAATTGAACAGAAGTTAAGCTTTTGTAAATATGCTTTAGATCATATGAGTAAATATTATCCTAAGAGTTCAGGCCTTAAAGAGATGTACATAGGTCTACCTAATTTAACATTTGAGGAATTAGAAGCAAGGGCTGAGAATATCGATTTTGATAGTATTTACAATTCAATCAGAGCTAACGGTGATGGCATGGATGGAACTAGATATGATCTTTCTAAAGTACGTGAAGAGTTAGAAGAACTAAACGCATATAAGAAGTTAGATATAATACCTTCAACTTTAGATAGCTTATCTACTTCAAATTATAATATTGGGTCAATTCCGATAAAAACAAAAAAAGAATTTGAAGAAGCATTAGCCGGTGTTCAAACTGTTTATTATGAGGTTGTTGGGATTAAAAAAGATGAAGCAATTTATATAATATTTAATCATAAAGATGATAATCATAAGGTTGATGAAATATTTAAATCAAAAGGTTTTTCAAAAAATAATCTTAAACTAACTTCTACAGTTTCAGAACGAATAAATGAATTAAGAGATTATGAAAAGAGATTAATAAATCGTAAGGATGATTTAAGAGAGGGATTAAAAGATCTTATTAAATATAGACAAGATATAGAAATATGCTATGAATATTATTCAAATAAAAAGGTAAGACTTTTAGCTAACGAGAAAGCAAAGGGATCTTCAGCAGTATGCATCTTTGAAGGCTATATACCAGAAAGTCAGTTGGAGGAATTCAAACAAATTGTTACAAAATCAACTGATGGAGCAAATAGTTTAGAATTTGAAGATGTTGATAGGGAAAGTGAAGAAGTACCTATAATGTTAAAGAACAATAAACTTGTTAGACCTTTTGAAATTATAACAGAAAACTATTCAGTACCTAAATATAATGAACTAGATCCTACAGCATTGCTTGCGCCATTTTATGCATTCTTTTTTGGTATGATGACAGCAGATGCAGGATATGGAACATTAGTATTTATACTTTGTATCTTGGCTATTAAATTTTTTAATTTAAATCCAACGATGAAAAAATCTATTAAATTTTTTGCTACAATTAGTATTTTTACAATAATTTGGGGAATAATTTATAATTCATATTTTGGAACAAAGATACCTTGGATGCCACAATTGCTCGATATGGAATCTCAAGTTGTTAATATCTTAATACTATGTATAATAATAGCAATTATCCACCTTTTCCTTGGATTAGGAGTAAGAGGATATCTATATATTAAGAATAAAAAATATATAATGGTTATTTTTGATGTAATTAGTTGGTATATGGCAATTTTAGGAGCAATTTTCCTAATGGCAGGAGATACTATAGGATTATCAAGTGCAGCAGTTCAAATATCAAAGTGGGTAATGATAGCAGGTATGATAATGATAATTATTGGTGGTATGCTATCAACAACAGGTAGTTTTGGTGCAAAATTAGGAGCTGGTATATATAATTTATATGGTATATCAGGATATATTGGTGATATAGTGTCATATACTCGTCTTATGGCATTAGGCCTATCAGGAGCATATATAGCATTATCAGCAAATATAATTGCAGGAATGATGTTTGGTTCATTTATAGGGAAGATATTTGGAATAATTGTATTGATCGTATTCCATGCATTCAATCTTTTCCTATCTTATCTAGGATCTTACGTCCATGGTATGCGTTTAATTTATGTAGAATTTTTTGGTAAATTTTATGAGGGTGGAGGAAAGCCTTTTAAGAGTTTTAGAAGCCCGTCAAAATATATAAATTTAGATAGACATTACGAAGAATAGAATTGGAGGAAATTAATATGTCTTTTGGAACATGGATTGCACAAAATGGAGGATTAGCATTTGCTTGTTTAGGAATAGCTATTGCTGTATTATTTTCGGGAATAGGATCTGCAAAAGGGTTATCAATTGTAGGACAAGCTGCTGCAGGATTAGTAGCAGAAGAACCAGAAAAATTTGGTAGAACACTTATTCTACAATTATTACCAGGATCTCAAGGTTTATACGGATTCGTTATTGGTATACTTGTAACATTTAGTTTAACTCCAGATTTAACAGTTGCTAAAGGACTATTTTTATTATTCGCTTGTTTGCCTGTTGGTATTGTTGGATTATTTTCAGCTATAGCTCAAGGTAAAGTTGCGGCAGGTGGTATAAGTATTATTGCAAAAAATGAATCTCAGTTTATGAAAGGTGTAATTTATTCAATCATGGTTGAGATCTATGCGCTATTAGCATTTATCATTTCTATAATACTATACTTTAACTCATCAACATTAATTAAATAGTCAGGGGGAAAGATGACAGGTCTTGATAATCTAGTCAATAAAATAAAAACTCAAGCTCTTGACGAAGAAAAAGTGATTTTGTTGGACGCTGAGAATCAAGCAAGTAAATATATTAGTGCTGAGAGAGAAAAGATTGATTTTGAATCTAAAAAACTTGAAAATAAGTTACGTGATGAAAGAGAAATGCTTATTGAAAGAATGAAATCAAATACTGAATTAAAAGCTAGAAATAATAAACTTCAGGCTAAGCAAGATGTTATTAAGCGTGTTTTTGATGAAGTATTAGATGAACTTAAATCAATCGATAATGAAGAATATATTAACTATATAAAAACTTGCAATATAAGTACTGATTCAGAGCTTGTAGTAATGAAGGATAAGCTTGATTATATACGTGAAAATTTACCTAATATCAAAGTTGCTGAAGATAGATTCGTTAATACTGGATTTATTGAGGTAACAAAAGATACTGAAAATAATTATACATTTGAATCAAGGCTAAAACTTATAAAAGAAGAGTTAGAAGGAAATTTAGCAGATATATTATTTGCTGATAGATAGGAGGGTATATGAATAATATTGATTATGCCCAATCAGTTGTATTATCTAAGGTTTATGAAAAGAGAATGCTTGGAAAGGCAAAGATTGATAGAATGATTGATGCCAAAGATGAAAAAGAGGCTTTCAAAATATTAATGGATTCTGAGTATTCTAAAAGTGCAAATAATGTTTACGATGTATATGGCTATGTTACTCTTCTTAATCAAGAGACGGCAAGAGTAAGGACTATTGCTGAAGAGTTGTTACAAGATGAGAGAATACTTGAAATAATGACTTTGAAATATGATTATCATAATATTAAGATAATTGTAAAATCATTATTCTCTAATAAAGATCTTACAGATAAATTTATTCAGTCAAAAAATGCTAATCCGCAAACTATGTTAGCACAGGTTAAAGCTGAGAAATATATAAATTTAAAAGATGAATTTGCAATTGCAATAAAAGAAGCGATAGCAGACTATGAAAAGAATAATGATCCACAAATGATAGATATAATATTGGATAAACACTATTTTCAGCATATGTTAAAATTAAGTAGTGAGCTTGAGATTGAATATTTCACTAAATATATTAAGGCAAAAATAGACTTTTATAATGTAGAAACATTACTTAGAATTAAAAGAATGAATAAGAATACAATATTTGCTGAAAAAGTTATATTTGATGGTGGAAATATTGAAAGAAATAAACTTATAGGCTTATTACAGGCTGATCTTGATAAAATAACAATGTCTTTAAAAGCAGAGACTACTGGTAAATATATAGTAAAAGGGCTTGATGAATATAGAAAAACAGGAAGTTTATTTAAGTTAGAAAAACAAAATAAGGCATATTTTAATGAATTAAATAAAGATGCTCGTTTTATAACATTTGGACCAGAGCCTATTATTTCGTATATATTATCTAAGGAAGATGAGATTGATAAAGTTAGATTTATTTTAGTAGGTAAATTAAACAATATATCATCAGATATTATTAGAGAAAGGCTGGGTGAGTGATATGTATAAAATTGCAGCTATAGGTGATAAGGATTCTATAGTAGCTTTTAGAGCTGTTGGAATAGATGTATACTCAGCCTATGATAGTGTTTCTGCAAGGAATATTGTAGATAAGCTAGCTAAACAGAACTATGGTCTGATTTTTATAACAGAAGCAATAGCTCAATCAATAGAAGAAACTATACAGAGATATAAGAATAAGCTGCTACCAGCTATTATACTTATACCAAATAATAATGGATCTCTTGGTATTGGTATGAAGGCAATAAATAAAAATGTAGAAAAGGCTGTAGGCAGTAATATTTTTGAGAACAATGCAAAGGAGGCAAGATAGGTGAAGGTTGGAAAAATAGTTAAGGTTTCTGGACCTTTAGTAGTTGCTGAAGGAATGGAGCAAGCTAACATATATGACGTTGTAAAGGTTTCCGAATCTAAGCTTATTGGTGAAATCATCGAAATGAGAGATGATAAGGCTTCTATCCAGGTATATGAGGAAACAGGTGGAATTGGTCCAGGTGAACCTGTAGAAACAACAGGAGAACCACTTAGTGTTGAACTTGGTCCAGGTCTACTAGAGAACATGTTTGATGGTATACAAAGACCTCTTGAAAAATTTAGAGCAAAAGCTGGAGATTTTTTGGTTAAGGGCGTTTCAGTTTCGTCATTGGACAGAGAGAAACTTTGGAAATTTGAAGCTACAGCTAATGTAGGAGATGAGGTTAGTCAAGGAGATATTTTAGGATATGTTCAGGAAACATCAGTAGTTAAACATTACATAATGGTTCCATATGGTGTTTCAGGTAAAATAAAAGAGATAAACTCTGGAGAATTTACCGTAATAGATACTATAGCTAAGGTTGAAACGGAAAAGGGAATATCTGAAGTAACTATGCTTCAAAAATGGCCGGTTCGTAAGGGAAGAACATATAAGAATAAATTATCTCCTAGGGTACCATTGATAACTGGACAAAGAGTAATAGATACATTTTTCCCTGTTACAAAGGGAGGAACTGCATGTGTACCAGGGCCATTTGGTTCAGGTAAGACAGTAGTACAACACCAATTGGCAAAATGGGCTGATGCACAAATTGTTGTATATGTTGGATGTGGTGAACGTGGAAATGAAATGACAGATGTTTTAAATGAGTTTCCTGAATTAATTGATCCACATACAGGTGAATCAATTATGAAACGAACTGTTTTAATTGCAAATACATCGAATATGCCGGTTGCCGCACGTGAAGCATCTATCTATACAGGGATAACAATAGCAGAATATTTTAGAGATATGGGGTATTCTGTGGCAGTAATGGCTGATTCAACATCTCGATGGGCTGAAGCTTTACGTGAGATGTCAGGTCGTCTTGAAGAGATGCCTGGAGATGAAGGGTATCCTGCTTATTTATCATCAAGAGCAGCAGACTTTTATGAAAGAGCAGGAAAAGTAATTTGTAATGGTAAGGATGGTAGAGAGGGAGCGTTAACTATAATTGGAGCTGTTTCTCCTCCAGGTGGGGATATATCTGAACCAGTTTCTCAAGCTACACTTAGAATTGTTAAGGTATTTTGGGGACTTAGTGCAAACCTAGCATATAGAAGACATTTCCCAGCGATTGGATGGCTTGATTCTTATTCGCTTTATCAAAATAATGTCGATGATTGGATGGCAAATAATGTATCAGAAAGATTCCCAGAAAATAGGGCTGAAGCTATGGCATTATTACAGGAAGAGTCTAATCTACAAGAAATTGTTAGACTTGTTGGTAAAGATACATTATCAGAGGTTGATCAATTAAAGCTTGAGGTAGCAAAATCAATAAGGGAAGATTATTTACAACAAAATGCATTCCAAGAAGTAGATACATTCACTTCACTTGAAAAACAAGATAAGATGCTTGATTTAGTTATGAAATTTTATCGTGAAGCTAAAAGGGGTATTGAGAATGGAGTATATCTTAGTGAGTTAGTAAATCTTGATGTTAGAGAAGATATAGCAAGAGCTAAGTATGTACCTGAGAGTGAAATAAGTAAACTTGAGGAAACTTCTAGAAAAATAACAGCTACAATTGATGAATTGATTAGTAGAGGAGGTCAAATCAATGCTTAAAGAATACAAAACTATAAGAGAAGTTGTAGGACCTCTACTAATGGTTGAAGGTGTAGAAGGTGTCAAATATTATGAATTAGTTGAGATAGCCATGCAAAATGGAGAAACCAGACGTGGCCGTGTATTGGAAGTGAATGGCGATAAAGCTATGGTTCAGCTATTTGAGGGCTCTTCTGGTATAAATATAAAAGATTCAAAAGTAAGATTTTTAGGAAGACCTCTTATGCTTGGTGTATCTGAAGATATGATCGGACGTGTATTTAATGGAATGGGGCAACCTATTGATGGAGGACCTCAATTGATTCCTGAAGATAAGCTAGATATAGAAGGTATTGCTATAAATCCAGTTGCACGTGACTATCCTTCTGAGTTTATACAAACTGGTGTTTCTGCAATTGATGGGTTAAATACATTGGTTAGAGGTCAAAAATTACCTATTTTTTCAGCATCTGGTTTACCACATGCTGAGCTTGCAGCACAGATAGCTAGACAAGCTACAGTTAGAGGAAAAGATGAAAAGTTTGCTGTTGTATTTGGAGCCATAGGTATAACATTTGAAGAGGCTGAGTATTTTATAGAAGATTTTAAGAAAACTGGAGCTATAGATAGAGCAGTTTTATTTATGAATCTTGCAAACGACCCAGCTATTGAGCGTATATCAACGCCTCGTATGGTTTTAACAGCAGCTGAATATCTTGCGTTTGAAAAAGGTATGCATGTACTTGTAATAATGACTGATATAACAAATTATTGCGAGGCAATGCGTGAGGTTTCTGCAGCAAGAAGAGAAGTACCAGGACGTCGTGGATATCCAGGATATTTATATACAGACCTTTCTACAATATATGAAAGAGCAGGACGTATAAAAGGAAAACCAGGCTCTATTACACAGATACCAATTCTTACAATGCCTGAAGAAGATAAAACTCATCCAATACCAGACTTAACTGGGTATATTACAGAAGGCCAGATAATACTTTCTAGGGATTTATATAAGAGAAATATATTGCCACCTATTGATGTAATGCCTTCTTTATCACGTCTAAAAGACAAGGGTATTGGTGCCGATAAAACTAGAGAAGATCATGCAGACACTATGAACCAGCTTTTCGCTGCATATGCTTCTGGTAAAGAGGCTAAGGAATTACAAGTAATCTTAGGAGAGTCTGCACTTACAGAAGTAGATAAGGCTTTTGCTAAATTTGCTACAGAATTTGAAGAAAAATATGTTTCTCAAGGCTTTAATGCGAATAGAAATATATTAGAGACTTTGGATTTAGGATGGGATCTATTAAAACTTCTACCTAGAACAGAACTTAAGAGAATTAAGTCTAACTTATTAGAGAAATACCTACCAGTTACTGATAAGGAGGTATGAAATGGCTCGCCTAAATGTTAATCCTACGAGAATGGAGATGACAAGGCTCAAAGCAAGACTAAAGACATCTGTCAGAGGACATAAGTTACTTAAAGATAAGCAAGATGAATTAATGAGACAATTTATTGGACTTATTCATAAAAATAAAGATTTAAGGGAAAAGGTAGAAAAAGACTTATCAGCTGCATTTGCAGATGTAATGCTTGCACGTGCAATCAATCCATCTGAGATGATAGATGAAGCGTTATCTATACCTAAGGGGAGTCTTGGGGTAAATATTGATATAAAGAATATGATGAGTGTAAATGTGCCTCAAATGGATTTTGTTAAATCAGAAATTGAGGAAGATGATATATATCCATATGGATTTATGAATACTACATCACAATTAGATGATGCTATTAATAAGATTAATTTGATTTTGCCAGAGTTGTTGAAGTTGGCAGAAATTGAAAAAGCTTGCCAACTTATGGCGGATGAGATTGAAAGTACAAGACGCCGTGTTAATGCTTTAGAATATATGACTATACCTCAACTTGAAGAAACTATTGAGTATATAAGAATGAAGTTAGAGGAAAACGAGAGATCTTCTATTACAAGGCTTATGAAAGTCAAAGATATTATTGGAGATAAGTAAAATCTAACAATAATTAGTAAGTTTGGTTCTTTGTCAAATTCTATTGGTGGACATAAGTACCAATGATATAACTATAATAAATTGGAGAGTACGGAGTATATTTTTCGTATTCTCCTATTTGTATATAGGATTTTTTCGTTTATATTTTTATTTGTTTATTGAATAGACGTATGGCCAGTATTAACCAATTTTATTAGCGTATTCTTTTTTATGTAATTATTATGCTACTTTGCTTGTATTATCCTCTTTGATATAAGTATCCTATTTCTAAAGTGAAAGAAACTTTTGTATCTAAAAGCTATTCGTTTAAAAACTTTTATATCTACGAACACTTCCTTACCTAACTTTTCTGCTTGATGTATCAAGCCATGAAATAATTTGTCCCTAGTTGGACTTCTAATCCTATCACCCTGTTCCTCATTTATTTGGACAAAAAAAGCAGCTAACCATTTCTGATTAACTGAGTTCAACATAATTGTTAAATGATAATTCTACCTAAATAAGGGTCATTTAGGTAGAATTGAAACTCCTACTACAATAACAGACATAATAATTGACATTATTGTATGAACTATTAAACCAGGATAATACAAATAACTTACGATATTTAAATGCAAAATATCTGTTACAAAATACTCCCCTAAGCATAAAATAAGCAATGTGATGGCCACTAAAAATAAATCAATTATCAATACTTTTTTCTTATGCATAATAATATTTACTATCCCTTGGGAGATTGGTGCTAATATCCCACTTAATATCAAAGCTACACCAGCATTTTCAAAAGAAGAAGTATGGATAAAGTGTACATCTAGTAATAAAAATACTGCAAGTATAATAAAGAATATTGGAACAATATTATAAATTTTGTATCTATCTACGCACACGATAGTATTCTCCTTTTCCATTATAATCTGGGCATCCACGATTCCAATCTAAATAATTTGTTGTAAAAAAATTTGACTATTATTTTAATTTTAGATTGTTTCAAAAACACCTAATCGCCACCTAAATGTGAAAAAAATATGAAATTATTTTGGATGATTACGTTTACTATTTGGTAATATATATGTCAATAAAAATTAGGTATATTAAATATATCATATTATTCTGGATATTAATGTGTTAGATGTTAATTTAACGCTCCCTCGACTTTTATAAACCGTAAGTACATGAACCTCTTAGTTAGAAAAAGTCTAACTAGGAGGTTATTTATATCCTATAATATTCCGCTAAAATACATAGTTAATAAATTTATAAAATTAAATAAGAATATCTTTTTACATGTCTATTAATATACCTATTATAAAATTTTGTAGCGATTTAATAGACAAATGTGTTATAATAAAGAGATATGAAAAACACATTAACAATGCAAGAAGTAAATAAACTTATTTCTGAAGGAAAAACAAATGAATTTAATATAAAAGCAAATAAAAGTATAAAAGATATAATAATATCTAATGTTTTTACATTGTTTAATTTTATAAATATTATATTAGCTATATTAGTTTTATTTACAGGAAGCTATAAAAATTTATTATTTATGCTTGTTATACTTATAAACACAATGATAGGTATCTACCAGGAATTGAAGGCAAAAAAAATACTAGATGACTTATCTTTACTTGCTACTGATAAAGTTGTGGTAATAAGAGATAATATAGAACAACATATATATCCTAAAGATGTTGTATTAGGCGAATTTATAAAGGTTAAGAGTGGGGATCAAATAGTTTGTGATTCTGAATTAATAGATGGAAATATAGAGTGTGACGAATCCTTACTGACAGGCGAAAGTGATATGATATCTAAGGATAAGGGGGATAAACTATACTCAGGAAGCTTTGTTGTTTCTGGAACAGGTATCATTAAATCTGTAAATGTAGGAAAGGATAACTATATAAATAAACTAGCATCTCAAGCTAAAGTTTTTAGACTATATCCATCACAGTTGAGAAATAGTTTAAATTATATATTAAAAGTGGCATCTTTCATGATAGTTCCAATTGGAATAGGGCTTTTTGTTAAGATGCATTATATACAAAAGATTGAAATAAATACTGCAATACTTTCTATAGTAGCAGCACTTATTGGCATGATTGCCGAGGGACTTATACTATTAACTTCAGTGTCATTAGCAGTTTCTAGTGTTAATCTTGCAAGAAAGAAGGTTTTAGTTCAAGAGCTTTTTTGTATAGAAACTCTGGCAAGAGTTGATACATTATGTTTTGATAAAACTGGAACTTTAACAACTGGAAAAATGAATGTTAATACGATATATGCTGATGAAGATACTATAAGCACATTAGGTGGGTATATTAATTCTTTCAATGATTTTAATTCAACTTCAAAAGCTATAGCAAAGTATATTAAACGCAAACGTAAGCTAGAAGTTATAGCTAAAACAGACTTTTCTAGTGCAAAAAAATATAGCACAGTCAGTGTTAAAAATGAAGGAACTTATATTTTAGGTGCTTTTGAATATATATTTAAGAATAAATCAGTAAGCGATGTTAAAGAAATTGATGAAGCTATTCATAATGGTAAGAGAGTACTAGTTTTTGCAAAGATAGATGATGAAAAATTTGATGGAAAATTTACTGATGAACCTCAATTACTAGCAACGATAATTCTTGAAGATGAGATTAGAGAGAATATTAAGGAAATATTTGATTACTTTTCAAGCCAAGATGTAGATATTAAAGTTATATCTGGAGATAATCACATAAGCGTATTAGAGATAGCAAAAAGGGCTGGGTTATCAAAAAAAGCTCAAGCAGTTGATGTAAGTAAACTTAGTGATGAAGAATTAAAAGAAGCAGTTTTAAATTATCAAGTTTTCGGTAGAGTGAATCCTTCACAGAAAAAACTTATGGTAGAAGTTTTAAAAGCAAATGGGCATACAGTAGCAATGAGTGGAGATGGTGTTAATGATATACTAGCATTAAAATCTGCCGATATTTCAATTGCAATGTCAAATGGGGCATCTGCAACCAAACAAATAGCAAATATAGTGTTATTAGATAGTAATTTTTCTAATTTTTATCATATATTAATGGAAGGAAGACGAGTAATAAATAACATACAAAAAGTGGCATCACTATTTTTGGTAAAAACATTTTATTCAGCAGGGATATCTATTCTTTCAATTTTTACCGCAATGAGATACCCTTTTATACCCATACAATTAACACTTATAAGTACGCTTACAGTTGGTATGCCTTCATTCATTATAACATTTGAAAAAAGTAAAGATAGAATTAGAGATGATTTTATGAAATATGTTTTTATAAAATCATCAACTGCAGCAGCTAGATTAATTTTAGCTATAATAATAGCAAACTTTATAACTAATGATCAGACAATATTATTGAATATTATTTTTGTTATGACATTAATAAATGGTTTATTAATGCTACAAGAAGTGCTTAGACCTTTTAATAGATACAAGGCTATCTTATATGTTACTATCTTAATGTTAAGTGTAGTGCCATTTGTACTATTTAAAAAGTTTTTTGCATTACAAAGTATAGCAATAGCACATTATGCATTAGCAATAGCTATAATAGTCATAATTTATCTAATATTTAAACAGATTATTAAATTTTTCAAATTAAACATATAGAATTATAGGAGAGATATGAAAACTAAAAGATTTTTATCACTTATATTAGTAGGATTGTTTTTATTAGTATCTTTTATACCACTTATTGGGGGAGTAAAGGCTGAGGAAGATACGTTTAAAGTTGGAATGGATGTTAATTATCCACCTTTTAATTGGAGTCAAGTAGATGATTCTAACGGAGCTTATCCTGTTTCTAATAGCCCGGGAGAATTTGCAAATGGATATGATGTTGAGCTTGCGAAAAGAATTGCAGCAAGTTTAGGTAAAAAATTAGAGCTTATAAAAACTGAATGGAATGGACTTGCGCCAGGACTTATGGCTAATAAGTTTGATTGTGTAATTGCTGGTATGAGTCCTACACCAGAAAGAAGAGAAAAAATAGACTTTACTGATAGTTATTATAAAACTGATCTTGTAGTAGTTGTTAAAAAAGATAGTAAGTTTTCATCAGCTACAAGTCTAGATGATTTAAAAGGTGCAAAGGTTACAGGCCAGTTAAATACTTATCATTATGATATGATAGATCAGATTCCAGATGTTGAAAAACTATCTGCAATGGAAGACTTTCCTTCAATGATAGTTGCTCTTAAAGCTGGAAAGATAGATGCTTATATATCAGAAAAGCCAGGGGCAATGTCAGCCACTTCAAGTAATTCTGATTTAAAGTTTATTGAATTTGGTGAAGGAAAAGGATTTAAGGTTGACGAAAGTGATAGCCTATGTTCAATAGGAGTTGCTAAGGGTAGTCCATTAATTGAACCAATAAATAAAGTTTTATCATCAATGAGCCAGGAAGAAAGAGATGCATTGATGAAGAATAAAATGGAACTTAATCTGAAAAAAGATGAGGATGCTCCTAAATCAGATAAAGATTTTGTTGTTGCAATGGAAGTTGATTATGCACCATTCAATTTTAGTCAACGTTATGATATAAATGGAGCATACCCTGTATCTAACAGTTCGGGTGAATATGCTAATGGTTATGATGTACAGATAGCTAAGAAAATTGCAGAAGGTTTAGGTAGAAATCTTGTAATTGTAAAAACTGATTGGGATGGATTAGCACCAGGTGTAATGGCTGGTAAATACGATGCTATAATTGCTGGAATGAGTCCGACTGCTGAAAGACGAGAACAATTAGACTTTACAGATAAGTATTATACATCTGATCTTGTTGTCGTTGTAAAAAAAGGATCAAAGTATGAAGGGGCAAAATCATTAGCAGATCTAAAGGGAGCTAAGATAACAGGACAATTAAATACATTCCATTATACTGTAATAGACCAAATACCTGGGGTTGATAAACAAGTTGCAATGGAAAGTTTCCCAACTATGCTTGCGGCTTTAGATGCTGAAAAAATAGATGGATATGTATCTGAACGTCCAGGTGCCTTATCTGCAGCAGCAGCTAATCCAAATGTAACATATATTTCTTTTGAGGATGGAAATGGATTTGATGTAGATGAAAATGATACATCTATTGCTGTAGGATTAGCAAAGGGTAGTGAATTAACAGAAAAAATTAATTCAATATTATCAGGCATTTCAGAGGATGAAAGGCAAGCCATAATGGACGAACAGGTAAAACAACAGCTTACAAAAGATGAGATGAATTTTTGGCAAGCGACTAAATACTTGATTGATACTTATGGCGGATTATTCCTAAGAGGTGCAGCTGTAACTCTTTTAATATCAATTGTAACAACACTTATTGGTTTTGTAATAGGATTAATAATATCAATCATAAGATGTATACCAAAATCAAAAAATAGTATAAAAAGATTTATACAGGTGCTTATAAATATTATTATTAACATATATATTGAAGTATTTAGAGGTACTCCTATGATAGTACAAGCTGTATTGTTCTATTATGGTAGTAAAATATTCTTTAACATCGATGTTGAGCCACTTACAGCTGCATTGATAGTAGTTTCAGTTAATACTGGTGCTTACTTATCTGAAGTTGTCAGGGGAGGTATAAATTCAATTGATGCTGGACAATTTGAAGGGGCAAAAGCAATTGGTATGACCCATACTCAAACTATGAGAAGAGTAATTTTGCCTCAGGCTATTAAAAATATATTGCCAGCAATAGGAAATGAATTTGTAATAAATATAAAGGATACAGCAGTTCTTAATGTTATATCTGTTACAGAGTTATTCTTTACATCAAAATCTGTAGCAGGCTCTACATTTAGAATTTTTGAATCTTATTTGATTACATGCGTAATTTATTTTGTACTTACATTTACAATTACAAGGATTATAAGATTTATTGAAAAGAAGCTATCTCAAGATGGCTCATACTCTTTGGTGAAAGGAGATAATTTGAGTGGACAGGAATAACATTTTGGAATTAAGGCACCTTAGTAAAAACTTTGGAGATAATGAAATATTAAGAGATATTAATATGAATGTTGAAAAAGGAGAGGTTGTATCAATAATAGGATCATCAGGATCTGGTAAGTCAACAATGTTAAGATGTATAAATCTATTGGAACAACCGACAGGTGGAGATATTATTTTCCAAGGTAGCAGTATTTTAGATAAAAATTTTAATGAAAATATATATAGATCTAAGGTAGGAATGGTTTTTCAACAATTTAATCTATTCAATAATATGACAATATTAAAAAACTGTGTTATTGGACAGGTTGCTGTAAAAAAAGTTGATGAAAAAACTGCCATAGATAAAGCCAAAAAATATTTGGATAGCGTAGGTATGGCAGAATATTTAGATGCTAAACCACACCAGATATCAGGAGGACAAAAACAACGTGTAGCAATAGCGAGAGCTTTAGCAATGGATCCAGAAATATTATTATTTGATGAACCTACATCAGCGCTAGATCCAGAAATGGTTGGAGAAGTATTAAAAGTAATGACTAATCTTGCAAAGACTGGGTTAACAATGATTGTTGTGACTCATGAGATGGAGTTTGCAAGGGATGTGTCAACTAGAGTATGTTTTATGGATAAAGGAATTATAGTGGAAGATGATAAACCGGAAATTATATTTACTAATCCAAAACATGATAGAACAAAAGAATTCTTAGATAGATATTTAAATAGATAATGAAAAAGTTAGGTATTTATATACATATTCCATTTTGCGTGAAAAAGTGTAATTATTGTGATTTTTTATCATTTATTCCAACATATGTTAATGAATATGTTGAAGCTTTGAAAAATCAGATAATAAACGAAGAAAGAATAATAAAAAATGAATATATAGTAGATTCGATATTTTTTGGAGGGGGAACGCCCTCCATTCTTTCTATTGAACAGTTAGATAAAATATTAAATACTTTATTTGCTAATTATAGTATAGATGATGAAGCAGAAATAAGTATTGAAGCAAATCCTGAGTCAATTACTTATGAAAAGCTAAAATTTTATATAAATTCTGGTATTAATAGATTGAGCATTGGCTTACAATCACCGAACAATAAGTTATTAAAAAAACTTGGTAGAATGCATGATTTTGAACAGTTTCTTAAAGGATATAGATATGCAAGGGAAGTAGGATTTGATAATATTAATATTGATATAATGTCTGCACTACCAACTCAAACTTTAGAAAAATATAAGAATGGATTAGAAAAAGTACTAGATTTACAACCGGAACACATATCTTCTTATGGGTTAATTATTGAAGAAAATACATTATTTTATGATATGTATAATGAATTTAACGGTAATTTGATTAATGAGCTATCAGATGAGACTGAATATTTGAAGATGTATGAAATAACAGGAGAACTTTTAACAAAAAAAGGTTATAATAGATATGAAATATCTAATTTTGCAAAAAGTGGCTATGAGTGTAGACATAACCTTAAATATTGGAGAAGAAATGATTATATAGGTTATGGAATAGGCGCAGCATCTTGTATTGAAAATATAAGATACAAGGTAGATGATAATTTTAATAATTATATTAAAAAAGAATATAAATTAGATATAGAATATCTAGATAAACAAGATATATTTAATGAGATAATAATGCTAGGCCTAAGATTAAAAGAGGGAATTGATGTTAATGACATACATATAAAAACTGGCTATAGCATAGATTTTAACAGGCTTAATAAGCTTAGAGAGGCAAATCTCATCAAGTACAATAATAATATAATAAGTTTAACTGATAAAGGATTGGAGGTTAGCTCACATATAATGTCAGAGCTTATGTTGTGATGAATATTTTACTAGGAGTTACAGGTGGTATTGCAGCATATAAGATGCTGAGTCTTGCAAGTAGTTTAGTTAAAAATGGACATAATGTAGAAGTTTGTATGACACCTAAGGCTAGAGAATTTGTAACTACAACATCGTTTGAAGCTATTATACATAAAGAGGTGGTACTAAGTGATGATCAGTTCCTGCATGGAGCAAAAAATCAGCATATTAGGCTAGCAAAGTTTGCAGATATTATGGTTATTGCACCTGCAAGTGCTAATACAGTTGCAAAATTAGTTATGGGAATGGGTGATAATATTGTTACGTTGACAGCGTTAGCATCGACATGCAAAAAATTAGTATTTCCTGCTATGAATATTAATATGTATCTAAACGAAATAACACAGTCAAATATTAATAAATTGGATCAATATGATAACTATGAAGTTATACAAGCCAGCTCCGGATATTTGGCTTGTGGTGATACTGGAATTGGAAGGCTGGCAGAACCAAGTGAAATATATGACATTATTATGAATAGGGCTTATCCTAATAAAGATATGATAGGAAAGAAGGTACTCGTAAATGCTGGTCCTACGATGGAATCTATTGATCCAGTTAGATTTATTACAAATCATTCAAGTGGGAAAATGGGATTAGAAATAGCAAGAGCGTTTAGTTATAGAGGTGCAGATGTTACATTAATTTCTGGAAAATCAGGATTAAAGGCACCTTTTGGTGTTAAAATTATTGAGGCTGTTAGTGCAAATGATATGTATAATGCTATAAATGAGAATATAAAAGGCAAAGATATTGTTGTATTATCGGCAGCAGTAGCCGACTACACTCCTATAGAATATAGTGAAAGTAAAATAAAAAAGAAAGATGGCAATCTAGTTATAGAATTAAAAAGAACTAAAGATATACTAAAAGCTTTAGGAGAGAAAAAAGAATTTGTATTAGTTGGATTTGCTATGGAAACAGAAAGTCTTATTGAAAATGCTAAAGCAAAGTTAATATCTAAAAATGCAGATATGATAGTAGCAAATTCTATAAATAAAGAGGGTGCAGGATTTGGTTATGATACTAATGTTGCATCGCTTATTACAAGAAATGGATGTACAAACCTAGATAAACTCAGCAAATATGATTTGGCCCATAAAATAATAGATAAGATTGGAGAGGAGTTTTATGCAAGGCTTAGATAGTTTAAATGATAAGCAAAAAGAAGCAGTATTTAGTGACAAAAAACAACTACTTATTTTAGCTGGTGCAGGAACAGGTAAGACCTCAACACTAACATATAAAATTGCACATCTTATCAAGGATAAGGGTATTAATCCATATAATATTTTAGCTATAACATTTACAAATAAAGCAGCTAACGAAATGAGAGAGAGAATTAAATCTGTAGTTGGAGATGACTCAGATGATATGTGGGTACTTACATTTCATGGAGCCTGTCTTAGAATATTAAAAAGATTCATAGATAGATTGGGATATAAAAATTCATTCATTATTTATGATACAGACGATAAGATGAGTTTAATAAATAGGATAATGAAGGATAGAAATATTGGAGGTACATTAAATAAAAAAGTGGTAGCCTCAGAAATTTCAAATGCTAAACTACTTGGAATGGAACCAATTGACTATGCAAATAGTATTGATGGATATGAGATAAATAAAAAAAACATAGCAAGTATATATGAGATATATCAGCAAGAATTAAAAGATGCAAATGCACTTGATTTTGATGACCTCATTAGACTTACTGTAAAGCTTTTTGATGATCATGAAGATGTAAGAGACTATTATAGCAATAGATTTGAGCATATTTTTGTTGATGAGTATCAAGATACGAATATGCAGCAGTTTAAACTTGTTGAACAATTAGCTAGAAATCATAAAAATTTGTGTGTTGTTGGCGATGATGACCAATCTATATATAAATTTAGAGGAGCAAATGTAGGGAATATTTTGGATTTTGAACGAGTTTATAAGAATGCTGGCGTTATAAAGTTAGAACAGAATTATAGATCTACTAAAAAAATTCTTGAAGCAGCAAATTCAGTAATTGCAAATAATAAAAATCGTAAAGATAAACGTCTTTGGACTGAAAATAAAGAGGGTGAAGATGTTATAATTTATGATTTTAAGGATGAGAGAGATGAGGCAAAGGCCATAACATCTAAGATAAAGTTATTATATTCACTAGATAAATATAAGTATAATGATGTAGCTATTCTATATAGAACAAATTCATTATCGAGAGTATTTGAGGAATATATGGTAAAAGATTCAATACCATATAAAATAATAGGTGGAATTAACTTTTACCAAAGAAAAGAAGTTAAAGATATAATTGCTTATCTAAAGGTTTTAGTAAATCCATACGATTCTACTTCTCTAAGAAGAATAATAAATGTTCCTAAAAGGGGAATTGGTGATGCCACAATACAAAAGCTAGCTGATTATTCATTGTATAATAATGTTAGTTTATATGATGCTATGCTTATGGCTGATAGTATAGGAAGTTTGACATCAGGAACAGTTAAAAAGATTAATGATTTTACAAAGCTAATTGAAGATTTCAAAAAGCAATTAGATATATACTCATTAAATACAGTTATAGATAATATTGTGCAAGATACAGGTTATTTTATGGATTTTACAAATCCTGATGAGAAGATTGAAAGAGAAAATAATATAAAAGAACTTATATCTAAGGCTGAAGATTATAATGTTGAGTCAAGCGAAGATATAGCTGAAGATGAAAGACCTATTATAAGATTTTTACAAGAAATATCATTGTATACTGATTTAGATAGTGATGAAAAAAATGAAGATAAAGTAACACTTATGACAGTACATAGTGCAAAAGGTCTTGAATATCCTTGTGTATTTTTAGTAGGAATGGAAGAAGATTTATTTCCATTTTTTCTGGCAGTACAAGAAGGTGATATAGATGAAGAAAGACGACTTTGCTATGTTGCGATTACAAGAGCAAAGGAAATGCTTAATATATCATGGGCTAATAGAAGAAGAGGAAAATTTTCTGGAAAATCTATATTTTTAAGAGAGATAAATGAAAAATATCTTAATAAAAATAAGATAAGTAGTAGTGATATTAAATTGAATTTAAAAAAAGATTATATGAAATTTAATAGACAGACTAAATCAAATATTGATGACTTTAAGACAAAAAAGGTTGAAAATGTAGATTTTGGCATTGGAGATAGAGTATTGCACAGAAAATTTGGCGAAGGTGTAGTTATGGATATATATAAAAATGAGGATTTATATATTAAAGTAAACTTCGATAAAAGTGGTATTAAGGATATGTCTGCTACATATGCAAATCTAAAGAAAATAAATTAGGAGAAACAGATGGGTAAATATAATCATAAAGTTATTGAAGCTAAGTGGAATGAAAGATGGAATAAAAATCCAATTAATAGACCAGAAAATAAGGAAAAGTATTATTGTTTAGATATGTTTCCATATCCATCAGCTAACGGCATGCATGTTGGTCATTGGAGAGGATATGTTTTAAGTGATGTATTATCAAGATATATGATGTTGCATGGAAAGTATGTAATACATCCAATGGGATGGGATGCATTTGGATTACCTGCGGAAAATTTTGCTATAAAAATGGGAGTACATCCATCTAAGACAACACAAGAAAGCATTGCTAATTTCAAGAAACAGTTAAAAGAAATATCAGCAATCTATGATTGGGATATGGAGGTAAATACTACAGATCCTAATTATTATAAATGGACTCAATGGATATTTATTAAGATGTTTGAGGCAGGCCTTGCGTATGAAAAGGAAATGCCAATAAACTGGTGTCCTTCATGTAAAACTGGACTTGCAAATGAAGAAGTTGTAAATGGGAAATGTGATAGATGCGGACATGATGTTACAAAGAAAAATCTTAAGCAATGGATGTTAAAAATAACTGAATATGCTGATAAACTTTTATCAGGGCTTGAAAAATTAGATTGGCCTGAAAAAGTAAAGAAGATGCAAAGTGAATGGATTGGTAGATCAGAAGGAGCTAAGGTTAAATTTAAAATTGATGGTATAGATGGTAAAGAAATAATTGTATATACTACAAGACCTGATACACTTTATGGATCGACATTCATTGTACTATCTCCAGAGCATGAAATAGTTAAGTCATTGGTTACAGATGAAACTGAAAAAGAAGTAGAAGATTATATATATAAAACATCTTTAAAATCTACGGTAGATAGACTACAAGATAAGGAAAAAACTGGAGTTTTTACAGGAAGTTATGCAATTAATCCATTAAATGGAAAGAAAATTCCAATTTGGATATCAGATTATGTGTTAGCCGACTATGGTACAGGTGCAATTATGTGTGTCCCAGCACATGATGATAGGGACTTTGAATTTGCGAAAAAATTTAATTTACCAATTGTTCAAGTTATATCAAAAGATGGCAAGGAGAATGAGATAACAGAAGCATTTATAGAAGACGGTATACTTATTAATTCTGATAAATTTAATGGCTTGGATGTATCAAAAGCTAAAGAAGAGATTATAAAATATATTGAGAGCAATGGTATTGGTGAAAAAACTATTAATTTCAAATTAAGAGATTGGGTATTTTCTAGGCAAAGATATTGGGGAGAACCTATTCCAATAATACATTGTCCACATTGTGGAAATGTTGCTGTTCCAGAAAAAGATTTGCCAGTTTTATTGCCTGATGTTGAGAAATATCAACCAACAGGAACAGGAGAATCACCGCTTGCAGATATCGAAGAATGGGTAAATACAACTTGTCCTAAGTGTGGAGCAAAGGCAAAGAGAGAAACAAATACTATGCCGCAATGGGCTGGTTCAAGTTGGTATTATCTTAGATATATTGACAATAAAAATGATGAAATGCTTGTTTCAAAAGAAAAGGCGGATAAATATTTACCAGTTGATATGTATGTTGGTGGAGTTGAACATGCAGTTCTACATTTATTATATGCAAGATTTTATACTAAATTCCTAAATGATATTGGAGTTGTAAGCTTTGATGAACCGTTTAAAAAGTTATTTAATCAAGGAATGATAATTAAAGATGGCGCTAAAATGAGTAAATCAAAAGGCAATGTGGTATCACCTGATACAATTGTTAGTGAATATGGATGTGATGCGCTTAGGATGTATGAATTATTTGTTGGACCACCTGAACTTGATGCAGAATGGAATGAAAATGGTATTGATGGGGTTAGCAGATTCATTAATAAGTTCTTTAGATTATTTACAGAATTTGAAATAAGTGAAAATGAATCAAAAGAAGTTCAAAGGCTAGTAAATAAGATGATATACGATATAACAAAACGTATTGAAGACTTCAGTATGAATACGGCGATTTCTGGATTTATGGAATATACAAATAAACTTATAGATGCATTAAGTAAAGAAAATAGTATATCTAAAAAGTCGCTAGAAAAAATTGCTATTTTAATTTCACCTTTTGCGCCTCATATCGGTGAAGAGTTATGGGAAGTTTTAGGAAATCAATATTCAGTATTTGATAATTTATGGCCAGAATATGATGAGTCAAAAATGGAAGCTGATACTATGAATATAGCTATTCAGGTTAATGGAAAAACTAGAGGAGTTATAGAAGTTCCTGTAGATGCATCAAAAGATGAGATCTTAAATAGTGCTAAGAATGAGGTTAGTAGTAGACTTACAGGTGATATAGTTAAAGAAATATATGTACCTGGGAAAATTGTAAATATTGTAATAAAGTAGTATTATGAAAAATATAGTATTTAGTGATATAGATGGTACTTTATTGGATTCTAATCATAGTGTACATAGTAAACATATAGATGCGATAAAATTATTACAGGATAAGAATATTCCATTTGTTATAGTATCCGCAAGAGGGCCTTCATGTATATATCCGATATTAAACAAACATAATATATCTTGTCCTATAATCGCATATGGTGGAGCAATTATACTAGATAAAAATAGGAATATATTATATGAAGATGCGATGTCAAAAGATATCGCTAGATTGGTTATAAGTCATGTTGATAAGACTGGGTATAATGTGGCTTATAATATATATTCTTTGGAACAGTGGATAGTAAATGATAAGGATGATTACAGGATTAAGTTAGAGGAAAGCATCGTAGAAGTTGATTCTGATAATGGGAATATTGATTCTATTAATAGGAATATAGTAGATAAAATATTATTAATGACTGAAGTTGATAATATGGAAGAGATTGAATATGATATTAAATCTAACTTTAGTAATCTATCAATAATGAAATCGTCTCATGTAATGTTAGAGATAATGAATGACGGTGTTACAAAGGCTAATGGATGTAGAAAACTATGTGAAATATTAGGTATTAGTATGAAAGATGCTTATGCTTTTGGTGATAACTATAATGACATAGATATGTTAAAAGCTGTAGGACATGGTTATATAATGAGCAATGCTCCACTTGAATTACGAAATCAGTTTAAAAATATTGCATTAAGTAATGATGAGGGAGGAATATATTTTACTCTCAAAGATAACAATATAATATAATACACTAGTCAGTATTTCTACATAGGAAGTTTTTATTAAAGTATAATAAGGGAAAAAGGTTCTTTGTCAAGGATGTTAGGGTCGGAATTTGGCAAAGAACCTTTTTATATAGACTTATAATAATTAATGCTATATTAAAGCATTAATTATATATTTGAGTTAATAATAATTTCTGATTAAACATTCTTAAAAAACAAATAACATAATAGTTTTTGTTACAAAATTAGCAATACCCTTTGGCATGCCTATTTTTCTGAATGCACTGTAAATAGCGTCTTCTAATGTTCCAGTATAGTGCTCTATTAGATTTAGTAAAATATTTATCCTTGTATATTTAGCAATTAAATTTTTTATTTTTCTAGGAAGTTTATTATAGGCTTTCCTAATAATTCTAGCTGCTGAAGAAAATTTTCCAAAAGTTTGTATATTTTTATTATAGTTAGGAAAGTTAATATTTCTAGGATTCTTACTATCCAACATATTATTATAAGGTGATGAAAAATTATTAAATGCATTAATTTCTGAATCTGATAAACCATATTCTTTTAATTCTTCATAGCTCATAGAGTAATTTTTATCAAAGACATCATTTATTACTTGATATGTAGAGATTGGGTTATAGTAGGAAGCGTTGACAGTAGAGATTTCGTTACTTATAAAACCTATACTAATAATAGCAGCTAAAGATAATGCCAATGTTTGTTTTTTCTCATAAATGTTTACTCCTTATATAAATAATTTTCTAATTAATTATATTGTAAAATGACAAAAATAATCTGCAATACTCTATTCGTGAAATGATAAATAAATTGCGTAAAATGAATATTTATATATTGAACTTTATATATATTATAGTTATTATATAAATGTAAGGTGAAGCAAGCTTCATATAAGATTATATACTTCTAAAGGGAGATTAAATTGAAAAATAAAATAAAAGAATATCGAAATAAAAGAGGTATAACTCAAAAGGAATTAGCTTTTTTGGTCAATGTCACAACAAGGACAATTATTTCAATTGAAAAAGGACAGTATAATCCATCATTAATGCTTGCATATAAGATTGCATGTGTATTTGATACAACCATTGAGGATATTTGCTGCCTAAAAGATAATAAATTAGAGGAGGATAAGAAATTTGAAGCTATATAATAAGAAAAAATTGGTAGTAGGAATTGTTGAATTTCTATTGGCAATAGCTGGAGTAATTACAATAATAGTACAAAAAAGTACAGATATAAAATTTATACTTCTATCTGTATTTTGTTTAGTATTAGGTATAAATAGTGTTATTAGTTCTTTTTCAAAAATAAAGTCATATGAAGATATGATAAATGATTTGGATGAACGTACAGAATTTATATCTATTAAAGTAAATAATTGTTTATTAAAAATAAACGTAATTATAGCGATATTAGTTGTAGTTATTGGAATCTTTGTCTATAGCATTACTAATAATATTACATTTATAATTACCTTACTCCCATTAATGATATTATTAGTATTAAATTTTATTATTTATATAATTTTACAAATCTGGTATGAGAAAAAATTATAAATTAGTAGTTTGAGAAAGGAGTTTTTTTGAATTTTTGTATATGCTGTTATGATTATATAAATTGTGAAGAATTAAAAAGTTATATTGAACAGTTGAATAAAATATATGGAATAGAATCAAATATATTTTTATTTTATTCTATTGATGAAATTCTTAAGTCAAATATTAGTTTTAATATTATATTTATGGATATAAAATTCAAAGAAGATAAGCAAAAACAAAAAATTATTACTGATAAAATCTATAAAAAAGCAACTTTTATCTTTTTTTATTATAATTATAGTGATATATCAAACGAATACTCAAATAAAAGTTCATGTATTTTTGTAAAGCCTATTGCATATAACGATATAGTAAAACTAATTAATAAGACATTTTATAACTATAAAACTAGTAAAAGAATACTAATATACAATGGTATAAATCAAATATGTTTAAGAATAAATGAGATAATATATATAGAAGCTAATAATAAAGAGATTGGCGTGCGTACGGTTAAAGAATTTATAACGGCAAAAGATACACTTTCTAGTATAGAAGAAAAAATAAAAACTAAGAATTTTTATAAACCGCACAGAAGCTATTTAGTTAATATGAATTATATAAAAGAATTTAATAATAGATATATTATAATGGATAATGAAGAAAAAATAGCTATAAGTAGATTAAAAAGGAAAAGTTTTATAGATGCTTTTACTTTATACATTAATAGTAATTATTGAGTGTAATATTAAGATAATTACATATGAATAATACTAGAAAACCATCATAAATATATAATTTTAGAGGGAAAATATCTATAGTTATTTTATAGTACGCCTCTGGCGGTGAACGTTTCTAATGAGTGAAAGTCCTTAACCCGTCCGGTAGTGGGAAGATATAGCAAAAGGCAAGAGATAGTAAAGTGAAATTAAAAGAAATCAGATTCAAGGAAGTAACCGATCAATGGGCAAAATCTTTGGTCAGATGAACAGAAATTGCACAGGATATTATGATGAGGGCAAGGATGCGATAAAAGATGCATCCCTATAGCTACATGTATAATAGTTATAATAATATTACATTGTTGTTATAAATTTTTGGGATTATTATCTGCGACAAATTGGGTAATCTTATTATAACTTTTATATGTGGCATTTTCCGTATTATATATTTCACTTTTGACTGTTACTTTATTTGATTTTAAGTATGAAAAAAGGCGGCTAGAGTTTTTTCTAACCGCCCTTTATATATTACTTGATTTAAAATTCAGTTTTTCAATTAACGTTCACGTTAATTATATTTTTAATTTTTTCAGTAACATCTTTTTCGATAATGTATGTTTTAACTATTTTCCTATTTTCATAATACTCTATATAAGTATTATGTTTTGCAGTGTAAATTAATAACTTGATTTTATCATCACTTAGAATTTTAATAAATTTGGTTGGTTCTATTTTTAGCCAATAATCTTTTTCTAACTCTTTAGCATCATTACGAATAAAAAAATCGTACAGCTCGTTTTTCATTTCTTTTGTAAACTTCATATCTTTATAGACATCATCTTCACTAAACTTTATTTTAGAATAACTGTCTGGTAAGATTTCTATAATTTTTTTATAGGGCTCATCATTCTTAGAGTATATAAATACAATAATAATGAGAGATATTATAGATATTATAGAAATTATAGATACAAACAAAACTTTTTTATTTATAGCCATTGTATTCTCCATTTCCTCTGAATCTTATTGGACAAAAATATACATTTCCCTAATGCATTTGAAATAGCATAAGCGATCTTTAGACTAGGAATCGTTTTACCTGTTTCTATATGATTGATGCTTATCCTTGATACCCCTATTTTTTTACCTAATCTATGTTGAGATAAGCCCAACGGGTTCCTATATTCTTGAATCCTATTATTCATCATTTTTCCTTTCTTTAATTAACTTAACTTTACCATATTTATTTCTTAATTATCAATATAATTTAAGATATTTATGAAATTGTTTTTCGACTTTTCTTTAGGTTTGTATCTTTATTTTAATATAGCTTTTGCTTTTTATCCGATTTTTTTCTCGGATTTCATCTAAAATATATTTTGCATCCTCATTATTAATTAAGTTTATTCAAATTCTTTGATTTTCATATTGTTAAACAACTTCTTTTTTGGTAATTAAAAAGACGATATTCTATCGTCTTTAAATGTTAGGTTCTAGAATATTTAATTTGAATTTTATATTTCTACATCAGTATCTTAATTCCACTATCCATAGAGTACCTATTGTCTTAAATTGGACATAAGAAATCACGATTTTTTTAAGCCAAAGTTCATTATATTACAAACTTAAGTATTTAAGAATTTCTTCCATATTTCTATTACCATAGACAATACGGATAACATAAATCATTTCTTCTTCAATATTAGAAAGATAATACATAATATAATTTCCTACTGGTTTCTTTCTGATATTTGATCCAATAAGAAATTCATTATCTACAAGCGAACCACTCTCTAGGAAATCACACGATTCATTCACCACATTTTCAAATTGATCTAGGAAATGAGAGGCAGCCTGCGGATTGAATAGGGTTAAGGAAATATAAGAAACTATATCATCTAAATCATTTCTAGCAGTTTGAGTTAATTTAAAAGAAAATTTAGACGTCATATTTTTCTCTTATATTGCTGATAGCACTTTCGCCATCAACCGTACGACCTTCCTTGATATCCAAAAGACCTGTTATGATTTGTTTTGCCTCAACCATTTTTTTCATTATATTTTCGTAATACTCAATGTCCATGATAACAAGACTTCCATAACCATTTTTCGTCACATAAACAGGACCATTTTCTTCTCTACATCGTCTTTCGATTTCAACTGTATTTTTTAATTCTCTCATAGGTACTATTTGCATAAAACCAACTCCTCATGGTGGCTATATTATACCCTATATTTGACCACGCATCAATGGATGATTTTAGCTAAATAGTTAAGTATTCCATTAAAAGTGGGAGTAAACTAAGGAGAATAAGTCGAAATAAGGGTTAGAATCTATCAAAAGCCAGATGCTTTTGCATCTCTAAATGCAGAAAGTGAGAGGACGGTAGTTCGTCACCGCCTCCCACTTGATTACAAAGTATTTATGCTAATTTTTTTGTTCGTTTTTTACTTACCTTTAATCTTGTGAATTCTTCTCTGTCCTTTTCTTCAAGAGCATCATTAATATTTTTAATAAGAGCTTTAAGTCTTGGTATAGTAATATTATTTAGCGCATTTGCTCTTTTTTGAGTTTTTTGTATACTATCTGCAAGTCTATATGCAGATGTTTCTATCATAGATAGTTTAATGGTAAGCTCCTTAACTCTTTGAAATTCAAGTCTAGCCTTATCCAATGATTCTCTTGAATTATAAAAAGAATATGCAGGAGTTGTTTCAATATTTGAATATGAAACTAAAGGTATTTCTGTACCCATTATACTCCTTGATTTAATTTTTATAGAGTTTTCTTCTGGAATAGTAGCACTGATATCCTCTACATTATGAATACCCATATGGATATTTGCTGTTTGTAGAGCCTTATATGCACTGGTAAAGGTATCATCAATTTCAGTTTGAATTGATTTTGCAGATTTAATAAGACCCATTAATTCTCTCAGAAGAATATTCCTCTTTCTATCCATTAATTCATAACCATGAGTTGCAAGCTCGAGTTGGTTTTTTGCATTTAGTAAATTACCTTTAGTAGGAAATGAGTTTACATCCATATATCCTCCTATAAGCTAGTTGGTTTATAATACTTATCAAGTATCTTTGTATCAATCCTATCCAATTCTTCTCTAGGAAGTAGACCCAATAATTTCCACCCAATTTCTAATGTTTTTGATATTGGTCTATTATCGTTTGGAGCTTGATTAATAAAATTATTTTCAAATTCTTGACCAAATTTCATATAAAGTTTATCTATACTAGAAAGTTCATCTTCACCAATAACAGAAGCCAGAGATCTTGCTTCTCCAACTTTTGCATAAGAACTAAATAGCTGATTTGCAACATCTTGATGTCCTTCTTGAGTATATCCTTCACCAATACCATCCTTCATAAGTCTTGATAATGATGGAAGTATACTTATCGGTGGATAAATTGATTTTTGATGTAAATTTTTATCTAGTACAATTTGCCCTTCTGTTATATAACCTGTTAAGTCAGGTATTGGATGGGTTATATCATCGTTAGGCATAGTAAGTATTGGGATTTGTGTAACTGATCCACTTGCATCTTTAACGATTCCTGCCCTCTCATAAATAGTTGCCAATTCTGAATAAAGGTATCCAGGATAACCTTTACGGGAAGGGATTTCTCCTTTTTGTGAAGATATTTCACGTAATGCTTCAGCAAAAGCTGTCATATCAGTAAGAACAACAAGCACATGCATATTATGTTCATATGCTAGATATTCAGCAGCGGTAAGAGCAACCTTTGGAGTTATCAATCTTTCAATAACAGGATCATTAGCTAAGTTTATAAACATAGCAACATGATCGATAACACCGCCGTCTTCAAATGACTGTCTAAAAAATTCAGCAACGTCATATTTTACACCCATTGCAGCAAAAACTACTGCAAACTCTTGATCTTTTGCATCTTCACCTAGAGATGCCTGTCTTACAATTTGAGCAGCTAATTGATTGTGAGGTAAACCATTACCAGAAAAAATTGGTAATTTTTGGCCACGTATAAGAGTGGTAAGACCATCAATTGCAGAAAATCCTGTATTAATATAGTTTCTTGGGTAAACACGGTTAACTGGATTTAATGGGAGACCATTTACATCACGTTTTTCGCCAGCTATATCACCTAGACCATCAATAGGTCTTCCAATACCATCAAATGTTCTTCCTAGTATTTCTTTTGATAAAGTAAATTGTAGTGGTTTGCCTGAAAGTCTAACCTTGGAATTATTTAAAGATATACCATCTGTTCCCTGAAAAACTTGAATTAGTGCTTTATCTTCATATATTTCAACAATACGACCGACTCTTTTTTGATTATCATTTACTGTTACATCAACAACTTCATCATAAGATGCATCTTGTAGTCCCTCAACTGCTATTAGGGGACCATTAACTTCTGTAAGTCCTAAATATTCAATTTTCATATCGTCCTCCTATTATGCATTGATTTCCATTATATGATCATGAAACTTATCTATTTCATTTTTTAGGTCTATAAATTTATCTAGTTCATTATTTCCAATGTCATATTTCATAGATACTACTTTTTCAAATATATTAGAAGTTTTTAGTGTCGACATAGGCATAGATAAATCTATTAAATCTTTGCAACGTTGATATAGATAAAGAATGGTATCCATCATTGCAAGTTGCTTTTCAAGAGGAACAAAAGTATCTGATGGATGGTATGCATTTTGTTGTATAAAGCCTAGACGAATAACTTTAGCAATCTCTAGAGTTAGTTTCTGATCGTCTGGTAAAACATCGCTACCAATAAGATTTACTATTTCATTTAGTTTTTGTTCCTCATTTAATATAGACATGAATTTATTTCTATTCTTAACAAAGTCTGATCCAACATTTTTAGAAAGCCATTCAGCCAAGTCTCCCAGATATTCACTATAGCTATTAAGCCAATGAACAGCTGGAAAATGTCTCGCATATGCAAGTGATTTATCAAGAGCCCAAAAACAACGTACAAATCTTTTTGTATTCTGTGTTACTGGCTCAGAAAAATCTCCACCTTGAGGTGAAACAGCACCAATTATTGAAACTGATCCTTCAGAACCATTTAAGTTTTGCATAAGTCCTGCACGTTCATAGAAACTAGCTAATTTTGAAGCTAGATAGGCTGGGAAACCTTCTTCTGCAGGCATTTCTTCAAGACGTCCAGATAGTTCCCTTAGTGCTTCAGCCCAACGTGAAGTTGAATCAGCCATTATTGCAACGTCATAGCCCATATCGCGGTAATATTCTGCCAAAGTAATTCCTGTATATATCGAAGCCTCACGTGCTGCAACAGGCATATTAGATGTATTAGCAATAAGAGCTGTACGTTCTATTAATAAATTTCCAGTTTTTGGATCTTCAAGTTTTGAAAAATCTTCCAAAACCTCAGTCATTTCGTTACCACGTTCTCCACATCCTATATAAATAATTAAATCAGCATCAGACCATTTTGCAAGTTGGTGCTGCATCATTGTTTTACCAGTACCAAAACCACCAGGTATAGCAGCAGCTCCTCCCTTTGCTATAGGGAACATAGAATCAACAATACGTTGTCCAGTAATTAGAGGCTTTGTAGAAGAGAATCTATGTGAAGTAGGTCTAGGAATTCTAATTGGCCACTTTTGCGCAAGGGCAACCTTATGTATTACACCATCAGCAGATTCAACTTCTAATATGGTATCTTCAATTGTATAACGTCCACTTTGAACGATTGAAACTATTTTCCCCTCTACATTTGGAGGAATCATTGATTTATGTACAATACTTCTTGTTTCTGGAATCTCTGCAAATATTCTACCAGGAGTAGCGATATCACCTTCATGCAATAAAATATTTACATCCCATAATTTCTCAGTATCAAGTGGAGTTACATTTATACCTTTATTTATATAGTTACCTTGTTGAAGAGCAACCTTATCTAAAGGCCTTTCAATACCGTCAAATATTGAAGAGATAATACCAGGTCCAAGTGTAACAGATACTGGGGCACCGGTTCCAACAACAGTATCACCGGGTCTTAAACCTGTAGTATCTTCAAATGCTTGTATTGTTGTCATTTTAGAAGTTATTGTTACAACTTCTCCAATTAAATTTTCATTACCAATATGAACCATTTCGTTCATATTGAATCCATATTCTCCTTTAAGATAAATGATAGGACCGTTTATTCCATAAATTTTAGCTTCATTCTTCAATTGTCCAGCCCTCCTCATTCCAATCAAATTTTTCTATTTCATCAAGTAGTTTATCCTTAAATGATAAATTTAACATAATCTTATTTTTAGGAATATAAGCACAAAGCCCTCCGATTATTGATGTTGCAGAAATTTTTATGTTTTTATTAGTCAAAGTAGATAGATAATCCATTAGATTTTCATCAGTCTTATCGATGTATAATTCATAATCTTGATCTTTTGCATAATCATCTATTTTAGCAATATATCGTTTTAAAAGCTTTGTATATTCATCACTATTTTTAAAATTAATTAGTTCTTTTACAGTATCATCATAAAGATTTTTCTTTAATTCAGATGATTTCTTCCTTAGAGTTTTTCTAATATTATATTTTGCAGAACTAACAAATTTTAATTTTTCTTTTTTATATGTGTTATAGGCATGTTTTATTTGTAAATCAGAATGTCTATAAGCATCTTCTTTATGTTTTTCGAAATTCTTTTCTAGTGTTTTCTTATAATCATTTATAGCCTTTTGACTCTGTTTTTCAGTCTCCTTGGCAAGTGTTTCTGAAAACCTAGCTAATTTTTCTTCTAATGTCATAAAACTCCTCTATAATTTAAGCCCTATTGCATGGTCTATATATGAAGTAATAAAATCGGGACTTCTACCAGTTCCATGTCTATCTGGTATTTCGATAATTATAGGCAATTTATTTTTTGCCTTAAAATTACCTATTACCTCAGGAAATTTTTTAGTAAAAGATTCCATGATTAAGACTATGCCAATTGACTTATCAAGTATTACTTTATTAAATGCATCTTGAAATTCATTTTTTTCATGGACAACAACACCTTTAATACCTGCTAATTGCATTCCAGTCAATGTATCAGTGTTGTCTGAGATTACAAACATTTTCATAGCGGCCTACAGTTTTGTAATGATAAAGAAAGAAATTAGTAGACCATAAAGTGCTACACCTTCTGACATTGCAACAAAAATTAGAGCTTTACCAAACATTTTTGGATCTTCAGATAAGGCACCTAAAGCAGCACTAGCAGCCTGACCTGTAGCAATACCAGCACCAATTGCTGAACCAGCAGTAGGTATGGCAGCAGCTATTAATCCTAATCCATTAACAGAAGTTGATGGATCAGCGGCACTTACTGAATTAGTAAACATAAAAATAGTTCCAATGATTAAAAGTGAAAAGAATGATAAAACATTAAAAGCCAAACACTTTTTAAATTTTTCTCTAGATTTCTCTCCATAAAAATATATGCTTACAGGCATAATTATTGTTAGTGATAAAATTATTATAAATATTAATGATGTCATAATTCCCCCTATTTTAAATATGATTTAAATTCTCTACCGTCACCCATATAAAAACGGCTAAATAATTCATAATATTCTAAACGTAAAACTTGAATTCCTACTATAAGTCCTTCTAGTCCCATAACTAGTAAGTTTCCTAGTATAACTATTATCCAGTTAGGATGACCCTGGTTGGCATGTGATAATTCCATAACAACGAACATCATGCCTGCGTGACTCAGTGCAAAAGCACCAATACGTACAAATGATATAGTATTAGTAATATAGCTTAATAGAATCTCAAAAAGTTCAAAAAAGGCTTCTATGAAGAATGTTCCTTTTGATTCATCTATTAATTTCTTCTTGCCCTTCATTAAATTTGATATGGGCTTTTCAAGACCTAGAATAATCAAAGGTATAACTATAAATATAACTAATATCCATGCTGCAGGAGTAGGTTTCCCTAAAATTGCAAGTACAATAGCAGCTAAAACAAAGCTATAAAATATTAATCCAGTTAAACCATTTGGGCTAATTAAAACTCTATCCCATTGCTTTGCCCTTATACCATTTATAATGTTTAGAAGCATTGAGAAAAGAATTAATCCAATACCAAATGCTATTGATACTATTAAAACTGTTTGTATATTATGCATTGGATTTGCCCAAATTGGATGAATTATATCCTCAAAGCCGAAAACACTTCCGTACATAAATCCAAATAATATTGAAAAGAATCCTGCACAACTGATTATAGCAGCTAGATCAATTTTCTTTGATTTATATAGGAAGGCACCACCTAATAGTAATAATGCTCCTTGACCAATATCGCCAAACATAATACCAAAAATAAATGTATATGTTAAAGCTAAAAATATGGTCGGATCAAATTCGTTATATCTTGGTACTCCATACATCCTTATGAAAGACTCAAAAGGTTTAAAAAACTTTGGGTTTTTTATAAGAGTTGGCGGAGTTATGTGACTGATAACAGCACCAACGTTAGTATCATAGTAAACGTCAGGATCATCATTCATAAGTTTTTTAACTTCTTCAGCATCTTTATAAGGCATCCATCCACATAGGACAAAAAACTTTTTATGTCCAGATATTGTTATTGCAGCATAATTTCTTATATCAAAATTATTTGAAAGTTTTATAAGACTGTGATGTGATTTTAACAATAAATCTTTTTTATCAAATAAAACTTCACGAATTTTTTTATCAAGTAGTTCAATATCTTTTTCTATTTCAGATTTTTCTTTAAGTAAGTTATCATATGCAATATTTGGTGGCATTGAATATTCCCTTTTTAACTTAGTTTGAGAAAAATTAAAATTTTTCATTATATCATCAACCTTATGGATGGTAGTACGTGGTGAAAAATATACACCATATACATATTCATCATCTTCATAAGTTTTGATAAATATAGCATCGATATCAGCCTCTGCATAACTTACAAAATTTACATATTGTTCATATGGGAGCCTTCCCATTCTCATTATCAGATGATTAAATGATTGCAAATTTTTTAAATTTGCATCTAACGATTTATAAGGCTCTAAATTAGCAATCTCATGTTCTACTTCATTCAATCGCAAGTTTAGCTCGGCCTTCTTATCGTTAGTCTCAGCACTTTCTTTAGATAAGTCATGAATAATAGATGTTATTTCCTCTATGCTAAGATCATTGGTATATGGTCTGTTTATATCATCATATGAAAATATACTAACTAAGCCTTGAGATTGTGCCAAAAGCTCTTTGAAGGGATTATCTTCTGTAAAAGGCTTAAGGTTTGGTATCTCTTTAAGTTCAGATAATGAATTCTCAAGATGAAATTCTCTATTTGATAGATACTTTTCAGTTATCTCATCTATTTTATTAACAGGACCTGTAATACCAAGAAATTCCATTTTGACTAACATATGTCCCCCTAGTATTTTGTTAAGAATTTTTTTATTTCTTTAGATCCTATATTATATCGAATACCTTCGGTTACAGATATTAGATATAATATTTCTTGCTGTCTGGCATAAAAAAATGCACCAATTGTTGCAAAAGAATATGCACATTGATGGACTGATTGTTTCTGAACCTTTTTTATTACATCAGATATAACTGATCCAATAGTTCTATGTTCTAATTCTGGAATTATATAAGAATATTTTGTGTGAAATATAGCATCGATACATGCTTTAAGATCTTCTGCGTGTAGCATAGAATTAATGTCATCCTTGGTTAAT
The DNA here is from genome assembly GCA_023420085.1 of Bacillota bacterium. GTDB lineage: Bacteria > Bacillota > Clostridia > Lachnospirales > Lachnospiraceae > JAEZWQ01. The sequence goes on from JAEZWQ010000011.1 coordinate 37,199, forward strand.
TTATAATTAATTGGTATTAAGAAAGGAATAATGCTACTGTCATGCAAGTTATAATATTTCTTAGATCTATATATCGTACTAATATTTATTAAATCGATAGTAGTTCCATATACTTTTCGTATATATCTTATATCATCTTGATTAAGTAGATTAAATTTTAAATTCCATAATTTCTTGAACATATATGAATCCAAAAAGGTCTCAAAGAAAATAAGCTGATCACCAGTGGTGTCATATATATGTTTCATTTGAGCATATATTTCAGTTCCATTTAATGCCTCAATTAATTCAGTTAAATTGTTGGATTCTAATAATTTAGCTGGATCAAATTTGGTATAATGTTTAAAGAATTCATGTAATGGGGTTTGATCAATATCAGATGTGTTACCCATATACAATGAATGCATAGATTTTTTGATAAAGAGAACAACAAAGTTGAAAGCAAACGCTTTAAGATATTTGCGAGTATTCAAGTCTGCAAACTTATAGATTTTGGTAAATTCATTGTTGTATGCTCGGTAAAGTCTTTTCTCAATTTCAGAACGATGCACGATAGCAGGGTTCATATTTGAAAAATATGGAGCATAAGTAGGATGATTTTTAAGAAATTCAACAAGCTCAGGCATTGATTTAAATTTTGACAGCCTGTCGTAGTCTTCATCTTTTAAAATATTCTTTTGCATAGCTCTAATCTTAGTGACTATACAAGTATAATTATTCATCGGAAACCTCTGTGATTCTAGCGATAAACTTATTGACTATATTTTTTTTATGGTCGTTATAAAACTTATTAAGTCTCATAAGCTCATCGTCTGCTTTTCTGTGTAGAGTAGTTTGTTCCTCTAACATTTCAGATTCATAAAGATTTTTTATAGATGCAAGCTTTTTTTGAGTTTCATCCTTTAACTGAGAGTCAAAATCGAGCGTCATTTTTTTGTATTTGGCGCTTAGGTCGTTTTTGGCAGAGTCAGCAGAAGATGAGATATTATTTGCAACAGTCTCAATCTTTGTAAGTGAATCTAGCAATTCGCTCATACAATACCTCCCGTCAATTAATGAATAAATATTAATTTTATTAAATCATTCATATATTAGCACCAATATAAACTATAATCAATAGAAAAAATAAATAAACATAATTTATACACATTAGGTTATAATAAATAATAGAGGAGTGAGTATGAGATTAAGAAATATACCGGGAGCAAGAGAAATAATTGAATCTGCAGATGTTGTGATAAAGCCTGAAAATATGGAGGTATCAGTAAATAAAATTTTCAATAATGATAATCCATTATTTATTGAGATTGGAATGGGTAAAGGAGATTTTATAATTGAACTTGCAAAAAATAATAGAGATATAAACTATATTGGAATTGAAATGTATTCAAGTGTTTTGATAAGAGCCATTGAAAAGTATAATATTGAAAATAAAAATTATAAGATTGATAATCTTAAGTTTTTAAGATTTGATGCAAATAATTTATTGGATATTTTCGATGATGGAACAGTTGATAAGATATATCTAAACTTTTCAGATCCATGGCCTAAGGATAGGCACGCTAAAAGAAGGCTAACTAGTGATAGATTTCTAAAAATATACGATAGAATTTTAAAAAAGGATGCAGTAATTGAACAGAAAACTGACAATATTGATTTGTTTAATTTTACACTTAAAACCATAGAAGAAGAGGGATGGAAAATTGATAAATATAGTTATGATTATCACAGTGAAGATTATGCTAAAGATAATATAATGACTGAATATGAAAAGAAATTTTCATCTAATGGAGTAAGAATATGTTTTGTTAGGTTTCATAGATGAATAAAAAAATGGATATAAATGCTATATCCATTTTTTTTATTTTATAATTATATTATCAATATTAGTTTTTTTTATAAATTAAATTACTTATAAAACGCCCAATACGCATACAAGGATCTGTTGCCGTGTCTAATTTGATACAACATAACGGCAGTCTATTTCTACCCCTTAACGATGAACACCCCCGTGTGCATTTTTGCACCCCTCTCATAACGATGCCGTATGCACCGTTACGGAGTAAGGGATTCGGTTTTATCGCTGCCTGTGCATACATTGCGTTTTCCTTGTAAAGCTATTTTATAGAGACTGTCCATATGTCCCCATCGACCAGGTACTGAAATTCCGTCAGAGTCGGATCATTTATCACACGCATTAAGTCCTCAAAATCATCGACTGTGTTTATCTCTGACAGATGATTTCTTTCCACCCATTCCATCTGCCCCTCATCGGAAGATACGACCGTGCCGCTATATTCGGTAGCCTTGAACAGAAGAACAACATACCGTCCGTCTTTGATTGGAAATTGCTTCATGCCAACAAGACGGGGATTTTTTATGTCTAGCCCTGTTTCTTCTTTCATTTCACGAATCACTGCGTCAACGAAAGATTCTCCCGGTTCCACATGACCGCCCGGAAGCGTATATCCCTGCCAGTCATTTTTTATTCTGTTCTGAAGGAGCATTTTGTCTCCATCCGTGATGAGACATAATACTGTCAA
>JAEZWQ010000017.1 GCA_023420085.1 Bacillota bacterium
AGCCCCCTCTGATTTTCAAAGGTCTCTTTACCCCAATTGTTTCTTCTTGTTTTATTCGTTTACCAAACAAGCTTTTCAGAGCCTGCTTTTTGAGTAATGGACAAGAGCTCATTGAATAAAAAAAGGTGTATCGGAATAAACTGTTCCGATACACCTTTTTTCTTATCAGCTATGAACTTCTAACTACATTTAGATGCTCCACAATTGGTACATATAAGGCAACCTTCTTGATAAACCAAGGATTCTTGTCCACAATTTGGACAAGATTGTCCAGAAGCTTGTTCTCCATTATTGAGGTATTTGCGTAATGCACGCTCTACTCCATTTTTCCAAGTATTTATTGACTCATCGTTCAGGTCCATTCCTTGTACTAAACGAATTACCTGATCTATAGGCATCCCATACCGGAGTACGCTTGAGATAAGCTTTGCATAGTTCCAAAATTCAGGGTTAAATTTAGTATCCAACCCCTCAATTGTTATTTTAAAGCCTCTTTTATTCCTAAACTGGAAGTCGTAGCGCTTAACACCTGCATCGTCATGGTTTTTAATAATTACTCCCGAACTAACGCTCTTAGGAATCATAATACCTTCGTCATCGTCGGCGATACCTGTGAATATCTCATAAGGAGAACCATCTTTTAGACCTATAAAGGCAATCCACTTTTCTTTATTATTTTGAAAGCGAACAATATCCGCCTCCAACTCCTTTGGTCTTTCTAATTTCTCAATTTTAGGAGCATTAGTAGTAGCCTCAGACTTTTTCTTATTCTCTTTAGTAGATACTAAAACGCCACCTCTGGAGCCATCACGGTAAACAGTGCAGCCCTTACACCCTTCTTTCCAAGCCGTGATATAAAGCTGATTTACAAGTTCCTCAGTAACAGTAGCGGGAAGGTTAATTGTAACACTTATGGAATGGTCAACCCACTGCTGAATGCGCCCTTGCATCTTTACTTTGGCTACCCAATCGATATCATTGGCGGTAGCATTGTGGTATGGTGATTTTGAAACGAGGTCATCCAATTCTTCTTGGCTATAATTTATTGTTGTATCTATTCCGTTGGCTTGCATCCAAACAATAAATTTGTGGTGATAAACAATAAATTCTTCCCAACTATCCCCTACTTCGTCAATCCAGTCTATTTTCACATTTTGGTCCGACGGGTTAACTTTCCGGCGTCGTTTATATACAGGCATAAAAACGGGTTCTATTCCGGATGAAGTTTGAGTCATTAAACTGGTGGTTCCAGTAGGCGCAATTGTAAGACATGCAATATTCCTACGACCGTACTTAGCCATTTCGGCATATAAACTCGGGTTTTCCTTCTTTAAGCGAAGAACAAAAGGATTTTTTTCTTCCCTTTTTGTGTCATAAATAGAAAAAGCTCCACGTTCTTTAGCCATAATAACAGAGCTTTCGTATGCCGACAGAGCCAAAGCCTTTTGGACTTCTACCGCGAAGTCGATTGCTTTATCACTACCATATTGTAATCCTAAAGCAGCTAACATATCACCCTCGGCAGTAATTCCAACGCCCGTACGACGCCCTTGGAGAGTTTTTGCCTGTATTTTCTTCCAAAGTTCTCTTTCGCACTGCTTAACGTCATCACTTTCTGGGTCGGAATCGATTTTCCGGAGTATCGCATCAATTTTCTCTGCCTCTAAATCTATTATGTCGTCCATAATGCGTTGGGCAGCAATTACATGTTTATGGAATAAGTCGAAGTCGAACCGAGCATTTTTAGTAAACGGCTCTACAACATAGCTATATAAATTAATTGCAAGAAGGCGGCAACTATCGTAGGGGCATAGTGGTATTTCGCCACAAGGGTTTGTAGAAATAGTTCTAAACCCAAGGTCTGCATAACAATCAGGTAACGACTCCCGTATTATTGTATCCCAAAACAGGACTCCTGGTTCTGCACTTTTCCATGCATTGTGAATAATCTTATCCCAAAGAGTCCGAGCTTTAATTGTTTTTGTGTAGGTGGGATTTTTTGCGTCCACTGGATACTGCAATGTGTATTCTCCATTCTCAACTACAGCTTTCATAAATTCATCGTCGATACGAACAGAGACATTGGCACCTGTAATTTTCCCTTCTGTCATTTTGGCATCTATAAAAGCCTCACTATCGGGGTGTTTTATAGAAACGGATAACATTAGGGCGCCTCTTCGTCCGTCCTGGGCAACCTCTCGTGTCGAATTGGAAAAACGCTCCATAAACGGAACTAAACCAGTAGAAGTAAGAGCTGAGTTTTTTACTGGAGATCCCTTAGGACGAATATGAGATAAGTCGTGCCCTACACCTCCCCTTCTTTTCATTAGCTGAACCTGTTCCTCATCTATTTTAAAAATTCCTCCATAGCTGTCGGAGGGGCCATCGGTACCAATAACAAAGCAATTGGATAATGACGCTATTTGATACTTATTGCCAATGCCTGTCATAGGGCTTCCTTGTGGAACAATGTACCTAAAGCCATCTATTAAATCGAATATCTCTTTCTCGGATAATGGATTAGGATATTTCTTTTCTATTCGAGCTATCTCCTTAGCTATCCGACGGTGCATATCGGCCGGATTCTTTTCGTACAAATTTCCAAAAGGATCCTTAAGCGCATATTTAGTAGCCCATACTTTGGCCGCTAAGTCGTCACCTTTGAAATAATCCAAGGAGGACTCAAAGGCTTCATCGTAGGTGTAGGTATTCTTATTCATTAGGTCAAAAGTTTGAGATATTATTGTGGAGCAAAATTACTCCTTTTCGAGAACATTTGCACCACCATTTCGAATATAAAAAACCTAATTGGAAAACTATAGAGCAAAGCAATGGGAAACAACAAACAAAAACAAAACACGCAACTAATTACCTACCAATAGATTACAAAACCACACATGCTATTTGCGAACAAAAAAAACAAAAAAAAGTGGAAACACTGGGCAACCCCAATGTTTCCACTTTTAATTTTTCACTACTTGGCGATCTTCCCTTAAATCAGAATCAACCTGTCCAGTAATTTTGATTTCTTTTTAGGAGAATACTATTCAAACAGGTGGTGCTGTAATTAC
>JAEZWQ010000028.1 GCA_023420085.1 Bacillota bacterium
TTCGTCAAAACAAAGATGTTTAGGAAGGTAGTTGTAATTAGGAGTAAACTGTTTAAAGTTATTATCAATACATCTAGAAACAGTAGAGTGTGAAACAAAGTGAGCTTTAGCAATATCTTTTTCACTAGGTTTACCAGCTAATGATGTATGGATGTATTGGAAAGTACTATTACTAATAGAGTGGTATTTATTAACGATATTAGTAATAGCAGTAAACGTATGTTTGCAGGTCTTACAAAAGAATCTACGCTTTTTAAGGTTCAGCAAAGCAGGATTACCAGAACAGGATAAAGGCTTAATATTACAAGTATTAAAGACATAGAAAATAATTGAGCGCATATGACCACATATAGGACAAACATCAGTTCTATAAGAAAGAGAAGCAAAGAGTTTGGTGTAAGAAATACCCTTAATCCTAACATATTCAATCTTATCAAAAAAATATAAGTTTTTATCTTCAATTTGTAGTAAAGTTGTAATATAATCATTAAAAGACTTAAATCAAATGAAAACTTAAGATCTATGTTAGCCCCAAAAGATATATTAAGAATAGCTAATTTGAAACTAATTAAGATTGTAAAACAAAAGAGAATTTTTTGGAATATATTTATGCTAATTAGCATAAATATATAACTATTATAGTTTCACATTATGATATAAAGGAAGATAAACAATTGATTTTATATAAAGTTTAATTGTTATAATTAGGGAATGAGGTATCAATATGAATGAATTATATGGATCAACCATAGTAATGATAATTATAAGTATTTCTTTATTTTTAGTGGGGATTTTTATAAAAAAAACAAATGCAGCCGAATTAATTTCTGGATATGAAGAAAAAAAAGATAATAAGAATAAAGAATTTTTAGCAAAACTTTTTGGTAATGGGATAATTCTTATGGGTGTTATTTTGAGTGTAACAACTATTGTTTACTTTTTTATTTCAAAAGGAACAAATCCAAACATCATAAAAAGAAATGGAGCAATTGCTATAGGAGCTTTCATTTTAAGTGCTATTTTAATTTCAGCAAAGTTATATTACGTTATGTCAAAAAAACGTAAGGAATAGTTAATTTGATATTATAAATTTATAAATAAAAAATATGTTACAAGTGATTTTCTAAAAAAATAATAGTTGATGTGAAATAGATAAAAGACGATCAAAAGATCGTCTTTTTTATTGGTGTGCCGGGTATGGCACGAATTTAGTTGGAGATAAACCAACCACAGGTAGTTACCGCCAAGTGTAGTGAACCACAAGTCGTTAACAGTGATGTTGAGGATGGAGGAAGTGGTGTAGCGATTCTTTCGAGCGTACGAACAGAAATCTGATATTAGGCTAAATGGTGGATAAGATTTCTAATCAAATCGAAGACCAAAAGGTAAACGTAAAACCAAGACAGTAAATCAGGACGTTGTGAAAGAAATAGGATTCGTGAATTACCCCGGGAGGTCTTGTGGACGATGAATCCCAATATTTTGAATAAGTGATGGGTATAAATGATAAATTAATAATGTACAATTTTGATCATATATAAAAGTTATAATAAGATTACCCAATTTGTTGCAGATAAGAATCCCCAATTTGTCGCAAAAGGGTAATCTGCTTGTATAATTCATCTAGTAAATTAAAAGAATGGATGAATTATTATGACAATTTTTGAAGTTAAAATTAATAATATTAATGAATTAAGTTACTTAAGCAGAGCCTATCTAGAATGAGATTTAAAATTGAATATATCTAAAATTGCTAGAGAATTAAAATGTGATAGAAAAACCGTCAAAAAATACTTAAATGGACATACACCTAAAAAAACAAGAAATAGAATAAAATACCTTGATTCATATAAAGATCTTATGGTTATCTACCTAAACGATCCTAAAAGAGAGTTTGAATATATTGATCATCTGTATAGCTTTATGCAACGTGAACATAATATTACTTGTACACGTAGTACCTTTTACAGATTTATAAATGATACTAATGATATATATAGATTTTTTAAGAAGAATAAAAGTAATGTATTTACCCAAAGATTTGAAACACCTATAGGTCAGCAAGTTCATGGTCAAGATATAACTATAGAAAACTTATTATACAACCAACAACAGAAAATCTATTAAGCTTTTTAGCAAAAGCCTTTGAAGATATGGGAGGAGTACCAAAAGAAATAGTAATAGATAATCTAAAGGCATTTGTACAAACTCCACGCTCATCAACAAATAATCAGGCCATCCGTATAGACAGTTTGAACAATTTTGTAAGGTTTATAATATTACACCAAAACCATGTATGCCATATAGACCACAAACAAAAGGGAAAACAGAAACACAAAATAAAATAGTTGGTCAATTGAAAAATTATAATGGTTATTATGAGGGAATATCAGATATGCATGATAAATTAGAAATAATTAATCGTGAGGATAATGAACGTATATCACAAGCAACAAGGTTACCAAGAATATTTCTTTATCAAAAAGAGAAAGATGAACTTCTCCCTCTACCAAATAAAGAAATAAGAAAGAAGTATCACCTTTCGTTAAAAGAAGTTTGTGTATCAAATGAATCACTTATCCAGTATAAGTACAATAAATATTCTCTACCAAAGAAATATATTGGAAAACGTGTTGGATTAGCAGTTCAAAATAACAAGCTTCATATATATTATAACGGAAAAGTGATAGAAAGTCATAAAATAACAGATAAAAAATTTAATATAAAAAAAGAACATGAATTATATTATGAAAAAAAACATAGGGAAATAGAAGAAAAAGAAAAACCAATCATAATAAAGGAGTTAGAGAATATAATATATGACAATGATTAATGAGGTACTTAAGCAACTAGAATATTTAAAACTAAAATCAGCATATATGCATTTAGATGAACTGTATAAGAAAGATGATATAACAGAGATAGAATTAAAAGGGATACATAGGGTATTAAACAAGGAAGTATTAGCAAAGGAGGAGAATAATAGACAGTATAATGTAAAGGTGGCAGCATTTCCGTTTTTAAGAACAGTGGAAGAATATGATTTTGAATTTCAACCAAGCATAAAAGAGGAAAAGATAAGAAGTATAATGGAATCAAGATTTTATGAAGAAGGGACAAATGTAGTATTTATAGTAAATCCAGGAACAGGGAAGACTCATTTAGCAATATCAATAGGATATACAGTAGCAATAAGGAGAAATAGTGTATATTTTATAAAGTTCAATAAGCTAATAAATATACTAAAAACAGCATATACAGAGGGATATTTAGAGAAAAAGATAAAATTATTTTATAAATATAAACTGCTAATAATAGATGAGGTGGGGTTTAATGAAATAAGTTCATTAGAATCAAAGCTGTTTTTCCAACTAATAGATGCCCGTTATACAAAGAGATCAACAATATTTACAAGTAATATAACATTTGATAAATGGACAGAGATACTGGGTGGAGATTAAATGATAACGAAAGCAATATTAGATAGGATACTACACTATTCATATTTGTTTAATATAAGTGGAGCATCATACAGAATAAAAGATAAATTAGATCCCCAAAAAAGTGGGGACACTTAAATGCGAAAAAGTGGGGAAATTTAACTTGAATTTTATACCCTAAGACCTCAAAAACTATTAGAAGGAGTAAATTAAAATGGCAAACAGAAAGAGAAATGTAAGGTTGAGATTTGACTTAACAGGTAAAGAAAAAGAATTATTTGAAAGACTAACTATTAGAAGTCAAGTCTAAAGTAAGAAAATTTTGAATGAATTGCATAAATGCATTTCAGATATAAAAGAATCCCAAAATGATTCTTAGAACCTTGAAAACTGCATGACAAACAGAGTGTCACTGATGACACTC
>JAEZWQ010000041.1 GCA_023420085.1 Bacillota bacterium
ATATCAAACCAGTTGTCTTTAATAATCCGTTTGTTTTGTACAAAATGCAACACTTTTGTTTGGGCACCTCCTGTGCAGTGAACCATGCCGTGAATATGTGGCCTTAGGTTACGCAGTACTTCTGCTATAACAGGAGCGTAGGTTCTGGTTGGGGAGAGTACCAATTTCCCGTAGTCGATGCCGAGGCCTGGAACAGGCTCTGTGAGCCGATGCTTACCGCTGTAAATAAGTGCTTGGGGAACTCCTTTGTCGTACGACTCTGGGTATTTCTCCTTCAGGTATTCTCCAAATATATCGTGCCTTGCAGAGGTAAGTCCATTGCTACCCATACCGCCGTTATAGCTGTTTTCGTAGGTAGCTTTTCCATAGGAACATAGCCCAACAATAAGGTCGCCGTGCTGTATGTTTTCGTTGTTAATTACTTTACTCCGTTGCATACGGCAGGTAACGGTGCTATCCACAATTATTGTTTGTACCAAATCGCCCACATCGGCGGTTTCCCCACCTGTGGAATAAATACCCACGCCAAGTTTCCGCATCTGTTCTAAAAACTCCTCGGTTCCTTCTATAATGGTAGCAATAACCTCTCCGGGCACGAGGCGTTTGTTTCGTCCTATGGTCGACGACATTAGTATACCTTCCGTAGCGCCAACACACAAAAGGTCGTCGGTATTCATTACAATAGCATCTTGCGCAATGCCTTTCCATACGGATAGGTCTCCTGTTTCCTTCCAGTAAATGTATGCAAGGCTACTTTTGGTGCCGGCGCCATCGGCGTGCATAATATTGCAGTAGGCATCATCGTTACCTAAGTAGTCGGGCAAAATTTTGCAAAAAGCTTTTGGGAACAGCCCTTTATCAACGTTTTTTATGGCTTTGTGAACGTCTTCCTTATCGGCAGAAACGCCACGTAACTGGTAGGCTTCGGACGCTGGGTTAAATGTCATGATGTAAAAACTTGCAATAGGGGCGGAAGTGGGAGAACCTTACTTCGGCCCGGGAGGTGATATCTACGAGGAACAAATATACTTATAACTGTTCACACGAGGAGCGGGGGTTAAAAGTTAAGGAGTGGGTATTTTTTTCGTACAACACTCATTGGCTCGGGTTCTTCATAATGCCACCACTCACGGCGGTAAGGCACCAGCCCTACTTTTCGCATTACCGTGTAAAGCATTTGGCGGTTACGTTTTGCTTGGGGGGTTATTTTCTTTTGCCGTACCAGCTCTGCTTCGTTTCCTACATGCGAAACGGGGCCGAACACATCGAAGCCACTTCCCATATCCAAGGCTTGTTGTGTGCTATCGTTCCAAATGGAAAGGTCTACGGCTACGCCATAATTATGCCGGCCACCACGTTTTGGCGAGGCCACGTATACTTTATTAGGTGTTCCTTGCACCTGTTGGTACATGGTCCGTTGGGCGCTTAGGGGGCGTGCTGCATCGTAAATAATAAGGCGGTAAGCTGCCGAGTAGTGCTTTTGCAAGTATTGCTGTGCCTGCTGGAGTTTTCGGGCCATATGGGGCTGAAGGTAGGCATCGGCAAGCCCTTGGTACATATTAACCCCTACAAAGTTATCGGTGGAGTTGTATTTTAAGTCCACCCGTATTGTAGGCACAATATCTTGTACCCGCACCAGCCCCAAGGCCTTCATCTTTTCCGCTATGTCCTGTGCTGTTAGGGGGAGGGTAACGGCCAGGCTTAAACATAAAAGACGCACCCAAGAGCAAAACCTTAGGAGCGCCTTTTGTATATGTATATAACGAGGTGCCACGTGTTAGTCGTTCATCGAGGCCAAGAACTCTATGTTGTCAACGGTGTTCTCCATGCGTTTCTTTATCTCCTCCATGGCTTCTAAGGAGTTCATGTCGGCCATCATTTTTCTAAGAATCCACATTCGGTTCAGCGTTGTATTGTCTTGCAGCAAGTCGTCCCTACGTGTACTGGATGCCATAATATCCACGGCGGGGTAAATTCGCTTGTTGGCTAACCTGCGGTCCAGCTGGAGTTCCATGTTACCAGTTCCTTTAAACTCTTCAAAAATAACTTCGTCCATTTTACTTCCGGTTTCGGTAAGGGCTGTTGCTAAAATGGTGAGGCTACCTCCGTTTTCTATATTACGTGCAGCCCCAAAGAAGCGTTTAGGTTTTTGTAGAGCATTGGCGTCCACACCTCCAGAAAGCACTTTCCCCGAGGCAGGCTGTACGGTATTATAGGCCCGGGCGAGGCGAGTAATGGAGTCCAATAATATAACTACATCGTGTCCGCATTCCACCAAGCGTTTAGCTTTGTTCAGTACAATGTTGGCAATTTTTACGTGCGACTCTGCCGGCTCGTCGAACGTAGAGGCTATTACCTCGGCATTCACGCTGCGCGCCATATCTGTAACCTCCTCGGGGCGTTCGTCTATTAGTAAAATAATCATATACACCTCGGGGTGGTTGTGGGCTATGGCATTGGCAATATCCTTAAGTAGCATTGTTTTCCCCGTTTTGGGCTGAGCTACAATAAGTCCACGTTGCCCTTTCCCGATAGGCGAAAAAAGGTCCACTATACGCACTCCCACTTTGTCGTACACTTTCGAGGCCGATGGTGCTTCCAACTTAAACTTCTCGGTGGGGAACAGGGGCGTTAGGTGGTCAAAAGGTACCCTGTCCCGAATTAGTGCGGGGTCGTACCCATTAAGTTTAAGGAGCTTTTGCATGGTGAAGTACTTTTCCCGCTCCTGAGGGGGGCGCACAACTACTTCAAGCACATCGCCAGGGCGTAACCCTAAATTTTTTATTTGAGCTTGGGTAACCAAAACATCATCGGGCGAAGCTAAATAATTATAGTCGCCGGACCGCACAAAGCCGCATCCGTCGGGCATTATCTCCAAAACACCTACGTGGGTAAGAGCATCGCCAAAGTCGAACCGTGGTTCACGAACCACTTCGGGGCTATGGGGCTTACCCTTCCCTTGCTGCATGGCGTTGTTTTTGTTCCCGTTGTTCTTCTTGCCGGTTTTGTTGGCTTTGTTGTTTTTCCCTTCGGCTTTTGTGGGTTGGGTGGGCGTAATGATGCTCATCATTTCATCCAGTACGGACGACCGCCCGGCATTCTTATTAACAAATATAACAGGCTTTCCCTCCTCCTTCTTTACTGTAACCGAAGGCTCTTTCCCCTGGGACGCACCTGCTTCGGGTTCTCCTGTAGTCTCGCTTTGTGGGGCAGGCTTTTCTGCTTGTGGGGCTGTCTCCTTGGGGGCTACCTCGTTTTGGGGTTGGGCTTTGGGTTCTTCTTTTACTGGTACCTCGCTGGTATTTGGCGAGCTTGGCGCTGGCTCATTTGTTTTACTGTTGCCTTTAGGAGGGGTTGGCTCTTCTTTTGCCGGTGTAGCCGGCTCCATTGTTTCCTGCTCCTGCACGGTTTTTGTTTTGCTGCTTCGTTTGGCCTGTTTTGGGGCTGTTGCAGCCTCTTTTGTTGCATTCTTCTCCCCTTCGTCAGCTGGGGTGGCAGGGGCTTCGGCTGGGCTCTCCTTCGTTACCGTTTTCTTTTTACGTTCTGCTTTACGCGCACTTGGTTTGCTGGCCCGCTTGGGTTGCATTTGTGCGGCTAACTGAATTGCTTGTTCATCTAAAATCCGATACACTAAGGAGCGTTGGTCCAGTTTATCGGCACCGTCTATTTGTAGTTCTTTGCCTACTTTACGCAACTCCTCTTCGGGCATTGAATTGAGTTCAAATATTGTGAAACTCTGAGCCATATTTATATGGGATATTTGGTTATCGGGGGTTACTATACTTTGTAATAGTGGTTTTAAGGGTGTTAGGGGTACAAAAAACACCTAACATATAAGGCGACCAGCAAAGTGTATCACCTTGTAGCTAAAAGAGTAGAGTATGTTATTGGTTTGGATTTTGGAACGAAGAAAAGGGAAGGCTTGGCGCAACCCTATACTCTTCTGCCGCCTCAAAGGTACAAATATTTATTATTCTGTTACGCATTGTATTTGGAAAGAAGGCGTAAAGGCTTTTTTTCTTCCCCTTTTAGTGCTGTTTGGTCAAAAGGTATTGTGCAAACAAAAAAATGTCCTATCTTTGCAAAACAAAATCGGACGCTATGGCGAGTGCGCCTACCTTATATGTCCGCTAAAAGAATTCTTCCTTAGCTCAGTTGGTTAGAGCATCTGACTGTTAATCAGAGGGTCCTTGGTTCAAGTCCAAGAGGAAGAGCTGTTCATAAGATTATACGTGTTTTTATTCTTCCTTAGCTCAGTTGGTTAGAGCATCTGACTGTTAATCAG
>JAEZWQ010000060.1 GCA_023420085.1 Bacillota bacterium
ATCCTGCTTATAGAAAATATAATCATGATAAATTAACATTTACTATAACATATGCTTTTTCAGAACATTATATACTTCCATTTTCACATGACGAAGTAGTTCACATGAAAGGAAGTATGATTAATAAAATGAATGGAGATTACGATACTAAATTTAAAGCATTAATGTCATTATATGCATATCAATATGCTCATCCTGGAAAAAAATTAATGTTTATGGGTGATGAAATTGGAACATTTGAAGAATGGAACTATGACAAAGAATTATCTTGGTCAGTATTAAATTATGAAAACCATATAAGATTACATGAGTTTATTAAAAAATTAAATGAAGTTTATCGCACAGAGAAAAGTCTTTACGAAGTAGATGATGATTATGCTGGTTATGAATGGATAGTAGTCGATGATAAAGATGCTAATACAATAGCATTTGAAAGAATAGATAGAAGTGGCAATAAAGTATTATGTTTCTTTAATTTCTCACCAGAGTATAGATTAGGCTACAGATTTGGTGTAGATTCTAAAGGAATGTATAAAATACTTATTAATTCAGCACATAAAAATTTTGGCGGACCAATTGATAGAAATACACCATATTATGCTAAGGAAATCTCTGCACATGGTAGACCTTATTCAATTGAAGTTGATTTACCGCCATATGCAGCTATATTTGTAAAACATAGATAGAAAGGAATATATATGGCATCAAGAAATGAAATGGTGGCGATGCTTTTAGCAGGTGGTCAAGGTTGTAGATTAAAGGCTTTAACAAAACATACAGCTAAACCAGCCGTACCATTTGGAGGAAAATATAAAATAATTGACTTTGCTATATCTAATGCAGCAAATTCTGGTATTGATAATATTGGTATATTAACTCAATATAAACATTTTTATCTAAATGAACATATTGGGCTTGGGCAAGCTTGGGACTATGACAGATTAAAAGGTGGATTAAAACTTTTATCACCATATTATACAGAAGAAGGTGGTAGATGGTATAAAGGTACAGCAAATGCTATTTATGAAAATATTGATTATTTAGATAATGTTAATGCTAAATATGTTTTAATTTTATCTGGAGATCATATTTATAAAATGAATTATGATAAAATGCTTGATGTTCATAAACAATCTAATGCTGATATAACAATTGCAGTTATGGAAGTTCCTTGGGATGAAGCATCAAGGTTTGGAATTATGAATACTGATGATAGCGATAAGATTGTTGAATTTGAAGAAAAACCAGAAAATCCAAAATCAAATTTAGCTTCAATGGGAATATATATTTTTGACTGGGATGTATTGAGAGCATCTCTGATAGAAGATTATAATAATCCAAATTCTACATATGATTTTGGTCATGATATAATTCCACATTTATTAAAAACTGGTAAAAAATTACAAGCTTACAGATTTTCTGGATATTGGAAAGATGTAGGGACAGTAAGATCTTACTGGGAAGCTAATTTAGATTTAATCAAGGATGATAATACTCTAAATATTTATGATCAAAGATGGAAAATTCACACAACTTCTAAAAATTTACCACCACAATTTATAGGTAAAGACGGTAAAGTTGAATCATCTTTAGTTAATGAAGCATGTCAAATACATGGATTAGTTAAAAACTCTGTTTTATTCGATCAAGTTACTGTAGAAAGAGGCGCAAAAGTAATAAATTCTGTTCTATTACCTGGAACATATGTTAAAAAAGATGCGGTATTATATAATTGCGTTGTAAATGAAAACATTACGATTGAAGAAGGACAAAAGATTGGTGTAGAAAATGATAAACATGTATATCTTGTATCTGAAGATGGTATTTCAAAGGAATAAGGGGGAAAGATGAAAAATTTAGTTGGCTTGATTAAATCTGGACAAAATACTCAAAACTACCAATCACTGTTAAATACACGACCTGAGTATATGTTACCTTTTGGAGCTAGATATAGACTTATAGATACAACTCTTTCAAACTTTCATGAACATGGCATTACTAAGGTTCTCTTACATGGAGGTTCTAAAATAAGATCCACACTAGATCATGTTGGTAATGGTGCACATTGGGAAATGGATAAAAGAGAAAATGGTCTTGTAATTACAACCCCATCCTTAGAGGAAATTGAATCTAACAATAGAAGAATGCTTTCTTATTATGAATCTTTAACATTCTTTGATGAAGAAGATATTGAAGATATCTATATAGCAAATCCAATGGTTATTTCAAGAGTTGATATAACAAGTGCTTATCAAAAATTTAAAGAAGAAAATTATGATGCAATGTTTCTGTATAGAGTTCAAGAAGATTATACCGGAAGATATTTAAATGCGAGAAAAATAATCTTCGATAGTGAAGGTAATGTTGAAAATATTGGGATTAATTTAGGTACTGAAAATATTATTCCATTATTTATGGATCATATATTCATTAAAAAAGAAGTATTTATGAAAATAGTTAAAGATTCAGTTGAAAAAGATTCTGCTAGATTTTTATCCCAAGCTATAATGAATCATAAAGACGAATTAAATATAGGTACATTCGAAGTTAAATCACATGTTGAATATATTAGAGATTTGCAATCTTTCTATATAGCAAATTTAAATCTACTTAATGAAGGGATATATGCTGACTTGTTTTTACTTGGTTCAGGTATACTTACAAAAAATAAAGATGAACCATCAACTTTATATAAAGAAGGTAATAAAGTAAGCAATTCAATTCTTGCAAATGGTTCGATTATTGAAGGTGAAGTGAGTGATTCGGTATTATTTAGACAAGTTAAAATAGGGAAAAATGCAATAGTTAAAAATTCAATAATTTTCCAAGGAGCAATTATTGAGGATGGTGCTGTCGTTGTTAATAGTATAGTTGATAAGAATGCTGTTGTTAAACAAAATGTATTTGTTCAAGGTACTCGTAACAATCCATATGTAGTTCCAAAAAATAAAGTATTGGAGAAATAGTATGAATATTTTATACATTACGGCAGAGGCAACTCCTTTTGTTAAAACTGGTGGATTAGCTGATGTTGCTGGTTCTCTTCCAAAAGCCATAAAACAACATGGCCATGATATAAGAGTTGTTTTACCTTTACACTCAAAAATCGAAAAAAAATATAGAGAAAAAATGAAATATATTGGATATTACTATGTAGATATAGCTTGGATGCACAGATATTGCGGAGTTTTTGAGTTAGAACATGATGGCGTTATATTTTATTTTTTAGATAATGAAGCTTATTT
The DNA here is from genome assembly GCA_023420085.1 of Bacillota bacterium. Taxonomy (GTDB): domain Bacteria; phylum Bacillota; class Clostridia; order Lachnospirales; family Lachnospiraceae; genus JAEZWQ01. The sequence continues at coordinate 3,246 of JAEZWQ010000060.1, forward strand.
TAATAGAG
>JAEZWQ010000044.1 GCA_023420085.1 Bacillota bacterium
CTGTAGAGGGTGATACATTAATCGTTTATCCGGCTAAGAAGTCTGGCGTGCTGAAAGGTGTAGCCATTGAAACTGTTTCTCATAACGGCTTTAGTGGTGATGTTAAGATTTTGTTAGGATTAGAAGCCGACGGAAAAATAAAAGATTACTCCGTTTTGGAAATGACCGAAACTCCTGGATTAGGAGATAAAATGATTTCTTGGTTTAAGGATAATACTGGAGCCCGCTCTATCTTGGGTTTGTCGGTGAACGATGCGCCCTTAACTGTTTCTAAAGACAATGGACGAGTAGACGCAATTACAGCAGCAACAATATCGAGCCGGGCTTTTTTGGACGCGGTAAACAAGGGGGTTAAGGCATATGGTGCCTATACCCAAAATTCATCGGAACAAAAGTAGGAAGGTGTAGAGCTATGAAAAAAATGCGGATTATATTTAATGGCCTAATAAACGAGAACCCGGTTTTTGTGCTTCTTTTAGGGATGTGTCCAACATTGGGTACCACAAGTTCTGCTATTAATGGCTTTAGCATGGGCGTTGCAACCCTATTTGTACTAATGTGTGCTAACGTGGTTATTTCGTTGCTTAAAAACTTGATTCCAGATAAAGTGCGTATTCCCGCCTACATAGTAGTAATAGCTACTTTTGTTACGGTTGTGAAAATGACTATGGAGGCTTATGCTCCATCGTTATATGCTTCATTGGGGCTGTTTATCCCCCTAATTGTAGTTAACTGTATTGTGTTAGGCCGTGCAGAAAGTTTTGCTGCTAAAAATAACCTGTTCGACTCTCTGTTGGACGGTTTGGGTATGGGCTTAGGCTTTACTATTGCCCTAACCTGTTTAGGGTTTGTTCGGGAATTTTTAGGTACAGGTAAGATGTTTAGTTTTGGGGTGATACCAGAACATTATGGAGCTTTGGTTTTTGTATTAGCTCCAGGAGCTTTTATCGTTTTGGGGTATTTGATTGCTCTAATGAATAAGCTCAGAAAAGTAAAGTAACAATAGCGTCACTATTAAATACGTACCAAGATGCAATACCTTATTATATTCATATCCGCTATTTTTGTTAATAACATTGTATTCTCCCAGTTTTTAGGGATATGTCCGTTTCTGGGGGTTTCAAAGAAACTCTCTACCGCCATTGGCATGGGTGCAGCTGTTACCTTTGTAATGATGGTGGCTACGCTGGTTACCTATTTAATTCAGGTTTTTGTATTGGACCCTTATGGATTAGGGTTTATGCAAACCATCTCCTATATATTAATTATTGCCTCCTTGGTGCAGATGGTTGAAATCATCATTAAAAAGGTATCTCCAGCCTTGTACCAAGCATTGGGAGTATTCCTTCCATTGATAACAACAAACTGTGCCATTTTGGGAGTTGCTATCCTTGTTATTCAAAAGAGTTTTACCTTTTCAGAGTCCTTGATGTATGCCTTTTCTACGGCCGTGGGATATACTTTGGCATTGGTGATATTTTCTGTAATCCGGGAACAGTTAGCAATGACGTCGGTACCTAAGGCAATGCGTGGAATACCTATTGCTTTGATAGTAGCAGGAATTCTCTCAATGGCATTTATGGGATTTACTGGTATTGTATAGGTTTAAGGTGCAACTTGGCTACAAATTGGGTTTCTTCTTTTATGGGGTTTAGGTGAAAGTTTCCGGCCGTAGCCTTGCATGTAAGGTTACAGGCGTCTATAAATGTTGAATTGAAAAATTCTTTTTTCAACTCCTCAGGCTTTCCATATAGGATAGAAAAGTATCCCTCCATGCCGCTTTTAGAGGCCCACTCGGATAATTTAAGGGCTATATGTCCCATTGTATGACGCATATTTATTTCTATACAAGGGTGTAGCTTGAGTGTTTTGTTGTTGGCGTTATACAAGATAGTATCGATACCGAAAGGCCCTACGTAGCCATTAAAGTCAAAATCTTTTAGCCCCGATAGTAACCCTTCTAAATAGTTGGTGTGTTGTCCGAGGTCATCTAAGAGCCATTGCCGTTCTATTTCCTTTGCGGGTTTAATTACGTTGCCAGTATACTGGTTGTTTGTAGTAGTAAATACCGATGGCCCCAGGTATTTTATGTAGCCGTTGGAGTCAATGTGAAATTCTAATCCTCTATCTTGGATTTTATGATGGAAGACCTCGACAAAGTATTCTTCCGTATTCTTTTTAGTATGTTGCAATAATATCTCCTTAATAGAGTTGTAGAGTAGCTGTCCGCGTCCCGAAGATGAAAATTCGGGCTTTACTATATACCTTTTTGTTTCCTCCTCATTAAAATCTAAATTGCGTATTTGGCTTAGTAATTGGGATTTGGTATTGGAAGTAAACCTCTTGGGGTATTTTTTTACCAGTAACTCTTGTAAGTTGTGAGAGCGTTTCCGTGATGCAAAATATTGCATCTGTTCAAGAGTGTATGGAATATTTTCGTTGTGAATCGTTGGCAAGGAATACACTTCGGGTGCCCAGCCCCAAGGTATAAGAATGTCGTTTTTTCTGAACCTATAGGAAGGAGTCCAAACAACCGCGTTAGGGTGGGGGTATAAAAGCTTCATTAAGCATGCCAAATCGCGTCGTAAGTTTACAACGTTTCGTGGCGGAGTATAGTTTTTGAGTTTATATCCGGCACTTACTTCATATCCGGGGTTGTAAAAAAGTACTTTGTTGGAGGGCTTATCCATGTTTTGCTATAGGGCGATTTTGCCAAATAAAGAACTACCAATTTCTATTCCGATAAAGTTAGGAATTTGGCATTATAGGTGAAAAGAACGGCCATCTCGTCCCGATTCTGTATTTTTGTATCTGACTGGGAGCAGTGCGCTCTGTCTAATGAATCCGTTCTACCTTAATTGCTTTATGATAAAACCTCGAAATAGAATATCGGTATTAGTTGGACTGTTGGGATTATTCTTGTTATTACCAATGGTAGGTTGTAGTAGTTCTCGGAATACTACATCCAGGAGAATTCCTTCTGCAAAGATACCAACGAGTTATAATGCTTATATAGATAGATATGCCGCTATTGCGTTAGATAACCAAAAGAGATACCGAATTCCTGCAAGCATAACATTAGCACAAGGACTTTTAGAAAGTAATGCAGGCAGAAGTAGGTTGGCGGTAGAAGCAAATAATCATTTCGGTATAAAATGCCATAACTCCTGGCGTGGAGCTAAGATATATCATAACGACGACAATCTTAATGATTGTTTTAGGAGTTATAGTAGTCCAGAGGACTCTTACCGAGACCATAGTGAGTTTTTAAGGCGCCCACGCTATGCGAGTTTGTTTAAGTTGCCTCCTACCGATTATAAAGGGTGGGCAAAAGGTTTACAGCAATGTGGATATGCTACGGATAGAGGATACGCAAATAAACTGATAAAGATAATTGAGGATAATAGGTTGTATTTGATAGACCGGAATAACCCCGGTCGTCACTATGTGTATGTTGAAGGTACTTCCAATCCAACCCAACCGTTGAAAACAGTAAAACGAGACGCTTTGCCAACAGGTGTGACAAAAACGAATAGTAGGAAAGAGGGGGGGGCAGAACGCGAATATTATTTGAGTAGCGGACTGCTGTATGTTATAGCTTTTCCCTCCGATGATTTAGCTCGAATAGCACACGATACAGG
>JAEZWQ010000016.1 GCA_023420085.1 Bacillota bacterium
GTTTAATTCCTTTACAATAAGATTTTGCTTGCTTTAATTATATCATAAACCATTGGAATATATGAATAATAAAAACACAGACCATAAGCGAACAGTTTACATAAATAAGATGAATCAGTATAGGTAATAAAGATAGTGAGTATTAATATGCAAGCGATTTATAAAAAGAGTTTAGTGTAAAAAAGTGGCCGATAAGAAGTATGCAGTATTTACTTCGTATAAGTATCTCGCTTCTTTTCATATCCAATTATATGATGTATAATGTATCTTATGAAAACAGGTGATAACAAGTCCTTTTTGCATATGGGAAAGGAGTGGGAAAGGCTGCTAGATAATTATTTATGTAGTGAGCAATTCTCTGACCTTATAAAATATGTCGAAGAAAGAAGGCGTACTACAAGGGTTTTTCCTTCTCAAGATAAAATTTTTCGTATTTTTAGAGAGTTATCTCCCTCAGAAGTAAAATGTGTCATACTGGGGCAAGATCCATATCATACATTTGGAAAGGCAGACGGATATGCATTTTCAGTTCCCCGAGGAGAAAAGCTTCCTCCATCATTGAAAAATATAAGAAAGAAGGTTATGGAGGAGCTGGAAAGGCATCATGGCTTTGGAAAATTGCAGTTTAAGAACTTAAGTGAAGCTCTTTGCTGCTGTGATGAAAATTATGAAGAAGCCTCAATACTGACTCCATGGGTAAGACAAGGTGTATTTTTGCTCAACACAGCCTTGACTGTAGAAGAGAAAGTCGCTGCAAGCCATAGCAAAATAGGCTGGGAGAAGCTGACAGACAAAGTGATTGGAATTTTAGCTCAAGATGAAGAGCCTAAAGTATTTATACTCTGGGGAAATCATGCGAAAAGTAAGAAAAGTATAATATTAGACGAAGAGAAGCAAAAAGATAAGCACCTTATCATTGAAGGTGGACACCCCAGCCCTCTCTCATACAGATACTTTAAACAAAAGGACTATTTTATACCGACGAATCAATTTCTGATTAATCATGGTAAAGCTCCAATAGAATGGAGCCTGCCATTTGATATTAAGGAGGAACAATGAACGGACTGATGCTAATTTTAATAATTGTTTTTATTATACTTCTAATACTGCTTTGGGTAGTGGGTACGTATAATAAGCTGATTGCACTGAATAATCTTGTAAATGAAGCTTTTTCAACAATGGATGTATATCTTAAAAAGAGATTTGACCTAATTCCAAATCTGGTAGAAACTGTAAAGAAATACGCTTCACACGAAAAAGAAGTATTTACTAAGGTTGCAGATGCTCGTAAAGAATATGCCAATGCCAGAAACCTGGAAGAAAAAAATCAGGGACAGCTTGCCATGAAATCAGCTATAGGAAGCCTATTTGCAGTTGCTGAGTCATATCCAGAGCTTAAAGCTAATGAAAATTTTATACAGCTGCAAAATGATCTGACTAAGATTGAGGAAGATATTGCGCAGTCAAGAAAATATTATAATGGACAGGTAAGGGAATATACCAATAAGATTGAGATGTTTCCAAGTAAGATTATTGCAGGTATTTTCGGGTTTAAGAAAAAGCCGATGTTTGAAGTAGGAGATACCACAGAACGCGAAGCAGTTAAGGTAAGCTTTGACAACTAGAAATGGAATTTACATTATCTTAAGGGGGAATGATGAACTATTTGTCAGAGAAACGCTCGCTTAAATTCTTGTGTATAATTGCAACAATGCTTATTATTAGCATTTTATTGCAGATTTGGTATACGACTCCGGTATATGCCGATGAATCTGATATTGTCACAAAAAGTTATGATGTTGATGTCAGGGTAAGTAAGGATAAGATCTTTACCGTTGATGAAACCATTACGATGGACTTTGGCAATAATAACAGACATGGAATATATAGATATATACCATACAAAAAAGGTCAATCCAAGATCAAAGATGCAAAAAGTACGACACATAAGTTCGAAACAAGAAGTGAGAACAGTAATGTCATAATTAAGCTTGGAAGTGCTGATAAATATCTAAGTGGAGTACATGAGTTCAAAATAAGCTACAAGATTATAGGATATGAGGATGGCAATGCAGAGCAAGATGCGTTAAATCTGGACCTTATTCCGACTGAGTGGAAATATCCCATTCAAAATTTTAATGTAAAATTGCAAATGCCGGAAAAATGGAATACATCTGATATGGCTTTGTACCATGGATCTTATGGTTCTAAGCAGGATATTGTAACTGATCCAATAGAAAATGTCTCATATAAAATTAACGAAGATGGCAAGGAAATAGAAATCAGCGGAGTGAATGCAAACTGGGACTCCCATAGTGGTCTTACCATAGCATCAATCCTTAAAGAGAATTATTTCACAGGTGAGGCCAGCACAAAATATATACTATATGTAGTACCTGTTTTATACCTTTTGGTTTTATTACTGTCAATAATTATCTTCATGAAATGGGGCAGAGATCCAGTGATACCTGTTACAGTTGAATTCTATCCACCAGATAATATTACTCCATGTGAAGCCGGGGCCATTATGGATGGAAAAGTTAGTGACAAGCATGTCCGTTCTCTTTTAATTTATCTTGCCCAGAAAGGCTATTTGAGGATTGAAGAAAGAGAGGATGACAGGATATGGCTACAAAAGCTTAAAACTCCTGATTCTTCTGAACCTAAGCACGTACTTCTTATGTTTAATGGTATTTTTCATAAAAAGGATGAGGGCGTGTTCACAGATGAGATGCCGGAGAAGCTATATACAAATGAAGAACATATAAAGACTCATATTTATCTGTCATATCTTAAGTCTGTCTGGGATAAAAAAAGTAGATATTTAAGACGGATTATGACTGGCATTCTTCTGTTAGTCATATTAGGAACATCAGTATTAGTCCAAACTACATTAGAGGTAGAAGGTTTCATAGTGGCAATGTGTATTTTTACCCTAATATATCTGATGGCTATGATGCTAAGTGGTAGAATAATAGTAAGAGGACTAAACAAGAGCCGAGTGAGATATTTCTTTTATAGGATTATTCCAACTGTTTTGACATTTGCTTCATCCTTATTTTTGGGAGCGGGCTTTAGCATTGCTCTACATGGGGC
>JAEZWQ010000034.1 GCA_023420085.1 Bacillota bacterium
TACGGGGGGATAATAGCAACAAATGCGATTAAGACCCGTATAAAAAAATAATTTATACAATCAAAGATGCAAACTAGGAATTTTATCATCAATCTGAGAGGTTTACACAAAAAAATTTACACTACCATATTTATATATAAGAGGTCTTCTATAATCCTTAGATTTATATAGAAGACCTCTTATCCTTTATTATATTTATTTATGAATTTTAATCCGTGCTTAAATATTTATTTAATATATCATTGATTTCATCAGACTGAAATCCCCGATAAATAAGTTTATTAAAAGCTTTTGTCCTTTTTTTATAATAATCAAGATTATTAAAATTAATGCTATCAAGTATACCAATCATTGTCTTTTCATTATCAGCCTCATATTCTGATAAGCAATTATCAATTATTTCAGTAGGAATACCTTTGTTATAAAGCTTTTCTTTAATTTTATAATACCCATATCTTTTTGAATACATTTCTATAAGATTTTCACAATAATTTCTATCATCAATATATCCATTATATATAAACTTATTTATAACAGGCTTAACAAAATTACTGCTATATCCATATATATATAGTTTTTTATATAGTTCATTAGATGAATAATCTTTTTTTGCTAATAATGAAGCTAATTTATACTTTATTGCAGGATAGATAAAATATTGAACTATCTCATCAAAATTATCTAAATTACCTGTTTTATTAAGTTTATATTTATAAAATCCTTTGTTGCTGATTTTGAAAAAACTATTGTCATCAAGGTAAATTAACTTAGCATACTTACTTTTATCAATAATATCAACAATTCTAGGCATATTAATCTAAAACTTCATCAAAATCAAGTTCTTCAAGATCAATAGAATCTAGTTCAACATCCTCTAGAACATTATCTTCTTCTACTACTTCTTCATTTTCGAATGAGAAAAGTTGCTTATGGTTTGCTTCCCTTATTTTTGATTCTAACTCTTCAGCTAAGGATACATTTTCTTGAAGCAATTTTTTTACATTTTCAACACCTTGTCCAAGTTTTTCTCCATTATATGAGTACCATGATCCAGCTTTTTTAATAATGTCTAGTTCAACACCCAATTCAACAAGACATTGTTCATGTGAAAAACCTTCTCCATACATAAGGTGAGCTTCTATTTGTTTGAATGGTGGTGCCACTTTATTCTTAACAACCTTGATTTTTGTAACCGCTCCTAGAATTTTTCCTTCTTTAGAACCTCCATCACGTATATAATCTCCTCTTCTCACCTCTAGCCTTACAGAAGAATAGAACTTTAATGCTCTACCACCAGTTGTAACTTCTGGATTTCCATATGTTACACCTATTTTATCTCTTAACTGGTTAATAAATATAACCGCACAATCAGATTTACCTATTAATCCAGTAAGTTTTCTTAGTCCCTTAGACATCATTCTAGCATGAAGACCAACTTGAAGTTCTTCCATAGTACCTTCAATTTCAACTTTTGGTACTAAGGCTGCTACAGAATCGATTACAATTAAATCAATTGCTCCTGATCTTACCATAGTTTCAGCAATTTCAAATGCTTGTTCTCCATTATCCGGTTGTGAAACATATAAATTATCAATGTCAACACCAATTTTTTTTGCATAAACTGGATCAAGAGCATGTTCTGCATCAATATAGCCAGCAATACCACCCATCTTTTGAACTTCTGCAACTGCATGCAATGCAAGAGTTGTTTTACCACTTGATTCAGCTCCGTATATTTCTACTATTCTTGATTTTGGAATCCCTCCAACACCTAAAGCCATATCAAGAGTAAGGCATCCAGTTGGTATAGTATTTACTTCTATAGCTGTTTGATCCCCAAGTTTCATAACAGCTCCCTTTCCAAAATCTTTTTCAATCTTTGCTAGTGCTTCTTGTAGTACCTTTTTTTTCTCTTCACTAGTTTCTGGTTTTATACTAGTAAATTTATCCTTTTTAGTCTTTGCCATTTTCCCTCCACTAAAGTTATATATTTATATTATACCATAAAAATATATTTTTATTTATTAACTATTACGTCTAATTATTCGTATAAAATACCAAGATGTATCATACGATAACATTATATATTGGTTTATAAATAAACAAAAGACACTTATAGGTGCCCTTTATTAGTTAGATTTTTAGATCTAAACTTTCAAGACGGTACATTACAGTGTCTTATTATTTGGTATATATTCTTAAATAATTATTATTTAAATCAAGAATATGATTTCTTAATTGAATTAAAGCTGCTTTAGTTGCCATATTAATATTCTCTGTTCTTGATCCATTAAAATAATATGTATTAATCATTTTGTCTTTATTTTTAACAAATGTTCCAATAATAATTTTACCTTCCTCATTATTTCTATTATCATTACCAGGACCAGCAACTCCACTTATTGCAATACATACATTAGCAGATGTTTTATCAATTAATCCTTCTATCATTTCATTGACAACATTAATACTTACAGCTGAATATTTAATTAAAGTATCTTTATTAACTTTTAGTTCTTTTATTTTAGCTTCATCGCTATAAGTTATATAACCGCTATTAAAAAACTTAGATATACCTGGAATATTGACTAATTTTGATGATAGTAATCCGCCAGTACAAGATTCTGCCACGGATATTCTATATCCAAATTCATTCAATAGTCTGTAAATATCATCTTCTATAAATTCTTTTTCATCATATGCAAATATATTGTTGTTAAAGTTTTTTTTCAATATATCTATAACATTATCGATTTTATTATTAGCCTCTTCCTCACTACTTGCAGCTGATGATATCCTAAAATCAACTTCCATAAATTTACAATATGGTGCAATTGTTGGATCGGTCTGCTTTTTAATAATGTCATCAATCATATTTGCTGCAGTCGATTCTTCGATATTTGTTATTTTTACCATTTTTGAATATACAGGTACATCAGCATAATCCTTTAACAGAGGCATTGCATAGTTTTCAAGCATTGGAAGACATTCATTAGGTGGACCAGGGATTATGATTATAATTTTATTATCGTATTTTATTAATTGGCCTAAAGCCGTTCCATTATCATTGTATAATAATGTTGCTCCATTAATTATATAAGTCTGTTTAAATAAATTTGTTTCAAGTTTATCTAAATTAAGAAAACATTTTATATGTTCCTCAGCTTTTTTAGAATAAACTAATTTTGCACCTATTACATCTGATACAACTTTTAATGTTATATCGTCATCTGTTGGTCCTAGGCCTCCTGATATAATAATACATTCACATTGTTTTAGAGAGCTTTTAACCATATTAAAAGCTCTCTTATAATTATCACCAACAACATGATGATGAAGAACATAGTGTCCATTTTTAATACATATTTTAGAAATATTTTGAGCATTTGTATTAACAATATTACCCATCAATACTTCAGTACCAATACACAAGATATCCGTAACCATAATTAATTTTGATATAATTTATTTGTTTCATATTTTGGTTCCATACTTAAATGTATACCAAATTGTTTGAATACTTTTCTATCTTCATTTGAAATAATAACACTAGAATGCGCTTGTAATCCTTTTAATTTAGGTAATTGTTCAAGAACAATTTGTGCAACAGGATTTGTAACTGCACTTATTGATATTGCAGTCAAAGCTTCATTAGCATTTAATCTTAAATTTGCATCTTCACTTTGCATACGTTTTAATTTTTGAATAGGATCAAATATAACAGGTGGTATTATATGGATTTCATCCTTAATTTCAGCAAGACTTTTTAAAGCATTTATAAGCGCTCCCGCTCCTGCATTCATAACTTCTGTATTTTTTCCAGTAACAATTTCTCCATTTTCAAGCTCAATTGCAACAACTGAAGAACCTGTCTCCTCTGCCTTTTTATTAGCTTCTGTTGCTACCTTTCTAAGACTTATATCAAGGTTAGCTTTTTGAAGAATATTTAAAGACTTGTTAACAGTATCTTGTGATCCTCTCCCCATAGCTTTATCGCAAAGTGCAGTATAATATCTACGAATTATTTCCTCATTTGCAGCTGCTCTAACAGCTTCATCATCAAAAATACAAAATCCAGCCATGTTTACACCCATATCTGTAGGTGACATATAAGGACACTCTCCCATAATCTGAGTTAACATAGCTTTAAGCACTGGATAGATTTCAACATCCCTATTATAGTTTATAGTTGTCTCTCCATATGCTTCAAGGTGGAACGGATCTATTATATTAATATCGTTCAAATCAGCAGTAGCTGCTTCATATGCTATATTTACAGGATGATTTAAAGGTAAATTCCAAACAGGGAATGTTTCAAACTTAGCATACCCTACCTTTATTCCTCTCTTATGCTCATGATAAAGCTGAGATAAACATGTTGCCATTTTTCCACTTCCTGGTCCAGGTGCTGTTACAACAACAAGAGGTCTAGATGTTTCTATATATTCGTTTTTACCATAACCATTTTCACTAACAATATTAGGTATATCATTTGGATATCCATCAATATTATAATGTTTATATACCTTGAAATTTAATGATTCAAGTCTTTTTATAAAATCATTAGCTGATTTTTGATTATTATACTTTGTAACGACTACACTACCAACATAAAGCCCAAATGAATGGAAGGCATCAATAAGTCTTAATACATCTGTTTCATAGGTTATTCCTATATCTTCTCTCATTTTATTGTTCTCAATATCTTCAGAACTAATAACTAATAAAATTTCTGCTTTATCTGCAAGTGCACTCAACATTCTAACTTTTACATCTGGTGCAAAACCTGGCAATACTCTTGATGCGTGGTAATCATCAAAAAGCTTACCACCAAATTCAAGATATAGCTTATTCCCTGAATTATTAATTCTTTCCATTATTTTTTCTGATTGTAGTTTAATATATTTATCGTTATCAAATCCTGTCTTCATATTATTCCTCTTCATTCCAATTATGATATACTTCTTGAACATCATCGTCATCATCTAAAAGATCAAGCATCTTATTCATACCATTTTTAGAGGCATCATCTTTTAGAGTGACTTTTGTTTGTGGTAGCATTGTTACCTCAGAAAAAATTGTACTAATATTATTTTCATTTATACAATCTCTTACTGAATTAAAATCTGCTGGTGTAGTATAAATTTCAAAAGAATCTTCTTCTTCAATAAAATCCTCCGCTCCTGCATCTATAACTAAAGACATAATATCATCAGCATCAAGTGTACACTCATTTTTATCGATAATTATTAATCCTTTTTCATCAAACATAAATGAAACGCAACCACTTACACCCATACTACCTCCACCTTTTGTAAAGGCATTTCGTACATTAGATGCAGTTCTATTTTTATTGTCTGTTAAGGCCTTAACTATTACTGCTACCCCATTAGGACCATATCCTTCATATGTGATAGATTCATAATTAGTATCATTACCTTCTCCAGAAGCCTTTTTTATACTCCTCTCAATTGTATCATTAGGCATATTATTTGCCTTACATTTCGCAATGACATCTTTTAATTTACTATTACTATTAGGATCAGCACCACCTTCTTTTACAGCAACAGCTATTTCTCTTCCAAGCTTAGTAAATATTTTACCTTTAGCAGCGTCATTCTTTTCTTTTTTGTGTTTAATGTTTGAAAATTTAGAATGTCCTGACATACTAACTGTATGATATAAAAATCATACACTCCTTTCTATACTAATTTAGTAATTTTAACAAGTTGAATAACTTTATTTTTTACTTTTTTTATAACAAAACGGTATCCTTCATATTCAATACTTAAATTACCTTCATTTTCTGTTGGAATTTTATTAAGTTTTGAAGTAAGAAAACCATTTAATGTTTCAAATTCATCATCAAAAGATATATTTAATCTTTCCTCAATAATTTCTAATGGACATATTCCACGCACTATAAAAACATCTTTTGATTTTTCAATTATCATAGTTTCATCAACATCATATTCATCAAGAATATTTCCCATTATTTCTTCGATAATATCTTCCATAGTTAAAATACCATCAAGCTGTCCATATTCGTCAATAATAATGGCCATATGATTTTTTTCAGATTGCATTTCCTTAAATATATCATTTACATCTTTAGTATTTGGTACAAAATAAGGCTTTCTAAGCATTTCGGGTAAGGATGATATAGGTAGTTCTCTATCAGATGTATTATAATGCTTCAAAAAATCTCTTATATGAATAATACCGATTATATTATCAACTTCATCTTTAAATACTGGATAACGAGAAAACTTTGTAGACATTATTATTTCATAAACTTCAGCAAATGACTTATTACTATCAATAACTATAAGATTTTTCCTATGTGTCATTATATCTCTAGCTTCTTTTTCTCCTAATTCAACTATATTGTTTATCATCTCTGCTTCTTCTTTATCCAATAAACCTTGTTCGTGACCATCATTAACTATAGATATTATTTCATCTTCTGTAACTCTGTTATACTCTTGATCAGTATTAAGCCCAACTATCATTGTAATGCAATTAATTATAAAAGAAAAAATAAAAACTATTGGATAAAAAATAGTATATATAGCATTTGATATATTAAAAATTTTGCTATTAATTTTTTCAGCTTTATGATACCCCAAGTGTTTAATCAGTATTGTTAAAATAACAATAATTAAGCATAAGATATATGAGTATTTAAGCTTTGATGATACATATATTGCGCTGGCAAACAAAATCATGTTTAACACCAATAATTTTGTGTGATATGAACCAACATATCTCATCAACTTTTTATGTATTTCATTATTTTCATCTTCAATACTTGCATAATTAATACTATCAACTGCACCATATAAATACCACATAAATAGATTCATAAGTACAATAAGTATTAAACTAATAATTAAAATTTGATTTATCGAATCACTATCCACTATATTCTCCTATTTGTATAAAAATAATTAATTTCATCTATAACCTCACCATTTCTATAATATAGACGAGGTATTCTCTTACTTAAACCACATATAAACTCATAATTAAATTTATTTGATAGATTTGAAAGTTCATCCAAAGTAATATTGTTTTTACCGTCACTGCCTATCAAAATAACTTCATCATTTATATTAACATCTTCTATATCAGATACATCTACCATGAATTGGTCCATACATATTTTCCCCACAATATTGGCTTTGTGTCCATTTATTAAAACATAGCCAATATTAGAAAGAGATCTAGGGTATCCATCTCCATATCCGACTGGAATTGTAGCTATCTTCATTCGTTTATCTGAAATAAAAGAAGAATTATAACTTATTCCTTGATTTTTTTCAATATATTTAACAAAAATAACATGACTTTTTAAGCTAAGCGCAGGTTCAACTTTAATTTTTTTATCCACATAATTTGAAGGGTAATATCCATATGTTATAAGTCCGGCTCTTACCATATCCATATGAGCATTATCAAAGTTTAATATTGCAGCAGAATTAGCACAGTGTTTTATTGGAATATTAATCTTATTATCACTTAATTTATCAAGTATTTTTTTAAAATCACTTAACTGATTATTTGCTCTTAAAAGATCATCTTCATCAGCATTCGCAAAATGTGTAAATATACCTTCTATAACAATATTAGGAAGATTATATATAGTTTTTATCTTATCAATAAGGCACTCATCATTCTTAAATCCAATCCTATTCATACCAGTATCTATTTTTATATGTATATAACAATTCTTGTTCATAACCTTTGCATATTCAGAAAGTCGTTTAGCTGTATTTATATCAAACACTGTAAAACGTATGTCTGAACTAAGAGCATCTGGTATTTTTTCATCAAATATAGCTCCTAATATTAATATAGGTTTATTAATAAACGATGATTTTAAATCTAATGCCTCATCTACAGTTGCTACTCCATAAAAGTCTACAATATCATTTATATATTTTGCACATGAAACTGCTCCATGCCCATATCCATCTGCCTTAATAACAGCCATAAATTTTGAATTCTTTAACTCTGATTTAATTTTTGATATATTATTCCTAATTATATCTATATTAACTTCTGCATAGACCCTACTATAGTTATTCATATAATCTCCAATTATTTAGTATATCACTTGCATTTACCGTTCTTTTCCCTAGAATTTTGCCAGTATTTCTACCAAGTTTCCCATGTATGTATGAACCATATTTTATTGCATCTTTTATATTAGTTCCTTGTGATATCAAAGATGTAATTGTACCTGCAAGTAAATCTCCACTTCCAGCTTTAGCCAAGGTTACATCTCCAGTAATATTTAAACAAAACTTATTTCCCTCTTCGGGTATTAAGCTTATATAATCTTTTAAAATCATGTTAATATTATATCTATTATAAAAAGTTAAAGCTGTCTCAAGATTATCAGTATAATCAATATTTAATCTTCTACATAAATTTTTAAATTCTCCTATATGAGGAGTTATGATTACATTTTTATTTGCAATTAAATTAATATTATCCAAATCAATTAAATTAATTCCATCTGCATCAATAACAATTGGATGCTTATAATTATTTATAACTATATTAAATAATTCTTTACTTATATCGTCTAATCCTAACCCCGAACCAATCATACAAACATTAGAAATATTTAGTAGTTCATAAATAACAGGATCAATTTTATCTTGATATGTATATGTAATAGCCTCAGGTAGTAATGTATTAATTGATTGCTTATTATTAATATGAGTATAATTATAGATTTTACCACATCCAGTTTTATAACAAGCGGCTGAGGCAAAATATAATGCACCAAACATATCCTTATTTCCTGCAATAATTAATGATGTTCCGAAATTACCTTTGTGCATATGATTTAATCTTAGAGGTAACTTTATATCACTATCCTCTAACGAGTAAAATGTTTCAGCATTTCTAATAATAATATCATCTGGAAATCCAATATTTTTTACAACTACTTCTCCTGCATATGTATTTCCAGGATGAGCTATTAATCCAAACTTATTTACACCAAAGGTAACAGTTAAATCAGCTTTAATTGCATTTCCCATTACTTTTCCATTAGATGCATTTATTCCTGATGGTATATCTATAGATATTACAAATTTATTTGAAATATTTATAGAATTAAATATAAAATTATAGTCATCTCTTATGTCAGAATTAAGGCCAATACCAAAGATGGAATCAACTATAACATTGTAATTTTGCAAAATATATGTTATTAATACGTCGTCATAACATTTAATACCTAGATTCTTAATTATTTCTAACTGAATATTAAATTCATTACTTCCACAACTTCTATTCAAATAACAATCGACTTTATAACCATTTATAAAAAGGATTCTTGCTAATGCTAGACCATCTCCAGAATTATTACCACTACCGCAAACAATTAAAAATTTAGTATCCTTACTAAATCTCTTATTAATTTCCTCAAATACTGATAGCGCTGCCGATTCCATTAATACTAAAGATGGTATACCTATATTGTTAATACTTTCATGGTCAATGCGTTTCATCTGTTCAGCTGTTGCATAATACTTCATTTTAACTCCTCAATAATCACATACGCTGTAGATAACTTATTTGTATTAGAAATAGAAATATGTGTTTTAAAACTGGAAAAGAACTCCGATGCTTCTTCATAAAAGTTAACAATTGGAGCTCCATCGCTATTTCTTAACACCTCTATATGAGATGGATCTATTTTTCTAAAACCAGTACCATAAGCTTTTACTAGAGCTTCTTTTACACAAAAATTATCAGCAGCAATTGTAGGATTGCTATTAATAAGTTTAATCTCATTTTTTGTAAATACACGTTCCATAAACTTTTTATTTGAAACAAGTCGATTAAACCTAGTTATTTCAACTATATCTATCCCTATGCCAACTATCATATCAATCCTTCTTTAAACTGTATGATAATCTCATTAAACTCTCAGATAGATGAACATTTTCAATTACAATATTTTTTCCAACCTTAATATCCATATTTGAGAAGTTCCAAATACCAATTCTTTTGTCGCTTGGAAGCATATTAATAATATCAAGTGCAGATTCCTTAGGCACCGTAAGGACTACTATGTCTATATTGTTATTTTTTAAGTAATCTTCAAGGGATGATATTGGTAATATATCAATACCTTCAACCTTTTGACCTACAATTTTTTTATTTTGTTCAAATATTGCTTTTATAATAAAGCCTTTTGAACTGAAACCATTATATTTTAATAAAGCAGTACCTAAATTACCCAACCCAATTAAAATCATATTATGGAGAGTATCTATGCCCATAACCTTGCTAATTTCATTTCGTAAATAGTCAACATTATAACCATACCCTTGTAAACCAAATTCTCCAAAATTATTTAAATCTTGCCTAACTTGAGAAGCAGTTATATCCATTATTTTACTTAAATTATTTGATGAAATTCGTTCTTCTCCCTTATCATGAAGTTCAGTTAGGTATCTATAGTACCTTGGTAATCTCATTATTACTGCTTTTGATATCTTTTTTGAATTCATATTCCCTCATAAATCGTACAATATACATATTGTATATTTTTGAAATTATTTTGTCAATTTTGTCTTTAAAACAAGCTCTTTATTATTTTTTGTATTTTTAAACATTTTAAATAATTCTTCTACATGTTCAAGGTTTTGATAATTTATTCTCCTTTTAATGGCATACGAAAAATTAGATTCCTGTTCCGTAAGTAATAAGTCATCCCTTCTTGTCCCTGATTTTGTTATATTTATTGCCGGGAATATCCTTCTATCAGCTAATGTTCTATCTAATATAAGCTCCATATTACCTGTGCCCTTAAATTCCTCAAATATAACATCATCCATTTTACTACCTGTTTCTACAAGAGCAGTTGCTAATATTGTTAGACTTCCTCCTTCTTTCATGCATCTTGCTGCCCCAAGAAACTTTTTAGGCGGGTATAGTGCTACTGGATCCAATCCTCCAGAAAGAGTCTTCCCACTAGGTGGAAGAAGTAAATTATACGCTCTTGCTAATCTAGTTATACTATCAAGTAAGACAACAACATCTTTATGACCCTCAACCAATCTTTTACCACGTTCTAAGACCATTTCAGCAACTCTTCGATGATGTTCAGGGGTTTCATCAAATGTTGAATATATTACCTCAACATTATCTGCATTTAATGCCTCTTTTATATCCGTAACTTCTTCAGGTCTTTCATCAATTAACAATATAATTATATATAAATTTGGATAATTATTCATCATGGCTGAAGCAATATTTTTAAGTATTGTAGTTTTTCCTGACTTTGGTGGCGCAACTATCATACCTCTTTGTCCTAACCCAATAGGAGAAAACATATCAATTAATCTATTCGATAATATACTTTGACTATCTTCTAAAATAATTTTTTTATTAGGAAAGACTGGAGTTAAATTTTCAAACCTAACTCTTTTAGTATTTTGCTCAGGCCTTTCATCATTTATTGAGTATATAAATAGTAATGCTCCATACTTTTCATTATCAGTATTCTCTCTTACTTTTCCATATACTACATCGCCAGTTTTCATCTTATATCTTCTTATAAATGATGGATTAACATAAATATCATCTTCACCTGTAAGATAGTTATCACTTCTTAAAAATCCAAAACCATCTGAAGCCACCTCCAAAATACCTGTAGCATCATATGTATTATCTTGAAATTCTAAAACTCTATCTAACCCATCATCGGTCTTAACCGTTTTTAATTTTTCAGAATTTTTTAGTTCTATTTCCTTGTTATCTTCTGTATTAGTAGACATCTTCGTCATCACTTTCTATAATTATCAATACTCCTTCACCAATTCGTACAAAGCAATCATCATAAGCCTCATTACTAATAGTTAGCGTAGTAGACTTATCTAAATCTATTTTGCTAACTGGATATTTAGCATTACCGATAGTAAGTTTTTTAACTCTATCAGTAAAAGGTAAAACTGAGAAATATTTATATTCCTTTTCAATCTTACAGAAATTTGAAATAAGATATATCTTATTATTTTTATCTAATATATATGTTGGTACTTTATCTAATGTTGTATATAAAAGATTTAAATTTGCAAAAAAATGATCTAGTCTTCTTCCAGTTGCTCCAAGTATATATATGGAAGTAGGATTAAGCGTTAAAGCATATCTAAGTGCTAGTTCTGTATCTGTATTATCTTTAACTGGATCAAACTTTATAATTTCAATATTGGCATCATTATTAAATTTTTTTGAATCTAAATCTCCAATTATAATATTAGGCTTAATATTTATATAATCTAAGTAATCATATCCATGATCAACCGCTATTATATATGTGGCTAGCTTTGCATATTTTTGCAATTGTGCTAAATCAATTTCACCTGCACAAACTAATAAAATACTATTTCTCATAACTTTTTAGAACTTCATTAAACTTTAAAGCATTTTCAAACGTATTCTCTCCAAAAACTGCTGATCCTGCAACCACAATGTTTGCACCTGCTTCAATAACTGATCTAATATTATCTAATTTAACACCACCATCTACTTCTATATCTATTGATAACCCTCTATCTTCAATCATTTTATTAAGAGTTTTAATTTTATCTAATGAATAATTTATAAATTTCTGATTACCAAAACCTGGATTTACAGACATTATTAAAACTTGATCAACTTTATCAAGTATATATTCAATGGTTGTCAAACTAGTCGAAGGATTAAGTGTTACTCCAGCTTTACAACCAGCTTCATGTATCATTTGAAGGGTTCTATCGAGATGTTTACAAGCTTCAACATGTACAGTTATAATATCTGAACCAGCTTTAACAAAGTCATTTATGAATCTAGATGGTTCCTCAACCATTAAATGAACATCAAAAATTAAATTGGAATGTTTTTTTATGCTACTAATTATTGGCATACCAAAAGATATATTAGGTACATATTGTCCATCCATAACATCTAGATGTAAATATTTACAACCAGCAGATGTTATATCATCTAAATCTTTTTGTAAATTTAGAAAATTTGCAGATAATAGTGATGGGGCTAAATAATAATTTTTCTTCATTCTATTCCTCTAATTCTTCATATATTTTTTTATAATTATCATACCTTAATCTTGAAATTATTCCTTTATCAACTGCTAATTTAACACCACAACTAGGCTCATGCGTATGAGAGCATTCAGAAAAATAACAATTGTTAATATCATTAAATTCAGTATAATATTTCTTTAGCTCATTTCTACTAATATTAATTAAATCAAAACGTCCATATCCAGGTGTATCAGCTATAAAAGTATTATTATTTATTTTAAAAATTTCAGTATGCTTGGTTGTATGTTTACCTCTTTTAATTTTATGGCTTATATTCCCAGTTTCCATCATATTACAATTTAATAATTTATTTATAATTGTTGATTTTCCTACGCCAGAATTACCACTTAATATACTAAGTTTACCATCTAATAAAACTCTTAATTCATTTAAATCTGAATGAATAGCACTTGTAAATATAATTGGTAATTTTGTTTGTGAATAAGAATTTTTTATATACGAAATAAATTTTTCATCAGATTCTTCAGCCTTATTAAAAAGAATAATTATTGGAATATTTTTAGACATACTATTAATTATTATCTTATCCAAAACCTGAAAATCAGGTTTTGGATAAGATAAAGCCATTACAACCACCATCTGGTCTATGTTAGATATAGCTGGCCTTATTAACTTGTTTTTTCTTGGATATAAATTTATAATATTTGCTAACTTCTTATCATTTGAAATAATTTCAATTTCTACATTATCTCCGACTAAAAGCTTATCACCATTTTTCTTCAATATGCCTCTTGCATTGCATTCATATATATCTTTATCAATTGCCACATAGAAAAAACCTGATATAGCTTTTATTATTTTACCTTTATTTTTTATCATTCTATTCTGCCACAGTAATTATAATACTTTCTCCCTCATCTACTGACTTACCAGCATCTATAGATTGCTTAACTACTGTACCTGATTCAGCCGTTGTTAAACTTGTAGTTGTTGAATAAACCTTTAATCCAGCATCATGTAATACTTCAACTGCTTTATCTTTTTTCATTCCAAGAACATTTGGAACCAGTTTAGATTTTGATGATACATATACTTTTATTTTTGTACCAACCTCTACTTTAGTACCTGCAGACGGTTCTGTTCTAATAATATCACCACTTGAAACAGTATCAGACTCTTCAGGATAAGCATCTATTCCAATATCAAGTCTATTTAAAATCATGCTAGCTTCTGCTAAAGATTTTCCAGTTAAATCAGGAATTTCAACACCTTCTTTTCCATTTCCTATAAATACAACAATTGGATCAGATTTTTTAATTTTACTTCCAGCTTCTGGATTTGTCCTTGTAACTCTATCTTTATCACCAAATTCTTCTTCAAAGCTATAGTTAAGTCCTGCTTGCTTTAATCTTCTTTCGGCATCTTCCTTGCTTAATCCAGAAATACTTGGAATTGTTATAGTTTCAGCACCTTTTGAAATGACAAGAGTTATTTTTTCATTCTTATTTACCGAACTTCCAGGTAAAGGATTGCTTTTAATAACAATACCTTCCTCTTTTTGATCATCATGTGCCTCTTCAATATTTACAGACAAACCTAAATCTTCAAGCTCTTGAATTGCTTGATCTTTAGGCCTTCCAGTCAGGTCTGACAGTCTAATTTCGTCAGTACCTGCAATAACAACATAAATTATTTTATCATTCTTATCAGGCCAATTATCTCCTGATTTTGGTTCTTGTGATAAGATTAAATCCTTTTTGTCTTCTGGAGCTGTTTTGTCAAATTCTTTGATCTCTATCTTGATCTTATTTGTTTCAGCAACTTTTCTTGCTTCTTTAAGAGTCATATCAATAATATTTGGTACTTTATCAGCCGATGTTGACTTAGTTGAAAATCCAAATTTGAATACAAGAAAAATTAATAATAATGTAACTATTGTTCCTCCAACAATTGTAAGCACATTCATAATCTTCTTTATATTAGGATTTACAACTTCTCCTTCAGATTCATTATAGTTATCATCATAGTAATAATCATCATATTCATTATCATAATTATCATAATCATTATAGTCGTTATAATCATTGAACTTTGAATCATATTCGTCAACAAAATTGCTATCCATAAATACAGTATCGCCATATGGATCAAAATCATTGTATGGCAGTGGATCATTAGGATGTTTAAAAACAAACTTAAGATCTCTTAGCATATCAGTTATAGAGCTATATCTTTCATTAGCTCTCTTATTAGTTGCTTTGAGGATAATTTGTTCAAGCCCATATGAAATATTATCAACATATTCTGATGGTGGTACTATAGGTGTATTTAGGTGAGACCATACAATTGATACATTGTTTCCTGTATCAAAAGGTAATCTACCCGTCACCATTTCATACATTGTAATACCTAGTGAATAAATATCACTTTTTTCATCAGAAAACCCACTTCTTGCTTGCTCAGGAGCCATATAATGTACAGACCCAGCTACTGCATTATTTATAGTATTTCCGTTCGTTGCCTTAGCTATACCAAAATCAGCAACTTTTGCATATCCATCATCTGATATAACAATATTTTGAGGTTTAATATCTCTATGAATTATATTATTGTTGTGGGCTGCTTCAATACCATAGGCAATTTGTATTGCAATTCTACATGTATCTTCAGATGATATAGCTCCAACATTCTCTATATATTTTTTTAGAGTTATTCCTTCTACAAGCTCCATAACAATATAATGTAAATCATCTTCTTCCCCAACATCAAAAACGTTTACAATATTTTGATGAGATATACCTGCAGCAGCTCTTGCTTCCTCAATAAATTTTCTAACAAATTTTTTATCCGACGCATATTCTTGATTTAGTATCTTAATCGCTACATTCCTATCAAGTCTAATATCTTTAGCCTTGTAAACTTTTGCCATTCCACCACGGCCAATTTCAGATATTATTTCATAACGATTACCTATTATACTTCCAGAATTTAACATAAGTCACCCTTATCTATCTTTACTATAACAACCGAAATGTTATCTGTTCCACCATTTTTATTTGCAAGCTCAACTAAATACTCAGCTTTTTCTTGCATAGTTTTTTCATCTCTAAGTACTTTTTCTATAGTTTCATCATCAACCATATTAGTCAATCCATCTGAACATAACAAGAAAATATCATCAGGTAAAACCCTAATTTTATAAAAGTCTGGATTTGAACCATACCCCATTGCCCTTGTTATGCTATGTTTATCCTTATGGTTTTTTGCTTCCTCTAAACTTATTTCGCCACTTTTAACAAATTCCATAACTCTAGTATGATCTTCTGTGATTTGTCTAAGTTTATCCATGTATATATATAACCTACTATCACCTATATTGGCAATATAAAGTTGATCCTCCTTAATAGTTGCTAGTACAACTGTAGTTCCCATACCTGAATAATTGGGTTTAGAATTTGCTAATACAGTTAAATCCTTATCAACTTTCTTTAATACTGAATATAAGATGTTTTCAATGAATATATCATCTCCTGGATATTCACTTAATTCATTGACAATTGATTCGGCAGTAAACTTTGAAGCAATATCGCCTGAATTATTTCCACCTATTCCATCACATACAATAAAAAGGTTATCAACAACACCTACTTGAGATGTAATAAATTTAATATAATCTTGGTTTTCATTTCTAACTAATCCTTTATCAGTACATGATCCTACTTGCATTATTCCTCCTTTACACTACGTCTTAATTGACCGCAGGCTCCAGAAATATCTGATCCCATTTCTTTTCTTATAGTAACATTAATATTATTTTTTTCAATATATTTAAAGAATTGTTTTATATTTTTTTCATTAGGTTTATTAAAATCACGTTCTTTGATCTCATTAACTGGTATGAGATTAATATGGCAAAGCTTACCTCTTAATAAATTAACAAGTTTTTCAGCGCATTCCATACTATCATTAACACCGGAAACTAATGCATATTCAAAACTAACCCTTCTTGATGTTTTTTTAATATAATAGTCAACCGATTTAATGATTTCATCAATGCTATATCTATAACCTATAGGCATCATCTGTTGTCTTAAACTATCATAAGGTGCATGCAGAGAAATAGCTAGTGTAGAAGTAACATTATCATCTGCAAGCTTATATATATTAGGCACTATACCACATGTAGAAATTGTTACATTTCTTCTACTTATATTTAACCCTTTATCATCTGTAATCATATGTAAGAACTTTAAGACATTATCATAATTATCCAACGGTTCACCTTGACCCATTAATACAATATTGGACACTTTGTTACCCATTTTAATTATTTCATAAACTTGAGATAACATTTCACCTGGTGTAAGATTTCTAGCTAACCCATCTAATGTAGATGCACAAAATTTACATCCCATTCTACATCCAACCTGTGTTGAAATACATACAGTATTACCATGTTTATATTTCATTAACACAGATTCAATCTGATTATTATCGTGCAATGTAAATAAAAATTTTTCAGTTTCATCTATCTTCGATACTCTGTGAATACTACAACTAATTCCTCCAATATAATATCTATTTTTAAGTTTAAAAATAAGATCTTTTGGTATATTAGTCATATAATCAAATTTTGAAACTAATTTTTTATGTAGCCACTCATATACTTGTTTAGATCTAAATTTTTTTTCATCTTTCATACAAGGTTCAGTAGAAAGCTCTTCAAATTTATAATCCAAAATATTATTCATACTATCTCCTAAATACTGATACAAAAAATCCATCACACGAATCTCTACCTTGTATAAATTGTTTATATGGTAGGCCATCTATATAAACATTTTCTAATATTTCATTTATATAATTAAAGTTATCAATATTTTCTTTTTTTGTTAATGTACAGGTGCTAAAAATTAAATATCCATCCTTTTTAAGATATCTTATCGCATTTGATAAAATTTTTCTCTGAATTCTTGATAATTCTTCAATATCTTTAGGTAGTAGCCTAAACTTTATATCAGGTTTCTTGCTCATTACTCCAAGTCCAGAACATGGTAAATCACAAAGTACTAAATCAAATTTATCAATAAACGATTTATTGATGATAGTTGCATCATTTATGCGACAATCCACATTACTAATATGCATTCTACTTAGATTTTCTTTAATTTTTTCAATCTTCTTATCTGATATATCGCAAGATATAATCTTCGAATTCGGTATATCAGCAAGATGAGAAGTCTTACCACCAGGTGCTGCACAAAGATCTAATATCAATTTTTTATCTTTATCCTTAAACATATCATAAGCTATATTTCCTACATAAATTGAAGAAGGATCTTGGACTGTAATTTTACCATCATTAAATTCATCAATATCACTAGGTTTATTTTTATCATTTATATAAATACAGTTATCAACAATACTTGAATATGAAATATCATACTTTTCACTCATACTAGTTATTAAATCTTTACTTCTAACCCTATATGATATTTTATTATAAGTATTATTTAATAATAATTTAAGATTATTTTCACCAATGTCTTCCACTAATAAATTCATTATCCACTTAGGATAAGAAATATATAAATTAATATTTCCTGATGCTATATTCCTTAAAATAGCATTTACATATCCTTTTAAATTATTAAATTTGCTTTTCTTTACTATATTTACATAATCATTTACAACACCGTAATCTGTTGCTTTATTAATTTCAGCTAATTCATATATAGCAGCCCTAAGTATATTTTTGATAAATGGTTTCAGTTTATTTATGCCAATATTAGAATAATTAGAAATAATTTCATCAATAGATATTCTTTTTTCTAATACTCCCCTAACAATTTTATTGATATAGGCATAATTATAATCATCTATTTTATCTAGCTCTTCACTTAATAATGCTCCATTATCAATGTTTATCAATATTTTTATAATTCTTGATCTAGATAATGACATCTACCTTATCCCCAATTTTTAACTTAGACCCCTTAATATATTCTCTTACAGGCATCCTTTTCTTACCTTCTAGTTGTAATTCGAATATTTTAATCTGTCCTTCACTACATTGAATAGAAATATGATCATCCTTAATATCAGATATAGTAGATGGTTCAAAACTTGAATTGCTATTATCATATGATGACATATATATTTTGCATCTCTTTCCATCTAATATAAATGTAGCTGTAGGCCAAATAGTTATTCCCCTTATTAGTTGATCTATTTTTTTTGCATCTATATTAAAATTAATATATCCAAGTGATTTCTCCATCATTGGTGCATATGTACTCAAACTATCATCTTGTTGAAAAGATATAATTTTTTGAGATTTATCAATATCATCTAATACGTCAATTAAAAGATTAGCACCAATTTCAGACAATCTAGAACCAATAGTAGCATCTGTATCATTATCTGATATTTTGGTCGTTTCAATTTTTATTATATCACCAGTGTCTAGCCCTTCATCCATTTTCATTATTGTTACACCTGTTTCAGATTCGCCATTAATAATTGCATAATTTATTGGTGCCGCTCCCCTATACTTTGGTAATATTGAAGCATGAATATTTATACAACCATATTTAGGTAAATTTAAAATAGATGAAGGTAAAATCTGTCCATATGCTGCAACAACTATTACATCAGGATTTAAATCTATTAATTCTTCAATCTTATCAAATTTTCTTAAACTTTTAGGTTGATATATTCTAATATTATTATTTTCAGCAATTTTTTTTACTGGGGAAGGAATTAACGTTTTACTTCTTCCCTTTGGTTTATCAGGTTGAGTGAATACTGCAACCACATCATGGTTTAATAATAATTTTTTTAGTGCATTAACTGCAAAATCAGGTGTTCCCATAAAAATTACACGCATATTTATATATCTTCCTCATCAAAATTATCAAAATATTTAAAGTCATCTTTTAATATTACATACAAGGCCTCATCATCTGGTAGGTCTTTAAATAGTTCTTTTTCTTCACGTATTTTATTTAAGTATTCTACTATTAAATCAAGATCTAAATCTTCATATATATATTCATTTTCATATAGATTCTTTTTTAACTCATCTTTTTCTTCTTCATCAATTTCCTCTATAAGGAATAGATAATCTATAATATGCTCTGATACTTTATTACTATCCAAAAGTTTATCAGTATATAAAATTCCATTTAGATGATCATTTTCATGACAAAACTCTCTAGCAATGAAATCTTCTAATTCTTCCTCAAATTCATTAAAATCTTCGTCCAGTGCTTTTATTCTAATTCTTTGAGGTCTAAATACCAATCCACTTCTAATGCTATGCACTGATAGGCAACCTTCAAAATCAATACTTACTCCTTGTTTATCAATTATTTCAGGATTTATATAAGTCTTTACATTACCATCTTCTTTAGTAATTAAAAATATTCTTTTTAATACACCTGTTTGAGGAGCCGCTATACCGACACCATTTTCTTTAACCATTGTGTCTTTTAAATCTTGTATTAATTCTGAAACTCTGTTATTCATCTCTTTAACGGGTTTACTCTTTTTTCTTAACAATGGGTCATCTTCCATACGAATATTTCTTATAGCCATTAAAATAATCCTTTTCTATTTAAAGAAATTAATACCATCATCTGTTTTAGCAAATCTTAGTTTTAATACATCATTTGCAACCTTACGTTCAAAATCATCAAACGTTTTATTAACAAGACCTATAGTAAAGGCATTGTAAGGACTAAGTCCACGTCTTATTGCTTTAAGCGCTCCTATAAGTCCTCTTAAATCAACTATCTTGTTACTTATTTCAGAATTTAATGCCTTTTTTTGGACATCTAAAAATAATCCTATGACCTCATCCTTTATGTCTGGATTTAAATCACTAAATTCAACATTTAAAATTTGATCAAGAGTATCTTTACCTAATGGTTTTAACTCTAATACCATAAATCTTGATGCTAATGCCTCATTAAGTTCTCTAGTACCAGCATATCCATAATTCATAGTTCCAATAAATCTTGTTGCTTCATGCAACTTAGTTTTTTCATAACCCGAAATATCAATTATTCTTCTATAATCAAGTGCGGAATGCAACACAGATATAGCCTCATTTTTAGCCATATTAATTTCATCTAATATTGCAAATCCTCCTCTTTGTGCACACTCCATTATTAATCCAGGTTGAAATACTACTTCATTATTTTTAAATGTATCACTACCTAAAAGTGCATGGCTGTCTGTATTAATATTAAATGATGCATTAAATACTGGTCTATTAAATATCATACTAAGATTTTCTGCAAGCACATTTTTACCTGTAGCTTTTTCTCCAGTAATTAATAGGTTCCCTCCATCTAATAATACAGTAATAGCTATTTCTAAAGGTTCTTTTCCAAAAAATGGATATAATGGTCTAGCAACCCTATCTAAATCTTCTTTTGCTACCTCATAATAATTTCTAAAATATTCTACCTCTTTAATTAAGCTCTCCTTAATTCCTTGTTCTCTAAGCCAGTCCATCCTCTTCCTTTCTTATATCAAATAAAGCTTCTATAAAGCTTTCTGCATCAAACTTTTGTAAATCCTCAATCTTTTCACCTACACCAATATACTTTACTGGTATATTCAACTGTGATTCAATGGCAACTGCAATTCCTCCCTTTGCTGTTCCATCAAGTTTTGTTAATATCACTCCATCAACCTTCATTATTTCATTGAAGTCCTTTACCTGAAATAATGCATTTTGACCTGTTGTAGCATCAACAACAATTAAATTTTCTCTATATACATTTGGGTATTCTCTTTTAATAACTTTATCAATCTTTGCCAATTCATTCATAAGATTTTTTTTGTTATTAAGACGTCCAGCTGTATCGCATATTAAAATATCAGCATTTCTTGCTCTTGCAGAAGAAATAGCATCATAAATAACAGCTGCCGGATCAGATCCTTCATTTTGTGCAATTACATCAATACCACTTCTTTTCCCCCACATTTGTAACTGATCAATTGCTGCTGCTCTAAAAGTATCTGCAGCTGCAAATATAACTTTTTTCCCTTTATTCTTTAATATTGATCCTAATTTACCGATTGAAGTTGTTTTACCTACACCATTTACGCCAATTATAACAACTATACTTTTTTCATCCTCAAACCTATAATCATTATCATCTGTTATCATCTGATCTTTAATCGATTTTTTCAAGAATTCTTTACAATCTACAGGATTTTTAATATTATTCTCTTCTATATCATCTTTTAATTTTGAAATAATTGCATCTGTAGTTTCAACACCAATATCTCCCATAATTAGTATTTCTTCAAGCTCTTCAAAAAAATCATCATCGATATGTGTAAATCCATTAAAAACATAATCTATACTTGAGACAATACTTGATCTAGTTTTACTTAATCCTTCAACTAAGCGTTTAAAAAAACCTTTTTTTTCATTTTCACTCATTTTTATACTAATTCAACAGACACCAGTGTAGATATCCCTTTTTCTTGCATCGTTACTCCATATAATCTATCAGCTGCCTGCATCGTTCCCTTTCTATGTGTTATAACAATAAATTGAGTCTTATTTACTAAATTTGACAAATATTCAGAAAATCTAATAACATTATGGTCATCAAGTGCTGCCTCAATCTCATCTAAAAAACAAAATGGAGATGGATTCATATTCTGAATTGCAAACATAAGACTTATTGCAGTTAATGCTTTCTCCCCACCAGATAATTGAAGCATATTTTGTAACTTTTTCCCCGGTGGTTGGGCATTTATATTAATTCCTGACTCCAATATATTATCTGGATCAGTTAGTTCCATCTTTACTCTTCCACCACCAAAAAGTTCCTTGAATACTTTTTCTAATTGATTTTCTAATTTATAGAAATTATTATTAAACTGATCAACCATATTTTTGTCTAATGATTTAATTATCTTTTGTAAATTTTCTTTTGATTGCAAAATATCATCAAGCTGTTTTTTATAAAAATTATATCTATCGTTTAGACTACGATATTCTTCAACTGCTGCTACATTTATAGAACCAAAGTTTCTAATTTTATTTCTTAATTTCTGTATGTCAGATTCTACATTATTAGAATTTATATCGGCTTTTATATCCTTAGTTTCGCTATATGTTAACCCATATTCATCCCACATATATGCAACTTTTGTATTAAACTTGGTCTCTGTATTAGAATAACTATTAGTTAACCTAAGCTTATTTTTTTCTAAATCTAGAATAATATTATTAAGCTTTTCTCTTTCTTCATATAGTAATGAATTTTGGCTTAATAACTTTTGATTTTCAGCCTCAACTTTTTTAAGTTCCTCTATCAAATCAGAATGTATAGCCTTTTTCCCCTCATAGTTATTATTTAAGTGTATAATTCTATCCTTGTTTTTTTCAATTAAATTAGTATTATTATTGATTTTATTATCTAATTCTGTATTATCTTTATTAAAATTTGAAATTTCTTTATTTAATCTTTTAATAGTTTCCTCAATAACTGATTTTTTGCCTTTATCTTTATCAATTAAAAGTTGGAGATTATTAATATTATTTAATAAGTTCTCATAATATTTAACTTTTTCATCAATACTTTTCTGAATAGTACCTATTTCATAATTAACATTTTCTTTTTGGCTTAATATATTATTATAATTATCCTTTAAATCATCAATATCAACAATAGAATCATTAATTTCTTTTGTATTTATATTCTCTAATTCAATATCGATCTTTTTTATCATAGAATTTAATGAATTAATATTTTCTTGTATCTTAATTTTTTCAATTGATAAATTTGATAATAAGTCATTTTTTTCTTTTAATAAATTTGTTAAATCACCAATCCTTTGATCATTATTCCCCTTATCTTTTTCCAATTTCTTTTCTTCAATTAATAATTGATCCAATTTTTCTTGTAATTTATTAATTTCTCTTTTTCTACTTAATAAATTTGTAGAATTTTTATAACTTCCTCCTGATATTGAACCAGCAGGCATTATTATCTCACCATCTAATGTCACTATCCTACTTTGAAATTTATTTTTATTTAATTTTAGTGCAACGTCAATATTTTTAACTATAATTGTATTTGCTAAAAGATAATTAATTAAAACATCTAATCCACTTTTATATGTAACAAGATCAGACGCAATACCAATTATTCCATCATCACTAGGTAAAGACCTTTTAGCTAAGACTCTACCTGGCTTTAAATTATCTAATGGCAAAAATGTCACCTTTCCCCACTTATTATCTTTAAGAGTTGTTAACATCTCTTTAGCACATTTAGTATTAGAAGTGACAATATGTTGTAGCGATCCTCCTAGTGCTGATTCTATTGCAATTTCATATTCTTTATCTACATTTACTAAATTTGCAACAACTCCTAAATTATCCGGATTTTTACTATATTTATCCATTAATAATTTAACAGCATTGCCATAACCCTCATATCTTGTAGCAATATTTATTAATAGTTCAAGTCTAGATTTTACAGTAGTTATATTAATATTTACCTTATCTATCTCATTTGAAATATTGCTATTTAACTCATTATTTAAATTTAGCTCATCAGTAAGAAATAATATATCTTTATTTAATTGTTCTTTTTTACTATTTATTATTATTAAATTTGAATCTAATTTATCAATCTTATGTTTTAAATCTTTTTTTTCATTAATCAATCTATTGAAATTATCTTCAATCTTCTTTTTTTCACTGTTTTCATATTCAATTTTTGCTTCAGAATAACTTAAATTTGTGGCTAACTCAAGTTCCTTTTTTGTAATATTTTCTAATTCTGTTCTTTTATTTTTTAATAAAGTATTAAGATTATCTATATTACTTTTTAATCCTGAATACTCAATATCAATATCTGCAAGGTTTATTTTATTTTGATTTATACTAATCTCAAGTCTATTAAGTTCATTTATAGAATTTTCTATTTCAATTTTCTTTTCTTTAATTAATAGGATATTTTTATTTAAAAGTTCATATAAATCATTATTAGATTTTAACTTAAAATCATTTTCTTGAGATAATAAAATTTCTTCACTTGAAATGTCATTCATTTCTTGCAAAATATTATGGATTTTAGAATTAATATTTTCTATTTCGATTTTAAATTGAGTAAGCTTGTTCTCAAATTCATTATTTTCAAGCTTACTTTTTTCATAATTATTTTTAGACTCTTCTATTTGACTGTTTATAATGTCAATATCTTTCTCAAGTTTTTCTAAATTACCTTTTAATTCTATATATGATGTAGAAAAATCAAATATTTCTAATTTTTTAAGTTCTTCCTTTACTTCAATATATTTTTTTGCTTTACTTGCCTGTTCTTTTAAAGGATTCAATTGATTTTCCATTTCAAGTAGAATATCTTTTAAACGTAATATATTAATATTATCATTCTCTAATTTTCTATTAGCTTCTAACTTTCTTTTTTTAAATTTAACAATTCCAATAGCTTCATCAACTAATTCTCTTCTAGATTCAGGTTTCCCAGAAAGTATTCTCTCAATTTGTCCTTGCCCAATAATAGAATATCCTTCTTTTCCAATACCTGTATCGTAGAATATCTCATGGATATCCTTTAATCTACAAATATTATCATTCAGTCTATACTCACTTTCACCAGATCTATAAAGTTTTCTAGATACTTTTACTTCATCAAAATCTGCTTCAAGTGATCTATCAGAATTATCAAATGTTATTGATACAAATGCAAACCCATGTGATTTTCTTTGCTCTGTTCCAGCAAATATAACATCCTCCATTTTTTCGCCACGAAGCTGTTTTATTTTTTGCTCACCTAACACCCAACGTATAGCATCAACAACATTGCTCTTTCCACTACCATTTGGACCTACTATTGCTGTTATACCTTGGTTAAATTTAAAATTTATTTTATTTGCAAATGATTTAAATCCATTTATTTCAACTTCTTTTAGATACATATTTTTCTTTTCTTATATCCTGCCAAAATTTTTGAATACTTTTATTATTATCAATTAATTCAAGTGCATTCTTTGCTGCCTCTTGTTGAGCCGCTTTCTTAGAACTGCCAACACCAATGCTAATAGGTGTAGTATTAAATAAAATACGTATAGTATACGTCTTATCATGATCAGGCCCAGACTCATTAAGAAGCTCATAGCTTAATTTAATGTCTGATTTTTCTTGAATTATTTCTTGTAATCTAGTTTTGCTATCAATAAAATATTCTTCATTTGAAATAATACTAAAAATAATTTTTTCTGTAATAAATTTTTTTGCCACATCAAATCCACCGTCTAAATAAACGGCACCAATAATCGCCTCCAAAGCATTAGATAAAACTGATGGTCTATTTCTTCCACCAGATACATCTTCACCATGGCCTAATATTAAATATTCTCCCAAATTATTATCATAGCACCAAGATGATAACGCTTGTTCGCATACAATGGAAGCTCTCATTCTACTCAATTCACCCTCTTGCTTATCAGAAGTTTTATACAAATAATCACTTACAATAATCTCTAAAACTGCATCACCTAAAAATTCTAATCTCTCATTATTTTTTAGAGTTTCATTCCTATGTTCATTTGTATAAGACCTATGAATTAAAGCATTTTTGAGTAGTTCTTTATTTTTAAAACTATACTCTAATATTTTTTCTAATTTATATAAATTTTCCATAGATCTCCATAATAATAAGGCTTAGCTACTTGCTAAGTCTTTCTATTTCATTCAATGCATCTGAAACTGTTTTAATTGTATCAGCTTTTTTTATATCAAATTCAACTCCTGTTTCATCTTCAATTGCTGTAATAATTTGGAATAAGTCAAGTGAATCAGCTCCTAAATCATCAATAAAACTTGTTTCTAGCGTTATTTCATCCTTATTCACATTCATTACATCACATATTATTTCAGTTAATTTATTAAACTCCATTTTTTTCTAATTCCTCTCTTATAATGTTATTTATCTTATTCTTTGAAAATTCATACGTTTGTCTAATTCCATTATAAATTTCTTTTCTAGTTGCATTGCCATGACATTTTACAACAAGTCCGTCCAAACCAAGTAATGGAGCCCCTCCATACATAGATATGTCAAACGGTTTTAACGATTTTTTTAATTGTTTTTTTATTAATAATCCACCAATTTTAGTTTTTGGATTTGTCATTATTGTAGACTTTAAAGTTGACATAAATAACGAAAATATTCCTTCAGTAACTTTTAATGCTACATTCCCAACAAAGGCATCACATATAATAACATCAGCATAACCAGTTAGAATATCTCTAGCTTCTATAGATCCAATAAAGTTAATAATCTTATCACTTTTCAATAATGGAAACGTTTCTTTCACTAATTTATTGCCTTTTTCTTCTTCTGCACCAATATTTAATATTGCCACCTTTGGATTATCAATATTACAAAATTTTTTCGCATAAAAATAACCGAGTCTAGCAAAATCAACAAGATATTCTGGTTTAGAATCAACATTAGCTCCGCAGTCTACCAGTACTGCCGGTCCCTTTAATGTTGGAATTATTGGAGCCAAAGGACTTCTCTTAATATTCCCTATTTTTTTAATATAAGTCTGTGCACCTACTAATAGAGCCCCTGAATTTCCAGCACTTAAGCATCCAGCGACTCTTTTTTCATTAACAAGTTTAATAGCTGTAACAAGTGAAGAGTTTTTCTTTGACCTAATAGCAATTACTGGAGACTCTGAAGTTTCAATAACCTCATCAGTATGTACAATCTTAATCCTCTCACTTGAAAAATTATTTTCATCTAAGATCCTAACTATTGAATCTTCATCTCCAACAGCTAATATCTCAATATTTTTAAAATCTTTTATTGCATCAATAATACCCAATACAATTTCATTTGGCGCATTATCTCCGCCCATAA
The DNA here is from genome assembly GCA_023420085.1 of Bacillota bacterium. Lineage (GTDB taxonomy): Bacteria > Bacillota > Clostridia > Lachnospirales > Lachnospiraceae > JAEZWQ01. The sequence continues at coordinate 28,007 of JAEZWQ010000034.1, forward strand.
CATCAACTGCTATGCTACATTCAATATTTTCCATATATAAATATTACAATATATTTAATAAATTTACAAGCTTATTTGATATATAAGACTTATTTATTAAGATAAAAAATCCTAATAAAAGACGCTAAAACTATCATCTTTTATTAGGATCATAATTAATTATCCCATTAATTATTAGAAACCTCTTTACGAGCCTTTAATACAAATAATATTGTAAATAGTGCTGCTGCAACAAAACCTATAGGGTAACCAATTGAAGTTGATAGTTTAAATCCCTCAGGTGCTATTAATATATATGTTACACAAACCGCACTCATAAATATCGCTGGAATAACAGTTATTAATGAATAAATTGGTTTTCTAAATTTAACTAGGTAAACAGAACATGCCCACAATGCAATCATTGCTAACGTCTGGTTTGACCAAGAGAAATATCTCCATACAACCTGATAATCTATTAGACTTATTAGGTATCCTACTCCAAGTAATAAAGCTGATAAAATTAATCTTATCTTTGTATTAGCTTGATCAAGTTTAAACCAATCTGCAAGAGTTAACCTAGCAGATCTAAAGGCAGTATCACCAGAAGTTATTGGACAAGCAATTACACCTACCATAGCTAGGATTCCACCAACTGGTCCAAGTAATTTCATTGACATTTCATATACTACAGATGAATTTCCTCCGCCCATTTCTAGTAATTTAATTAGTCCACCATCAGTTGTATAATAGAATGCTATACCAGCGCTTGCCCAAATAAGAGCAATTATTCCTTCTGCAACCATTGCTCCATAGAATATTCTTCTACCATGTTTTTCATGTGTTAATGTTCTAGCAATCATTGGTGATTGTGTTGCATGGAAGCCAGAAATCGCACCACAGGCAACAGTGATAAACATAAGTGGCCATATTGGTTTATTTTGTGGATGTAGATTTTGTAATGTCAATTCCATCATTGGTCTTGTTCCACTATTTATAAGTGTTGATACCCCAACACCTACTGCCATTAAAATTAAACATATACCAAAAACAGGATATAATTTACCAATAATTTTATCCACTGGTAATAATGTTGCTAAGAAATAATAAATTAAAATTACAATAGTCCAAAATTTTACATTAAGGTTTTCAGGTGTTAATAGTGCAATAAGACCAGCAGGTCCTACCATGAAAACAACTCCAACCATTACTAGCAACACTACAGAAAAAATTCTCATTACTTGACGCATACCATTACCAAGATATATTCCTGTAACCTCTGAAATACTAGCTCCGTCATGACGTAAAGATAGCATTCCTGCTAAATAATCGTGGGTTGCACCTGCCAATATAGTTCCAAATACAATCCAAAGATATACTGATGGCCCCCAAATCGCTCCTGATAATGCTCCAAAAATTGGACCAAGTCCTGCTATATTTAAAAGCTGAATCAAAAATGCACGCCATCCCTTAATTGGTACATAGTCAACCCCATCTGGATGAGCCATAGCAGGGGTTATTCTATCATCCGGTTTAAATATCTTTTCTACTATAGTTCCATAAACTATATAACCGATAATTAAAATTGCTAAAGCAACTAAAAATGTTACCATATACTCCTCCTCATCACATATATAGTTAAATTATACAAAAATAGTATAAAATCTACAATAGATTATGTAAGATTTTATACTATTTATGTATTTTTTATTAAAACTATTCGATATTTTTATGTATTTTATAATGTACAATTATTTACTTGGAAATCCTATCTTCTTTTCAACTTTTCTCAACGTTTTATTAGCAAAATAAGAAGCTTTTTCTGCACCATTCTTTGCAATATCTTCTAAATATTTCTTATCATTAAAAATATCATTATATTTTTGATGAAGAGGTTTAAGCATATCGGAAACTGCCTCTCCTACAGCTATCTTAAAGTCACCATAACCAACTGAAGAAAATTCTTTTTCAACATCTGCAATACTTTTTTTAGTAGCAACTGAATATATTGTAATAAGATTAGAAATTCCTGGTTTATTTTCAACATCATATCTAATTTCAGTATCTGAATCTGTAACAGCACGTTTAAACTTTCTTATTATAGTATCTTTATCATCCAAAATATATACAGAAGAATTTATATTTTCATCTGATTTAGACATCTTTTTAGTTGGCTCTTGTAAACTCATTATTTTCGCTCCAACTTTTGTTATAATTTCTTCTGGGACTTTAAATACCTCACCATAAATATTATTAAATCTATTAGCAATTGTTCTACATAATTCAATATGCTGTTTTTGATCTATTCCTACTGGTACAACATCAGTTTGAAATAATAGAATATCAGCAGCCATTAAAATAGGGTATGTTAATAGTCCTGCGTTCAAGTTATTTTCATTCTTAGCTGCCTTATCCTTAAACTGTGTCATTCTTTGTAATTCACCTATATATGTGTAGCAATTCAATATCCACGCCAATTGAGCATGCGCTGGTACGTGAGATTGATAGTAAATACATGATTTTTCAGGGTTTAGCCCTGCCGCCAAATAAATAGCTAAGGATTTTTTACAATTCATCCTTAATGTCGCAGGATCTTGCCTTACAGTTATTGAATGTTGATCAACTATCGAGAAAAAAGAATTATATTCATCAGATAAATTCAACCAATTATTTAAGGCTCCAATATAATTACCAAGTGTTAAATTTCCTGTTGCTTGCATTCCACTATAAAGTATTTTCTTTCCTTCTTCCATAACACTCCTATCTTATAATTGGACCACCTTCATTATTTACATAGTCCTTTGTTATTACTACTTCCTTAATATTTTTATCTTTTGGTATCTCAAACATTATATCAAGCAATACATCTTCAATAACTGCCCTTAATGCTCTTGCACCAGTATTCTTTTTCATAGCCTTTTCACATACAGCTCTTAAAGCTTCGTCTTCAAATATAAGCTTTACACCATCAATAGTAAAAAGTTTTTCATACTGTTTTAATATTGCATTTTGTGGTTCCTTAACTATTTTAATTAAAGCCTCAATGTCAAGAGGATCAAAAGTAGTTAATACTGGTAGTCTTCCTAAAATTTCAGGTATCATACCATATTCTCTTAAATCCTCCATAGCAATATTAGACAATAGACTTTTAGAGTCATCGTCTACATACTGTGTATTAAATCCTATTGACGAACAATTTTTAAGTCTTTCTTTTACAATATTTTCTATCCCCGGAAATGCTCCGCCAACAATAAATAAAATATTTTTAGTATCAATCGTCTTTTGAGGAGTAAATAAGTTTTTGTTACCAGCTCCAACAGGCACCTGTATTTTATTACCTTCTAATAATTTAAGCAATCCCTGTTGAACAGCCTCCCCACTCACATCTCTTGTTCTCATTTCCTGTTTTTTAGCAATTTTATCAATTTCATCAATAAAAACTATTCCATGCTCGGCCTTTTTAACATCATTACCGGCATTATCAAGTAATTTAGATAATACACTTTCTATATCATCTCCAATATATCCTGTTTCTGTTAATGATGTTGCATCAGTGATCGCTAAAGGTACATCCAATATTCTAGCAAGAGTCTTAACTAAATATGTCTTACCAGATCCAGTTGGACCTACCATAATGATATTAGATTTATCAATTTCTACTGAATCATCTTCATTAAAAATTCTTTTAAAATGATTGTATGTTGCTACAGAAATTATCTTTTTAGCTTTATCCTGTCCAATGATATACTTATCTAGTATAGCCTTTATTTCATGTGGTCTTAATACATCATTTATATTAATTTTAGTATATTCTGTTTCATCAGCCACATCTTGTTGACTATCTACACTTTTATAATCATCAGGTTGATTAACTATTGAACTTCCACCTAGAATAGAATTTAGTGTTTCTTTATCAATATTCATAAAATTAATAGGTTGATTTGACATTTGTTTAGAGTATTTTTCAAGACAATCAATACAAATATACATATTCCCCATTAAATTTAGTTGTCTTCCAGTTTCTTTTTCACCTCTTTTACATACCATACAATAATGTTCTTCATGGTTATTATTATTTGTGTCATTATTATTTGGCATCTTCTATAAACTCCTTTTCTAAGATTGAAGCAATTGTATTTAGTGCTTCGACTTCATCATTTCCATCACAAACAACTTCAACAATATCCTTATATTTTATATCTGCACCAAGTACATTTAATATACTTTTTGCATTGATTATTGAAGAAACAGTATTAAGTTGAATACTAGCTTTATAATCCATTGCAGCTTTGCATAGATGTCCTGCAAAATTTAGATAAAGACCTGCAGGATTTTTTATTTCAACTTTTTTTGATACCATATACCCCTCCTACTTAATTTCAACTTCAATATTATATGAATTAGTCTCAACATTAATTATTGGATTAATATTTAAATTAAAATTATAACGTCCACTTTCATAGTCTTTTACATCAATATATGGATTTAAATCAGATACATTCTGTATTTTTTCTAAAGCTGATTTTGTGCCATAGATAACTATTTTAACATCATTTAAAATACTATAATCATGACTAATATTACGATTTCGTATACTTATATCAGATTTAGTAACTGTTATCTCTTTTTCAAAACGCTTATCAATTACAATCCTAAAACTTATCATTGAATTATCCCCAACAAGAGTTATATCTTTTGGTAGATAATCTGTAATATCAAAAGTACCAGAAATAGTTTCATTATTAATGGTTCCAAACTTATTTGTATCATAAGGAATAACTATATTATTAACTTTTATTAAGTCTTCAGTGCTTCCAGTAATATTTACAGACATCGGATTCACTATTATATCTCCAACTGCATAATCAGTAGCAGCTTTTGGTACATCTTTAATAACAAGTGGTACTGTTTTAATTCGATTAATCATTACAACTGCATTTACTTTACTTGTTTTTAGTACAACAGATTCTGGGTTTATCTTATTGCCTTCATAATCATAAATAGTCAATTCTGTGCTACTTTTTACATCTTTTCTTGCATTTGTTATATCTACAGTTCCTACAACTTCTTTTATCTTGTGTAATAGTGACTCAGCTCCTCTAATTATAACTTGTTCAGGATTTGAGGTAGTACCTCCTACAGCCATCCCATCTTGTGGACTTCCTGTAGTCCTTATTGTTATTGGGAATGGAGCCTCTATAACGTTATCAATACTTACATTTATAAGTCTTGTATTATTATAAATTAAAACATCAATATCCTTTTTAGGCTTTATAGTCACTTCAACTGTATTAGTTATTGATACTTTAGACATATCGGCTTGTGCCACAAAATCATCAGCAGTTAAATTACTAATTAAAGTTTTTCTACCAGATATTTGAATATTAACCAAACCGTTATTGGCAAGAGAAAATTGTTTATCCTTACTTTGTAATATATCTGAATTTATAGTTGTGATCTTTATATCTTTAATTGTATCTGTTTCTACAGGATCATTAAGATTTATTATTAATATCCATACAATAAATGCAAAGAATAATGCAAGAAGCTTAAAGAATAAATTATTTTTAAGAATTTTTTTCATTTTTAAATAACTCCATCAATATCTTTAGTTTATTTTTATTATCTTCTGCCATATTCTCAGTCATATCAACAAGAATATCTCTTAATCTATCATATGAAATATCCTCTTCCAATAAACCTTTAGTAGACACACTTATATTTCCAGTTTCTTCAGATACTACAATACAGATACAATCAGTAATTTCTGTAATTCCAATCGCAGCTCTATGTCTTGTGCCTAATGACTTACTTATATTTTCATTTTTTGAAAGTGGAAAATAACATGTTGCTGCAACAATTCTATTATCTCTTATTATCATTGCCCCATCATGTAGTGGAGTGTTATGTTCAAAAGCGTTTATTAATAATTGCTTTGTTATCTTTGCATCAAGTGCAATTCCAGTTTTTTCAAAATCATTAAGTGGAACTTCTCGTTCAATAGCTATTAATGCACCTGTGTTTTCCTCAGACATTATTTGACAAGCTTGAATAATTTCATTTATATCATTATCACTAAACTTTTTTGTTCTATTTTCAACAGTTGAAAATAGAACTTTTGCAAAACTTTTTCTTCCAATTTTATCTAATGCACTACGTAATTCAGGCTGAAAAATAACTACTGCAACAATTAATAAAATATTAAACGATTTGGATATAATCCAATATAATACATTAAGGTTTAATATCCTAAAAATTAATGTTATTATCGCTATTAATACAATTCCTTTTAATAATGTCCACGCCTGCGTCCTTTTTAAAAACAACATGCCTTGATAAAAAACAAAAGCAAGAATTATTATTTGTAATAAATCTAAAAAATTTATACTTGGAATAGAATATCTAATTTTCAGTTCATGTAATACTTCTAAAAATTGAGTCATCTTTACTCCGTTTCTTCTTTAATGACATTACCTCTTTTATTCTTTACTGAATTTTCTATATTCAATAATTCTCTTTTTCGATTTTTTGATATTGGTACAGCTCTTACAAAGTAATAATATTCATCATCAAAAAACTCAACATATTCAGTAGCCTTATAATTAAATGGGAAAAATGCCCAAAGTACTACAATCGATATTATAATAGATAATAATCCTAATACTACTGTAAGTAATATATTTATATCAACATTTAAAATGATTTTTAGCCCTATTAAAAGAACGATTTGAATAAAACCGCCAAAAATTAAAGCAATCTCCTTTGAGTTTTTAATATTTAAAGTTTTAACTATGCTAACAACAATAATTGTTACTCCAATTGCTATTAGCCACATTATTATAAATCCATCTTTTGCAAACGACGAATATGTTTCAGAAATTGCTGATATACTTTGTACCTCAGTTGTAACCTTATATTTAGAAGCCATATCTAAAAATAAAGCTAATATAGTCGCTACTAAACCTGGAACAACTATAGAAGATGAAAAGACTATTCCTAGTAATAGTGGAACTAAATAAGGCATACGAATACCAAAAAGTATTAGTGTAGCAAATACTACTATCCATTTATCTGGGCAGATTCTAAAAACCAATAAAAACATTACTGATAATATAACAATATATCCAGCAAGTAATACAATACTAATTTTAAATATATGTAATGCAATAAGACCAAATGCCATTAACATTATTATCGGAAGCGGTAACACAATAGATAACGCTGATAGTATTATACTAACTATGGGGCTTGAAAGTTTTTGAAATGCTCCTAAGGTAGTATTGATATAGAAAAATATACATAATGCGAATATTAATCTACCTACTGCCAAAGTTATCTTATTATTATTAAAATAAAAATCATCAAGTTTTAACTTAATATTATGTAAACTTTCTTTCATATACTACCTCTCATTGTGAAATCTATTTTTTAAAATCATGATACGTTTATTATTTCTAATTATATACTTTCTATCAATATTATATCTTCTAATTGAAGTATAAATTATTACAAGTAAATAGATAACAAGACCTATCAAATATATTCCCAAAGCAATCCATATAGCATCAGCAATATTAAAATTTAACAGCAGATCTACCATACTTTCAAAAAACAAAACTAATATAGCCATTGAAACTATAATAAAACATATACTATACGCAATAAACGCATAAAAACAATTGATAAATATATAATCAGTCAATGTTATACCACTAACTTTATTATTTACCATTGAATGTTTCTTATCTTCTACTGCAATTTTAGTCATTAATTTTACTTTATTTGGATTTAACATTGCTATTACTCCTCTGTCTGAATATTTCATAAGCTACTACAGCACATGATACAGATGCATTTAATGAATTTATTTCACCAACCATAGGAATGCTTATAATAGAGTCTGAATTTTTTCTAACAAGATTACTTATACCACGACCTTCATTACCTATAACAATAGCAATAGGACCTGTAAGGTTAGAGTCATATATAGAACTTCCGTCCATATCACAAGCCATGACCCAAATCCCAAGTTTTTTTAATCGATTTATAGTATCATTTATATTTGAAACTCTTGCTACAGGAGTAAAATTAAGAGCTCCTGCAGACGTTTTATCTACAATTCCTGTTATCATGGCGTTTCTTCTCTTTGGTATAATAACACCATGTGCTCCAACTATATTAGCAGTTCTAATTATAGCCCCAAGATTATGCGGATCTTCAATACCATCTAATATTATTATAAAAGGATCTTCATTCTTTTCATTTGCTTTATTTAAGATATCAGTAATATCAGAATAGTCAAATGAAGGTATACTCAATGCTATCCCCTGGTGCGCATCTGAATTTGTAATAGCATTTAATTTGTTTTTATCAACAAAACTTATTGGTATTTTTTTATCTTTAAGTTGATTAATTATTACATTAATCGAACCAGATTGATTCATTTTTTGTACAAATGCTTTGTTAATAGATTTATCTGTTTTTAAATATGTTTTTACTGCATTTCTTCCAAATATAAATTCCTTATTTTCCACGATTACCTCTTTGAAACTTTATAGATTCATCAATGATTGTTATTATTCGCTGATAATCATTTTTTATAAATAAGTATCCAAGCAGAGCTTCAAATCCTGTAGATTTTCTATATTCGACTATAGTTGAATTTTTAGCTGCAGTATTGGACTTCTTATTTCGTCCACGTCTATAAACTTCATACTCTTCTTCTGTTAACTGATCTTTATAATAATCAATAAATTGTGCTTGACTCTTAGCCTTTACAAAAAAAGACTTTTTACCATGAATATTATTTACTTTATCATCTCCAAAACTCATAACGTAATATCTTATAAATAAATCATAGATAGCATCACCCATAAGAGCTAATGATAATGATGAATAATCATATTTAGATAAGTTATCAATTTTTAAACTGTCTGTAAAATAATTAATAACTTCTACAAAGGATTCATTTATACTCTTTTCCATCTAACGCCTTCCCTTGTATCTTCAAGGACAATCCCTTTTGATAAAAGATCATCTCTAATAGAATCAGCAAGTACAAAGTCTTTATTCTTTTTTGCCTCTGTTCTTTTTTCAATTAATGATGTAATATCCTCATCCAATATTTCTTCTTTTTCTTTAAGAATAAGACCTAAAACATCGCTTAATTTATCATATATATGAATAGCATACTCTATATCTTCTTTGGAAGAATCTTTAGTTATTTGAGTATTGCAATATCTAGTCAGTTCAAATAATTGAGTAACTGCATCAGCCGTATTAAAATCATTATCCATAGCTTTTTCAAACTCAATTACATAAGAATCTAAATTTTGTTTATGTTCAGACTTATTCTCATTGTTAGCCATATTCAACTTTTCATTTAAAAGTGAATATCCTTTTTTCAATCTTTCAAGTGATGAACTTGTAGAATCAAGTCCTTCAAAAGAAAAGTTTATAGGCCCATGATAATTAGAACTTAGCATAAACAATCTTAAAACTTGACCATCGTATTTTTCTAGCACTTCATTTATTGTATAGAAGTTACCAAGAGACTTTGACATCTTTTTATTATCAACCTTTAGAAAACCGTTATGCATCCAATAATTTGCAAATGTTTTATGTGAGCAACATTCACTTTGCGCAATCTCATTCTCATGGTGAGGGAAAATAAGATCTTCACCACCTGCATGTATGTCTATCTGTTCACCTAGGTATTTTTTTGACATAACTGAACATTCAATATGCCATCCTGGCCTTCCCTCAGACCAAGGTGAACTCCACGCTATTTCCCCATCTTTTTTAGGCTTCCACAAAACAAAATCAAGAGCGTCTTCTTTTTCATCATCAACTTGTATTCTTGCCCCTGAAATTAGATCATCAATATTTTTCTTAGATAATTTTCCATATTCACTGAAACTTCTAGTTCTAAAGAAAACACTTCCATTTTTTTCATATGCATGGCCACTTTTAATTAAATCAGATATCATATCAATCATTCCATCAATTTCTTGAGTAGCCCTAGGGTGGTATGTTGCAGGTTTTATATTAAGACTTTTCATATTGTCTTTACAAGCAGCAATATATCTTTCTGCAATCTCAACAGCTGTTATCCCCTCTTCATTAGCTCGGTTAATAATTTTATCATCTACATCTGTAAAGTTCGAAACAAAATTAACTTCATAACCTTTATATTCAAAGTATCTTCTAACCGTATCGAATACAATAAGCGGTCTGGCATTACCAATATGAATAAAGTTGTATACAGTTGGTCCGCATACATACATTCTCACTTTGCCTTCTTCTATAGGTTTAAATTCTTCTTTTTTTGCTGTTAATGTATTATATATTTGTATCATAAAATCCTCATAATCATTGATAATATTAGTAATATTATATCATAAAATAACCTTTATAACATTATTTATTAAGATATTGCTTCAAAGGCAAATATATAGATGCCATCAGAATACCAGAAACAATTGCTTCTGTTAAACCATTAATTAATACAATTGTCAAAAGTGCACCTATCAACCCATTAGACGCTATCTTCATTACTTGAATATATTCGTTACCATAAAAAATATATATTCCTACCATAACTAGAATTGTATGAATTAATGTTAGTAAAGCGCTTACTATAAATACCCTTTTTTTATCAAAACTATTTGTTACAAATATTCCAGATAAAAATCCTAATATTATTCTAGGTAAAAAACAAATAATTATACTATATATACCACCACCTATATCACCTATCTTATAAATAGGCGTAAATATAAATGATAATACTGAAGGATTTAACGTGTTGGATAGTAAACTAGAAAATCCAAAAGCTAATCCCATAAATATACCAACTTTTGGTCCACAAAGCATAGAAACTAATATAACAGGTATATGAATTAATGTAATTTTTAACCAAGGTGTATAAATATATCCTATATTAGGGACTATTGTCATCAAAATAATTATAGCTAACCCTATTGTCTTTATAATAAAATATCTATTAACACTACTCTTATTCATATAAAAATCTTTCTCTTTCCTTAAACTCGTCCCTTAAATCACGCAATATTTCATCAAAATTATTCATATCTATCATATCTGAAGCTATATCATTAAATACATAATTATTTTCAGTATCATTGTATCTAATTGAAAAATAATCAATTATTACGCCTGATTTAATTAATAATTTTTTTAAATATCTAAAATCACATGCTGCGTTATAATCTGTCATATTATTTTTTTCAATAAATATACCCAGATGAACTGGATACTTATACATTTCTTCCAACTTTGTATCTAATGGCACGTCTTTTAACTTATAGTCCTTTGTTTCTGAAAAATTGATTTTGATATTCTTAAAATAATTTATTACTGAATCAGGTAAATTATTCCCCAAAATATTTGTTATTTTATCTTCGTATTCCTTCGATAACCTATTAATTGTCTTTACCTTATTTAATACATCAATATAATATTCATTTGCATCTATCTGTTTAGTTTCAGGTGAGAAATAAATATTAAAATTATCATCTTTAACCAATCTATTTTGAAAGTGTATATAATATTTGTTTGGTTTAAATAAATATTTAATTTCTCCAATATCATATTTACTAAGATCAAGGTTAATATTTGCATATTTCTTTATATTTCTTTCAGCAATATTAGCTCTCATTGGATTTCCATTAAATGCAAATAATATATTAATAATAAATAGAGCAATTAAAGCTATTATTGTTATTCCCATCAATCTTAACAAATATTTAATTATAATTTTTCTATAGCATTTCATAAAAATCTTTTTCAGTAATTATTGGTATATTTAACTCTTTAGCTTTTTTATTCTTAGATGAGTTTGATTTATTATCATTATTTATCAAAAAATTAGTATTCTTCGAAACCGAACTACTTACTCTACCTCCATTCGCTTCAATTAAATCTACTAATTCCTGTCGATTTGAAACATTTTCTAATTTACCAGTTATAACAAATATCAAATTATTTATTTTAGATAATTTTTTTTCTTTATCATTAAATGTCAAAATATTTAACAAGTCTAATATGCTTGACTTATTTTTATCATTCTGAAAATACTCAAATATATTATTTGCCAATACCGGTCCAATTCCATCAATATTTTCTAATTCTTCTACACTTGCATCAATTATTTTATTTATATCATTAAACTTATCAATTAATATACGTGCAACAGATTTACCAACGTCTTTTATCCCTAATGCAGCAATAAATTTGTATTGTTCAGTTATTTTTGAATTATTAATTGCATTAAGTACATTATCTAATTTCTTTATACCAAATTTAAGAGCTTTTGCCCATTCACTCCTATTTTTTGGGTCGATATCAAGTTCAAATCTTTCAATAATTTCTTGTCTTCTTTCCGGTAGTAGGTATATATCATTTATGTTATTTATAAATTCATTATCAATAAATGTCTCTAATATTTTACCACCCAAACCACTTATATCCATACCATTTTTTGAAATAAAATGTTCAAGAAATTTATTTAATTTCGCTGGACAAAAATCATTAGGGCAATATAAGTCTTTACTTATATTACTATTTCTAATCTCAAGTTCACTTCCACATACTGGACATATACTAGGGTGAATAATCGTATTACTTCGTGTAATATTATCATCAACCTGCGGTATAATCATATTTGCCTTATATACAAGTATTTCATCTCCAATACCTAATTGCAATGACTCAAAAATACCTAAATTATGAAGAGAAGCCCTCTGTACAGTCGTCCCTTCAAGTTCTATCGGTTCAAAAATTGCTATTGGATTTATTAATCCCGTTCTTGATGGGTTCCATAAAACATCAGTCAATCTTGTTTTTTTTGTATTGTCTGCCCACTTAAATGCAATTGCATTTTGTGGAAACTTTGCTGTACTACCAAGTTTATTACCATATTCAATATCATCATATAATAAAACAAGACCATCAGATGCAATATTATTATGATTTATATTTTCTGAAAACCAATTTACAGCATCTGTAATATTAGATTTATCAACCATTTTATGGTACACGACATCAAAGCCCTGTTCAGATAAGAATTCAAATTCTTTATAATGAGAATTATTAAAATTTAGATTATCTGCTGTTACTAAAGAAAAGGCATAGAATTCAACTTTTCTATCATAAGTTATTCTTGGATTTAGCTGTCTTACAGCACCACTACATAAATTTCTAGGATTTTTATACAGTAATGAGTCGATTTCAAAATTACTTTCATTGGAAAAAAGTTTCTCAGTATTATTAATTATAATATCATTCATATACCTGTTAACATCATTAATATCAAGTGGATTATCAATATTAATAATATATTTAATTATTGCATTTTTAACACTGTCTATTAACTTTTTATTATTGATATTATAAAAATTATCATAACTAATAACAGCTTCACCTCTTAAAACAAGTTTACCCTTGAATGGAATGCTTTTTGGTAAATTTCTAAACATTCTAGCATTGTTAGTAATCACCTCTCCTATATGACCATCGCCTCTTGTTAATGCATTAGTTAACCTTCCATTTTCATATGTTAATACAACAGTTAATCCATCTAATTTCCATGATAGAATACCTTCTTTATCACCTAAAAATCTTTCTAATTCACTAACATTCTTTGTTTTATTTAATGATAGCATTGGTATTGAATGCTCCATTTTAGGTAAAGAACTACTAATTTCACTTCCAACATTTTGAGTCGGACTATTTTCAAGTATTATTCCTGTTGTATTTTCAAGTTCTACTAATTCATCATATAGCTCATCATATTTTTTATTAGACATTATCTCATTATCATTTTGATAATATTCATGTGCTGCATTATTTAATAATTCAACAAGTTCTTCTATTCTTTTTTTATCATTCATCATTATATCCTATGATTTTCTTTAATTCATTTATTTCATTAAAACTTAATGGAATAAGTTCTCCTTTTTTCATATTACCTAGTTCTATATTTATTATTCTTATTCTTTTTAATTTTACAACAGTTAGATCAAAGTATTCACACATTCTTCTAATTTGTCTGTTTAACCCTTGAGTGATAGTTATATTAAATAAATCATTACCCAACCTTTTTATAACACAAGGTTTAGTTATTTGATCTAAAATAGGAACTCCCTTTTCCATCAATCTTATCGTCTTATCATCAATAGGTTTATTTACCCTAACAATATATTCTTTTTCTTTATTATTTGAGCTTTTTAAAATAGGATTAACTATATTACCATCATTTGTAAGTAAGATAAGTCCTTCTGAATTTTTATCTAATCTACCAATTGGATAAATGCGTCTATTATAGTTGATATAACTAATAATATTATATGGATTATTTATATCGGTTGTACATTCGACACCTATAGGTTTATAAAATTTTAAATAAATTTTTTCATTAGTCCGATTTACTAAATTACCATCAATGCTAATCTCATCTTCACTATCATCAATGATAGAGCCAAGATCGGCATATCTATCATTGATCTTGACTCTTCTTTCATTAATTAGTCTATCAGCTTCTCGTCTTGAGCAATAGCCTATATTACTTAGATATTTATTTATTCTGACTTTCATCTACTTCTATTATTCTTATCTCTTTTGTTCTAATCTCTTTAGATAAATCATCTATAAACTTATCTAACTTCTTACTGCCTTCATCGCCAAGATATCTACTTCTTACAGAAACTGTATCCGTATCTTGCTCATTTTGTCCTACTATTATTTGATAAGGAATTCTTTCTAATCTGGCTTCACGTATCTTGTAACCAATCTTTTCTGCTCTGTGGTCTGCAGTTGCTAATATGCCATTCTTCTTCAATTCATTCACTACTTTATTAGCATATTCTTCATATTTTTCAGATAATGGTAAAACTCTAACTTGCTCAGGGCATAGCCATGTAGGTAACTGACCTGCATACTTTTCTATTAACATAGCAAGCATTCTTTCATAGCAACCACATGATGTTCTATGAATTATATATGGTCTTTTCTTTTCTCCATTTTCATCTATATAGTACATGTCATAAACTTCTGCTAATGAACAATCAAGTTGTACAGTAATAATTGTATCTTCCTTGCCATATACATTTTTAAATTGTATATCGATTTTAGGCCCATAAAATGCTGCTTCACCGTCAGCCTCTTCAAATTTATGACCCATATTTACTAAAATATCCCTCAAAATATCTTGAGTTCTATTCCACTCTTCAGCTGTTCCTATGTATTTTTCAGTATTGTTAGGATCCCACTTTGATAGCCTATACCAAACATCTTCTTTTATGCCTAAGGTTCTCATACAATAATCAATAAGTTCAAGTACTTCTTTAATTTCACTTTCTACTTGCTCTGGTGTAATGATAATATGTCCTTCTGATATTGTAAATTGTCTTAATCTAATTAATCCATGCATTTCACCTGAATCTTCATTTCTGAATAAAGTCGATGTTTCTCCTAATCTCATAGGTAAATCTCGATAACTTCTTTGCTTAGCTTTATATATCATATATTGAAATGGGCATGTCATAGGTCTTAGAGCCATAGCTTTCTCATCATCATTAGGATCTCCTAAAATCATCATATTATCCTTGTAATGTTGCCAATGTCCACTAAGCTTATATAAATCGCTCTTAGCCATCAAAGGAGTCTTTGTCCTAAGATATCCTCTTGATTCCTCTTCATCTTCTATCCATCTTTGCATAGTTTGAATTATTTTTGTCCCCTTAGGCATTAACAAAGGTAAACCCTGTCCGATAATATCAACTGTTGTAAAGATTTCCATTTCTCTACCTAATTTATTATGATCTCTTCTCTTTATATCCTCTAGCCTTTCCATATGAGCATCTAATCCCTCTTTATCTGGATATGATGTTCCATATATTCTTGTAAGCATTTTATTATTTTCATCTCCCTTCCAGTAAGCTCCAGAAGAAGACAATAATTTAAATGCCTTAATAGGCTTAACATTCATTAAATGTGGTCCTGCACAAAGGTCACTAAAATCATCAATTGAATATACTGAAATAACTTCATCCTCAGGTATTTCATTTATTAGTTCTACCTTATAGACTTCATCTATATTTGAAAATAAATCAATAGCTTCAGACCTAGAAACTACACTCTTATTAACTCTAAAAGCTCGTTTAATGATTTTTTTCATTTCTTTTTCTATCTTATCAAGGTCTTCTCTTGTAAGCGGATTTATGTCAAAATCATAATAATATCCGTCATCAATAGCAGGCCCTATAGCAACTTTTGCACTTGGATATAGTTTTTTTACTGCCATAGCTAATACATGAGATGTTGTATGCCAAAATGCCTTTTTGGCCATTATATCATCTTCAAATCTAAGAACTTCAATTTCTGCATCTTCTTTTATTACTGTTCTTAGATCTAAATACTCATTATTTATTTTTGCTATACAAGCTGTTTTAGAAAGCTCTACATTTATATCTAAAATAATATCAAATATAGATAAAGGTTCGCTAAATTCTTTAATAATTCCATTTAATTTTATTTTCATATTATCTCCTTTTTATTGAATTTATTTTACTACAAAAAAACCCCTGCAAAAGCAGGGGCGACTATATCGCGGTTCCACCCTTATTTATAACTTAAATATGTAGACTCCAAGGTGGTACATACATAACTTCATCAAGAACTCTCACCAACCGTTCCTTCTCTGTGCAATTCATTATGCATACATGTCCTTTTCAACATCTATATTAATTATATCTCAATAAATTCATATGTCAACCAACTTAAAACTTATTATTTACATGACAAACAATCTCAAAACCACAGATGAACTGAAATACTTATATATCTGTATTATTTATTTTCTATAAGAATATTTATTTATTACTCTCTATAGTTTCTTTCTTTTTTATGTAAAATGATTTTGCAAAATTTACACATTCTTTCATATTGAAAGCTTCAATGCTAGCTTTGCCAACTTTTGCTATATTAACTTTGTAATGTTTACAAAAAGACTTTTGTAAATCTATGAAATCATCATAAATATCAAATTCTATATTATCAAATTCAATCCACTTTTCTCTTCCATCTATAGATACTTTTGATTTTTCTATTATTTTATCCCTATCTATATAATTTTCAGCAAGATGAATTGAAGTATTTGAATCAAAATCAGTTCCGATTAACAACACTTTTGCATTTAACTCATACAATTTTTCTAAAGGCGAGTTCCTTCCCAACGGAAAATTCAAAGGCTGATCTTTAGTAATAAATGTAGCAAGTTTTCCTATTGCAGAAAATGAATATACCGGATGTGAACTTCTAACTGAATTCGGTAAACTTCTAATAAAATTACTGAACTCTCCCATAGCTTTTGAATATGAAGTATTAATATTAAAAGGTGGCATATTTCTTCTTATGGTATCAAACCATTCTTGAGGCACTTTGGGACATTCCCAAGTACTAGGATCAGTTATTTCAACAGTTTGAGTTGGCACAACTATTGTTCCATCTAATCCTAAAACCGTATCAAGCGCTAAATATATAGTTTCTACTCCACCAATAACATATCCAAGGGAACTTAATGATGCATGAACAATTACATTATCCCCTTTATTAAGTCCTATTTCTTTAAATTTTTCTATTAAATCTATCTTAGTTATAGGCATATCATTATTTATTATAGCTTCTTCAATATATTTGTATGACACTACTACCTCCATTTTATAAGATTTATTATTTATAAATCTTATAATTATTTTCTTTGTCTTCTTTATATTTTGATATGTTTTTTTACACTTTTATCTATACCAGCTATTTCGATTGGTTCATAAGTACTAATACATAGTCATATATGACTCTATTAAGTTGATATGGTAAACTTTAGTTACATATCACTATGTTGTTATAATTTTATACTAATAATTTTTATTTATCGCTATAGTACATTATTTCTTCCATTATCTCATCTGCCACTCTTTTACTAAGTAAATACTTGATGATTTCATAAGAAAATTCAATGCATGCTCCAAGTCCTTTAGCAGTAATTATATTATTATCTACAGTAACCTTTTCTCCAGTATATGTTCCAGATATAAATTTATTTTCAAATCCTGGATAGCATGTAGCCTTTTTATCTTTTAAGTATCCATTTTCTCCAAGAATAGATGGAGCAGCACATATTGCAGCAACTAACTTTTTATTACTTATATAGTGGTCTACTATCCCCATTATTTTCTTATTATTACCCAAATTATAGGTTCCCGGTAGTCCTCCTGGTAGTATTATTCCATCAGCATCTAAGTAACTACTATGGTCGATTGTATTATCTGCCAAGAAAACAATATTATTTGACGCCTTTGTATATACATCATCATTAATAGTAATTATCTCTGTTTTAATACCAGCACGTAAAAGAAGGTCAGCTGTCATCAATGTTTCACATAATTCACTTCCATCCGCAACAAATATATATATTTTCATAACAATACCCACTTTCATTTGTATTATAATTATTATAATATAATGTAAATACATTTTTAAAGTTATTAGACAAAATTTCATTTTGATATATAATTATATAGTAAATTATGTATGAAATAGAAAGAAAATTTTTAGTTAGTTATATCCCCGAAGAAATTTATAATTATAATCATTCAATAATAATTCAATCATATTTATCTAAAAATCCAGTTATAAGAATAAGAAAAATAGACGATGATTATTTTTTAACATATAAAAGTAAAGGCTTGTTAAAAAGAAAAGAATTAAATTATCCTATTACAAAAGAGGATTTTTACCAATTACTGGCTGAAAGAAAATATATATCTAAAAAAAGGTATTTTTATCCTTATTCAAAATATTTAATTGAATTAGATGTTTTTTTAGATGAACTAGATGGTTTAATTATAGCTGAAGTGGAATTTGATTCTGAAGAAGATGCAAAAGAATTTGTTCCGCCTGATTGGTTTTATAAAGAGGTTACAAATAATCCTTCATATCAAAATTCAAATTTAATAACGAGGAGACCAAATGAAAAAAAAGACTCTTAATATATTAGAATATGATAAAATACTAAATAAACTTAAAGATTTAGCTACTACTGATGAAGGTAAAAAAATATGTCTTAACTTAATGCCTAGTACTGATCCAGTTACAATAGAAAAAAACTTAATGTTAACAAGTGAGGCAGAATCAATTATATATAAACATGGAACTCCTCACTTTACAAAGACAGTTGGTATAATTGAAAGCCTAAAAAAAAGTTCCATTAATTCAATGCTTACAACTAAGGAGATTGTTAATATAAGATATTTATTAAGTAATGTTAACACTTTATCAAGTTATCTAAAAGAAGATGACAACTACCCTAATATAAAAAGTATCATATCTATGCTTATACCTTTACCAAAACTTATATCCGCATTCAAATATATACATGAAGACGGTATTGAAAATGAAGCTAGTAATAAGTTAAGTGACATTAGAAATAAAATAACCATTTCACAAGAATCACTAAGAAAAATACTGAATGATATATTGTCTAAAAATGGAGATTACTTACAAGAATCTGTTATAACCATGAGAAATGGGAGATATTGTATCCCAGTTAAAAGTGAATATAAAAATGCAATAAAAGGTATTATCCATGATTCATCAGCAACTGGACAAACATTTTTTATTGAACCTTTATCTGTTATTGATAAAAACAATCAGATAGATTTACTTTATAGCGAAGAAGAACATGAAATTGAGAGAATCTTACTTGAACTTACAGAATTAGTTAATGAACATTCTCAGTTTATTGATATTAATTATAAAATTATAAGTGAACTTGATTTTATATTTGCTAAGGGTGAACTAAGTATATATCTTAATTGTACAAAACCTAAAATAAATACAAATAATAGAATTTATCTTAACCAAGCTAGACACCCTCTTATTGATAAAAAAATAGTTGTACCAATTTCACTTCACTTAGATAAAAATATAAATCAAATGATAATTACAGGTCCAAATACTGGTGGTAAAACAGTCACATTAAAAACAATAGGATTACTAACAATAATGGCACAATCAGGCCTTAATATCCCAACAAATGAAAATTCAGAAATTACAATATATGAAAATATATTTGCTGATATTGGTGATGAGCAGAGTATAGAACAAAGTCTTTCAACTTTTTCATCTCATATGACAAATATTGTTAGTATCCTTAATGAATTTAGCGCAGATTCACTTATACTATTTGACGAATTAGGAGCTGGAACAGATCCTATTGAAGGTGCTGGTCTTGCTTTAGCAATACTTGATTATTTAAATGAAAATAATGTAATGACTGTAGCAACTACTCACTACAGTGAAATAAAATATTATGCAACTACAACTCCAGGTGTTATTAACGCTTCTTGTGAATTTGATATTAATACATTAAGACCTACATATAAGTTAATTGTTGGGGTTGCCGGTAAATCTAATGCTTTCGAAATCGCAAAAAAAATCGGTATATCTGAATATATTATTGATAAAGCTAAAAATAATATTAAAGATAGCGATATAAAAATTGAGGAATCTCTCGTTGATCTTGATAATCAAAGACTTGGGGCTGTCAAATTATTAGAAGAAGCACAAATTAAATATAAAGAAGCTGAAGAACTTTTAGAGCTTGCAAATGAAGAGAAAAACAAAATTCAAGAAAGAAAAGAAAAAATAATAAATAGGGCTAATCAAGAAGCTAGTAGAATATTAGAAAATGCTAAAAATATTGCTGATGAAGCAATAAAAGAATTTAATAAAATAGGCAAAAATACTAATATTCAAGAACTAGAGAAAAACAGATCAAAATTAACAAAAGGAATTAAGAAAACACAAAGTAATAAAAGCATATCAAAACAAAATGATAATGAAAAAATAGATATTTCTAAAATAAAAATAGGAAGTAAAGTTCACGTAAATAGTTTTAATCAGGATGCTGTTGTTAAATCTTTGCCTGATCCAAAGGGTTATATCTTTGTTAATATGGGTATGATGAATGTTAAAGTAAAAATTGATGATATATCAAAAAATAAATTTGATGATAATGATAGTAATACAAAAGTCATTTCAAAATTTACAAAAAAAACATCATCAGCAATGACCATAAAGCCTGAGATTAAGCTTTTAGGATATACTGGTGTAGATGCAATATCTGAACTTGATAAATACATTGATGACTGTGTTATTGCTGGGCTTAATTCAATCAGAATTGTTCATGGCAAAGGAAGTGGTAAACTTCGTGCCCAAATTCATGAATACTTGAGAAAACATCCTAGTATATCATCTTTTGATTTAGCTGAATATGGTCAAGGTGATGCTGGTGTGACAATTGCAAATTTAAAATAAATTTAACCTAGGATAGCATTCTTGTTATCCTAGGTTTTTTACATTATAATCTATAGTCACTAATAAAAATTATTGGTTATATTTTAATATCTATCATTAGTTTAATCTTTATAGGAAGTCTCCATTCATTATAGAATTTTTAACTACAACATAATCAACTCTTCTTAATGCTCTTAAGTCTTTACCTCCAGCATAAGAAATTGAAGATTGTAAATCTTGTTCCATCTCAATCAATGTATCAAATATACTTCCCTTATGTGGAATTAATATTTTCTTACCTTCAACATTTTTTCTTTCTCCTTTTTGGAATTGAGATGCTGATCCAAAATATTCTTTGAATATTTTCCCATCAACTTCAACTGTTTCCCCAGGAGATTCATCATGCCCAGCAAATAACGAACCTATCATTACCATTCTTGCACCAAATCTTAGAGATTTAGCTACATCTCCATGATTTCTTATACCACCATCAGCTATTATAGGTTTATTAGCTGCCTTTCTACACCAGCTAAGTGCAGATAATTGCCAACCACCAGTTCCAAAGCCTGTTTTTAGCTTAGTTATACAAACTTTTCCAGGACCTATTCCAACCTTAGTTGCATCAGCACCTGCATTTTCAAGTTCTCTTACGGCTTCTGGAGTCCCAACATTACCCGCTATAACAAAAACATCAGGTAAATTTTTCTTTATATGACCAATCATTTTGATTACTTGTTCTGAGTGTCCATGTGCTATATCTATAGTAACATAGTCTGGCTTTAGTCCTTGATTAGCTAATTCTTTAACAAATTCAAATTCTTCATCCTTAACGCCAATACTTATTGAAGTAAAAAGATTTAGTTTATTCATTCTTTTAATAAAATCTATTCTTCTTTCGGGTTTAAATCTATGCATAATATAAAAATAGTTACTTGCAGCAAGTTTTTCAGCTAACCCTTCATCAATAATTGTTTGCATATTTGCTGGAACAACAGGCAATTTGAATTTCATTTTACCAAGACTTACCTCAGTAGAGCATTCACTTCTACTTCCAACTATACATTTATTAGGTATTAACTGTATATCTTCATAATCAAAAATAGTCATATTATTTATCATAAAAAAACCTCCTAATTGGTGTTACTTTCTAATTATATAATATGTATGAATTTTTGTCCATAAAGTTGAATTTAACTATACCCAATGTTATAATTGTTCTAAAAAGGAGGTTTTATGAACTTTAATAATAATCAAAATAATATACATTATGGTAATCATAATTATAATTCTGATAAATATATTTATCAGTCAGGTACTGGCGAATTAACATTTAAAAATTATATAACTAAAATGTTTGCAATAGTAGCACTGGGTATATTCACTTCTGCATTAATTGCTTTTTTAATTAATATTAATTTTATTAATATTATAAATACATTTGGTAATTCTTTCTTATATGTTATGTATGGTTGCGGTATTTTTCAGATAGTTGTTGTATTATATTTATCATATAAGTTATCAAAAGGGGTTAAATTTGGTTTTGCTCTTGGAATGTTTGTATTTTATAGTGCACTAACTGGTATTACTTTATCAGCCATAACATTCGTATATAAACCTAGCGAAATTTTACATGCATTTCTTGTGACAGGGTTATTTTTTACTGCATTGTGTATTATTGGACATATAACGAACTATAAATTACTAAAATTTGGAAATATGATTGCATTTGCATTGCTTTTCTTCTTGATAGTTCAAATCATAAGTTTATTTTTCTTTCCAAGCATTGCTAGATCAATGCTAATGGACTTTATAGCTATTGCAATTTTTGCTTTCTATAGTGTCTATGACTTCCAGAGAGTTAAGTATATGTTTGAAAATTCTAGAAGTAAGAGGGATTTAAATACAGCAATGATTTCAGGAGCATTAAGCTTATATCTTGACTTTATAAACTTATTTATTAGAATATTATCTCTATTATCAAGAGAAAAATAAAGCTAGGACTAACCTAGCTTTTCTTTATATTAATTGATCCTACATCAGTAAAGTCAATCTTATTAATTATTTTCTTTATATCTTTAACTAAATATAAGGAACCACACCAAACAACAAGATCATCCTTATCAGCAATTTTAATGCTTCTATTGATTGCACTTTTCAAATCACTAAATTTGTAAACATTCATAAAATATTTTTTTGTTTCTTTTTCTAATATGTCGATATCTAAGGTCCTTGGATTATTAATACTTGTTATAAAACAAGTTTCTGAAATCTCCGATAAACGTTTTATTGAATATAAATAATTTTTATCTTTTAGCATTGAAAAGCCAATTATTATTCTTTTATGGTATAGCTTCTTAATACTTTCTATTAACATATCTATCGCATCTTCATTATGCGCCCCATCTATGATAAGTGTTGGAAATAAATTAATTATTTCAAATCTACCACCATGACTAGTATTTAATAATCCTTTAATTATATCTTCTCTGGTTAAATTTAAATATTTATTGTAATATTCTACTACAGTTATTGCTAAACTTGCATTTAATATCTGATGTACTCCGACTAAAGAAGTTTTCACAATATAATTCTTATATTTAAAACTATTAAATTCTAGGTTAATAGAGATTTCGTGAATATCTTCTTGTGAAAAAGTTATAACTTCACAATTTTTATTTTTTGCAGTTTCTCTGATTACTTCTTCTGCTTCGACGAATTTTTGAGGATATAAGAATACAGGTATATTATTTTTAATAATTCCTGCCTTATTTTTAGCAATATTTCTAATATTATTCCCAAGAATATTCATATGATCCATAGAAATACTTGTTATAACTGTAGCAAGTGGTTTTTTTATAATATTTGTTGCATCAAAAGTACCACCAAGACCAACTTCAATTATTGCAAAATCTACTTTCTTATCAAAAAAATACTTAAACATTATAGCCGTTAAAATTTCAAAGCTCGTAAGATATTTATTTTTCTTATCTAATTCTAATATTTTGGGCATAAAGTCATCAATTATATTGCAAAAATCTTCACCAGATATATAATTACCATTATATTGAATTGACTCATAAATATTATCAATATATGGAGAAATAAAAAGTCCAACATTATACTTTGTTGATAAAATTTCAGTTATATACTTGCAAGTCGACCCCTTACCATTTGTTCCAGCAATATGTATTGTCCTAATCTTATCTTGTGGATTATCATACATTTCTAATATAGATTGTATATTTTCAATTGTATATTCGTTATTCAAATATTCACGGCTATTTAACCATTCAATATATTGTTCTATAGAGTTAAAACTTTTATACATATCTCCCCTTTCATATTAATTAATTATGAATATATATTTATAATATCATAATTAATCAAATTCTAATTAAAAAATGCTTGCAAAATTGAAAATGATTGGTATAATACAAATGTAAGGCCCAGTGGCTCAGTTGGTTAGAGCGCCGCCCTGTCACGGCGGAGGTCGAGAGTTCGAGTCTCTTCTGGGTCGTAGCTCCTTACAAGGAGCTTTTTTTATGTTATTTTAATATATTGGAGGAGTTATGAATTTTTGGATAATTTTTGGTATAATCCTACTGATAATGATTGCTGTCTTAATAGGATTATATTTCTTCGGTAAAAAAATTGAAAAAAGAAATGCAGCGAATCAGGAGGCAATTGAAGCATCTTCACAAGTTATATCAATGCTTGTAATTGATAAGAAAAAAATGAAACTAAAAGATGCAAATCTTCCTAAGATTGTACTAGATCAAACTCCTAAGTATTTAAGAAGATCAAAGGTACCAATAGTTAAAGCTAAAGTTGGACCAAGAGTTATGACCATGATGTGCGATCCTAAAGTTTTTGATGTAATCCCATTAAAACAAGAAGTAAAGGCAACTGTTAGTGGTATATATATAACTAATGTCAAAGGAAAATTATTGCCTAAACCAACAAAATTAACTTGGAGACAAAAATTGGCGAATAAATATTCTAGTACATCTAATACAAATAACTCAAAAAAGAAACGTAAGAAATAATTATAATCCCAATAACCTATAACTTGGTTGTTGGGATTTTTCTTATCTTAATATCAACTTCCTATTTTTTATAATTGTATAGCAAATAAGTACATAATAAAATTAAATTAGTCCTCAAAAAAGCCTTATATAATAAAGGATTTTTTAAGTATATTTTTTATTGAATGTATAATTTTAGATACACAGCAATTATTGATATTTTTAATATTTACATACATATATAAAAGTGTTACGTTTAAAACAAATGTGTATGTATGAAATACAAACATAGGCATATTAATGTTATTTCAAAAGGAGGTACTTCGTGGGTAGAAAAAAGAAAACCATGGATGGAAATAACGCAGCCGCATATGTATCATATGCGTTCACTGACGTTGCTGCTATCTTTCCTATTACACCATCTTCAGTAATGGCTGAAGTTACTGATAAATGGTCATCAGAAGGAAAGACAAACATTTTTAATGATCAGGTTAGAGTAATTGAGATGCAATCTGAAGCTGGTGCTGCAGGTGCTGTACACGGTTCATTAGCTGCTGGAGCACTTACAACAACATATACAGCTTCTCAAGGTTTATTATTAATGATACCAAACCTTTATAAGATTGCTGGTGAATTGTTGCCTTGTGTTGTTCATGTATCTGCAAGAACACTTGCTACTCATGCTCTTTCAATTTTTGGTGATCACCAAGATGTTTATGCTTGTCGTCAAACAGGTTGTGCAATGATTTGTGCAGGAAATGTACAAGAAGTTATGGATTTAGGAGCTGTTTCTCACTTAGCTACTATTAAAGGACGTATTCCTGTTATACATTTCTTTGATGGATTTAGAACTTCACATGAATTGCAAAAAATTGAAATCTGGGATGATGATACCCTACGTAAATTAGTTGATATGGATGCAGTTAATGAGTTTAGACGTAGAGGTTTAAATCCAGAACATCCTGTTGTTAGAGGAACTGCACAAAACCCTGATATTTTCTTCCAAGCTAGAGAAGCTTGTAATACATACTATGATAACTTCCCAGCTATTGTTGAAGAATATATGGATAAAGTTAATGCAGAAATTGGAACTGACTATAAACTATTTAACTATTACGGAGCAGAAGATGCTGAATCTGTAATTGTAGCGATGGGTTCTGTATGTGATACAGCAAAAGAAACCATTGACTTCCTATTGAAAAGAGGAGAAAAAGTTGGTCTTATTACTGTTAGACTTTATAGACCATGGGTTAAAGAACGTTTCTTAGAAGCTATTCCAAAAACAGTTAAAGTTATCAATGTAATGGATAGAACAAAAGAACCAGGCGCTTTAGGTGAACCTCTTTACCTTGATGTTGTTGGATCACTTAAAGATACTGAATTTGCAAATGTACAAGTTAACTCAGGTAGATACGGTCTAAGCTCAAAAGATACTAATCCAGCTTGTATAATTTCTGTATTCAAAAATAAGGATAAATCTCCATTCACCGTTGGTATTGTTGATGATGTTACTAATCTTTCACTACCACTTGAAGAAAATCCAAATACAAGCCCTGACGATATAGTAAATTGTAAATTCTGGGGTCTTGGTGCTGATGGTACTGTTGGTGCTAATAAGAACTCTATAAAAATTATTGGAGATCATACTGATCAATACGTACAAGCATATTTTGCTTATGATTCAAAGAAATCTGGTGGTATAACCATATCTCACTTACGTTTCGGTCATTCACCAATTAGATCTACATACTTTGTAAACAAAGCGAACTTTGTTGCTTGTCATAACCAATCATATATTAGAAAATATAACATGGTTCAAGATTTAGTTGATGGTGGAACATTCCTTCTTAATACTAACTTTACTGACGAAGAACTAGAAAAACATTTACCAGGTCAAGTTAAAAAATACATGGCTGATCATAATATCAAGTTCTACGCAATAAATGGTATTGAAATTGGTAAAGAAATTGGTCTAGGAGGAAGAATTAATACTGTCCTTCAATCAGCATTCTTTAAATTAACTAAATTAATACCTGTTGATGATGCTATAAAATACATGAAAGATGCTGCTACTGCAACATATGGACACAAGGGTGAAGCTATCGTTAAGATGAACCACGACGCAATTGATGCTGGTGTTAATGCAATTCGTGAGGTAGCTGTTAAGCCAGAATGGACAAATTGTGAATATGAAAATCTAGAAATTTCATTTGATAATGATGGATCTGATTTAATAGCTTATGTAAATAACATTCAGAACTATGTAAATAGTCAAACTGGAGATAGTTTACCAGTTTCAGCATTCACAAAATATGCTGATGGTCATATGCCACTTGGATCTTCTGCATTAGAAAAACGTGGTATTGGTATAGATGTACCTGAATGGCAAATGGATAACTGTATACAGTGTAATCTATGTTCATTAGTTTGTCCTCATGCTGTTATAAGACCAATGGTATTTACTGAGGAAGAATTAAAAAATGCACCAGACGGAACTGAAACAATCGAACTTACTGGTTTAAAACATCTTAACTATAGAATAACTGTTTCTCAACTTGACTGTACAGGATGCGGAGCTTGTGCAAATATCTGTCCAGGTAAGAAAGGAAATAAGGCATTATTAATGATGCCTCTTGACACTCAAGTTCATAAACAACCAATCTTCGATTATGCAAACACTATAGAACCTAAAGAAGAAGTTCTTGAAAAATTTAAGGCTTCAACTATAAAAGGAAGCCAATTTAGAAGACCTTTAATGGAATTCTCTGGTGCTTGTCCAGGATGTGGTGAGACTCCATACGTTAAGTTATTAACACAACTATTTGGAGATAGAATGGTTATTGCCAATGCTACTGGTTGTACCTCAATTTGGGGTGGATCATCTCCTGCTACACCTTATACAGTAAATGAAAAAGGACGTGGTCCTGCTTGGGCTAACTCACTATTCGAAGATAATGCTGAATATGGTTATGGTATGTTCTTAGCTCATGACACTATTAGAAGACGTCTAATTGAAAATGTTAAAGATATTGTTGCCAATACTGAAAATGAAGAAGTAAAAACAGCTTGTCAAGAATATCTAGATACATTAACTGATGGTAAAGAAAATGGTATTGCTTCTGATAAGTTGATCTCATTACTAGAGTCTTATCCAGAAAGTGATTTATGTGAAAATGGTAAAGCAATCTTACTAGACAAAGATTTCTTAGCACAAAAATCACATTGGATATTTGGTGGTGACGGTTGGGCATATGATATCGGATTTGGTGGATTAGACCATACTCTTGCTTGTGGTCATAATGTAAATATATGCGTACTTGATACAGAAGTTTATTCAAATACTGGTGGTCAATCTTCAAAGGCTACTAATACTGGAGCTGTTGCTCAATTTGCTGCAGCTGGTAAAGAGCTTAGAAAGAAAGATCTTGCACAAATGATGATGAGTTATGGATATGTATATGTAGCACAAGTTGCTATGGGCGCAAATAATGCTCAATGTCTAAAGGCATTCCAAGAAGCTGAAAGTTATAATGGTCCTTCAATAGTAATTTGCTACTCTCCTTGTATCGCTCACGGTATTAAGAAAGGTCTAGTAAATGCTCAACAAGAAGAAAAGAAGGCTGTTGAATCAGGTTATTGGCACTTATTTAGATTTGACCCAAGACGTGCTGATGAAGGAAAGAATCCATTCCAATTAGATAGCAAAAAACCTACAGGTGATTATCAAGAATTCATCAGAAATGAAGTTCGTTATAATTCACTACTTCGTAAAAATCCAGAACGTGCTGAAGAACTATTTGCAATCGCTGAAAAAGAAGCTAAAAGAAAATACGAACATTACCTACGTTTATCTAAGTTATACGATATCGAGGTTGAATAATAATTATAATACCCCTTTCATTTGAAAGGGGTATTATTTAGATAATTAAGTGAAAGGATACAAAAAATGAATACAAAAAGAATTATACAAGTAGATGAGAAAGTACCTCCACATTTATTAATACCTCTTAGCTTTCAACATACGTTCGCTATGTTTGGTGCTTCAGTACTTGTACCACTACTTTTTAATATAAATCCAAGTATTGTTCTTTTTATGAATGGTATTGGTACATTATTATTTATATTAATAAGTAATGGCAAAGCTCCAGCCTATCTTGGTTCAAGTTTTGCATTTTTAGGCCCAGGAGCAATTATTATAGCTAATATGGGTGGATTTAATTTTGCACAAGGAGCATTTATTACAACCGGTTTGTTTGGATGTATTCTTGCTTTTGTTATTTATAAATTTGGAACAAAATGGATAGACATATGTCTTCCACCTGCAGCAATGGGCAGTGTTGTTTCACTTATAGGATTTGAGCTAGCAGCAATGACGGTATCAGGAGAAACTGGATTAGCAAATGAAATAGGTGCACATATAATGCATAATGGTAAAATAGTTGCTAGTAAAGAAGATATTATAGTCTTTATAGTGACATTATCAGTAGCTGTTCTTGGATCAATCATATTTAAAGGCTTTCTTTCAACAATTCCTATTTTAACAGCTATTATTGTTGGATATATCGTTGCATATATATTTGGACAAGTTGATCTAACTCCTGTAATGAATGTGGGGATATTTACTTTACCAACCTTCAGTATGCCTAAATTCAGTTTACAGGCTACTTTAACAATGCTCCCTGCACTTTTAGTTATACTTTCTGAGCATATTAGCCACCAAGTAGTTACTAGCAATATAATTGGACGTGACTTATTAAAAGATCCAGGATTACATAAAACTATATTTGCCGACAACTTCTCAACAATGCTATCAGGCTTTGTTGGAGGCGTTCCTACAACTACCTATGGTGAAAATATAGGCGTCATGGCTATCACAAAAGTATATAGCGTTCGTGTTATTGCTGGTGCAGCAGTAATATCAATATGTATGGCATTTATTGGTCCTTTCTCTGCTTTAATACAGACTATCCCTGGTAATGTTATTGGCGGTGTAACCTTTCTTTTATATGGTATGATAGGTACATCTGGTATAAGATTACTAGTTGATAAAAAGGTTGACTACTCAAAAACAAAAAATCTTGTACTAACATCTGTTATCTTTGTTACAGGTCTTAGCCAAGTATCTATATCAATAGGTGGGGTTGAATTAAAAGGTATGGTACTATCATCTATGGTAGGTATAATTATAAGTCTGCTTTTCCATTTATTTGATAAATTCAGCATAACTAATGAATAAATTGTATATACCTCCTCAAAACTTTGATACAATTTGAGGAGGTATATATTTTCGGATTTTAGGTATCATAAATCACCTCTTATTTAATGAATCTTCAATAATAACATAATCCATTTTATTCATTCGTTAATCTACTATCAGTTTTATCGTTTTGTCCCCTATATTCCATAATATTCCAGTGCCTTTTTATATTTCCCTGTTATGCAAAAAAGCGACTGAGATTTTATTCTTCTCAATCGCTCTTTTGAATCATCAATAGCCCACCTAGCCTGTGACTATTTTGATATTTTTAATTTCAATAAATAATAAGCTTCTTTATCATTAAAAGATTTTTCTATTTCATTAATATTTGACCACTTAAATGAGACAGTTACATCATTTTCTTTATAGACTTTAAAGCGAAATGTTTGTAAATTTGGCGAAGGACCTTCAAGTTTATTCTTATCTTCTATCTTAATAGTATCGTTACTATATGATACTAAGTCTATATAGTCTTTCATTTCTATACTCCAAAGACAGATAGGAGTAAGTTGTGGAAGTGTAACTTCCACAACATTTTCAGACTTTTCTCCCATTTCTAAATCAATTTCACTTTCTACATGTGAACTTGCTAATGCATTTTTGATTTTATCTAAATTATGCACCCTCCCATTAATAATTACAACGTTGTCCTGAGGGTATCCTTTTTCATCCATAGGAAATTCTGTTTTTGTATTTTTTCCAATGTAGCTCCTCCATTACATCCACCTAACAAAATAGTAGAGCCTACAAAAGCACAAACCATAATACCTAAAATTTTCTTGTGTATCTCCATGAATTATCTCCTCCTCCTAATTTGTAGGTAAAATCACCAGAAGAGTTTAGTTTCACACTTGCATGAACAGCTCCATTAGGGAAGATTTGTCAAGGACATAAACAAAATTTTTTTGATAAATTTATATCTTCTCTGTTTTTCTCTTGATTAGCCTTAGTATTTTATCCTTGTATGTTTCGCCTGTACCTTGCTTGAAATGTAGGTTTACAGTATATTTTGTCTTCCCAATATCCATTATTAACTGTTTATGTGGTGGTGCTATAAAATTCAGGTCTACTTTCTATCAATATTTTATCTCCTCAAAAACAATTTACCTAATTCTTTTTCCGATTTTCATTTTCTTACGCCATTCTGGTGCCAATCCATCATCAGACCAATATTCATCCATTTCAATAATCAAATTATTTTCAAGATTGATAAAACTTACTACATGAAAAGACTCACTATTATCTGCTGAAAAAACTCGACAAGCTAAAATAATGGTATCTTCATTTTTTTCAATTCTCTCTATTTCTCCGTTCCAATTTCCTGGATATTCACAATTTGCCTTTATATACTCATCTAAGGTAAAAAACTCATTTGTACAATGCCATTTTATGACAGCATTCTTTTGAAAATATTCCCTAAGTTCTTCTGCATTTTGTGATAAAACCGTTTTGAAAAATCTATCTATATCCATAATTTAAAATCACCTCTACGAAACTTTTATCATCCACTTAAAATCATGCTTATATTTTCTGAATAAAACTTGTTTCTTCACAATTTAGTGCCTTCTTTAAATCCTTAAAATATAAGTTCTGTTGTTTTCTTAAGTATGAACCAATAAATGGCTTAAATATAAGTTTTTTAGAGACTATGTTTTCAGTAAAATCTAAAGTAGTTTTATCACCATGCGAATAAAATTTCCCTACCCAAGTTCCCTTGATATTTTCGTTTTCTATTTCAAATGACCAACATTGATTTTTAATGCATTCTGTAACTTTAAAATATGTTTCAATTCCATCTTTAGAAATCTCAACAAATTTACTGTTATCTACAATTCTTATATTCTTTAAATCACTTCGCCAAACAAAATCATTTAAATCAGTTACCTTATTCCAGACTTTTTCTATTGGACATAATAATGTAACCTTAATGTTAGCAATAGCCATGATAAATCCCTTTCAAAAAATTTAACATTCTATTCTTTTTTTGTATAATATTATACCATTTTTTCACTTGGTTTTATAGGTCTAACTCATTCCTCTTTACCTGTGTTAGTCGCTTTCCTTGTTCCTGTAGCTGCTCTATACAGGTTTTAACTTTTTCTGCTTATTCAACTTCTTCTCGTATCTTTAATATTTGATTGTAAAGACTATTTTTCTCTTTCTTCAAAGTGGTAACTTCCGATTTCCATTTAGATATATTCAAGGTTTTGCTTTCTCCTTGCATTTCATCATCACGACTTAAACGCTCATAAAGGGCTGTTTGTCCTATTCTTTTCGTATTTGACATGAGAATTACCTCCTTTCCAAGTTCTTATTATTTTCTCTGTCCCTAAAAGGTTAATCCTTTAGGCTCCATTAATATCAATATTCTGTCATTACTTCCGCCAGCTGAACCCACCCAATTTTCATATCCAATTAATCCGACTGAGTGTCCGTTCAATCCTAAATGCATTGGTTTAGAATCGTCAATTTCACTTTTTACATCTGAAAAGCTAATTACACCTGTCTCTGACGGATATAGTCCCCAATGATTATAGGCATTTCTCATATCAGTCCATGTTCCACCTTTGTCCCAATCATCACCAAAAACGTATTTTGCAACATCAACAGCAGAAAGAGATTCACCTCTATAATAATTTATCATCGTTGCACAAACTGCTGCCCAACAAGTATCTCCGGACTGACTGACTCCATTAACATTCAATGTTCTGTATGATTTAGGGCCATCTACTGCAGTTGGGCGAATAATGTTAGATGCAAAAGATCTTGCTACTGATTCGGTTTCTAAATCGGTTTCTAAATCAGTTTCTGACACAACCTTTGATAATGAGGAAATTGATAAGTTAAATTCATTGTATAATTCTCCCACTTCGTTCCCATCATCATATAACTTAAAAATATTAATACTTCTTTTTCCATTAGATGCTTGTAAATTAATACCATCTGTCAATAATACAAAGTCATTTAGTTCACCTTTTTCAAGCAAATTATTTAGCTCTTTTGAAAAAGAAATTGATAGAGTTGAGTTGTATTCACCTTGAATTTTTGAAACTTCAAGTATAGCGGCTATTTCTCCATTCTGTAGCACTGGAAAACAACTTGAATTTGTGTTTTCCTTAAAATTAAACACCGTAAAAGGCTCTCCTAAAGAATACTCCTCCATAGAACCATTCAAATCTCCAATCTCAACTAATGCATGCAAATGTTTAGGGAATATATCTTGTGCATATTCAACTAATTCTAATTGAGTTTCTAAACTTCTTCCTCCATGAATAGTATTCTCATTAGCTAAAATAGGTAAAGAAATCCCTAAAGAGATTGCTATAACTAATAACAAAGATAATATTTTCTTAATATAAACTCTTCCTACTTTCTGTTGTTTATATTTCCATTCCTTCGCCTTTAATATACTCTTATAAACAAAATCTTATCTCCATTCTTATACCTTTGAGGATTTAATTGTTTTATGCTTTTCATACAACATCCCTCCTTTGCTAAAAATTTGTCAACTCACGATTATCTGAAAATACAAATAATTCTTCTACAGAAGTTCTAAGAGCCTTTGCTAATTTTATTGCATTACTCACTTTTATATCTTGTTGTTCTTTTTCAATCTGAAGAATTCCTCTTCTTGTCAATCCAACCAATTTCGCTAATTCATACTGTGTCAATCCCACTTTATTTCTGTAATACTTAATTTTATTCTCTATCATATTTTCTCCAAAACCATCATTTTGGTCATCTGTTAACGATTTTTTCTAGACAATATCACACATATTAATATTGGTCAATATAAATAATATATAGTAATTGATTTTAATTTTCTTTAAATTTTCAAAGAAAAAAGTATCAACTTACGTTGATACTTTATTTATTAGCTTTTAAATTAGTTATTAGTTGAGCAAGATATTTATTAAAGCTTAATGATCTAACCTTATTTTCTGGATCAGTATTTCCACTATATACTGCTTCTATACTTTCTTTCTTGTAATTATTAAATAGGATCTTAGCTTCTGTTAAACTTCTATTATATAATCTTGCTATATCTTCAACTGTATAATATGCACCTAGATATTTATCTAGTTCAATATTTTCTGATAGTATATTATTTCTATTTAATTCTTTTAATTCTTGCTTATATAATCTTCTTGCTATTGATGCAGTCTTTGCCTTAACCATTGAACTTGTATTTTTATAACTAAGAAGAAGACGATCTCTTTTTTCTAATTCCTTAGTTTTTTCTTCATCATCCTTAATTAAGTCTAATACTCTTTGATCAAGTTCATAAAGATTATAAGTATTCATTAAAGAAATTAATTGACTAGAATAATTTGAATCAGTAGCATAGACACCATTTAATGCCTCAGCAGCATCAAAAGGATCCTGTGCGGCTAAGAACTTACCATAAACCTTGTCATTTTTATAAAAGTTCTCTGCATATGCTCTGAAGCTATCTGTAGCTGAACCAAAAACTTGAAATGATGCTGTTGTTGCAATATTGCCATATTCTACAGTTGGCAATGTAACACCATATCCTTTCATCCCAAAATAATTGTTATAGTATTTTGCTAAATCACTATTCCCACTTCCACTTTCTAATATAGCCTGAGCCATCATTATTGAAGCAAAAATATCTTTTTCCTTAGCAATCTGTACAACTTCATCTTTATGCTGGTCAATAAATTCTTCAATTGTAATCGCGTTAACAGTTAATGGCATGAATAAAAAAGCTAATACTAGTAATAAACTAATTATTTTCTTCTTCATACTTCTCCTTTTCAACTGTTAATTTATATCATTTTTTTTTAAATATTTCAATGGCTTATAGTATTTATAATAAAAATTACACATTTATTTCAAAATTATTACCTGTTTATCTTATAATTTCAGTCATTTTCTATGAATATTTTTAAATACAATTTAATAATATTTTTTTATAAATTGATTTTGCAATTAAATAATTTTTACGACTATATGAGCTAAAATTATCCATCATAAGCCCAGAATTAATTTCTAATACACAATACCCTTCATTTGTCCTTACCATATCAACAGCCATCAATGGTATATTTAGTATGTCATAAATATTTTTACATATATTTTTAATATATATATTATATTCATCTATAATTTTAGGTATAGCTCCTTTGCCTAAATTATGAATCCAATCATCTGTTACTTTTTCATATACCAATTCTATATTCCCATTTAAAATAATAATTCTATATTCGTTTTGAATGTTAATAAATCTTGATATTGCAACATTATCATAATTATGAATTTTATTTATATATTTCTTTGCTTCTATATAATCATTTGTCTTATAAACATCATTACCAGATGTCCCTAAATTAGGTTTTATTACTGCAGTATTTTTAATATATTTTTTTAATAACTTATCATAATATTCAAAATCATGACTTAAATATTTAATCATAGAAGGCATAGGTATAAACTCATGTTTAATACATGGAATATTATTCTTGATTAGTATTTCAGATATTGCTACTTTATCTTTACATAATAAAGCATCAATATCTTTATTAACACCCATTTGATAGCCATATATAAAGTGTTTTTTATCGTTCTTTTCCAAAAGATATATCCAATTATCAGAAAAACTAGTTATAGATATACCTTCTTCATTGCATATCTCATATAAAATTTTGGAGAAATTTCTATCTTTATTACTCATTTTTAAACTCTTCTATTATTTCAAAAATTTTCATTGAATTTGATGCTTTGAATAAAATAATCGAATCTTCTTCTTTTTTTAATTTTTCTAAAATCAAATGTTTATCATCAAAGAATTCGACATCAATTCCCATTTGTTTTGCTACTTCATATGTATACTTTGATAGTTCCCCATATAAATATACTTTATCAATATTATATTCATATAATTTTTCACCTACAGCTTTATGATACTCTATTTCATTATCTCCAAGTTCCTTCATATCAGCTAATACTGCTACTCGTCTTCTATTAAAATACCTCATAGTTTCTAAAGCTTTATATAGACCTTCAGGATTAGACTTATATGAATCATCAAATATATAATTAGATTTATATGGATAGATCAAATTTCTCTTTCCTGTAAATTCAACATTTTCTAATGCTTTTAATATTAATTCATCTTCAATTTGTAATATTTTTGACATAAGGATTACAGGTAATGCATTTTCAACTTGTGCTATACCAAATGTATTTATCCTTATTCCTTCAATTAAATTCGTGTCAAAATATAGACCATTTATATCAAGCTTTATATTTTTAGGAAAGATATCAAAAAAAGATGAATTACCAAAATTATATGTATTCTTTAGATCAATATTAAGTAATGGCTCCATCCCATTTTTAATAAAGTATCCATCTTTATCCATATTATTTATAATTTCTAATTTAGCTTTTGCAATATTCTCCCTTGTCTTGAGAAATTCTAAGTGCGCAGATCCTATATTAGAAATAATTGCAATATAAGGCTTTGCTATCTTTGTAAGCCTATCAATATCTCCTAAATTATCCATTCCCATTTCTAATACAATGTATTCATCATCTAAATTAGCATTCAAAATTGAAAGTGGTAATCCAATATCATTATTATAATTTGCAATGGTTTTAGATACCTTATATTTTTCTTTAATTACA
This sequence comes from Bacillota bacterium, assembly GCA_023420085.1. GTDB lineage: Bacteria > Bacillota > Clostridia > Lachnospirales > Lachnospiraceae > JAEZWQ01. The sequence continues at coordinate 65,291 of JAEZWQ010000034.1, forward strand.
GCATATGCCATATCTTTTATAGATGTCTTTCCATTGCTTCCTGTTATTGCTATAACCTTAGCACCTATTTTTTTCAGATAATATTTTGCTATTTCTTGCAATGCTTGTAATGTATTATCAACAAGTAATAGACAGATATCATTAGGATATGGTTTTATTGATCTATTCCATAGAGAAACTTTAATCCCCTTCTTTTTTACATCTTCTATAAAACTATGTCCATCAAATTTTGTCCCCTCAATAGGTATATATAACTGTTCTGGTTTAATTGTTCTAGAGTCTCTATCAACTCCACATATTAAAATGTTTTTAAAATTAATCACATCACATTTAAGATGATCTATCAATTCTTTTAATTCAACTTTAATCATAAATATCCTTAATCTTAAATATATTCTTATCTTTCTGTACTATACTAGTTTAATTACAATATATAAATAAATCAAGTAATGAATAGGTCATTAGCATAAGCTAATTTTATACTTGATGATAAATTACTAAAATAGTATAATTTTTATATGGAAAAAATATTTAATGTTATAGAAACTGATTCAGCTAAATATCAAGGAAGTGGAGATAATATAGTTTTATCTACACCTCGTTTAGTTGCTTATATGGAGAATGTAGCAAAATCAATGATTGATGGTGCATCTGTAGGATTTATTATGGAGATAAAACATTTAGCTCCTACACCTATTAATACTACCATTAAAATTATATGTGATTTAGTTGAAACTAATAATAAAAAATTTATTTTCAATATACAAGCCTATGATAATGTTGAAAAAATTGCAGAAGCAAAGCATGTTAGAGTAAAAATCAATTTAGATGAATTTCAATCTAAATGTGATGCAAAAATTAACAATTAGAAAGGATAAAATGAAAAAAGGAACTAAAATTATTGTAATTGGTGCAGGTTCAGTAGGTATTAGTTTCGCCTATCAAGCTTTATCCCAAGGCTTATGTGATGATCTAGGGATTATTGATATAGATAATAATAAAGTAGAAGGTGAAGTTCTTGACCTAAACCATGGCTTAGCAGTTGTTAATAAACCTATGAATATTTTTGCAGGTACATACTCAGATTGCAAAGATGCTGATATTGTTGTTATAACTGCTGGTAGGGGTCAAAAGGATGGTGAGACAAGACTAGATTTAATAAATTCAAATGCTAGAATAATGAAAAATATTATAAATAATATAATGAGCTCTGGATTTGACGGCATTATGTTGGTAGCTTCAAATCCTGTTGACATATTAACTCATTTAGCATGGAAATATTCTGGCCTGCCAAAGGAAAGAGTTTTTGGCTCTGGTACCTCTCTTGATACAGCAAGGCTAAAATATTTAATTAGTGATTTGACAAAAATTTCTGTCAAAAATGTTCATGCATATATTCTAGGTGAACATGGTGATTCAGAATTCCCTGTTTGGAGCAATACACAAATATATGGTAAAACATTGGATGAATTTATAAACGCTCATCCTGAATATAATAGAAATGTTTTTGATGCAATATTTTTAACTGTCAAAAACGCTGCATATGATGTTATAAAATTAAAAGGTGCTACTAGTTTAGCAATTGGATTGGTACTCGCAAGATTATGTAAATATATACTTGATGATGAAAATTATCTAGTTCCTATATCAGCACTTTGTGAAGGAGAATATTCACTAAATTCCATACATATAGGTGTTCCAGCAATTATTAATAGATCTGGGATTAGAGAGATTGTTGAGTTTAATTTAGATGGCAAGGAGCAAATGAAATTAATTGAATCTGCCAATAATCTAAAAGAAATATTAAATTCTATTGATATCGATTGACATTTTTTAATTGAATATGGTAAAATTGTACTTGAGCCGTTGTGGCGGAACTGGTAGACGCATACGACTCAAAATCGTACGGGAAACCATATGGGTTCGAGTCCCATCAACGGCACTATACAATTTTGACTGGACTTTACGTCCAGTTTTTTTATACAAATTAAGAGCTCAAATGAGCTCTTATGAATTATATTTTTCAATATCAACCATATTATTTTGCTTAGCTATTATTGTAGTGCATATTGCATCACCAGTTATATTTACAGCAGTTCTAACCATATCTAATATTCTATCAATACCTAGTATCATTGCTATACCTTCAACCGGAAGTCCAACTGATGTCAATACCATCGACAATGTTACTAGCCCCACAGATGGAACACCAGCAGTTCCAATTGACGCTAATGTAGCCGTTGCAATTACCATTAAATAATCGCTAGGTGTTAATACTACCCCATATGCATTTGCAATAAATACTACAGCGCACCCTTGCATAATTGCTGTTCCATCCATATTAATTGTTGCTCCTAAAGGTATTGTAAAAGATGAAATTTTTCTTGAAATACCCATACTATTTAATGTATTAATATTTAATGGTACTGAAGCATTTGATGATGCTGTTGAAAAAGCAAATGCTATAACTGTTGTAAATTTCTTCAAAAATTTTATAGGACTTAATCCTGATAAAAGTTTAAGTATGGTTGTATAAACACCAAATGCATGTACAAATAATGCTAATAAAACTGCTAAAACATAAACTATTAATTGATATATTGCTGAAAAACCTAGACCTGAAAATGTTTTTGCAATTAGACAAAATACACCGATTGGTGCAAATTTCATAACTATTGTAGTCATATCCATCATTATTTCATTAACATCAGAAATTACATTATTAAATCCTGTTGTCATATCATTTAGTCGTGTACATATAACTCCAACAATTACTGCAAAGAATATAATTTGTAGCATTTCCCCATCAGTAAATGCTTTAATCGGATTCTTTGGTATTATATTCAGTAAAATTTGTGCAAATGATGGTGATTCCTTAATCATTTCTTTTGCAGCTTCTTGATTATGAATTAAATTCATACCAATACCTGGCCTTAGAATAGTTGCTATTACTAGAGCTAATAAAATAGCTAGTGATGTTGTAACTATATAAAAACCTAGTGTCTTTATACCTATCTTACCAAGTTTTTTTGTATCTCCCATACTCATAGTACCTACAACTAGGGAAGAAAATACTAGTGGTACAACAAGCATTTGCATAGCTCTTATAAACCCTTCACCAAAAACAAGAAATATACCATTAATTATAACTTCATCTCGTATGAAGCTACTTGGTACAAAACTATGAAGTATAACCCCTACTATAAGTCCAAGTATTAATCCTATTGTTATTTTTGCAGTTAATCCTAGTTGTTTACTCTTACCTTTCAATAACTTCCTCCTTTACAAATCTTTTAACATCATCTTTCCAATTAGGAAAGGTGTATAATCCTCCAACTCGTAATAAAAAATTATCTAACACTGAGTAATCAGGTTTATATATCCTATCACCTATCTTTTCTTCTTCTTTAACATTAACTGGTAAATTTAATTGCTCTAATAAAAATTCAGCAAATTCTCGCCTTGACACAACACCTTCACATGATGCATGATATATGCCATATTCGCTTGTATTCATTATTTTCACAATAAACTTTGCCAATTCACTAGCAGATGTAGGACTTGAAATTTGATTCTTTGCTACTATATTTTCATTTCCTTTTTTAGCATTTTCAATTAAATTATTAATAAAATTAGATGACCTAGTATATATCCAAGAACTTCTAATTATAAAAAATTTTGTACAAAGATCTCGAATGAACTTTTCTCCCAATAACTTTGACTCCCCATATACCGTTGAAGGATTTTCCTTATCAAATTCCTTATATGGTATGGATGAACTACCGTCAAATACATTATCTGTAGAAAGATGCACCAATTTAGCCTTAATTTTATTAGCTACAACAGCAATATTTCTTGCACCTAGTGCATTAATACGAAATGCATATTCTGGATTATTTTCACATTCTAAAACATTTGTGATACTAGCACAATTTATTATTACCTTAGGTCGATTTATGTCGGCAAATATTGAAACATCTTCTATATTTGTAATATCTAGATCATCAATGTCATTAGTCAATACTTCAAAATCATAAGGATTAAGAAATCTAACTAATTCACTTCCTAATCTTCCGTTGGCTCCAGTAATCCAAACTTTATCTATATATGGCATACTACCTCCTTTTGCAATATTAATGTATTAACACTTTAACATTTATTGTTGGTGTTGTCAAATAAATATACTAATTAATTTACTTTGTAATAATATATATTATTTTAATAACTTCCAAATTATAAAAAAGCTATGAAATTTTCATAGCTTTTTTATAATTATGCATTAAATTTTTTTACTAATGTATCGGTAGTATCCAACTCAAGAAAGAATTCTACTCCATTAGACCTATTAACGCAACCATAAGGTCTTTTTAACGGTTCTAGTATTGCCTTAACAATAGATAATCCAATTCCATTCCCCCCATAACTGCGTGTTCTAGCCTTATCGACTTTATAAAATTTATCCCATATTCTGCTTTTTACAGACTGATCAATTGGTTTTCCTGTATTAAATATTCCTAATCTTACTCTTTTTGTATTATTTTGAATTTTAAACTTTACTATAATTAATTTATTTTCATCAATATGATTAACTGCATTTGTAATAAAGTTTCTTATAACAGTTTCCATTTTGCTTGCATCTGTCCATACATCAATATGTTTGACATCCTGTTCAAATTGCACCTTAATCCCCTTATTGTCAAAAACAATCTTATATGAATCAATAATATTTTTAACAAAATCAACTATATCGAATTTTTCAATATAATATTGCGGCTTACCAAATTCAAGTTCATTCAACATAAGAAGATCCTTAACCATACTGTTCATCCTTTTACTTTCATCAATAATGACATCACAGTAAAATTCTCTATCTTCTTTGTCAACATCATTGATTCCCGCCTTAAGTCCCTCTGCATAACCCATTATGAGTGCTATTGGGGTCTTTAACTCATGTGAAACATTGGAAATAAATTCCTTTCTCATTTCATCAATTTCTTCTCGCTTTATTACATCATGCATCAATTTTGTATTTGATACCTTAAGTTCATTTATAAATGATTCTATTCTATCGCTCATATGGTTAACACTATTACCCAATTCGTTAATTTCACGATAGCTTTTACCATCATATCTTTTATCAAAGTTCATATTTGACATATCACGAGTTAATTTATTTATATCTTGTATTGGCTTTGAGAATCTATATGCAATTATATATGCAAGGATCATAGAAATAAGGGCACATATAAATCCTATTATTATAACAAATTGAGATGAGGTCTGTGATAGTTTAACTATATCATCATAGTTTGAAACTATTATAAAAGCCAAATTTTTATCAATTATCCCCCACATCTCAATCCATGTAGTTTCTGTATTACCATAAGTTTCTTTTACAGTTTGAATTCTTGCACCATCCAACTGTTTATCAATTTTAGTGTTTTCAGAAAAATTATTATCTAAATATTCTGTAAGCTTACTTATAAGAAGGATTTGTGGTTGAGTACCCGCATAGAATCTGAAATATGATCCTTTTTCATCAATATACCTAAATGATACCGAACAATTATTATTGCTACTAATTTCCTTTGCTAGGTAATCAAGACCAGTTATTGTAGCAATCGGACTTGCTTCTGCTTCTTTAACCGCTGACTTAATTTTATAAAAGTTCTTTTCATAATTTTGTTTAGTCTGATACATATAATAGTTACCTAAAAAAAGCCAATTAATGAATGCCATAAAGCATACTGAAAATATGATAATGACAAACATTAAAAGGCTTAGTTTAGTTCGCACAGACATAGATCTTGTATTAATTCCTGTGCCTCTTAACATGATTACTCCTCAAATTTATATCCCATTCCCCATATTGTTTTTATATAACTTCCTTTATCACCAAGTTTACTTCTAAGTTTTTTTACATGGGTATCTATCGTCCTAGCATCACCATAGTAATCATAATTCCAAACATTATTTAATATCTTTTCTCTTGATAAAGCAATACTTTTATTCTCAAGGAAATACTGTAAAAGCTCAAACTCTTTAAAGCTTAGCTCTACTAATTCTCCATCGATTGTAACAGTGTGTGCCTTTTTATCAAGTATTATTCCCCCAACTTCAATTACTTCTTGGATATTACTTCCTTTAGATCTTCTTAGAATAGATTCTATACGAGCTAATAATATTTTAGGACTGAAGGGTTTTGTTATAAATTCATCTACACCTAATTCAAATCCAAGTAATTCATCAGATTCTTCACTTTTTGCAGTTAACATTATTATTGGTACATCGGAATTTTTTCTAATATCCCTACACACATCCCAACCATCTTTTCTAGGCATCATTACATCTAACAATATACAATCAATTTTTTCTTCATTGAATATTTTAATAGCTTCCTCGCCATCCCCTGCTTCATAAACAAGATAATTTTCTTTTATAAGAAAATCTTTAATTAATTTTCTCATTCTAGCTTCATCATCAACTACTAGTATCTTATAATCGTTCATAATAAACCTCCTATTTATTCACTAACGTCAATACTTTCAATTACAACCTTTGATTCTCCACCTACTTGTGATTGCATTATCTTTCCAACAATATCCATTCCTTCATATACTTGTCCAAAAACTGTATGAGCTAAAAATAGATGTGGTGTTCCTCCATGCTTTTTATAAAGTTCTATCATTTCATCTGGATATCCTGCCTTTTTCATCTGATCTTCAACACTTTTTCTATATGACGCATTTACAATAAAAAATTGACTTCCATTTGTATTCGCTCCAGAATTTGCCATCGCAAGGGCTCCATTATATGGAAATGGAATAGGATTATCTATACTTGGAAATTCATCCTCAAAAGGTTTATTCCAAATACTCTCTCCACCTGTTCCATCTCCTTTTGGATCTCCTCCTTGAATTACAAAGTCATTTACAATTCTATGAAATGTAAGACCATTATAATAACCATTCTTAGCATGTGTAATAAAATTTTCTACTGCCTTCGGTGCAACATCCTTAAAAAACTTTACTTTAATACTACCAAAATCCTTAACATTTATTGTTGCTGTAATTTCTCCACTTTTAGGTTGTGTGAATTGTTCATTAAGTTTATCAATATCAACTTTAATTTTATTATTAGCAGTTGTTTTACTTTGTTCTTTTGTTTTTTCACTATTATTTTTATTATCTGTACTATTAGCACATCCACCTAATACTAGGCCAAATATCAACATTGGTATAATTAATCTTCTTATCTTCATAACACTCCTTTTTCTTAGGATAACATAGTTTTTTGAATTTTTGGTTAATTTTTTGTGTGCAAACCAGCAAGGATTCTATATTGATTTATTTTGCTATTATATGATAAAATTAATATTACATTGGATGTGCCAATGTTTTTTTATGCGTGGAGGTAGTATGAATAGTGACTTATTATTAAATAATCCTTTAAGAACTGAACCAATTCCAAAATTATTAAAAAAATTTACGATACCTGCTATTATATCAATGGTTATAAATGCTATTTATAATATTGTTGATCAAATTTTCTTAGGTCAGCTTATAGGTCCAGATGCAAATGCTGCAACCACTGTAGCTTTCCCTGTATTTATGCTCATTTTAGCATTGGCAGTATTATTTGGTGTTGGTTCAGGTATATACATTTCCACAAGATTAGGTGAAAAAAATATAGAAAAGGCCTTGTCTGCATACAGAGCAACTTTTAGCTGTGTTACAATTACAGCTATTATTATTACAATCTTAGGGTCTATTTTCATCAAGCCTTTAGTAGGTATGTTTGGCGCTAGTAATGATATAATCTCTGCAAGCATTCAATATACTTCAGTTATTATACTTGGCACATGGGCTAATATGATGATTGTTGTTATGGATAAAATTTTAAGAGCAGATAATGCTCCTAAACAAGCAATGATATGCATTGTATCTGGTGCAATATTAAATACAATACTTGATCCAATTTTCATATATTTATTCAATATACGAGGTGCTGCTATTGCTACTATACTTTCACAGTTTATAACAGCTATATTGATGATTCATCATATGCAGACAAAGGGTAGGTTAAAAATTGATTTTAAAAATTTATTCAAATTATCTATTGATGACCTAAAGATTGTTAAAGGATCAATGTATATTGGAATAAGCTCTTTTATTCTACAAATTGGTGGTATATTAACGCAGGTTGTGCTTAATCGTTCACTTGTGTATTACGGTGATCTCACTCCAGAGGTTGGTGGAACAATTGCGCTTGCTGCAGTTGGAATTGTTCTAAAAATATATTTGATAGTTACTTCTATATGCGTTGGAATAGGAATTGGTTTTCAACCAATAATTTCTTTTAATAATGGTGCAAAACTTTATTCAAGAGTCTATGAAGCTTATAAAAGATCTGCTGTCTTTGCATCGATTGTAACGTTTATTGGTTGGATTGTTATACAGTTATTTCCTGGTTTTATAATATCTATTTTTGACAGTGATAAAGGAACTTTTTATAATTTTGGAATACATGCTATAAGGATATATATGATTACAACTTTAATAGTTGGTATTCAGATCGTTAATGTCATGTATTTTCAAGCAATTGGCAAGCCATTAATATCTGCTACCTTATCACTTATAAGACAGGTATTCGTGCTTATTCCAGCAATTATTATACTGCCAATGATTTTTGGTTTAGATGGTATATTATATAGCGGTCCACTTTCTGATATAATTGCATTTATATCATCAATACTTTTTATTAGATATGGAATTAAAGAATTAAAATTTAAGATAAGTGAAGAAAATGAAGGATTTTAATAGAGCTTTTAAATTAGTTGTAAGCATGGGTGAAATGTTAATTGAATGTGACGCGGAGACATTAAGAGTTATTGATACTATGAATATTGTTTCTAAGTCACTAGGAATTGAAGAATTTGATAGTTTTATAATTACAAATGGCTTATTTGCTACTGCATCTTCAGATGGTATTGTACTTGCAAAAAACAAGCAAATTAGAACTCATTCTTCTAATTTAGGTAAGGTTGAGGCGATAAATACTTTATCAAGAAAAATTGCTAGTCATGAAGTTGATTTATACGAGGCAGAAAAAATATTAAATAGTATAAAAACTCAAAAAATATGGCCTGATTATACTACCTATTTTGCAGCTGCTATTGGATGTGGTGCTCTAACCGGTTTATACGGTGGTACATATAAAGATTGTATTTTATCAGCTATTATTAGTGTTTTTATTAATGGTTTATTAAAATATACTCGTAAAAAAAGGTTAAATGGTGTTTTAGAAAATTTAATTGCTAGTATAAGCATAACAATTACTGCTGTATTTTTTATGTATTTAAAACTAGGTGATAATGTTGATAAAATAATTATTGGCTCAATAATGCCTCTAGTACCTGGAATACTGCTAACAAATGGTATTAGAGATATTACAAATAATGATTATCTTTCTGGTATCATAAGGGTTATTGAAGCTATATTGATCGCCTCATCAATTGCTGTTGGTGTTGGTTTAGTATTTAATTTTATTTGAGGTAAATATGGAAAGATATATATTTGATTTTATTTATGCCATGTTAGGTACTATAGGTTTTGCTGCATTATTTGAAATAAGACCAAAAAACATCTTCTACTGTGGTATATGTGGTGGAATAGGATGGTTAGTCTATCTAATTTCTGATAATTTTTTTGGAGTATTTATATCAAACCTATTTTCAGCATTAAGTATAGTTATACTCGCTAGGATTCTTGCAAAATATAAAAAAGCACCTGCACCTATATTTTATATACCAGGAATATTCCCTATTGTACCAGGGGCCGGAATTTATAATACTGCTTATTCAATTGTCAGAAATAATTTTTCTGATGCTCAGATGTATGGATTAGCAACAATTAAAACATCTTGTGCTATAGCACTTGCAATAGCCATTATATCTCTTTTCCCATATTCGCTCAGAAGAAAAAAGCTTATAAGTAATCAAAAAAGTCATATACATCAATTTGAATCTTTAAAAAAAAATATTAAATAATTATTATATATTCACAAAAATATACCTTATTTATAAATAAGGTATATTTTTTATCGTAATATTTATCCTACAATTTTTATTGCTTTTGGAATTATCTTAAACTTTATCAATTCATTTTTATTTATCTTTGTAAGCTCACCATCTATATTAAGAACTGTATCTCTATCAATAGTAACTTCATAATTGCTTGTTCTAAAACTTTTTACATATTTTTTTAGTTCTAAATGCTTGCCTTTTACTAATTTAGGCATAAGCATCAATATTTGCGCCCTATTTAACTTGCTTATACAGCAAATATCAAATAATCCATCATCATATATTGCATTAGGTAAAATAGGAAATCCTCCACCATATTGCTTCCCTATTCCTACAGCAAGAAGAGTTATTTTATTTTTAACTCTATCTTTAGATACACCGATAGGTACATACTTTATCCAAGTATTTATTATTGCTAATTTATAAGATAATGATGATTTTATAATACTTTTATAAAAATATGTATTCTTAACAACTTCTGCATCAAATCCAATTGTTGCTACATTTAAAAACAAATTACCATTTACAGTTCCAACATCACATGTTCTAATCTTATTTGTTAAAATTGCATCAATTGCTTTTTCTAAACATGTTTCTAATTTAAATCCGGCTACAAAGTCATTACCAGTTCCAGCAGGTATAATTCCCATTGCTATCTTCTTTGAATATATAAGACCTGTTGCAACTTCTTTAACAGTTCCATCTCCACCAACAGCTACAATAACATCATACTCCCCTTCAAATTGCGATGCAATTAGAGTAGCGTGGTTAGGTCTATTTGTCATCTTAATACTATATTCTTCGATAGAATTACATTTTTTCTTCTTATAATCCATATAGTTCTTTATTTTTGTCTTATATCCTTTAGCTCTTCCGCTATTCGCAGATGGATTAATAATAAATAAATATTTCATTTCTAATTCTCAGTTAATTTAAATTGTACCCTAGTTCCTGCAACCGTATTGTCTTTATACCTAATGACATCGTATTTATAAGCATTAAAATAATATCTCTTTGAATTTATATCAATATACTTTACATTAAACAAATAATTGTCTGCAAAAGCTTTTGCACTCTCCTCATTGTCAAATAATGAAGGCCAAGTATACCAACCATCAATAATTTCACCTAAATGTGTCTCTGATTTATAATCATCATTTTTATTTTCTTTATTTTCATTATTTTTGTCATCTTTATGTGACGGATCCTCACTAGGTGTATTATCCTTATTATTCAGATTTCCATCATTTTCTTTATTTTCATTTTCTTTATTTTCATTTGTATTATTAGAGCTAATATTATTAGTATTATTATTACTATTATTATTGTGATTGTTATCTTTATTTAAATTAGTATTATTTGTACTATTTTGATCCTTATTAGTTGAATTATTACCCGAATTTAAATTAGATTTTTGCGAACTTTCACCTTTATTATCTTTTTTATCATCACCTTCATTTTTACTATCATCTTTTTCAGGCGACTTTTTCTCAGATTTACTTTCTTTTATATCTTCATTTTTATTCTTGTCTTCACCGAAATCTTTAACAAGATCATTATTTACTTGATTATGTTGATTTCTTTCTTTAATACTATTAGATGTCTTCATATATGCGACAACTAGTAATATTAAAACAACAACTAACAAAATAAGTGCAAATATTAATTTATTATTCTTTCTCATTATTATCTCCCTAAAAAGTCTTGTCTAATTCTACATCCTGTATCTGATGCTGCTATTCCTCCAAGTCCTGTTTCTCTTGAAACAGCAGGGATTTCTTTACCAACTTTATCCATAGTCTTAACAACCTCTTCATAAGGGACTATTGATTTCACCCCAGCTAATGCCATATCAGCTGATATCATAGCATTAACAATACCAGAAGCATTTCTAAATGTACATGGATATTCAACAAGACCTGCTATCGGATCACAAATTAAACCTAATACGTGTAAAAGGGCCAAAGAACCCGCATGTAGACTCTGCTCAACGCTTCCTCCCATTAAATATACCAATGCGCCTGCTGTCATTGCAGCAGCAGATCCACATTCAGCTTGACATCCACCTTCAGCACCTGAAAAATTTGCATATCTTGAAATAAATTCTCCCATTCCAACCGCTGTGAGTAAAGCCATAGCTTGTTGTTCCCTATTTAGATTAAACCTTTTAGTAAAACTGACTAATCCTGCTGGTAAAATTCCAGATGCACCAGCAGTTGGAGCAGCAACTATCTTAAACATATTAGCGCTCATCTCTAATGTTGAGAAAGCCATTGCCATAGCTTCATTCAAAAAGGTTCCTGTAATGGTTTCTCCTTTTGCATACTTCATCATTTCATATGCAAACCCATCAATCATTCCCAATTCTGTTTTACTTTTATTCTCAGTATAGTAGATTGCTGAATTTTCCATTACTTCTATAATTTTATATAATTCATTAAATATTTCTTCTCTAGTAGTTTGATTATCTTCTATCGTACTATTAATAACTGCATCAGCTATAGTACAATTATTTTCTTTACAATATTTAATTAAACTATCCGCTGTTTCAAACATAATTCATCCTCTATTTCGTTACATAAATATAATAACTAAATCTTTTATTTTCTTTTATTTGATTTCTTAATTCTTCTTCTATATCCTTATCTGTTTCAACAATTAAAGAAACATGACTATGAGTCTTTATTGTCTTCATAGATTCAATATTATAACCATTTTCAGATAATAGCGTAGATAGCCATGCAATAACTCCAAGTTGTTCATTATACCTTAAAATTAATGTTGGATGATCTCCAGTAAATGTTACTGAATTTCCATTAATATCAATAATTACAATATTGCCTCCACCTATTGATGATCCGGTCACATAAAATTGATTTCCACTTGGATAATATAAAATAATTTTAACAGTATTTGGATGAACATTCCCCAAATCTTTTTTTATAAATTCATATTCAATTCCTTTTTCTTTAGCATATTTAAACGAATCTCTAAGTCTTTCATCATCTGGTTCAAAACCTAATATCCCTGCAAGCAATGCTCTATCTGTACCATGACCTTTATAAGTTTCTGCAAATGATCCATGCAATTCAAATGTTACTTTTGTAAATCCTTTACCTGCAATACCTCTAGCCATATTGCCTATTCTACATGCTCCAGCTGTATGCGAACTTGAAGGGCCAATCATTATAGGGCCTAAAATATCAAAAATTTTCATATTCTTCTTCCTTAAATTTAATAATATAATTATATCATACAAAATATTTAGTGTGAATAATTGTATATTAATATACTAGATAATACTAATCATAGTTTCTATTTGGATTTTTAGGAAACCACCCTTTTTTTACCCTTTTTTCTTGATCTATTAGTTCATGTATACTCCAAATACAAGAAATTCCAAAAACTGCTACTAGGCAGCTTATAATTGTATTGGCTATAAACAAAGATATGACAAGTGTAATAACTCCCACTACTAAAAATATTGGCCAAATTTTTTTAGAAAAATAGTATTCTCCCTTTATTACAATTGGATGAAATATTCCAATAAGTAAAAATGTTCCTATTCCAACAATAATACCTTCTATATTCATGTTTCCTCTCCTAAATTTATAATCTAAATATTATTATATATTTTAATTAAAATTATGTATATATTTATTATAAAGAAATAGACATAGGAAAACCTATGTCTAATCATTTCTATATATTTTTAAGACTAAACCACCCAATAATGTTAATAAAGAGACAATATATGCAGCTCCAAAAGGTGTTGAAGTCTTAGGAAGGGCTTTTTTGTCACTAGATTTATTAGAATCACTAATTTTAATTTCTTCCTTTTGATTACTATTGTTATCTAGTATTAATCTTGTATTCAAATTTTTAACTAATGTTGATTCAATTTTTGATGATAATTCTTTGCTATTATCAATCATACTATTTTTATTAATAGTATTTTTTATTATATCAACATTTATTCCACCAATATTCTCTTTAGGATTTAATGATTCATTACTTCCTTTTTTAAATTCATTTAATGTTTTTAACATTTCTTTTCGTGAATCATCAAGTCTGTTATAAATATTTTGAGTAACTTTTCTTTCTTCATTTAATTTTATTAATTCATCTTTTAATAATATTAAATCTTTTTTAGATTTTTCTAATCTTTGTATTACTTTTAATCTATTTTCTTCAAATTTTTTCAATGCTTCCTTTAGTTTTTGAATAATTTCCTTAGCTTCTATAATTCCCTTTTTATAATTATCTATTTTTTCTCTTATCTCATTAGAAGATAGGTTATTATCCAATGATCTTCTAGAACGACTTCGAGCGCCATTATCAGATTTAATCTTTTTTTCTAACTCTTTCTTTTCTTTTTCTAATTCTATAATTTTTTGTCGTTCTAGCTGAACTTCTTGATCATTCTCTTCAGAATTAGAATTTAGTTTTGAGTTAACAAGTGTAGTTGAATATTTAGACTTATCTAAAATATAATTATCAGGGACCCCTATAACATGGAATTCAAATCCATTTTTCATAAGACTAAATCCAGTATGCATATCATATTGTTTGCTACTAGCATGAAATACACCTGTTATACTCTTAGCATGTTCCCATTCTTCGTTATTATACAAAAATCCAACTACAGCTTGTATAACAGCTTCTTTAGCTTTTCCCATATTATCAATAGTAATATTGGTCCCTGTAGCAGAATAAAGATCTTCATATAGCTGACCACCTGTTGTAGATCTTAGTCCATGCTTTGTAGCAGTACTATTTAAGATCTCATTATCATGTCCACTTAGATAAGTTCTTGTATCCTTTTTATTACTATATTGTTTAAATACATCTTCAGAAAAGTTTTTAACTCCTTCTGTTAGTCTTACATCACTGTATCCAAATTTTCTTCTTATAGCATTAATATTTTTTATAGCAAATTCATTAATTTCATCTTTATCATTTTGTTTTAGATTCTCTAATGATATACTTCTCTTTTTATCTTCTTCACTAGCTTCCCATACTAAGTCTTTATAGCTATGTTTTATTAGAGTTTTTGTTAATTCTTCTTTACCATCTGTTCCATTTATTTCTGCATATTTTTTTAATGCTACTATATATTCATCATCAACTGGTATAATTGACAATGATTTATTATGCTCAATATTTGTAATTTTAAGTTTAATCTCATTAATTTGATTATCTATTTCTCTAATTCTATTTTTATATCCATCTATATTATCTTTACTACTTTTATCTAAAAGTAATTTTTCTAATCTTGTAATTTCACTTTGATAAAATTCAATTTTTTCTTCTTCACTTTTTATAGATTTTTCAATTTCATCTTTACTGAGTTTTAATATCTTTTCATCTTCGGCAATACTTGACTCTATATTGTTAATTTGGAAATTTTTTTCATTAATTTGCTTATCAAGATCACCTAATTTTTTAGAAATGATATCTGATTTAATTACTAACTCATTTAATTCATTTTCAGTATTTTGTATTTTAGTTTTAATATCATCATTTTTATTAACAATTTTATCATTTGCAAAAACACTGTTATTGTTTATAACATCAGTATTTAGAACAATAATTGTCGTGATTAATAATGAGCCACCTATTTTTATTAATCTATGAACATTTTTTCTCATGAATCCTCCTAGATAATATTTGCAAGTATATATAAGTTTATCAATCTTTTTAATTATTAAACTAAACATATAATAACTGAAAATTTTTTCCTTTGCAATATTTTTACAATAATTTTCATTATTTAAACACATATATAAATATAACTATAAATATTCAAAATAAAATAATATCAATGTGTATTTGTATTATTTACTATCAGCAATTATTCTATAACTTGCATTATTATAGGCATTGTGATATATTGCAGAAATAAGTAAACTTAACAACTTAAGAGGTTATATGAATTATTCAGATATTATTGATACTATTGCTAATATTTTTTCTTGCAATAAAGAAGATATAAAAAATTTCACTCCTCAAAAGCTAGGAATGACAAATCATTCATATTTATTTGAAATTAACAATAATAAATATCTTTTCAGAAAACCTGGAGAAGGTACAAATAAAATTATAAATCGTTATAATGAAGCCCATGTATATTCTCTAATAAGTGGATTAAATATATCTGATGAAATAATATATATAGATCCTAAACATGGGTATAAAATATCTAAATATATTGAAAATTCACGTGTATGTAATCCACAAAACCTTGATGACGTTTCAAAATGCATGGAAAAATTGCGCAAACTACATGATCAAAAATTAAAGTGTAGTCATGAATTTAATTTATTTGAACAGCTTGAATATTATGAAAAACTTTTAACTAGCCCATCTAAATATAATGATTATTTTAATACTAAAATGAAGGTTTTATCACTTCAAAACTGGATAAATGGTATAAAAAAAGAATCTATCTTATCTCATGTAGATCCTGTAGCAGATAATTTTTTATTAAATGATGATGAAACTATTTTAATAGATTGGGAATATGCTGCAATGCAAGACCCTGACATAGACATAGCTATGTTTTGTTTATATTCACTCTATGATGATGAGATGATAGATAAGATAATTGATATATATTATGATAATAATTGTCCTTATGATATAAGAACAAAAATATATGCTTATCTAAGTGTTGGTGGCCTTGTTTGGAGTAATTGGTGTGAGTTCAAACGTCAGTGTGGTAATGAATTTAATGAATATGCTGATAAACAATATTATTATGCAAAATATTACTATGAAAAAACAATAAATAGATTGAAAACTATCAGTGTTGATAATGCCATTATATTGGCTGCAGGAACATCAAGTAGATTTGCACCTCTATCATTTGAGAATCCTAAGGCTCTATTAAATGTAAAAGGTGAACCTATGATTGAACGTTTAATAAATCAGCTTCAATCTTCTGGTATAAATGAAATTATTGTAGTTACTGGATATAAAGCAGAAAAATTCGAGTATCTAAGAGATAAATTTGGAATTAAGATTATATATAATAGTGATTTTAATACAAAAAATAACTACAGCTCTTTGTATGCAGTCAAAGACCATTTAAAAAACTCATATATATGCTGTGCAGATAATTATTATCAAAATAATCCTTTTTTATCAAAAGAATTAAATCCATTTTATTCATGTGTACATTTTAAATATACTGACTCAGAATGGGCAGTTGATATAGATAGCTCAGATCGTATTATCGATGTTAACATAGGTGGAGAAGATAAATATTGTATGTTTGGACATGTTTTTTTCGATGAATCATTCAGTAAAAAATTAATACAAATGATAGAACAAATATATAACAATGATGAGTATAACTCTTTACTATGGGAGGCTATATATTTAAAAAATATTGATAAATTACCTCTCTACATCCGTAGATATAGTAGTAACGATATTTTTGAATTTGATACTCTAGATGAGCTTAGATTATTCGATTCTTCATATATCTATAATACAAGATCAAGTATTCTTAAAAAACTTTCTATTAAGCATAAATGTAATGAATCAGATATACATAATATTGAAGCAATAAAAGGTGGAAACAATACCGCTACTGGATTTAATTACAATATAGGTAATAATACCTACACCTATTATTATAATAACTATTCAAATAAATAAAAATATGGTAATATACGAGTAACGACATTTAAAACTACCTAGGAGGTATAATGAAACAAATTAAAATAGTTGCTGATAGTGGTTGTGATGTTTCTTTAGATTTTGTAAAGGAACACAATATTGAAATAGTACCACTTATCATCGATGTAAATGATAAAACTTTTATAGATGATTTTAATATTGATATAGAAGATATGATAAAAAATATCAAGCTTGCACCAACTGCTGGTAAATCTTCATGTCCATCACCTCAAGCTTACTTTGAAGCTTTTGGAGATGCTAGTGAAATATTCGTTGTAACTTTAAGTAGTACTGTTAGTGGAAGTAACAATAGTGCTTGTATAGCCAAGGATATGTATTTAACAAAAAATCCAAAAGCAAAAATACATATATTTGATACATCTTCTGCTTCTGCTGCCGAAACACTTGTAGTACATGAAATTGTAGATTGTATTAAAAAAGATTATAATTTTGAAAAAATCATTAGTCATGTTACAAATATAATCAATAGTACAAAAACTTATTTCATACTTGACGATATGGATACACTTATAAAGAATGGCCGTATCCGTGGTTTAAAAGCATTCCTAGTTGGAAAACTAAATATTAAGGCTATAATGACACAAAAAAATGGTGAGATCGTACAAGCAGGTAAAGGTCATGGTATAAGTAAAGCTCTATCAAATCTTGCTGAAATAGTAAAAAAAGATATAAAATTACCTAATATATCAAACCTATATATAAGCCATGTGAATGCATTTGATAAAGTTGAAGCATTTATTGGTAGCCTTAAAAAAATTAATTGTTATGATATATTTAATAAAATTATAATTGATCATACTAGAGGATTATCTAGCTTCTATGCAAATGATGGAGGTATTATAATAGCATTTACTATATAATAAAATGATTCTAACATTTTTAATAATATAAAAGTGTTAGAATCTCTTTTTTTATATAAATTATAATGTCTATTTTAACTATTTCTAATTTTAATCTTATGAATAAGATTAAATAATTTTTCATTAACCATAGCTTCAAAATATATCTCATCATCTCTATATTCAATTGATAAAAGCTGACATTCATTTCTAATCAGATCGATTATATAGTAATCACTGTACTTAATTGTTGCTGATATATTTACTAATTTCTTTTTTATTAAATCCTCTATCGCTCTTAAAACATCATCAACTTTGCCATTTTTAATAGACGTCCTAATAATATAATCAGCATTCGGATCTTTAAAAGTAATTTCTTTGTCAATTAGATCCATCTTATTAAATATAGTAATTATCGGTTTATTAATATCAAGTTCTTTTAATATTTCATATACAAAATGCATTTTTCTAATACAATCGCTGTCAGAAGCATCAATAACATGAATTATTGCATCAGAATATTTTGCATCTTCTAGTGTTGATCTAAATGACTCAATCAAATTATGAGGTAGCTTATTTATAAATCCAACAGTATCTGTAAGATATATCTTTTGACCTATCGGTAATGTTACAATACGAGTTGCTAAATCCAACGTAGCAAATAACATATCCTTTTCTAATACATCCGCATTTGCTAATCTATTTAGTAATGTGGATTTACCCGCATTGGTATACCCCACAATAGATATTTTGAATAAACCTTTTGAGTTAAAATTTTCTCTTATAACTTTTTCATGCTTTTTTAGTTCTTTTAGCTCATGCCTTAAATTATTAATATTATTCCTTATATATCTCCTATCAAGCTCCAACTTCTTCTCACCTGGACCACGGGTTCCAATTCCTCCACCAAGCCTAGAAAGATTACAGTTTCCCTTCATATGGGTATAGTAATTCATTAATTGCGCAAGCTCTACTTGTAGCTTACCTTGCTTTGTCATCGCTCTTTTGGAAAAAATATCAAGTATTAATATCGTTCTATCAATCACTTTTAGATCTAGTTCGTTACTAAGATTTGCCATTTGAGAGGGAGTTAACTCATCATCACATACAACACCAGTAATATCTAAATGAAATATTACATTTTTAATCTCTTCTATCTTACCACTACCAACATATGTTCTTGGGTTTACCTTATCTAGTCTTTGTGTACATCTTGATATAGGTATTCCTCCAGCTGCTATAACTAATTCCTCTAATTCATCTAAATCCTTATTTATTTCTTCTTCTGATTTATCCGAGCAACTCAATAGTAAATATCTCTCTTCATTAAATTTATTCTCAATCATATGTCACCTCGTGCTATAATTAGGATAACATATTTTTAGGAGATATAAAATGAGAATTTTAATTCAAGTTACTTCAAGTTCAGATGTGAGTGTCAATAATAATACAATATCAAACATAAATAATGGATATTGTATATTTGTAGGATTTACACATGACGATAATGAGAAAATTGTAAAAAAAATGTGTAAAAAAATATCAAATTTAAGAATATTTAAAGATGAAAATGGCAAAACTAATTTGTCTATATTGGATGTTAAAGGAAGTATCCTATTAATATCACAATTTACTTTGTATGCAAATTGTTCTCACGGAAATAGGCCTTCATTTATAGAGGCTATGGAACCTAATAAGGCAAATGATCTATATGAATTAATGTTAAACGAATTACAAGACATTTATAATATAACTACTTATAGAGGTGCTTTTGGAGAACATATGGTAGTCAATATTGTAAATGAAGGTCCTTTTACAGTATATCTTGATAGCGATATTATTTTTAAGAATAAATAAAAAACTTATTCTATATCTAATTAGATATAGAATAAGTTTTTTTTAATAGCTTTCAATGATATTTTTAATAGCTACTATACATCTATCTACATCGTCTAATGTATTAAAATAGCCAAATGATATTCTAACTGTACCTTGTGGAAATGTACCTAATACTTTATGAGAATTTGGAGAGCAATGCATACCACAACGATTTGCTATATCATATTCATTGGATAGTCTATATGCTATAACAGCGTTATCCATATTTATAAAATCTAATGAAATAACACCCAATCTATTTTTTATGCTATTTTCACCAATTATTTTAACTCTTTTCTCTTTTGATATTTCATCTAGAAATACCTTTGTAAGCTTCATTTCATGGTCATATATCTTTCTAATTCCTACATTTTTTATATATTTTATGCCAGCTCTTAACCCAAAAATACCTGGAATATTTGGTGTACCAGCTTCAAACCTATCTGGTAAAATATCTGGTGTAAATTCTGTATCAGAAAAACTACCTGTTCCACCAGTTATTAGTGGTCTTAATAATTTTGCAACCTTGTCATTTATGATAAACCCGCCTATACCTTGCGGTCCCATTAGCCCTTTATGGCCCGTAAAGCAAAGAGCATCAATAAATAATTCTTGCATATTTATATCTATAATTCCTGCTGTTTGAGCAACATCAACTACAAAAATAATATTCCTTTCTCTTGCAATCTTTCCAATTTCTTTTATAGGAATTATACTACCAGAAACATTAGAAGCATGTGTTGCAATTATAAGTTTTGTATTTTTTTTAATTAGCTTATTAATACTATTAATATCGATATTATTATCAACATAGTCAATCCTATCAAATTCTATATTAATGCTATTCTTTATATTATTTAATGTTCTCATTACTGAATTATGTTCAAATGGTGTTACGATTACATGGTCACCATCTTCAATAAGTCCTAAAATAACAGTATTTAAAGATTCTGTAACATTTTTTGTAAAGATAACATTACTTGAATTGTTAAAATTAAATAAATCAGCAATTTCTTCTCTTGTATCAAAGATAACCTCATCAACTATATCCGCACTTGAAAAAGTACTCCTTGATGTATTACAACCAATATTTGATATATAATTATAGACTTCTTCTGCTACCTCCTTTGGTTTAGGATAGGATGTAGCCGCATTATCTAAATATATAGACATATAAACTCCCATACATTAATATTTATAATAATTATAGGATATTTATATATTGTTGTACATGTATATTTGACAAAGCATGTAATTAGAATTAAAATTACATTGAAATATTATGAAAGGAGACTGTGTTAATTTATAATACACTATATTAATATGAAAATAGTTCTAAATAAAAAAAATAAATTTGTTGTTAAACCATTTTTTAAGTCAACTGAATATTCTTGTGACCTATGCAAATTTGCAAATGAAAATGGTTTTTTTGATTCTAAATTAGGTGAAGTTTACTGTGATACTGGATACAACTCAACTAATACAATACTTTGGGGACTTGGAGATCAGGATAAATTAGATGACGAAAAATTAAGAATTGCATCTTTTAAACTTATTAATGAAATAAATAAAGCTAAGATTAATGAAATCAATCTTGAAATACCTAGTCTACCAAATTTGAATGCAACTAGTTCAATTGTTGAAGGTATGTTACAAGCTACTTATAAGTTTGATAAATTCTTGTCTAAAAAAGATAAATTCTATGTTGAAGAAGTTTCACTATTCAATGCATGTGAAGATGCTATTGAAGAAGTTAAAACATTAATTGAAGGTATCTTTTTAACACGTGAATTAGTTAATGAACCTGCAATGTATTTATATCCAGAAACTCTTGCTAATATAGCAACTGAAAAACTTACTAGTGTAGGGGTTAATGTTGAAGTTTTAAATAGAAAAGAAATTGAAAACCTTGGAATGAAAGCATTTTTATCAGTTGCACAAGGTTCTGATAAAGAACCTAAATTTATTATTATGAAATATAATGGTGATCCAGACTCAGATAAGAAAATTGCTTTTGTTGGTAAAGGTCTTACATATGATTCAGGTGGATATTGTATTAAAACACCAGCTGGGATGCTTACGATGCACGCAGATATGGGAGGATCTGGTACAGTTATCGGTGCAATGTATGCAATTGCTAAAGCAAATTTAAAAGCTAATATAGTTGCAGTTGTTGCTGCTTGTGAAAATCTAATATCTGGAAAAGCATATAAAACTGGTGATATTATTGGTTCTATGTCTGGCAAAACAATTGAAGTTGGTAATACTGATGCTGAGGGTAGACTTACTCTTGCAGACGCTTTATTTTATGTTGCTGATAGAGAAAACCCTGAAGCAATCATTGATTTTGCTACCCTAACTGGCGCATGTGTAGCAGCACTTGGTGAATTATATACTGGAGCAATCACTAATAATGATGATTTAATGAATAAGGTAAAAAATGCCTGCAAAACTTCAGGTGAAAGAGTATGGCTTTTACCATCATGTGATGAATATAGGGATTTAATTAAGTCAGATGTCGCAGACTTATCTAACATTGGTAAAAAAAGCCCAGGCTGCATAACTGCTGGATTATTCTTGGAAAACTTTGTTAAAGATATTCCATGGGTTCATATGGATATCGCTGGTACTGCATGGCTTAGTGCTCCATCAGGATATCTACCAAAAGGAGCAACAGGTATACATGTAAAAACACTATATAATTTAGTTAAAAATAAATAATGTATTATACAATAACATTTAATAATACTCATCATGCAATTGCATTAAAAAAGATATTATCAAAATATATTTCAATAAGAACAATGCCTGTATTGAGAGTAATTTCTGCAAGCTGTGGCATAGCATTACGTATAGAGTATAGTGACTTTGCCAAATTAAATAACATATTAGAAAGTAATAAAAATATATTTGATTTCGACCTATATCTTGTAGAAAATAATAAACCAATTAAAATTGAAATATAACTAATACTATTATGTATATTAACTAGAACAATATCTATTTTATTGACTTTAGAATTAGTTTATGATAATCTAACTATAGAGTTAGCCTAGGGCTAATATTTTGAAAGGTGGTAAATTTATATGAGCAAAATTGCATTAATTTATTGGTCAGGAACAGGAAATACAGAAGCTATGGCTGAAGAAATTGCAGCTGGAGCAAAAGAAGCAGGCGCTGATGTAAGCGTATTCCAAGTATCTGATTTTGATGAATCTATTAATGATTATGATGGTGTTCTATTCGGATGCCCAGCTATGGGTGATGAAGTACTAGAAGAAGATGAATTTGAGCCATTCTTCGCTGATCTTGAAGACCAATTAGCTGATAAAAAGATTGGTATATTTGGTTCTTATGAATGGAATGATGGTGAATGGATTGAAACATGGGCTGATAGATGTAAAGATGCTAACGCTAACCTATTCAGAGGTGAAGGTCTTAAAGCTTATGATAATCCAGATGATGAAGCTCTTGAAGCTTGCCATACATATGGTAAAGAATTTGTAGAATTCGTTGGATAATATATATGAGCTCTATCTTTGATAGGGCTCTATTTTATTTTAAAATAATATAATACAATAATTTTAATAATTAATTATTATACATATATTCATATTATGAAATATATAATAGAGTGTCGTAAATTTTAATTTATAGTTTCCTTACAATTGTAATTTAAATTAAAAAACTAGGCTAATTTTACTATTAGCCTAGTCCTTATTTTTTTATTACCATGCATAATTTGGTTCTGTAGCTGCAGATATAGCGTTTATTAATTGTTGAGGTGTAACATAATAATATCCACCAAATGATCCATATGCTGGATCAATATAAGAAATTAATGCTATATCATTTCCATCCGGTGTTAACATATATCCATTGCATACTACAGCATGATCTCCATAATAATATCCATACATTGTTCCTGTATCTATACATATGTAAAGAGGAAGACCATCATTTATACAACGTATTATGTTATTTTTCATTCTTGTCATATCCCAAGATCCAGGTAAATTTGAGCTAACATATTCTAATCTATAACCAGCTTGATTCCCAGATGGATAATCATAACCATACATATATCTATTTAATACTTTAATAGCATCAGCATTATATGTACCAAAACTTCCAGCTGTTCCCATTGCTGTTGCTAATTCAGTTTGACTTACATCAATACCTACACTATTTAACATCATACTTACTGAAGCTGGAGCACAATAATTATAAGTTTCTTGTTGTTGTCTTGTTACTCCAAGTATAACCTTAGCACCAACTGGAACACCATT
Organism: Bacillota bacterium; assembly: GCA_023420085.1. Lineage (GTDB taxonomy): Bacteria > Bacillota > Clostridia > Lachnospirales > Lachnospiraceae > JAEZWQ01. The sequence continues at coordinate 90,088 of JAEZWQ010000034.1, forward strand.
TACATATTCAGTTGGAACACTATTATTTATGGTTTCTTCAGCTGGTTGAGTCTCTTCAGCTGCTTTTGCTTCTTCAGCTGCTTTTGCTTCTTCAGCTTTTCTTGCTTCTTCAGCTTTTCTTGCTTCCTCAGCTTTTCTTGCTTCTTCAGCTTTTTTTGCTTCTTCAGCTTTTTTTGCTTCTTCAGCCTTTTTTGCTTCCTCAGCTTTTTTTGCTTCTTCAGCCTTTCTCGCTTCTTCAGCTTTTTTTACTCTAGCTTCTTTCTTTAATACATCATTTATAGAAGCATCTTCAATCTTTTTATTACTTACCACATTAGTTGTGGCTGCAATTTTATTATTTTCTTTATTTTCAGCAACATTATTTGCACAACCTATAGCAATAAATGTAGAAACCACCAATGCTGTGCTTAATAAAAAATATTTCTTCATTCCCTACCCCCCCAGTATTAAAAGTCCACATAATTATAACAATTTTTTCAAATATTTTCAATGTTTTTTTATTATTCAATTAATTTAGGATAAAATATTTATATTCTATAAAAAAAGAAACATTATAATGTTTCTTTTTTATTAATCTCTATGTACGATTAAATGTTTGAATTTTTAACTTTATCTATAACTGACATCTCCAAAACAGATGTAGATAAATACTTATTATTTACATCATTATTTATAATTAATCTAATAAATTCTTCTATTTCATATGCCATATTATTATTTGTAATATTAAATTTATATGATTCATTATTGCCATTTCTATATATAATATCAATTTTAGTAGGATCTGCTATATGATCTATATACATAGCGGCTTCTTCACCTTCTATAAAGCTAGTATTTATATTATCTGTAATTTTAGAAAATGTAGCTCTTCCTATACAACTTCCATAATCAAAGAGTATATCTCCACTACCATCTATTGAGTTAGATAACCTTGTTAATATGCATTTTACATCTTTTGGTTCACCCATAATATCGACCATTGGATGTATACAATAAACTCCTAAGTCCATAAGAGCACCATTTGAAAGTTCAGGCTTAAAAGCATTTTCTATGATACCATTCTTAAAATTATCGTACCTACTTGAATACTGAGAGTATTGAAAAGAAATTCTTCTTATCTCTCCAAGTTGTTTAATAGCATCCTTAATCTTCTTATAAGTCGGTGTAAATATATTTCTCATAGCCTCAAGAAGGACTACGTTATTTCTTTTAGCTGTTTCTATCATGAGCATAAGCTCTTGCTTATTAGCTGCAATAGGTTTTTCACATAGTACATGCTTCCCTGCCTCCATTATTTGTATTGCCTGCGATGCATGACAAGAGTTTGGACTAGCTATATAAACGGCATCAACTAAATTAGAATTAACCATTTTTTCAATATCATCAAAATAAGATTTAACATTATACTTATATGCAAAATATTTAGCCCTATCAATACTTCTTGAATAAACTGCTGATAAGGAAAAACCCTCTACACTATTACCCGCTTGGATAAATCTATCAGTTATTTTATTTGTTCCAATTATACCAAATTTTATCATAATATTATTTTATCATCCTTGCTTACATTACGAGGAGAATCAAATTTTAAATCTATTCCATTTGTATCAGTTACAACAAGCATAGTTGTAAGATCATATCCACTTTCCTTTAATAATTCTAAATCTAATTCAATAAGGGCAATCCCATTTGTAACATTATTATTTATTTTTGCTTCGGGTAAAATTGTAAATCCTTTACCATCTAATTCAACAGTATTAATCCCAATATGAACAAGAATTTCAACGCCATTTTCCATTTTTATACCAAAGGCATGACCAGTTGGGAAAATTGCCGTAATAGTTCCATTACAAGGCGAAAAAACAATATTGTCCTTCAAAATAAATGCAACTCCATCTCCCATTAATTTTTGAGAAAACATTTCATCATTTACTGTTGATATATCAATCATCTCTCCATTTACAGGAGAATAAATATTATTGTCTACACTCTTTTTCTTAAATAATCCAAACATATTTACTCCTTTATTTATAATATATAGCACTAACTTAATAATAATATCTTTAATAAATATTATCAACATATATTTAATAAATAATAAAAAAAAGACCTATCTCTAGGTCCTTAGGTACTGGCATCCACCTACGCTCCCACACCGTTGCCAGTGCAGTACTCTCGGCCGAATAAGGCTTAACCGTCGTGTTCGGGATGGTTACGGGTGTTT
>JAEZWQ010000040.1 GCA_023420085.1 Bacillota bacterium
GAGACAAATCGGGATTTTTAAGTTGACTTTTATATCCACACAATCTAGAGATGCAGCAAGGCACTACCAGCATAGCGAATTAGGGTTCAATTATCGTATGAGCAATGTCGTTGCTGGGATTGGAAGAGGACAATTAAAAGTATTAGACCACAGAGTGGCAAAGAAGAAATATATTTTTGAGTTTTATAAGAGAGAGCTTGGTCAGTTAGAAGGCGTAGAGTTCATGCCTATCAACGACTGGAACGAGCCGAACTATTGGCTGAGTGTAATGACATTGAAGAGTACAGTTAGACCTCTTGATGTTATGGAAGCATTAGAGAAAGAGAATATTGAATCAAGACCTGTCTGGAAGCCGATGCATATGCAGCCGTTCTTTGCTGAATATGATTATGTTGGTTCAGATGTGAGCGAGAAACTCTTTGATAATGGTGTGTGCTTGCCATCTGATACTAAGATGACGGATGAAGATTTAACTAGGATATGTGAGATTATAAAAGGCCTATGGTCTGAATGAGAAGTAGGTGCTAATAAATGCAGAGTGAAGTTAAAAAAGAAGTTAAAGTGAATAATGGCGAATTAAATACGAGTATGGCTACACCTACAAAAGGCCTATATAGAAGATTTCTCAAACGACCAATGGACTTTATTTTGTCTTTAATGGCAATTATCGTTTTAAGTCCGGTACTTATAATCGTTGGTGTGTTAGTGAGAGTCAAGCTCGGTAGTCCTGTACTGTTTAAGCAAAAAAGACCTGGGCTTAATGAGAAGATATTCACTATGTATAAATTTACAACTATGACAGATGAGAAGGACGAGAATGGGGAGCTGCTTCCAGACTCAGTTAGACTTACTAAGTTTGGTAGGATGCTAAGGTCTACTTCACTAGATGAACTGCCAGAACTTTTCAACATACTTAAAGGAGATATGAGTATTGTAGGGCCTAGGCCACAGCTCGTAAGAGATATGGTTTTCATGTCAGAAGAACAAAGGCAGAGACATTCTGTCCATCCAGGACTGACCGGGTGGGCACAAGTTAATGGTAGAAACAACGTAACTTGGGAAGAGAAGATTTCGCTTGATTTAGATTATATTGAAGATATTTCTTTTATTAAGGATTGGAAGATTATATTCATGACAGTCGCTAAGGTTTTTAAGAAAGATGATATTTCTACTGAAGGAATGGATACAGCAGAAGACCTTGGTGATTACTTATTAAGAGTTGGGAAAGTTGATCGATTTGAATATGAAAAATTGATTATTGAGAGCAATAGATTGTTAGGAAGGGAGATCGATCAATGAAAACGATTTGGATACTAAATCAATATAATATGCCCCCTGAATATGGACATTTAAATAGACATTATAATTTTGCTAAGTATTTAAAACGCTTAGGATATAATCCAATTGTTTTAGTGGGTAGTTATTTACACAATACCAATATACAAATGATAAAAGATGAATCAATTATTCGTAAATATGATGAATCAGATTTTCAATACTATTTTATAAAGACAAAAGATTACTCTCAAAGTAGATTGATGAGAATTTATACTATGTTTGAATATTATCTTAATGTACTTAAAGTAAGTGATAATCTTGATAAACCCGATGTTATTATTGGATCGACCGCTCATCCGTTTGCAGCTGTTGCAGCAATAAAGCTTGGTAAGAAATACGGATGTAAATCAATCGTTGAAGTCAGAGACTTGTGGCCTGAGAGTTTTGTTGCTTATGGTATAGTTAGTAGAAAAAATCCATTTCTTCGACTATTATATGCAGGGGAAAAATGGATTTATAAAAATGCGGATAAACTTGTGTTTACAATGGAAGGTGGTAAAGACTACATAATAGAGCAGGGGTGGGATAAGAAAAACGGTGGACCTATTGACATTAATAAGATACATCATATTAACAACGGGGTAGATTTAGAAGTCTTCAATTACAATAAAGAACATTATACACTTGAAGATAAAGATTTAGATAATAAAGATTCTTTTAAGGTGATATATACAGGCTCTATACGTCTTGTTAATAATGTAAAAAGTATAGTTGATGCAGCATTTGAAATTAAGAAATTGGGTTTTGAAGATATAAAATTTATTATCTATGGAGATGGAAGCGATAAAGCACCATTAGAAAAGTATTGTATCGACAATGGTTTAGATAATGTTGTTTTTAAAGGATTCATTGATAAAAAGTACATCCCCAATATTTTAAGTAAATCTAACTTAAATATAATTCATTTTGAACAAAACAAAATTAAGAAATTTGGAGCTAGCTTGAATAAAATGTTTGAATATTTTGCTAGCGGAAAGCCAACTTTGTCGGATTGTGAATTTGGATATGACCTTATAAATAAGTATAAATGTGGTGTAGTTATTGACAATGCTGATGCAAAAAGGATGTCAAAAGAGATAATTAAAATTAAAGAATTAGATGTTGCTCAATACAATGAACTATGCACTAATGCTTTATATGCAGCGAGGGATTATGATTTCAAAAATCTTTCAAAAAATTTAGTTGAGGTATTAGGAGGAAAAAATCAATGAATAGTATCAAAAAGAAGTTAATGGAAAAGACTGCAACTCTTGGTGTAGTAGGATTAGGTTATGTAGGGCTTCCTTTAGCGGTAGAAAAAGCTAAGGCAGGATTTAAGACTATAGGATTTGACGTTCAAGAATCAAAAGTTGAAATGGTCAATGCAGGCAAGAATTATATCGGTGATGTTGTTAATGAAGATCTAGAAGAAATCGTTAAGTCTGGACTATTATCTGCTACAACGGATTTTGCACAAGTAGCATCTGCTGATTGCGTTTGTATTGCTGTACCTACGCCACTTGATGCTTATCAGCAACCAGATATCAGCTATGTTAAAGCTTCAGCTGAGAGCATTGTGCCATACATGCATAAGGATATGTTGATAGTTCTTGAATCAACTACATATCCTGGAACTACAGAAGAGCTATTGATGCCTATTCTGGAAAAATCTGGATTAAAATGTGGAGTGGACTTCCACCTTGCTTTTTCACCTGAAAGGGTAGATCCAGGTAATCTTATTTACAAAACGAAAAATACTCCTAAAGTAGTTGGTGGAATCACGCCTGAATGTACAGATACTGCTGCAGCAATGTATGAAGCAATCCTTGAGGCACCTATTCATAGGGTGTCATCACCTGCAGTAGCTGAGATGGAAAAGATTCTAGAAAACACATATAGAAATGTAAATATTGGACTTGTTAATGAGTTAGCAATTTTAAGTAATAAAATGGGCATCAACTTTTGGGAAGTTGTAGATGCAGCTAAATCAAAACCTTACGGCTTCCAAGCATTCTATCCCGGTCCAGGTCTCGGTGGACACTGCATTCCGCTAGATCCTTACTACTTATCCTGGAAGGCAAGAGAATATGGATTCCATACATCAATGATTGAGTCCTCTATGATGGTGAATGATAGAATGCCAGAATACTGCGCTGAGAGATCAAGCAAGATTCTTAATAGATTTAAGAAAGCTATGAATGGTGCTAGAATCTTAATTCTTGGTGTTGCATATAAGCAAGACATTGATGATTATAGAGAAAGCCCTGCTATTCGAGTAATGGAAGAACTTGAAAAAGAAGGCGCACAGGTTGTTTATTATGATCCATTTGTTTCTGAATACCGCGAACATGGCATAGTTAAAAAGGGTGAGCCGGAACTTACTGCAGAACTCATTAAAAGTGCGGACCTTGTTATCATAACCACTGCTCACACAAATGTTGATTATAATTTTGTTCAGAAACATGCTAAGGCGATCTTTGATACTAAGAATGCAATGAAGCATGTAGAAACACGTGAAAATATTGAGTTGTTATAAGGGGGGCGTACCATTGAGTTTAAAATATGCGATTATCGGATGTGGAAGAATTTCACCAAACCATATAGCAGCTGCACTTGAAAATAAATTGGATATTGTAGCGTTATGTGATATAGACGAATCAAAAATGAATTCTACGGTTCAAAATTTTAACCTGCCAAATAAAACAAAGAAATACGTTGATTATAAGGAAATGCTTCAAAATGAGAAACCTGAACTTGTGGCTATATGCACTGAAAGTGGTAAGCATGGTCAGATAGCTTTAGATTGTATAGATGCTGGAACAAATCTTATCATCGAAAAACCGATAGCTCTTTCCTTAGAAGAAGCAGATTTAATCATTGAAAAAGCAAATAAAAAGAATATAAAGGTCAGTGCGTGCCACCAGAATAGATTCAACAAGTCCGTACAAAAGATTAGAGAAGCTGTCGAAGCTGATCGTTTTGGTAGACTGATGCATGGTACAGCCCATATCAGATGGAATAGAGGAGAAGATTATTATACTCAAGCGCCTTGGCGAGGTACTTGGGAGCAAGATGGTGGAGCTCTAATGAATCAGTGTATCCATAACATAGATTTATTGAGATGGATGATGGGCGATGAGATAATTGAAGTTGTAGGGATGACAGATAATCTAATCCACGGATTCATTGATGCTGAAGATTTGGGTATGGCCTTAGTAAAGTTTGCTAATGGAAGTTATGGAATTATTGAGGGTACTACAAATATTTATCCCAAAAATCTTGAAGAAACTTTATACATCTTTGGAGAAAAAGGAACGGTTAAAGCAGGCGGAAAGTCTGTAAATCTAATTGAGGAATGGCAGTTTGCAGATAATCTAGATGATCCAGAAGAAGTAAAAGAGAAATACCATGAGAATCCGCCGAATGTATATGGATTCGGCCATAATCCACTCTATGCAGATGTTATTGATGCAATTAAAAATGATCGACAGCCATATGTGACAGCTGTTGATGGAAGAAATGCACTTGAGCTAGTACTTGCTATTTATAAGTCAGCTGCTGAAGGAAAGAGTGTAAAACTTCCACTTGATAAGTGCAGTACATTAGATTTCAAAGGAAGGTTCAACAGATGAGCTACTTCGTCCATGAAAGCAGTTATATAGATGATAATGTATCAATTGGTGAAGGTACAAAAATATGGCACTTCTGCCATGTCCACAAAGGGGCTCAGATTGGTGAGAAATGTTCCTTAGGTCAAAACGTAAATGTGTCAAATAACGTGAAAATAGGTAATGCTGTTAAGATTCAAAACAATGTATCCATATATGAAGGTGTTGAACTTGAGGATTATGTGTTTTGTGGCCCGTCTATGGTTTTTACCAATGATCTAACACCAAGAAGCAAATATCCCAAAGGTCCAGCTGCTTATAAGAGAACTTTAGTTAAGTATGGAGCTTCTATTGGCGCAAATGCAACTATTGTATGCGGAAACACTATTGGTGAATGGGCAATGATTGCATCTGGAGCGGTAGTGACAAAAGACGTTCCGGCCTATGCACTAATGGCAGGTGTTCCTGCAAAGCAAATAGGATGGGTTTGTGAATGCGGAGTACCTCTAAAAAACAATTTGAAGTGTAGCGAATGTAAAAGAGAATACACAATAAAAAATGACGAATTGAAAGAAAAGTAAATTGAGGGGAGCATTGACTATGGAATTTAGAGACGTAAAAGCTCAATACGATAAATATAAAAATGAGATTGATTCAGCAATTCAAGAAGTTATAAATAACACCAATTTTATCGGTGGAAAAGAAGTGAATACCTTAGAGCAAAGGCTGGCTGAATATGTAGGTGTCAAGCACTGTATTACTTGCGCAAATGGAACTGAAGCCATGACTCTCCTCATGATGGCATGGGATATAAAAGAAGGGGACGCTGTTTTCGTTCCAGATTTTACATTCTTTTCAACAGGAGAGATTGTTTCATTTAGAGGGGCTACACCAATATTTGTAGATGTTGATAGAGATACTTTTAATATTGACACTTCTAAACTTGAAAAAGCCATTAACAAGGTATTAGAAGAAGGTAAGCTTACTCCAAAGGTTATTATCCCAGTAGACTTATTTGGGTTACCTGCTGATCATATTGAAATTGAGAAAATTGCTAAGACGTATAATTTGAGAGTCTTAGAGGATGCAGCTCAAGGATTTGGTGGAAGCATCAATGGTAAGAAAGCTTGTAGTTTTGGTGATGCAGCAACAACATCATTCTTCCCCGCAAAACCATTAGGATGCTATGGTGATGGTGGTGCAATTTTTACTAATGATGACACATTAGCTGAACTTCTTAATTCGTTGAAAGTTCATGGGAAAGGTGATAATAAGTACGATAATATTAGAATTGGCGTTAATTCTAGACTTGACTCTATACAGGCTGCAGTACTTAACGTTAAGCTAACAGCTTTTATTGAACATGAATTAGAGGATGTAAATAGAGTATATAGACTTTATACTGAAAAGCTTAAAGGGATCGTTGAAACTCCTGTAATACCTGAAGGATATGTATCAAGTTTTGCTCAATATACTATTAAATTAAAGAGCAGAGAAGAAAGAGATTCTTTACAAGCTAAGTTGAAGGAAGAAGGCATCCCAAGTATGGTTTATTATGTGAATCCAATGCATAAGCAAGGTGCTTTTACAGAGTATGATTACGATGATAATGACTTTGAAGTAACAAATGAGCTTTGCAAAACAGTATTATCATTGCCTATGCATCCGTACTTGAATGAAAATGACATAAAGAAAATCACAGAGTGCATTAAACTGTTTGAATTTTAATTTTTTAGAACGAGGTGAAATGTTATGAGAATTTTATTTTTATCTAATGCTGCCAGTATTCACACTGTAAGGTGGGTAAATGCATTATCAGAACGAGGACATGAAGTTCATCTCGTATATAAATTTGATGATATTCCAAAAGAAAATGAGATTAGTGAAAAAGTAAATCAATATAGATTGAAGTATTCTGGAACAAAAGGATATTTTTTAAATGCAATACAATTAAGACAGTTATCAAGAAGAATAAACCCGGATATAGTAAATGCTCATTATGCAAGTGGATATGGGACATTGGTGAGATTAGCCAGGCTGCATCCAGTAGTTTTATCTGTTTGGGGATCAGATGTTTATGAATTTCCTTACCAAAGTAAATTTAAGATGAAAATACTTCTTGATAATTTAAGATATGCAAATGTTGTTGCATCTACAAGTGCAAGCATGGCAGAGCAGGTTAGATTACTATTGAATGATGAAAATATGAAAGTTCATATTACTCCTTTTGGGGTAGATATGTCAAAATACAAAAAAAGTAAAATCACTATAAATACTGATAAGATCGTAATTGGTAATATCAAGTCATTAAAAAAAGTGTATGGTATAGAATATTTAATAAAAGCTACTTATATTTTGAAAAATAAGCTTAAATCTAATAATAAAATAGAATTAAGTGAAAAAATTATTACTGTAATATATGGTGATGGGATATTGCGAGAAGAGTTAGAGTTATTAGTAAAAGAACTAGGATTGCAAGATAGTGTTTTTTTTAAAGGTAAAATTCCCAACTCTGAAGTGCCACGTGCTTTAGAAGAATTTGACATATTTTGCGCTACTAGTAATCAAGAGAGTTTTGGGGTATCACTAGTTGAAGCTATGGCGATGGGGCTACCTGTTGTAGCTACAGATGTACCCGGTTTTAGAGAAGTTGTCGATCATGAAAAGACAGGGATCATTGTTGAAAACAAGAATCCCGAAAAAATAGCTTATGCTTTGGAAAAATTAATATTTAATAGAGAATTAAGAAAAGAATTGGGAGAAAATGGTAGAAATCGAGTTGAGGAGCTTTACAATTGGGAAAATAATGTGACAAAGATGTTGGAGATTTACGAAAGATTATCAAAATGATTAATTAAGAATGTAAGGTGTGACTCTATGGAAATTATATTTACGATATTAATTGGGATGTTAATATTTGCAGATTTTAGATTGTATAAAACTTTTTTTACTCCTTTCGCACTTATTTCCACTGTTTATTTAGTACTGATATTACTTAATAATTATGTGGCAGTTAATCTAGGGTTCTTTAAGGTTGAGAGTATTTCAATAGCATATATACTGTATTTCTTAATTTTAATTTATTTTATTAGTGTCATTTTTTATTTTTTATTTAAAAAGAATAAGCTTATACCTGAGCATAATGCTCAAAAATATATAAAGAATGTAGTATTTAATCAGAAGGTTATTTTGTTTGTTTTCTTAATTGGTTTAGCAGCGAAATATCTATCTCTATTACAAGTAATATCAATATATGGTTTCAGTAATATTAAGGGGAAGGCTTTTGGATTGTTTGCTCATATCGGGAATTTAGGGGTGGTATTAACTCCGTATTTATTAATTTTATATCTGCAAAATAAAAAGATAAAATATTTAATATTGATTTTAATGATGTATATTAATCTATTATTGTTTGGTGGTAAATATGGGATTGTAATTGCAATTCTTCACTTAATCATCCTATATTCTCAATTGTATAACATAAATATTAAGAAAACGATAAAGGTTGGTTTATTCACTATTTTGATAGGAGTTGCAATCTTTGTAACTGTTTATGCATTAATCCCTAGTATAAGTAGTAATACTCTTAATTATGCCATATTCAACGATCGTGTAATGTTTGCTTTAAATCACTTTTTGTTTTATTTAATAAGTCCCCTCGTGGCGACCAATTATTATTTTGCGAATACTGGAGTTGGAAGTCTTGACATACTTTTTACTGTTACGATAAACATTGTTAAAGCAATTTTTTTAGCCGGAGATTATGTAAATCCAGTCAATCCAATATTTATTCCAATACATAGTTACTTTACAACAAACGTTGGGGGATTATTTGCTGAGACTATGTATCACTCTAGTTTGTTGATGGCGAGTGTATATATTGGACTATTTTTTATGTTCGTTTACTTTATTTTTAATATGGCTAGGTATAGAGGGAGAATGTTGAGTCTATCGGCTTTATTACTGGCAATTGTTACCATGATGTTTTTTGCGAATTTTCTTACTGTATCAGACGTGGTATTACAAATAATATGCCTGTTTATAGTAGAACTTGTGATTATAAAGAAAATTGTTTTGAGAAAGAAGAATTAGAGTGATTGGGGAAATATAATGAATGAATTAGCAATAATACTTTTAAATTGGAACGGTCATGAAGATACAGTTGAATGTATTGAGTCGATCAGAGAAAATGAAGAACAATTATTTACTATTTTTTTGCTGGATAATGGTTCTAAACCTGAATCAGTAGATTATATTGAAGAGTGGCTTAGAAAAAAATATAAATATAATTTTAAGTTATTCAATTTTGATAGTTTTAATAGTCAAAATGTATTTTTTGGTACAGATTTGTATCTCATAAAAGGCAATGAGAACTTAGGGTTTGCAAAAGGTAATAATGTAATATGGAAAAAAATAAAAGATATGTATAATTATGTATTGTTGCTAAATAATGATACAGTAATAGAGGACAAGTCTATATCAAGGATGGTCAGCTATATGAATAATAACCCGGACGTTGGAGTAGCAAGTTGTGATATAAGATTATACAGCAATAGAGATAAACTTTGGAATGCTGGTGGATATTTCACATGGTACGGTGATAGGAAATACTATAGCCAAAGTGTGATTGATGAGTATAAAGGTAGAGGCGTAAAATCAATACATACACCGTTTGTAACTGGCTGTGCAATGATGGTCAGACAATCTGTTTCGAAGAGCATAGGAATATTTACAGAGAAATACTTTTTTGGAGAAGAAGATTTTAATTACTGCAAAAGACTTTCAAATGCTGGAATAAGAGTCGAGTCAGTTTTAGACGCAACAATCTACCATAAAGTTGGGACATCAATAAAGAAGAATCAAAAGTCAATTAATAGCTACATTTTACATTTTTCTAATAGAATAATTAATCAGAGAGAGTTTATGACATTCTTAAAATGGAGATTCTGGAAAAAATTTTATATGACAGCAATACTCGTAAAACTCTATAAAATAACAGGAGATTTTACTTTGGCTATGAAGGCGATAAAATCTATCAGATATTACACTTCAAAATATAGCGAGATATCCTATGAAACTTTTTTAGAAATAAATTCAATAGAGTGATGCAGTTAAACATATGAATTCAATAAAATCCCTTTATGTAGTTAGAGTATTCATTAATAATAATGTAAGGAGTATAATAAAAAATGACTATTGGCTGTTTAATTCTAAATTATAATGACTCTGAAACAATCGAAAATTTATTAAATAAGATAAAAAATTATAATATAATTGATCATATAATAGTAGTAGACAATAAATCATCTGACAACTCTTATGAACAATTACTAAAGCATGTAGGGCTTAAACTACAGTCTTATTGGCAGATAGAGATGGACGAGATGGATACGGAAACATTTATGGAATTAATTATGCACATAAAGATCTAAATATAACCCATTTAATAATTTGCTACCCTGATGTTGAGTTTACTGAAGACTTGATTATGAATATGATTCATGAATTTAATATCAATCGAAAGTTGGGTATTTGTACTGCAACACCATTAGACAGAAACAATAAAGCTATGAATTTAGCTAGTAAAAAACCTGATAATTTATTACTTGAACTGTTAAGTCATTCTTCTATCTGTAGAAAGAGAATTGACACTCCAGATAGATATTCTGAAGAATACTTCCAAGGGAAGGATAGAGTCATAGTTGATTCTGTTCCTGGTTCTATGTTTATGATAGACATAAGAAAAATGATAGAGTATGGAATGTATGACGAAGATATATTTTTATACGGCGAAGAAAAAGTTTTAGGATATAAATTCTATAATAGTAAAATAGAGACTGTTGTATTACTAAATAAGTTTTATAAGCATTATCATTCGGTATCTATAAATAAGAATATACCGTCACTATTTAAATTAACTAAAATTGGAATTGATAGTGAACTTATAATACTAAGGAAATACTGGAATGTAGTAGGTAGTAAGTTGATAATTGCAAAGGGGTTCTTAAGTTTAGTTTGGGTAGAAAGAATTCTTCTTAATTTATTAAATCAAAACTTCAGTCATCATTTGGAAAATACAATTAGAGAGGAGATTTAGCATATGAAAGGAATTATTTTAGCCGGAGGATCTGGCACGAGATTGTACCCTTTAACAATGGTTACTTCAAAACAATTATTACCAGTTTATGATAAACCAATGATATATTACCCGCTTTCGGTATTAATGTTGGCGGGAATCAAAGATATTTTAATTATCTCAACACCAATAGACTTACCAAGCTTTCAAAAGCTTCTTGGGGATGGGAGTGAATTTGGTATCAATTTATCGTATGCTGAACAGCCATCTCCAGACGGTTTGGCACAGGCGTTTATTATTGGCGAAGATTTTATTGGCGATGATGAGGTGGCTATGATTCTTGGAGATAACATCTATTACGGTAATGGGCTTACTCCTATCCTAAGAGAAGCGGCAGAAAATGCTCAAAATGGTAAAGCAACTATTTTTGGATATTATGTCCATGACCCTGAGCGATTTGGAATTGTTGAGTTTGATAATGAGGGTAAGGTAATCTCTGTAGAAGAAAAACCACAAAATCCTAAGTCAAATTATTGTATTACTGGACTATATTTTTATGATAATAGAGTCGTTGAGTTTGCAAAGAAGGTTAAACCATCAGCAAGAGGAGAACTTGAAATTACGGATCTGAATAGAATGTATCTTGAAGATGGAACTTTAAATGTTAAATTGCTTGGTAGGGGATATGCATGGCTTGATACAGGTACAATGGATAGTCTGGTAGAGGCTGCAGAATTCGTACAAATGATTGAAAAGAGACAGAGTATAAAGATTTCTGCACTTGAGGAAATTGCATATCTTAACAATTGGATTGATAAGCAAACATTATTAGCATCAGCTGAAAAGTACGGGAAATCGCCATATGGAGAACACCTAAAGAAAGTTGCAGAAGGAAAAATTAGATATTAAGTGAGGTAACTCAATGAATATTATAAGAACAGAAATTGAAGACGTTTTGATAATTGAACCAAAAGTATTTGGAGATCATCGTGGATGGTTCACAGAGACATATTCTAAAACTAAATTTCAAGAGTTAGGTATCGACATTGAATTTGTACAGGACAATCATTCTATGTCAGCACAAAAAGGGACATTAAGGGGATTGCATTTTCAGACAAATCCTAAAGCGCAATCAAAATTAGTGAGATGCACAAAAGGTAAAATTCTAGATGTTGCTGTTGATTTAAGAAAAGGATCATCTACATACAAACAGTGGGTTGGTGTTGAGTTGTCTGAGGATAATAAAAAACAGCTTCTCATTCCAAAAGGGTTTGCTCATGGATTTTTGACATTAACAGATAATGTAGAAGTACAATACAAAGTTGATGAATACTATGCGCCAGAGTATGACAGAAGTATTCGATTTGATGATCCTGAAATTGATGTAGATTGGGGAATTGAAGATCCAGTACTATCAGAAAAAGATTTGAAAGCACCATTACTTAGGGATAGTGATGTAGATTTCAGTTTAAAGTTTATGGTTACTGGAGTAAATGGTCAGCTTGGGTATGATGTAATGATGCAATTAAAAGAAATGAATTTTGATGTTATTGCTCCAAAAAGAGATGAATTCGATCTTACAAATAAGGAGCAAGTTGAAAAATATATCATAAGAGAAAAACCAGATGTGATTATTCACTGTGCTGCTTATACAGCGGTTGACAAAGCAGAAGACGAGAAAGACTTGTGCTACTTAGTTAATGTAGAAGGCACTAGAGCTGTAGTTGAAGCAGCTAAAGAGATTAACGCTAAGATGGTTTATGTAAGTACAGATTACGTTTTTGATGGCTTAGGACAAGAGCCACATACCGAAGAAAAAGTAACAAATCCTGTAAACTATTATGGTTGCTCAAAAGAACAAGGTGAGAAAATCGTCAGAGAATTAATTGATAAACATTTCATTGTTAGGACTTCATGGGTATACGGCTCAAATGGAAATAATTTTGTGAGGACGATGCTGAAACTAGCGGAATCAAGAAATGAAATTAATGTGGTGAGTGATCAAATAGGCGCTCCTACATATTCTAGAGACCTAGCTGAATTTATTATAAACTTGGTTAAGACTAATCAGTATGGAATTTATCATGGTGTGAATGAAGGCTACTGTAGCTGGTATGAGTTTGCAAAAAAAATCTTTGAAAAATCAGGGATAAAGATGAAGATAAATCCTATTTCTACAAAAGAATATCCAACAAAAGCTGCAAGGCCATTAAATTCAAAATTATCAAAGAGAAACACTGATAAAGCTGGAATTAACAGATTGCCACATTGGGAAGATGCTATTAGCAGATTTATTAGTGAGCTTTAATGATAGATAGATGAGGTTGATATATTGAATATAAAAGCTATGAGTTTTATAAAAAACATGTCCTATACAATTTCTTCAAATTTAATATCATTAATTATATCAACTTTGGTAGTTTTAATTGTCCCAAAGCTCATAGGGATTGAAGAGTATGGTTATTGGCAACTCTATATCTTTTACACCTCCTATGTTGGATTCTTACATTTCGGTTGGAATGATGGTATTTATTTAAGATTTGGCGGCGAGGAATACAATAATTTAGACAAGAGACTATTTTATTCTCAATTCATTGAGTTATTAGGTAGTCAACTTTTTATAGCGATATTAATTTGGTTAGGATCCTATTTTCTTGTTGAGGACATTAATAGAGGATTCATTCTACAAATGGTTGCTATAGCTATGGTTTTAGTAAATACCAGAATAATGTTTTTTTACATCTTACAAGCAACTAATAGAATAAAAGAATTCGCTATACTCACCATGTTGGATAGAATTGTCTATATTTTATTAATAGTGATTTTCTTGCTATTTGGAGTTAGGAATTTCAAGCTAATGATTATTGCTGATTTAATTGGAAAGTTTATCTCATTATTTTTTGCTGCACTTTCTTGTAAAGAGATTGTGTTCAGAAGAATAAATACATTTTATCTTACAATGTCTGAATCAATTAAAAATATTAGTGTGGGTATTAAGCTTATGTTTGCCAATATTGCGAGCATGCTGATAATAGGAATTGTAAGGTTTGGAATTGAACGTGCTTGGGATGTAGCAACTTTCGGGAAAGTTTCATTAACTTTAAGTATTTCCAACATGATGATGATTTTTATTAATGCAGTTGGAGTTATTATGTTCCCCATTCTAAGAAGGACGAATCAAGATAAATTAGCAAATATTTATTCAACGATGAGAGACTTCTTAATGGTAATATTGTTAGGATTCTTAATAATATATTATCCACTAAAAACCATTATGGTAGCTTGGCTTCCTCAGTATGCAGAAAGTTTATTGTACATGTCTTTAGTTTTTCCAATGTTTATATATGAGGGAAAGATGGCTTTATTAATAAACACATACTTAAAGACCTTAAGAAGAGAAAAGGTTATGCTAAGAATCAATGTGATTTCTATGATATTGAGTTTGTTTATGACTTACATTAGTATCAGTATATTCGTGAATTTGGATATAGCAATATTGAACATCGTAATTCTCTTAGCTATAAGATCGGTAATTGCAGAAAGTTATTTAGCAAAGGAATTAAACATAAAAGTTAAGAAAGATGTTCTATTAGAGGTATTGTTAACACTTATTTTTATCCTAACAGGATGGTTTATAAATTCATGGATGACAGTGCTTTTCTATGGGATCACTTACTTAATATATTTATTTATTAAAAGAAAAGACATTGTTAACACCGTTCAAAATATTAAATTACTGATGAAAGCTTAGGAGGATTAAAGAAATGAAAACAATTTTAATAACAGGCGGAGCCGGATTTATTGGCAGTAATTTCGTCAAGTTAATGCTTGAAAAGCATCCAGAATATAAGATTATCAACATAGATGCCCTTACATATGCAGGGAACCTTGAGAATCTAAAAGATATCGATGGTAATCCTAATTATGAGTTCATCAAAGTTGATATTAGAGATAGAGAAAAGATTGAAGAAATTTTCGAGAACAATGATATCACTTCTGTTGTCAACTTTGCTGCAGAATCTCATGTGGATAGAAGTATCGAAGAACCAGAAGTATTTTTAACAACAAATATTATCGGGACACAGGTTCTCTTGGATACAGCCAAAAAATATTGGAAAGTGAATCCAAAGGACAAGTACTGTAAGGAGTACAAGCCAGGAGTGAAGTTTCTTCAAGTTTCTACAGATGAAGTCTATGGTGAGCTTGGTGAGACCGGTATGTTTGTTGAAACTATGCCACTCATGCCAAATAGCCCTTATTCAGCGTCTAAGGCTAGTGCAGATATGATTGTTAGAGCATACAATGAAACATTTGGTTTGCCTGTGAACATCACTAGATGTAGTAATAACTATGGACCATATCAGTTCCCAGAGAAATTAATTCCACTTATGATCAACAACTGTCTTAATGATAAAGATCTTCCTGTGTATGGAGATGGGATGCAAGTAAGAGACTGGCTTCACGTTTCTGACCACTGTTCTGCGATTGACACAGTGCTTCATAAAGGTAAAGATGGAGAAGTTTATAATATTGGCGGGAATAACGAAAAAGCTAATATTGAGATTGTAAAATTGATTATCGGGACACTTGGCAAGTCAGAAGAGTTGATTAAGTATGTTAAAGATCGTCCAGGTCATGATAGAAG
>JAEZWQ010000052.1 GCA_023420085.1 Bacillota bacterium
GGATAATAGCAACAAATGCGATTAAGACCCGTATAAAAAAATAATTTATACAATCAAAGATGCAAACTAGGAATTTTATCATCAATCTGAGAGGTTTACACAAAAAAATTTACACTACCATCCAATAAGGAGCATTTGCATATATTTTATATATTTTTTTATTTTCTACTATAAACTTTTTTACCATCAATATATGTTTCTTGTAGTATTATATCTTTATCTATTACAATAAAGTCCGCATCATATCCCGGAGCAATGCTGCCACATACATTATCAATTCCTACACTTTTTGCTGGAACATATGATCCCATCTTTATAGCATCTTCGACTGTTGCAATATTCCAATCGATAGCATTTTGAACCCCTTCATAAAGTTTCAATATACTTCCTGCCAAATTTCCATCAGATTTCAGCCTTGCAGTTCCCCCTTTAACCACAACCGGAAATTCTCCCAGTACATAATCCCCATCTGGCATTCCACCTGCCCTCATACAGTCTGTAATAAGTGCAACCTTATTAGGTGTTTTTATTCTAACTAAAATTTTTGCTGCTGCTGGATGTACATGATGCCCATCACAAATAAGCTCACATGTTGCTTCATCTGAATTCATTGCAGCTCCAACCATACCAGGATCTCTGTGATGTAAGCCACTCATAGCATTGTAAGTATGCACAAATATATCAGCTCCTGCTCTAACGGCATTAATAGCTTCATCATATGTTGCAGCTGAATGTGCTAGAGCAACATGAACACCTTTACTTGTTACATATTTTATAAACTCCTCTACTCCTTTTCTTTCTGGAGCAATGGCTATTTTTTTTATCAATCCATTTGCTAATTTTTGCCATTCATCAAATATTTTTATATCTGGATCTGAAAAATATTCCGGATTTTGTGCCCCTTTATATTTTTCTGTAAAAAAAGGCCCTTCAAAGAATATACCTCTTATTTTAGCTCCAGATATTTCTTTATAGTTATCTCCTATTAACTTACTTACTTTTCCTAAAAGTTGTCTGTCTGCTGTTAATGTGGTTGGTAGATAACTTGTAACCCCCATGCTTGGTAATCCTTCTGATATAATTTTTAACCCCTCTAAATCGGCATCCATTATATCATGATTTAAATATCCATGTATGTGTGTATCTACTAGTCCTGGAGCAACCATTTTGCCTGAAAGGTCAAGTATTTCTATATTTTCTGGAATCTCATCAGTATAACTACCAAACTTTCCATCAACAATTTCTAGATATCCCCCTACTTTAAGTCCACCACGTAAGAAAAATTTATCCGCTTTTATATAATAATGCATATATTTTATGGTTATCTAAACCAACCCTCCTTTCATATTATTTTATATATATTATATCATCTATTTTTATAATTATAATAATTAATTTTCTGTTTCATATTTATTTAACTGATGGAAACAATATCCTAAAATCATAAAAAATGGTATATTGTAATAATTTATCATATAAATCATTCTTGATTCTATCAATTCTTCTATAAACATCGAGATAATAAATACCATAAATAATTTATCGCTTCTTAACCCATCTGAAAATAATATGAATCTTGAAAACTTAAAAATAGTATATATTACAAATGTTATGAATATTGCCAAACCTAATATACCTCCAACAGCTAATATCATTATATATATATTGTGTACTCCGGCATTTCTAACAATACTAGGCCATTTACCTTCAAAATATCTATCTGCATATTCTCTAAAGTTTTTTAATCCGCTTCCAATAATTACATTTTCTTTTGATATTTGTAGAGCTCTTTTCCATAGATCTACTCTCCCTTGGGTTATATCATATTCTGTACTTTCTCTCTCTGCCTCTATATTTTCGACTTTATTGATATCTATTTCTTTTTCAGAAATTTCATCTCCCTCTTCATTTACAAATATATATTCTCCTTTATCATTTTTGACCTTTAATATAACCTCCTCTCCTCTTAATTTTTTTACTGCTACAGGAACTTGTATGCTTATATTATTATATTTAATCGATAACGGATATAATATCGCCATTAGTAAAACTGAAATTAATATTTTTATAAATATATTTTTCCCTTTTAGTCTTGGTTCTGTGTATATAAATCCACATATCAACACCCCCATAACTACCCACATTGACCTGCTTTGTGAATATATAAATACATGTATTTGAAATATTATATTGATAATATAAAAATATCTGTATTTATATCTGTTAATTAAGGCTATAACACTTAAAAATAATGAAAGAACCGCAATAAAGGCTGTTATATTCGCATTGAAAAGTCCCCATAATCTGCCACTTTGCATGCCTATATACTCAGTATGATCTCCTAATACATAACTAGAACTAAAATAAGTAATATACATCAATAAATCTACTATAGCAATAACTAGTGTTACAAATATAAATATTTTTATAATTTTTTTTATGTTGTCTTTTGAAATTTCATCAGATATATAGTATGTTGCCCCAAACATAAGAACCAACATATTAATAAGCTCTGTAAAATTTTGACTACCTTGATTAAATATTATTGTTATAGAAAATGATATCCAAAATAATGATAAAATTTTAAGATAATTATTTCGCTTTATATTTGTATGAACTTCTAAAAAAAACATTAGTGCAATACTAAATATTGATATAAGTAATCTTATATCCTGTAATTTTGAAATAGGGTATAAAATTCCTTGAGATATTATCAATATTTTTAAAAATAAGTCCATTTTTTTTCTATTACTATATTTCATGTTTATCATAACTAATATCTTAGCAATCCTCTTTATTTTTCACTATATATATATTATAATATTATTAAGTTGAAAGAAAGGTGGCAATTATATGAAATTTAGAACTTTATTTAAACTTTTACTTTGTTTAACAGTCATTGGAGCCATAATCGCAGGTATTATTTATTATATAAATAAAGATAACTTTGAAGATGATTTTGATGATTATTTTGATGAAGATTCAGATGAAGTTTTTGAAGATAAGTATGTTGAGTTAAAAGTAAATAAAGATAAGACTCACGACTTAAAAGAAAAGGCTAAAGATGTAGCTGAGAATGTTGTTGAAAAAGTTAAAGATGTAGCTGAAGTTGTAGTTGATAAGGCTAAGGAAGTTTTTGAAACTGTTAAAGAGAAAGCTGAAGATGCTAAAGATAAGGCTGAAGATGTTATTGATGACGTAAAAGATAAGGCTGAAGATCTTAAAGACAAAGCTGAAGATAAGGCTAAGGATTTAAAGGATAAAGCTGAAGACGTTGTTGACGACGCAAAGGATAAAGCTAAAGATCTTAAAGACAAAGCTGAAGATAAAGCTAAAGACCTTAAGGACAAAGCTGAAGATAAAGCTAAGTAATAAATATTGTATAACCTAGACATATATGTCTAGGTTATATTTTTCCATTGACAGTGAATTTAATATTCACTATAATAGTGTATATAAGATTCACTGGAGGAGAGATGGATAGAAAAATTCTACATTGTGATATTAATAATTGCTATGCAAGCATTGAATGTATGTTGAATCCTTATTTAAGTGATAAGCCTATTATAGTAGGTGGTTCTGAGAGTGATAGACATGGAATAGTTTTAGCAAAAAATGAAAATGCAAAGGAATTTGGCATAAAAACAGGAGAACCTATTGTTTCTGCTAAAACTAAATGCAAGAATCTAATTATAGTATCTCCTCATTATAATCAATATATAAAATATTCTAATATGTGCAAAGACATATATTACAAGTATACTAATCAAGTAGAGAGTTTTGGTATTGATGAAGCATGGCTAGATTGTTCTGGTAGTACATCTTTGTTTGGGGATGAATCGACAATTGCATATTTAATAAAAGAAGAAATAAAACAAAAAATAGGTATAACAATATCAGTAGGAGTAAGCTTTAATAAAATTTTTGCTAAGCTAGGTAGTGATATGAATAAACCTGACGGATTAACCATAATAAGAAAGGATAACTTCAGAGAAAAAATATGGTGTAAAAATGTATCCGCCTTGCTTGGAGTAGGCCCGTCTACTGCAAATAAACTTTATTCTTACGGAATAAACACTATAGGGGATCTAGCTAATACTAATGTCGATTTTATCAAATCATTACTAGGTAAGAATGGTTTAAAGCTCCATTCTTATGCTAATGGTAATGATACATCAATTGTATATGATAGATTATATACACCAAGCCCAAAAAGTATTGGTAGAGGATATACATTTCAAAAAGATTTACATTCTCTTGATGAAATATATTTAGGAACATATGAAATTGTATATATGATGACTAATGATCTTAAATCTAAAGGATTAAAGACGAATAAAATAGATATATCAATAAGGATGCCAAATCTAACATGGATACAATTTAGTAAAAATTTAGATAATCCAACTAATAGCCCATCAATAATCGCTGATGCAGCATTTTCTACAATAAAAAATAAATTTGATATATCCAAAAAAATAAGAGCGCTCTCAATAAGAGCAACTCAATTAAAAGATAAAATAGACTACTATCAAATAACTATAGATGATTATATAAATGATAAGCACAAAATAACTATCGCTGATGATTTAATGTATAAATTAAATAACAAATTTGGTAAAAGTACAATTAAAAAATGTTCTAATTTAATAAACTCATACATTTGTAAGGACATCCCAGAAAATATTAAACTTCCCTATTACCATTTATAACTATTCTATATTCTTTAACCTTAATATTGTTTCATGTATTTCTAGCGCTTTAGCCATGGCCTCTTCTTTTGTGACTATTATATTTTTTAGAGATAAATCCTTTATACTTTCAATATTTCTAAAGTTAGGTATATTCATTCTAATATCTGGTATATGTTCATTATTTATCAAAATTTCTACATATACCTTTCCATCTTTTTCTCCAATAGAAACATCTCCAATTTCATCAAATTTATATATATAACTCCAAAAACCTAATCTAAATAGCTTTGACTCATAATCAATACATAATTTTCCTATTTTATGGTCTGTTTTAAACTTATGCGTTAACTGCGCTTGATTTTTTATAAAATCTTCAAATTCCTTTTCTTTATCAAATTCAGGAAAATTTTTAATGAAGTTTTCTATTATTGATTTAGACTCAACTATTCCTATTTTTGTTATACTACATAAAGTTTTGCATGATGAAGAGACTTCAAAGTTCTTACTCAAAAGTAAGTTCCCTAAATTTACTTTTATCCCATTAATGTTTTTTATATATTTTTCATCATTATCATCAACACTTACATCAAATTCCATGCTCATTTTATGTTCGCCATGTTTTTTTATATTATTTAAATATTCTTCTATTGGAAAACCACAATGAGGACATGCATTTGCTTTATCTGATACTTTATTTTTGCATTCTGGACAATTAATTAACGCCATCTATATACCACTTTCATTTTTTCTAATTATATCATATAAAAATATTTATTTTCAAATATGTCAAGGGAAAATGAAAATGTCCCAAAAAAAATGAATTATTAGCACCGGGTTAAGAGGCTTTATCCCGGTGCGTTTGTCTATTTCTAAAGTCAATAAAGTTCTGTCTTCTCCATGGATGACTC
>JAEZWQ010000055.1 GCA_023420085.1 Bacillota bacterium
AGTGGAGAAGCAAAAGAAGGAAAGGTGGAAAAGAGGGAGTTACCAACGACAGGAGTTGAAGGTCACCTAATGACACTAATAATAATATCACTACTATCAGGAGCTGTTATTGTAAGAAGAAAGAGTAAATAAAAAGTCTATCAATGAAACAGAGACAGGGAACTTCTTGAGTTACCTGTCTTTGTTATTGTAGATATATATGCTGGACTTCTTGTAGTAATTAAGATAGATTGGCTCTTAGTCAAATACTGTTGCTGACATATACCCGATGATATATTTATAATAAATTGGAATTTAGGGAGAAATTGTAAATAATTTTGTGTAAACAATAAAGATCTATGTATCCTCTTGGATTGATGTTAAAATAAATATTGATTCAGGAGGATTTTTTTATGGCAAAAAAAACCCAACCAATAATGGTTGAGTTAATAATTCTTATTGACCAATAGCTTATTTGTGACGCCAACACATGACGCTTACCTGGATAACGGCACAGATATAAGACTTACTGTTGGTATGAATATAGTATCATTTAATATGGTAGCTGTCAATGGTTAGGAGGAAATTCAAATGTAAATTTTAATATATCTTTTTCCTTTAATATCTTGATTTCTTCATCATAAGAGTTTGTAAGTAAATGGGAATAGAATAAATTTGAAAAAACATCTGCTATTTGGATGAATTTGTTGTTTGCTGAATCAAAATAGCAAACTTTAAATTTTCCCTGTGTTATACCACTTAAGGTTAGTTCGGTATTAAGATAATTTTCTAAAAAATGTTTGGTTTCAGTTTTTTCATTTCTCTCATCAAGTTGAAGATTGATGTCCTCTTGATTGACGAAATTATTTGCTATTAGATATTGCAGTGCCAAGCGTAACACATAGTTAAATGATCGTGCAGTATTTTTACAAAAATTGTCTGATAGACAAGAATTTTTAATACGTATATAATAAATTTCAAAATGTTTCTTTTCTGAAAAAAATTGGACAAACTTTTGTTTCATAGGCTTATCAAATTGAGAACCTTTGAGTTCATGAAATTTGCCATTGAGAAACATTCTATTATCTTTATCAAGCAATTTTAAAATCTTAAGATTACTAGATATAAAACGTTTATACGCACGTTCTAATGATTTTTTATTAGTAGTTACGATTAGTGTTATAATGAAGTCTTTATTTTTATTAAATTTGTTATTTATTGAACCTGATTCATCTATGTATATATTCAAAAATGGATACCTCAACTATTCATAATAGTAAATATTATTATACGCTACATAAGTCTAAGTGGCAAGAAATACTACTTAGACTTATTTTACTTTACTTAATTTTTTTCAAAGATAGTTAATAAAGTATCTCTCATAGTAAATAGGAGTAATGATGGAAAATAAAAAATGGATAAAAAAAATAAGTGTAAGAAAAAATAGACCTGGAACAGAAGTATTAAAATATGATTTAAATATACCACTAGAAATAATTAAAGGAATGAATGTAGATAAAAATAATAGGGAAGTGATTATAGAAAAAATAGATAATGGATTTGTAGTAAAAAAATATTAAGAGGAAAAAATGGAAAACTTTTATAAAATGCACATTAACCTTTTATTTTGGTACATAAAAATATAATAAATATTTAAGTAAAAGTTAATGAAAATTAGTAAAATAAAAAAATAATGCGTTCACAAAGTATTCACAAAAATAAAAGCTACAAATTCTTGACAGATACATGTTCAAAGAACTATATTGACATGTAATAATAATAATATAGTCTATATATTGCTTTTATCTTCGGATATAAAAAAGTTTATATAAAAATTTATTAATACGGTAAAAAGAGAACATTATTAATAAACTGAAGGTTTTATTTATATTATTTAGAAATGGTTGAGTTCGGCGTTATACAAGGAAGTGTTAGCATTTTTGGTAGCTGGGCTCCTGATGAGTATTAAAATAATGGGTTAGAAATGAAGGTTAAACTTAGTAATCAAATATCAAATGTTATAATAATAATTGCAATATTTCTATTTTTCTTTTTAGAGTACGATACAATTATTGAGGCTTTAAAAACAAAAGATAGTATTGGATTTATGTATACAATGTCACGTTATCAGCTATTCTTAGTTATTATAGATTACTTTGGTATATTACCACTAATTTTAGTTTTCTTAGTAGTATTTTTCATACCTGTGTATAAAAGATATAGAAATAATTTATATATATTTTGTATTGGGAAAGATAATAATTATAATAAGTATCTGATAAAAACAAAAAGAAAGATATCCCTAGTTAACTGTGGTATAATATCATTATTTCTGGGGATCTATATTATAATTTCAATTATATATTCGATTATATATGATAAATTAAATGAAGAAAATTTATCCATATTTTTTAAGGGAAGATGTAATTTATTTGTGGTTTATATTGTAGTAATGATAGTAATTTATTTATATACGTATGCAATCTTGACATATAGTGAGTCTGTATCGTCAATTCCGGCTTTGAGTATATTATTCATTATATCGTATATATTACTTACATTAGCAACGTATAGATTTTTAGGAGATAAATTATATATATCATCTTTTTCAACACTTATAGGAACTAATGCTAATCCATTATATTTATTATCAAATCTAATTTATCCAGTAGTTTTATATATTGGTAGTATGTTTAATAAGAAAGATATAACAATAGGGGGATAGAATGAAGTTACGTAATAGAATAGTTTTATATATATGTCTAATTATTATATTTTTACTAATTAAGCAAGGGCTCCCTATGTTTGAAAATTGGATAAATGGTGGGAATGAGAACATTAACAATGATATAGCAGTTATTGATAAAAGGTATAATGTTGATGATTTGCAAGAAGATGAAGGAAGATTTATAGCACAATATGTATATGATCTTAATAACAATAAGGAATTATTAAATCTTAATGCAGACAAAAAAGTTCTTTCTGCAAGTTTAGCAAAATTATATAATGTTAATTTTGCTTTATCAGTTCTTAGCCCTGAAGAAGCAATAAGGGTAGGCAGTGAAATTGAATTAGCACCTAACTATGCATCTGTTGCTGGTATTAATTATGGAAATTATAAAATAAAAGAAATAATAAAAGCTGTAATAATACCATCAGGAGCAGATGCAGCATATGCATTAGCAAAAGCTACAATTGATAAAATTGATAATAAAGACTATGAAAATGATAAAATAGTAGAAATTTATAATAAGAAAATAAATGAGTTTAATAAAGATAAATTTCCTAGTACAACTATTAGTGACCCAGCAGGATTAAGTTTTGATACGATTACATCTGCAAAAGATATTGCTAATGTCATAAAAGATCTTCTTAAATATGATTTTATGAGAGAAATATTTTCTACATATGAAATAAATATTTATGATGAAAACGGGAATTCATATTATGTTAAAAATACAAATAAATTCCTGGATAAAAATGGAACCTATTATAATCCTAATGTAATTGGAATTAAAACAGGTTCTCTTAAAGATTTATATAATATAGTTATAAGATATAAGTCTGGTGATAAAGATCTGCTAATAATATCACTAAATAATATCAACGACGAGGGAAGATATTCATCTTCAAAAGCACTAATAGATAAATTTAAATAATGTAGTACAATGAGGTATATATGTTAAGAATAATAAATGCCACAAAAAAAATCAAAAGTAGAACAATTCTTGATAATATTTCGATAGACTTTGAAGATGGGAAGATTTATACCTTATTAGGGGCTAATGGATCTGGTAAAACAATGATATTAAAAGCGTTGGCTGGATATATAGAACTTACAGAAGGAGAGGTTTATCAGAATGATAGAAAGATCATTGGAGGTAAATCTTTTATTCAAAACGCTGGTATCATAATTGAAAAACCTGACTTTATACAAAGCGAAACCCTTATAGATAATTTAAAACTAATTAAAAAATTTTGTAAAAATAAAAATATAGATTTAAATTTTTGGATTAGGTATTATAACTTAGAAAGTCATACTAATAAAAAGTATGAAGAGCTTTCATTGGGGACTAAGCAAAAAATGCTACTAATCCAAGCATTTATGGATTTGCCTAAAATATATATACTTGATGAGGCTATAAATGCACTTGATAGAGAAAGTGTTATAAAAACTATTAGATTTTTACAACGTGAAAAAAGTAAGGGGAAATTAATAATTTTAACTTCTCATATAAATAGTTATGTTAAAAAAATAAGCGATATCTGCATATATATTGAAGAAGGAAAAATAGTTATTCCTAAATATGTATAGGTGACATATGCGTAAAAGAATAATAAAACTAACTCCATATATTATATTATTAATTACAACGATTATTATATTTTTGCGAGTAGACTTTTTAATGGTGGATGAAACTAGCTTATTTAAAATATATAATGGGCAATCATTTGGAGAGTTATTTCCAGGTGGCAGAACAATTAATATTTTAAACCTATTTATTTCATACCTTATATCTATTTCTCTGATGTACTCAAGTATAATATATAATTCTGAATGCAATGAAAATATTATTGCTATAATAAAATACCATTCTTCATCAAGTATTGAATTAAAATTAATTCAATTAATGTATACTTTAAAGAAAATGTTGTTTATATTCATTATATATTTACTGATAATTATATCGATAGCTATGGTTTCAGACGTTGGTATAAATTTAACAATTATACCGATATTTATTGAGATAGCCATATTATTTTTATTTTTTGTTTTAATTAATATAATAGCTATATTTTTTATGGAAAAATCAAGAAACATTATGATGTTTTATTTAATATCGATATTAATTGTTAATATTATGTTTGGAGTATATTGGCAATTGCAAAATTAATAAATGTAAACTGATTTAATTTGAGTAATATAATCTAAATTAGTTTACATTTATTAAAGGTATAGGTTAGTTTTACCTTGACGTAAAACTCTATGTATGTTATAGTTATTAGACGGACAAGTCTTTTTTTTATGTCAAAAAATACAACGGAGGTGACACTGTGAGAACTAAAATTACATTAGAATGTACAGAATGTAAACGTCGTAATTACAATCTTACAAAAGATAAAAAAGCTCATCCAGATAGAATGGAAACAAAAAAATATTGTCCATTCTGTAAGGCTCACACATTACACAAAGAAACTAAGTAATTGGAGGAACTATGGAGAATCAAAAGAAGAGTTGGTTCGAAGGACTTAAAACAGAGTTTAAGAAAATTATTTGGCCAACTAAAGACGATACAACAAAGCAAACGATTGCTGTTGTTATCACTTCTGTAGTGATTGGTTGTTTAGTTGCTGTAATAGATTTTATTATTCGTATTGGAGTAGAAAATTTAGTAAATTTTCCTGGCAAGTAAGGAGTAATGATGACTGAGATTTTGAGTCAAGATTCTGGACTGACTGATAATAACGAAGCTGTTGCAAAGTGGTATGTAGTTCATACATACTCTGGCTATGAAAATAAGGTTAAGATAAATATTGAAGCTACTGTAGAAAACAGACATTTGGAAGATCAAATTTTAGAAGTGTTTGTTCCTGTACATGAAGTAGCAGAGATAAAGAATGGCAAATCAACACTAAAAGAAAAAAAATCATTTCCAGGATATGTGATTATTCATATGATTATGAATGATGATACATGGTATGTAGTTAGGAATACTAGAGGGGTTACTGGTTTTGTAGGACCTGGGTCAAAACCTGTTGAACTTACAGAGGAAGAAGTAGCAAATCTAGGAATAAAAGTAACTAACTATGATGTAGATGTTGAGGTTGGAGATGAAGTTATTGTAGTATCTGGACCATGGAAGGATACTGTGGCTTCTATTGAAGCGATAAATGAACAAAAAGAGACAGTAAAAATCAAGGTAGATGTTTTTGGACAAGAAAATGAAATTGATATAAACATCGCCGATATTAGAAAATTGTAGTACAATTTGTACAAGTGGGAGGGTAACCCCCGACTACCACGATTTCAGGAGGTATGCATAATGGCAAAGAAAGTTATTGGATATATTAAATTACAAATTCCAGCTGGAAAGGCTACACCAGCTCCACCGGTTGGTCCAGCATTAGGTCAGCATCAGTTAAACATTGTTCAATTCACTAAGGATTTCAATGCAAGAACAGCTGATAAAGATGGAATGATTATTCCAGTTGTTATCACTGTATATGCTGATAGAAGTTTTACATTTATAACAAAAACTCCACCAGCTGCAGTTCTATTAAAGAAAGCTTGTAAGATAGAATCAGGCTCAGGTGTTCCAAACAAAACTAAGGTTGCTACAATCAAGAGAGAAGAATGTGCTAAGATTGCAGAGCTTAAGATGAAAGATTTAAATGCAGCTAGCTTAGAAGCAGCTACAGATATGATTTGTGGAACAGCTAGAAGTATGGGAATTGTAGTAGAAGATTAATAAAGAGTGGGAGGGTTCTCCCGATATGACCACAGGAGGTAGTTATGAAAAGAGGAAAAAGATATCTTGAAGCTGTTAAAAGTTTTGATAAAAAACAGTTATTCGAGGTTGAAGAAGCTATAAAATTAGTTAAGGAAAATGCTAAAGCAAAATTTGATGAAACAGTGGAATTACACGTTCGTACTAACTGTGATGGAAGACATGCAGATCAACAAATTCGTGGAGCTGTAGTTTTACCTCATGGTACAGGTAAGGAAGTTAAAGTTCTAGTATTTGCTAAGGGTGCAAAGGCTGATGAAGCTACTCAAGCAGGTGCAGATTTTGTAGGTGCAGAAGATTTAATACCAAAGATTCAAAATGAAGGATGGTTTGGTTTTGATGTAGTTGTTGCTACACCAGATATGATGGGTGTTGTAGGTAGACTTGGTCGTGTACTTGGACCAAAAGGTTTGATGCCTAACCCTAAAGCTGGAACGGTAACAATGGATGTTGAAAAAGCTATAAAAGATATTAAAGCTGGTAAAATAGAGTATAGACTAGATAAGAGCAATATTGTTCATGTTCCAGTTGGAAAAGTTTCATTTACTGAAGAACAATTAGCTGATAATCTAAAAACAGTACTTGATGCATTGATAAAGGCAAGACCATCAGCAGTTAAGGGAACATATATGAAGAGTGTTGCTTTAGCTTCAACAATGGGTCCTGCTGTTAAGTTAAACCCTGCAAAACTTTCTTAATTGGATTTTTTGACAGATAATTTTTGATATAAATAAAGACTAATACGAATATGGGGCTGATTTACGATATAGCCTAAAATATAAAACCCGTGTAAATTAGAAATAATACTAATTTACATGGGTTTTATATTTTTTATTAGTGTAAAATTATTATTCAGAATGCAAAACATCGCCGTTACTTAGATAAAAATAAGCGGTTACCCCTTTAAGGGACTTTATAAGTTCTAATCCTTTATCTTTACCAAGCAAAAATACGCATGTAGATAGCGCATCTCCATCAATTGATTTATCTGAAATTATAGTTGTTTGTATAATATCGTTTTCAACAGGATAACCAGTTTTAGGATCCAGAATATGATGATATTTTTTACCATTATATTCAATAAAACGTTCGTATATGCCGGATGTAACAACCGATTTATCCTCAATATCTACTGTTTCTATAATTTGATTCCTTTCTTTTTTTGGATCTTGTATACCAACCTTAAATGGAGTATTTCCTTTCTTACCAATTGTAAGAACGTTCCCGCCTAGGTTAATAATTGCAGAATGTACATTATTTTCAACTAATAAAGATTTGACCTTATCTGCCACATAACCTTTGGCAATAGCTCCTAAATCTATAGCCATATCTGGTTTTAAAAGTTTGACCTTATTTCCATCAATTAAAATATCCTTATAGTTTATTTTATCTAAATTTTTCTTTATATTAGAATCATCTGGGATTGAAGCACCAGGCGTTTTAAAATCCCATAAGAGAGAAACAGCACCAATTGTAATGTCAAAACTTCCATTGGTTAATTCTCCATAATGAATACCTTGTTTTATACACTCTATCGCTTCTTGACTTAACTCTACAAATTCATTATTTGAATGGTTTAATTTATATATTTCAGCGTCTTTTTGATGTGAACTCAATTTCTTTTCTAAATCAGAAATTAGATCAAAGGATTTTTCGAGTAAAGAATTATCCTGATTATCATAAATTTTAATATCTATTATTGTGTCTAATAAAAATCCCTCTTTTTGAATATATGGACTATTTATATTAGTCTGTAATGCATCTTCTTTATTTTTTGATATTGAGCATCCTGAAATTAACAAACAAAGGGTTAGAGGGATTGCTAATAATTTACATTTTCTCATAGCTTATATGATAGCATATAGCTAATAATCAATCAATTGTTTATCGATAATTAATTTCATTATAGTTATAAACTTTTAACTAGATAAAAAATAATATTACGAAAAAGATACATATATTTTTAGGTATAGATTTTAAGAATGAAACCTTATAAAAAAATACAAAAATTTAACAATATTTATACTTTTTAGATAATTGTATTTTTTTGAATACTGGTATATTTGTTAGTTTTATACAAAAAATAAAAACAATAATTATTAACGTTAAAATTAGCTATTGTTAATTAAATGTGATAATGATATGCTAACTTCATAGTGATTTAGGAGGAAGTTATGTTATTTTTATTAACATTAATTTTTGTAGGTTTTATAAGCGTAATTTTAAGTAAAGTAGACATGAAAAAACTTGCAATACCTATTTATATAATATCATTATTATTAAATATAATTAGCATATACTTATCATTCTATGTAAACATAGAAAATAATATATATGAATTGTTTATAAAAATAATGAAACAAGGATTGATAGGAATGGCATTTTTAGTAATCATTATGATGATTGGTGCCATGCCTAAATCTAAAACAGTTATAGGTTTATTTAAGATTAGGGGAGAATTATCAATTCTTGCCGTTATATTCATGTTAAATCATTTTGTGTATTACATGATTAAGATTATTCAATCATTACCCAATTGGAGTAATCTAACAAAACAAGCATTATTGATTAATATGAGTGTTTCAGTACTAAGTATATGGGCATGGATTATATGTATACCATTGTTTATAACATCTTTTAGATGTATAAGAAAACAAATGGATCCAAAATCTTGGAAGAATTTACAACGCTATGCTTATATAATGTATGCATTAGTTTATGTGCATATTGTTTTTGCTTTTCTATCAAAACCTAATCCATTTAATTATGGGATAGATTTATTAATTTATTCACTTATTTTTTTGGTTTATTTTATATTAAGATTTGGAAAATATATCAAGAAAAAAAGATCTGGTATAAAGCTGAGATTAGTATATGGTTTTGCTTCTCTAGCGTTTATTCTAATAATCGTTGCAGGTGGATACCTTCTTCATAGAGATTATGTGAAGTTTGTGATAGCACAAGAGATGCAAAAAAAAGCTCTTGAAGAGTTGAAACAAAAAAAAGAAATGCAACTTGCTCAAGATTCTACTGATGAGGAAGATGTTGAGTATTTATTCAAGGATGGAGAATATGAAGGTGTAGCGAGAGGCTATAATGGAAATTTATCAGTTTTAGTTACTGTTAAAAAGGATCAAATATTAGATATTAAATTTTTGATTAACAATGATGATGGAGAATATGTAGAAAAAGCAAAGGGAATACTTACCAATATTATGGTATCTAATTCAACGCAAGTAGATATAGTATCGGGTGCAACAGTCACATCAAAAGCCATTATAAAGGCTACAGAAGATGCATTGATAAAGGCGGAAAAAGCAAATGAAGAATAGCAAATATATATTTACAATCTTTTTGATAATTTTGTCGATGGTGGCAACAACTCTTTATGCCAGTGTTATGGGAAAAGATGAGGTATTATTATCCTCAAGTGATGAGACTATCATTGAAAAAAATAGTAAAGATAAAAAAGAGGGTAAGAATAAAAAAACTAAGAAAAAATTTCAGAGAAATTCAGCTATAGATGACTTGATAGTAAAAGTTGCTGCAGGGAAAAGTGCTGATGAAGTAGGAGAGAAGCTTACTGAAGAAATCAAGGTTGCAGGTAAACTTAAAGATGGAGTCTATACTGGTTCTGCTCAAGGTTATGAAGGGGCTGTTACAGTAGAAGTTAAAGTTGAAGGTGGGAAAATAGTTAGCTTAAGAGTTTTATCTCACTCTGAAACTCCGGGATATTATGAACTAGGATTTAAAGTAATAGATAGAATATTGGCTGCACAGTCTGTTAATGTTGATACAGTATCAGGAGCAACAGTTACATCTAGAGCGATAATGATAGCTACAGCAAGAGCGTTAAAAAATGCAGTTGCTGAAGGCGAACAGGTAGATGCTTTTTCAGAAGAAGATTTAAAAGAACAGGTGGTTACTAAAGAAAGAGATGTGCCAATTAATCCTGGGGCTTATGGGAAGGAAAGTTATATTGATAATATAAATATTGATTTATCATCAATTCCTGATGGAACATATACTGGTGAAGCGATGGGATTTAATGGCACTAATAAGGTAACTCTTACTGTTGAAGGTGGCAAAATCGTCAATGTGATAGTTAGACATGGTGATGATGCTCAATACTTTACAGAGTATAAAAAGAATAAACTTATTGAAGCTATAAAAAAGGATATAAATATAAGAAGCTCAAGAGATGTTGATTCAATATCAGGGGCTACCTATTCTTCAAATAGTATTATTAGAGCGGCAAAGTTTGCTTTAAGTAAATATAAAACATCAGGTTATTCTATACTTAAAGTTATTGATGGAGTACATATAACAAGAAATAATGAAAAGAATATTGATTATATGGTTGTTGAAAAACATGCTCCTATACATCTGACACTTGATGGAGTTACACAAAAAACAACAAGCCTGGATACAAAACAGTATATAAGACTTACTGGTTACAATAAAAATACAAATGTAACTATAAAAAATATGTATGGTGAAATGTTATTTGATTCTAAGGTTGAAGGTGATTTTGTTAGAACTACAGAAAAAATAAACTTAGAAGAATATAATAATGCTGAAAATAAGGTAGAAACAAAGACTATAGATGACCTAAATATATATGGAGGTAACCTAAAGAATTTTAAAATAAAAAGAACGAAAAATAAAATAAGAAATAGAAGATCACTTGAAAATAGTAGCATAATTAGCTATGAAATAACCTCAGATGATATACCTGTTCTTATTGAAATGCCGGAAAAAGACTATAATAGAATATTTAGATTTACAAATAGTAAAGGAGAGAAGCTATTACATAGCTATGTTATAGGAAATAAGAGGTTTTTATTAAGTAAAGGCAGTGGACGTTTGGATATTATAAAGGGAGAAAGTAAGAAAGAAGCATTGTCTAAACTTATAAAATTCTGGAGAGAAGAAAATCTTGATTATCCATACTTTGTATTGCCACCAGATTTAGACTCTATTTATAAAGACGGTGATTATATTGGATATGGATATGGATATAAGGCAGACAGTGATAGTGATAGATGGAAAACAAGGGTTGTAATTAAGGGTGGAAAGATTACGGAAATAAAACTACTCAATCAGCCAGATGATGGTGAATACGTTGTATTATCAAGAAATTTCCAAAATAAGTTGCAAACTTCATTATATAAGGATGTAAATAAGTTGATCGCACTAGATGTAGAGCTAGAGAAATTTTACTCACTTGAGCCAACAGTTATAAATAAATTTCCGGGAATGCTTCCATTATTAGATGATCAGCCATATCTAAAAGAAGTTAAAGAGAATATAAGTTCAATAGAGCCAGATGCAGTTACAGGGGCAACAATTAGCACAGTAGGAATGACAAGATCCGTTATGGATGCTTTAAATAAAGCTATTAACGGCAAGGATAATGTGATAACACCAGAACCAGAAAAACCTAAACCAGACCCACAACCAATTCCAAAACCAGAGCCTGAACCAAAACCTGAGCCAGAGAAACCAGATCCAAAACCAGAAAATCCTGAACCGGTCAGTCCAACTCCTAAGCCTGAGGAACCGGATTCGACAAAATATGTAGCTAATATCGTTGGAGATTATCACACTAGAATATTTGCAAGACCACCAGAAGTTGGAGCTAAACTATATGATGGTGAGTATATCGGACATGGTAGAGGGTATTATTATGATACTGATAGATCGGTTAATAGTTATGTAAGAATGACAAAGGTCTTGATACGTGTAAAAGATGGAAAAGTTGCGGATGTTGAGGCATTACATTTTGGTGATGATGAAGACGGTGGAGGAATAGGTTATAAGGCAGCTGCTGAAAAGTTTAGAGTGAAAGCCTTTGATTTAGTTAAGAGAAACACAGATGAATTTATAAAACAACATATAGATGTTGAAAGATATATAGCAGCGCTGTATACAGATAAGTTCTATCCTATGTTTAAGGGTGATACAAAAGAAAAGGTACGAAGTGAATTAGGGAAAAAAATGGCTGATGCCGATGTTGTTTCAGGAGCTACATATAGTAGTGCCGGATATTCAAGGGCAATAGCAGAAGCATTGTATAAGGCTTCACTAAATAAAAAAGTTATTAATGATATGACACTAAACGACTTTGATATAGAATCACGCCTACAACTTAACAGTCAAGAATATAATGCTTACTTTGGTATTAGTTATGAGAAAAGAAGACAGGAAAGAATAGATAAAAAACTGTTACAGACACATTATTATCCTGGAGAAAAATTTGATCCTAAAAACCTGATACTGACAGTTTCATATTCAGATGGTACAAAAGAGAATCTAACATTTGATCAACTAGCTAGCAAAGGGTTTAAGGTAGAAATATATAATCAAAAACAAAATAAAATTTATGACAATGTATTAGATTATTTATTTGAATTTAATTATTATAAACAGCTGCTAAAAATCTATAGAACAGATACAGATAAACATATAAATAGCGAATTTGTAAATGGACAAGTATATAGTAATTCAAGAAAGAAGGAGTAGAAATGAAAAAAAGATTAGTAAAAATTATAGCATTAGGGACATGTGCAACTATGCTGGCATTACCAGTTGTTGGAAGTAAGCTTAATAATCCCATAACACTAGCATGGGCAGATGAGGCCGATATAACAGAGATGACACCTATAATAACACCAGTTGCAGTAAATGAAAATCATGCAAAGGGAGGGGCTGTCATTGCAACTTTAAGTCTACCTAGTGAAGTTAGTGGTGTTACATATGAATTAGAAGCGGATCCAAAATCAGAAGTTAAAGCATTGCTAGAAAATAAATATCATAAATTATTAGAAATTGATGGAAATAAAGTGATTATAAAAAAAGATCTATCTGATAATGACTTTGCTGATAGTGAATTTAAAGAACGTATGAAGGCAACTAATGATTATAAAGGCGCAGTGCATATTAAAGAAGGAGAAAGCTTATTTTTCAATGTAGTTGCAAAAAAAGATGGTCAGAAGAGTGAATATGGAAAAGATTATGATGATTCTTATATAGCGACAATAACTATCGGAAGTTATGAGTATGAAGCAGATGCTGAGGAACAAGAGGATAAAGCATATAATGTTACTGAATTAAAATATTATATTGGAGATAAAGAACTAGCAAGTCTTCAAGATAGTGACTGGGTTTCTATTTCTAAAGAAGACGTTGCTAAAATCAATACAACTAATGGAGAAGCCTCTCATACTATGGCAAGTCCAATAGAGGTTCCTACAACAAAGACAGCATCACAGATGAGAAGCTCTAAAGTTTATTTGAAAGCATCTGTGGATAAAGAAGATATACATTTTGTAGGTCAACCTAATTTAACATTAGATACAAGTGATAATATGTCTATATCAAGTGGTGTAGCAAAATTTGCTTATGTTAATCTTACAAATAATGATGGAACATTCTACAGACCTATAGATTTTAGAGTTTATGTAAATGTAAATCCAGTGAATAGCTTAACATATGAGAACTTTACAATTAATGCTAAAGATGGAGTATTAAAAGATGGTACAAGATTAGTTGTAGAAGAACTTAATGGGGATGAATATACAAGAATTAACGAAAAGATAAAAGGACTTGTAAAAGATGGAGAAGCATCTAAACTATTTAAGGTTTATCTAATAAGTCAAGGTAAAGTTTATAATCCAGAAACTCCAGTTGAAATGGTTGTTAAAACTCCTACTGGATTAGAATATAAAGGTATGAAGATATATCGTGTAGAAGACACAAATGAAGAGCTTACTAATAAAGCAAGACATAAAAGAGAATTTATGACTGATACAAATAAATTTGGATATTTTGCATTGATATCAAAAGAAAATCTAACAGATCCAGTATTAATACCGGAAGAGTATGACATTGAAAAACATGAACCAGTAATTACTCCAGTAGAAGTTGAAGAAAATAATGCAATTGCAGGTGCAGTAGTAGCTAATTTATCAATGCCAAAAGAATATTCAGGAAAAGTTAGTAAATATGAATTTGAAATAATTGGAGAAGAAGAATTATTAACTAATACCCATAGTCTATTACAAATTGAAGGAAATAATGTAATTGTAAGAAAAGATTTAGATACAGCTGATATAAATAAAGCTGTTAAGGATAAGTATTTAGTATTAGGAACTGATGGCAAATTAAGATTAAAGGGAGGTATTAACTTACCAATACAATTATTTGCATATGATGAAGACTCAATTTCTTCAAATATTGCAAGAAATTTTGAAGATGATAAAGTTGGAAATATAAAGATAACTGAGTCTAAAAAAGATGCTAAAGATGAGTCTGACGATGCTGGAGAAACAGATCTTGGAAAAGATGATAGAAAAGAAGACAAAAAAGAAGAGAAAGATAATAAGAAAAAAACTGAACTTAATGTACCTACATTCAATTTTGAAGAGTTAAAGAATAAACTTGATGCATTTAAAGGGGACAGACAAGTAGCAAGTGAAACCAATAAAGAAGATAAAGCTGAAGTAAAAACTGATGAAGTTAAAGATGGTAAGACTTTACCAAAAACTGCAACAGGTGTTGAAACTATATTCTTTGTATTAGGAGCAACTGCTTTGGCTGGAATTAAGGCTACAAAAAAACGTAAAGATTCATAAAAAAATATTGACACGAAAATAATAACATGTTATTATTTTCTAGTGTCAAGCCCAGATAGCTCAGTTGGTAGAGCAAAGGACTGAAAATCCTTGTGTCGCTGGTTCGATTCCGGCTCTGGGCATGTGCGGGTGTAGTTCAATGGTAGAACACTAGCCTTCCAAGCTAGATACGTGGGTTCGATTCCCATCACCCGCTTTTGCACGAGTGGCTCAGTGGTAGAGCATCGCCTTGCCAAGGCGAGGGCCGCGGGTTCGAATCCCGTCTCGTGCTTAAGATGTGTGTACTGCAAGTTCGGTATACGCATTTTTTTATTTTTAAATATAAAAGATTAATTTAAGGATAAGAAAAGTATGGATATATATTACTAAGAATCTCATTAGCTGCAAAATGTATGTTTTTTATTAAGCAACTAATAAGGCTTTTAGATATACTATATTTATCACTCAGTTGAAGATTAATATCTTCATATATTCAATATACTTTGATCTAATTTTATTCTTCATTATTGCTCAATAGATTGAATAAGAAGAATATATTGGAGATAGTGTTGTGATTAATTTAAACCACAAATTTTAGGGATATAACTCATATAGATATGTCAAGGGAAAATGAAAATGTCCCAAAAAAAATGAATTATTAGCACCGGGTTAAGAGGCTTTATCCCGGTGCGTTTGTCTATTTCTAAAGTCAATAAAGTTCTGTCTTCTCCATGGATGACTC
>JAEZWQ010000010.1 GCA_023420085.1 Bacillota bacterium
TGTCACTTTTTTTGTAGCAATTCTCCAAATATTACGATTAACTCAAAGGAAATTGTTTAGACAATTCTCCAATGGAAAACTTCTTTGGAATATTAAAACAAGAAATTTACTATGGCAATACATTTAACTCTTTTAACGAGCTTAAAAACATAATAGAAAAGTATATAAAATACTACAACGAGAATAGAATAAAGGCAAAACTTGGATATTTAAGTCCAGTTGAGTATAGAAAATTAAACGCAGCATAGCTGCGATTTCCCCTAGGGGGAAATATTTAGGACGCAAAAAACCAGAGACAAATATTTCTAAATATCTCTGGTATAAAGTCCAACTTTTTGGGGTCACCTTAGTTCAATCCTTTCTATATTTTTTATTTTTTTTATTTTATATCAAAAGGATCAATATGTCTTTAATATTTTAAAAATAGGTACCAGTAATAAATAAAACATTATGCTGGTATATTTTAATAATTGAACTACCAACACTAAATATTATAGAACCTATTTTTATAAGAATAGGCATTCATACTTCTAAACGTATGAATGCCTATTCTTAAATTTGTTACTATAATATAAATAACTATATATTTTATAATTAATCTATATTCTATTTTTAACCTCTCCGTCTAACCATGAATATAGATTATCAAACACAATTTCTGCTCGTAGCTCTAATGATTCTTTTGTAGCAAATGCAATATGTGGAGTTACAATTAAATTTGGAGTATTTAGTAAGATATGATCGCATGGAAGTGGAGGTTCAATATCGAATACATCGATAGCCGCTCCTGATATAACCCCATTTTTTAGAGCATAACTCAATGCCTCTTTATTTACAACATTACCTCTTGCAGTATTTACCAAATATGCTGTTGGTTTCATTTTTGAAAGTTCATTATGACTTATCAAATTTTCTGTTTCTTTATTAAGTGGACAGTGTAAACTTACAATATCCGATACCTTTAATAACTTTTCTAAATCTAATTGTTCATCAAATATACTATTATCTTTTTTTGTTCTACTATATAAAACTATATTTGCACCGAAACATTTAGCTAGTTTAGCCACCTGACTT
This sequence comes from Bacillota bacterium, assembly GCA_023420085.1. Lineage (GTDB taxonomy): Bacteria > Bacillota > Clostridia > Lachnospirales > Lachnospiraceae > JAEZWQ01. The sequence continues at coordinate 1,075 of JAEZWQ010000010.1, forward strand.
CCAATTTTACCTCCACCAATAATTCCTACCGTCTTGCCTTTTAATGTAGATCCAATTAATCCATCTTTAGTCAAATTATTTCTACATTTTTCTTCGACCTTTCCAACATTTCTTAATAGTTGCAACATAAAGCATATACAAAGCTCTGCAACAGAATCATTTGAATATCCACTAGCATTACTGATATCAATATTTCTAGACTTTGCATAGTCAACTGGAACATGGTCTACTCCTGTAAATGCAATATTTATATATTTTAGGCTATCTGCTTTCTCTAAAACTTTTTTGTCTATTTTCATATTGGCAAGCATCAAAACATCAGCTCCACTAATTCTCTTTATCTGTTCATCTATATCTTGACTTTTTTCAAATTGAATAAATGTATGTCCTAAATCTAATAGTTTTTTTCTGTGTTTCTCAATTATTTCTTGTGAAATACCTAAATCTTCAAATAATACAATCTTCATGCCATCACCTTATTGAACTAAATGCATTTGGCAATAAATCTTTTAATGTAAATGTTTTTAATGATTTATCGTCCTGTATCATATGAATTATAAAGTTTTCATCACAAAATTCATTAAATACCTGTAGACATACACCACATGGTGAACCATTATTATCAATAATTTCCTTATTATTTTCTTTTTTTATTGCCACAATATATATTTCTGCAAAATCTTTCTCGCCTTCACTAATAGCTTTAAATATTGCTGTTCTTTCTGCACAATTTGTAGGTGTAAAAGATACATTTTCTATATTACATCCCGTAAAAATTTTCCCACTTTTTGTTATAAGGCAGGCACCAACTCTATAACCTGAATATGGTGAGTAAGAATAACTTGCTGCTTCTATAGTTTTTGAAACAAAATCATTGTTCTTGCACTCTTTTTCTGACTCAATGCATCCTTTTTCTTTGTATAGATCAAATATATCAATATCTCTATTTTCAAGTTCACGCTCATACATTCTTATTTTATACGAAATTAGATCTCTATTTTCTTTATAATATTCCATTTTTTCATCTAATTTTTTAGCATGTTTTTTTAAGATATTTAGTAATTTTTCTTGTGAATTTCCAACCTTATTTCTCCTCAAGCTTACATATGTAGATAAGTCAGTAATACTCATATCTGTTTGTCTCATTTTATTGATAAACTTAATCCACTCAATATCTTCATCTGTATAATATCTCTGCCCATTTTTATCTCTATTTGCACTAAATAACCCTTCTTTTTCATAGTATCTAAGGGTAGATTGAGTTAATCCTGACATAGTTGCCGCTTCATTTATTTTATATTTCATATCATCACCTCTTGACTTAAAGTTCACTTTAAATAGTATCATGTAATTAATTAAAACTCAAGGAGGCAAATATGAAATATACTTTTCTTGGAAATAGTAATATTAAAGTATCTAAATTGTGTGTAGGTGGAATGTCTTTTGGAATACCATACGAAGACTTCCATATGTGGACACTTGATCAGGCTAAAACTACAGAAATTATAGACTATGCATTTAATAATGGGATAAATTTTATAGATACTGCAAATTGTTATGCTCATGGAAGTAGTGAGGAGTTTATTGGTAATGCAATTCATGATTTAAAAATTCCTAGAGATAAGATTGTTATAGCTTCTAAGGTCTACTTCAATGATGGAGGGAGCAGTGAGAAAGCAATTTTTAGTGAAATTGATGCGAGTCTAAAAAGATTAAAGACAGACTATCTTGATTTATATATTTTACATAGGTTTGACTATAATACTCCAATTGAAGAAACAATGTCTGCATTAAATAAACTTATTGAACAAGGAAAAATTAGAACTATAGGTGCAAGTGCAATGTATGGATATCAGCTTCATAATATGCAACTTTTTGCATTAAATAATAATCTAAAAGGATTTAGCACAATGCAATGCCATTATAATCTTCTATATAGAGAAGATGAGAGAGAAGTCTTACCAATATGCGATCAATATAACATATTGGCAACTCCTTACAGTCCTCTGGCTTCTGGACACCTTGCACGAAATACTTGGAATAGCGAATCTTTAAGAAGTAAAACAGATAAAACAATGCGAAATAAATATGATTCAAAAATGGATGATGATTTAAATATTATCAATACTGTAGAGGCTATTGCTAAATCAAAGAATGTAGAAATGTCACAAATTGCCCTTGCATGGCATTGGGTACATAGAGATAGCTCTCCTATATTAGGTTTTTCTTCAACTAAGAGAATTGATTCTGCAATACAATCTTTGGATATTTCTCTTAGTGCCGATGAAATTTCTATGTTAGAGGAAAATTATACTCCTCATAAAATTGTCGGAGCATTGCCAAGACCTATAAAAGATTAATTAATCATTTTATTAAAATAAATAATGTTATTTTAATTATTACATCTATAAATAGTTATTAATTATTTTTATAAAAATATAAAAATAATCGACCAAGTTAGAATTTATTTCTTATTTGGTCGATTTATTTATATTTACTTATCTTTACGTCTATTTTTACGTCTTTTTAGTAATCCTAATGATGTTAAAATACCTAATCCATATATATTTTCCATTCCAACCCCTGTATTAGGTAACTTCTTTTCTGATTTATCTACTTCATGAGATATGTTATTTGATTCTTTCACAGTAATAGCATTATTCTCTATTTTATTTTCCATAACGGTATCAGATTGCAATATAAAATCTAGATCTGTTCCTGGGTCCGGATTTGGTTTTGGGCCTGGATTTGGTTTTGGGTCTGGACTTGGTTGCGGATCTGGACTTGGTTGTGGATCCGGACTTGGTTGCGGATCTGGACTTGGTTGTGGGTCCTTCTCTAATCCACTCACTATATACACAAACTTATCTCCAGTTACTCCATCAACAGTATTATCTATATTACCACTATCATCAAATTTATATGCTGTTGGTAAAAATCCAAATTTATCTCCATTTATAATATTATCCGAAATTTTATACCTAACTTGTCCTGATTCATCGGTAAATAATGTACCATTAGATTCATTATTATCATCATAGAAAATTGTAATTGCTGTTAAAGGATTTGAGTGGATAATAAAATAATATCCATCATCCTCTTTTTTTAATTCAACATTATCAATTTTAGGCTTATGCAACTCCTCTACATCTGGCTTAGTTTCTATATCAGGTATTTCTACATTTGTATTTGAATCACCATCACCTGTACTAGGTTTATCATCCTTATCAATAGGTTTGGCCTCAGTTAATTTAATTGGTTTAACTCCCCAAACTGCGTAATACTCAGCATTGCCATCAACTATTGCATCTTTATCAACAAACTCTCCCTTACCGTTTGCATCTTTATTCCAACCTATAAATTTATATTCAATAAGTCCGTCTGATTCTCTTTTCATTTCTATATTAGAAATTTCAGAAAGTTTGCTACCCTTTGTTAGGTTAAATTCAGAAATAGTATTATCCTTATCAACAAACTTAATAACGTATGTATTGGCTTTAAATTTAAGTACAGGATAGAATATATTTTGCCCTTCATTGACAATCAATTCGGATCCATTTTTATATTTTTCAAATGTCCAATATCCATCATTCTTCTCATCATAATAATTAATAGAACTTAAATCTACAGCTTGAACCTTTTCTCCAATATCATACATCTTGCTATTAGGTTTAAATTGTTTTTCGATATCCTCAATTGGTAACTCTTTATCAGTATTACTTGCCTCAAACCTATATTCAACCAATGCTGTCTTTGGTTTAGGCTCATTTACAATAAATTTCACTTCAACAGTTTTAAACATTCTGCCATTAAAGTTTAATTTTACCTTAATGTTTTTTTCACCAACAGTCGTTGTATCAATATCATCAATTGGTGTTATTGTTGTATCTTCAGGAAGATTCTTAAAGCTTTTCTTTAAGTCTAAATCTTCATTTACATTTATGCTTTGTTCAACTATATCAAATTTTGGTTCGATAAAAATATCTGTCATTGGTATATTTTTATTTTCCTCTATTTTTACAGGTATAGCTAACGTATTTGTTCTAGTTCCATCTGGCAAGATTCCTTGTATGGTAACATTAAATTCAACTCCAGCATTTTGTAAATCTTTAGGATAATCAATAACCTCATATTTGACTTCTTTATTATCAACATATCTAATTTGTTTTGAATATTTTTCTGCTCCATTTTTTAGTAAAACAATAGCTTTATTCTTAAATAGTTCTAAATTAAACTCGTCCCTCTTATTTAAATTAACTCCACCAGTTCTATTTATATAATAAAGCTCATTTAATCCAACTTTTTCTTCATTCGAAAATCCACTCTTATTAAATAATAACTCAACCTTATCGCCAATTCCATCACCATCTGTATCAGCTTTATAAGGATCTGTTCCTATTCTTAATTCGTCTACATCTTTTATTCCATCATTATCTGAATCTAAATCCTGGTATACAATATCCATTCGATATCCGATAGAAAACCATTTTTTAAAATTATCATCAGTTTTGGTTGCAACAAAATTAGTACTTGAATGGTTGCTGCCTGAATTAACCTGATTATTCCATCTGGTATTTTCATACTGGTCTAATCCTGATACAACATCCCCATGTATTCCATAAGGTTGAAATTTATATTTTGTTGTATTAAACCTTTTATCTGCACCTTCTACCATTGGTGACGACTTACTTGTATTTTTATCATTATTTAATGCAACTTTTTTATGCTTTCCTGATGCAAATAAATTAGAAGTTATACCAGGTGCATTAAATACGGCTGAATGATGTAGCTTTGGATTATTTAATAATAGATTTTCATCACTCGCCATATATGCTGCCAAATACCCTCCCAGAGAATGCCCTGTAAGGTAAATATTCGTTACATCACTATGATTTGTATTAATTTTATTGTAGACTTCTGTTAAATTATCTACTTGCCACGGTTTACTACCAAGAGCAATACTTGCATCGCTCTTGTAATCTGGCGAGTTATTCGTACCTCTAAAAGCAATTACTAATTTATCTTTATTCTTAAATAGAACAGCAAAAAATCCACTTGTATTTTCATGGTCTATAATCTCTGCAACCACCCAATGACCAACAAGTTCTCTAACATCTGCTACGTTATTAATAGCGGAATTAAATTTATTTATTGTATCATTATCTCCTGCAAATATTTTATTTAGATAATCCTTATCTTTATATGCAAGTTCCATAAACAATCTTAAATCTCTATCAGAAACATCCCAAGAGTTAGGATTTTTATCATAAATATCTATAATACCATCACCATCAGTATCATCCAGATAAAACTTTGTTATATCTGGTTCTGAATCAAATGGATTATTAGCAAAAATATTAGTTGTTGATAATGTTAATGTTAATAATAGCGTTGCTATCAATAAAAATCTTTTTTTCATATTTCTCCATTATTTATTCTTTAAATTACTCTTAATTATAACATATTTAACTAAATAATAACATATAATCTATAATCTCGTCTATGACAGTTTGTGGGTATAAAAATCGCTGTATCCCTTGTGGTTACTATGCTACGCGATTTCTTCTATCGTTTCAAAATACGGTAATTTATTCCTTACATTTACTTTTTTCTGTTTTGTTATCGTCTTACTTTTTGTTATAAATTGATAACCTGTCCTAAAACCACATATTTCATGAAGTGCATCAGTTATCCTTTATAACGGTATTTTTATTTTATTCAAATGTCAAACTCCAGAGCCATTGGTAGGTATAAAGTGATAGCCTGTAAGCCATTATTAATCTTTTCAATTAATGGATTAAGTTTTCTACCATCTCCCTATCTTTTACCGCCTCTTGATATTCCATCCTTTGCTATCTTCATCACCTCTAAAATTTTCTTTTCTACACTAGCATATTTTATTGACTTCTATTTTTTTTATACTACAATGTATTTAACAGAACCTCTCCTCGCTTAATGTAGATTTCTACATGCGGACCACGGAGAGGGCTTTTTTTTAGGAGTATTTTATGGAATTAAAACCAGCTTTAAACTATGATCAACAAATCACAAAACTTAGATATGACCATAATCTTTCAATATCTAATTATGGTTTTGCAAAAGAAATTTTAAAAAAAGTAAATTACTACAGACTTTCTGGTTATGGTATTGGTTTAAAAAATTTTAATAATAGAGAACGCTATAAAGACCACATCACAATTGAGCATCTTTTTAATCTTTATTGTTTTGATAGCCAGTTTAAAAACAATATCATGAGAACCATTGAACAAATTGAAATAGAACTTAGAACTCAAATTGCTTACCATTTGTCTATTAAATATGGCTCTGATGTACTTATGAATGAAAATAATTTTATTAATAAAACAAATAAAGATGGTCAATCAATATATTCAATTATCACCAATAATATAAAAAAGGAAATTAATAGGCAAAGAAATAAACCATTTGTTAAACACCATATTAAAAATTATGATAATAATTTCCCCATATGGGTGTCCGTTGAGCTCATGTCTTTTGGAAATTTATCTTCTTTATTCAGTATTCTAAAAGATGAAGACCAAAAAGAAATTTCTAATTACTACAATACAGACACCAAGTATCTAAAAAATTGGATACTATGTCTTGTTGAAGTTAGAAATATTTGTGCCCATTACACTAGACTTTACAATATGCCCCTAAAAGAAAATCCTCGTCTTTATACTGAAAATGAGAAATATAAAGGAAAGCAAAACAAAATATTTCCTATCCTGTTAATTATTAAGAGAATGTTGAACTCTAACGATCAATGGATTTCTCTTTTAAAAGATATGAAAATTACTTTTTCTAAATATCAAGAATATTTCAATTTTAAATTTATGGGCTTCCCAGATAATTGGAATGATATCCTCTAATCCCCTTTTATTATCGGTTTTTGTACATGAGATACTGTAATTACAACAAACATCAACTTTTCATCTTATACTATTTACTGCAGTGAATATGCTGATTATATAAGGTTTAACTTTTGGATGTTTCATAATATCTTTCATAACCGTCTTGGGAACTTTGGTCTTATTTCTACCAGTTCCATCACAAGGTTGAAGATTATCCAATCTCAAACGATAAAATGGAGCCTTGTTTTTGTAGAAATGTAAATATGGATATAGTTTAGCCCCATCTGCACTTTCATAATCAACTCTCCACTCTCCTCTGTTATAGATAGCAGTTCCTATTGCATGCGTTAATAGTTGTTGACAGTATTGCTAATAACATTTCTATAATAAAAAATACGGATACAATTTTTCTTATAATTTTCGTAATTTAAACCAATTCTAGTTTAGTGATCTCTGCATTAATATCCACATCATATACATCATCAACCAAAACATGAATTATTTTAAAATCATTACAAATATCATGAAATAAATTTACAATTTTCGATAATTGAACCTCATTTTTTTTAATGTTTTTATCTTCTGAAAAAATGATGATAACTGTTACATCCTTTTCTTTAAAAATTGCATGTACACAATTGCTGTATTCATTCCCATCAGTATCACAATGTGGAAATAACCAAGTTTCAAAATTCTCTCCTTTTTGGAATCTTCTAGGCGAAAAGAATATTGAATCTTCAGTGCTTATATATTTTTTCACTAATATCTTGTCCCCTTTCAAGCAAATTTAATATTTTTATATTCTTAAATCAAATTTAAACACTTATATTATTATAATTATAAATAAAAGAAGTTATTATAGATGCAAATACTGGTTATTTTCCACTATTTTTATAATAACCTCTATATATTACTCTATTATATAACTTTTAATTAATCCAATCATAACATAAAAAAATGTTGTTAAATTATGAGTAACATCAACATTATATTCTCATAATTTTCCAATACTTTATATAAAATTACTTAGTTGAATATTATTCTTAAGAATGCAAATAGCGATATTATCGATACAGCTATTATAAAAACAATGGATATTTTAAATATGTATTCCTCTTCTTTTGAAATAAACTTTCCGTTTTGGGAACATTTTTTTAATAATAGTAAATTTAGTATAACTCCTATTATGTTAAGTGTCATTATTTGCTGTATTAATAGCACCCTTATATACTTATTCATTATTTCATCTCTAGCTTTTATAACTATTAATGCCTGAATTATCATTATCCATGCTAATAAAAAATATATACTATATATAGGTTGACTTGTAAGTATATTGAAATATGTAGTGCTTTGTATTAATTTAGCTAGATATATGTACAAAAAATAGAGGATAGGTAGCACTATCCAGTAGCCAATCAATAATTTTTTATATCTAAAATAATTATCCCCCATCATTCTATTCCTCTTATCTAATTATATGTTTCTTATATATTCATTATACATTCTATATAAATAATCCATTACACAATGTAACCCTAACATAGATTGTGTTGGCTTTTCTTCTTTTCCTCCTGGAAAAAATCCAGCATAGTAATGTAAGTTAAAACTACTATGTCTTGAAAAATAATTATCTCCAGGTAGCGTAATTGTTAATACAGGTATATTTTTTAATCCAAAACTAACTAAGTTTGGTTTAACTTTTTCAGTTTCTCCACTTAAGGATGCAACAATAACTACATCTTTCTCTGTTACCATTGTTGTAACCATATCAAGTTCTGTTTTATTGGAAATAATTATACATTTTTTATTAAGACTTAATAGCTTAATGTACAATTCTTCTATAGCTAGCCTTTGGCTAAACCCAGTTGCATATAAATATATAGTTTCAGCATCAAAAAACATGCTTAATATTGAATCCATATCAGTTTTATCTAAATCTTTAAGTGTCTTTTTTACATCATCAAGTTGTTGTTGATATATTGATCTTGAGTCAAATTTAACATTGCCTTTATCATTAGAAATATAGCTTAAAAAATACTTAAATTCAGAATAACCTGAAAATCCTAATTTTTTTGTCATTCTAAGTACCGAAGACTTTGATGAATATGTTAATTCTGCAAGTCTATTTATACCAATATCTCTCAAGTTTAAATTATTTTGAACAATATAATTTAGTATACCTAAATCAGTATCATTAAGTTTAGACTCTTTTTCACAAATTAATTGTTGTAGTTTCATCGCTCCACCTACACATATAACTTTATTATATTATATATAATATAATAAAGTCATATGTTTTGTATAGGTTTTGCTACATATATTATCTTAGTTCAGGCCAAAATTCTTTGTTAGCCTCTATTAAATCATCTAAAATTTGTTTTGCTATTCTTGCATTTGGAACAATCTTTGATAATGTTAAAGCTTGCCATAGTTTTTGATATGATCCTTCAATCCACGCTTCTACTACTAACTTTTCAACCGCAACTTGTTGTTCCATTAATCCTTTTTGGAATCTAGGTATTTCTCCCTGCGCCAACGGTTCATATCCTTTACTTCCTACTATACATGGAATTTCAACCATTGCAGTAGGATCAAAATTAGATATTGCTCCATTATTTGGAACTATTAATAGCATTCTTTCATGCGTATTATAGGCAATAGCACATGCTAAATCTACTATAAAACTTGCGTGTTCATCTACTTCTAAAGTTGTATCCTTAGCTGTTCCAGCTGCAGCTATTCTGTCACATTCAGCAAATACACGTTTTTCTCTTCCATCCATTACTTCATTTGCTCTAGTATAATTAGGGTCTGCATGTTCTACTTCATCTTGTGGGAATAAATAATATTTCAAATATGTATTTGGAAGTGTATCTGGGTCTACTGCATATATTTCTTTTGCTTTTTCAAAAGTATGCATCCAGCTTTTATCAGTATGTTGAGATTCTATTTCTTCCCTCACTGAATAGCCATACTTTCTTACATGTTCTTTTATTTTTGGCATTAAATCATTTCCAGATTTATCTCTAATATCTGTCCACCATCCAAAATGGTTAAGTCCAAAATACCTAACTACCATATCTTTTCTATCAATACCAATTGCTTTTGCCATTCTATGTTCAATACCAACTGGCATATCACAAATATTAATTATTTTTGAATTCGGCCTTAGTCTACGAGTTGCTTCTGCTACTATGGCAGCTGGATTTGAATAATTCAACATCCAAGCATTAGGCGAATATTTTTCCATATAATCCAATATTTCTAAAACTCCACCAATTGATCTCATTCCATATGCAATTCCACCTGGACCACATGTTTCTTGTCCAATAACTCCATATTTTAGAGGTATCTTCTCATCTTTTTCTCTCATTGCATAAAGTCCAACTCTTATATGTGCCATTACAAAATCAACATCTGAAAACGCTTTTTCAGGATCTGTTGTTGACATAAAATCTATTTCTGGAGCTCTTTCTCTTAAAATAATTTCACATGCATCAGCAATATGCTTCTGTCTTGATTCTAAATTATCATAAAATTTTATTTGCCTTATTGGAAATTTATCCAAATTATCTAATAACATCATAACTATTCCTGGAGTAAATGTGCTTCCTCCACCTGCAATTACAACTGAAAATTTTTTCATACTTACCTCCAATATTTGTTTATATTATTTCATTAATTTTTCAAATTCATTTCTAACTTGTGGAACATCTAATCCTACAATTATTTGGAATGCATTTCCTTTTCTAACAACACCATGTGCCCCACCAGATATAAATACTTCATCTTCTTTAACTATATCAGGATCATCTACGGTTACCCTTAATCTTGTTGCACAATTATTAACTTTAAGAATATTTTCTTTACCTCCGAAGGCATCTAAAAATACCTCTGCCCTTTGAAAATATGCATTCCCTGTATTTTCTGTATCATCAATTTTTATATTTTTATCTTTATAATCTTTTTTGGTAAATAATTTTACCTCGCTGTTCTCATCACTTCTTCCAGGAGTTAAAATATTAAACTTTAAAATTAGCATTCTAAATACTAAAAAGTATATAGCTGTAAATATAAGTCCAATAATAATCTGTGTAGCTATCATTCCTTTATGATTAGTAAATATTGGAATCCAGTTTTTTGCAATAAGGTCTATTAATCCAGACCCCATATCTCCAACTACTCCAAATGCATACATTGTTGTAGACATTGTAGCTGCCAATATTGCATGCACTGCAAATAGAGGCGGACATATAAATAAGAATGTGAATTCTAATGGTTCAGTTATTCCTGCTAAAACTGCTGTAAGCGTTGCTGGTATAAGCAGAGCAAGAACTTTTTTTCTATTTTCTTTTTTTGCTGTAAAATAGAATGCTGCTGCAATACCTGGTGAGGCGAACACCTTAGAATTACCATGTAAAGAAAATCCTCCTTCAGGGAAAAGTTCTTTTAATGGTTTTGTAGATTGTGCAAATTCACTCAAATGTTGAATCCAATATTTTTGTATACCTTGCTCTACCACTGCTGGTCCATATATAAAAGGGGTATAAATAAAATGATGAAGTCCTGTAGGGATTAATATTCTTTCAAGGAATGTATATAACCATACTCCTAACAATCCTGCATCTCTTAAAAACACTTGCATTGAATTTATTCCCATTTGTACTTTTGGCCACAATAAGCATATTAAAAACGCTAGTGGTAACATAATAAAGAATCCTATAATAACAACAAATGACGATCCTTGAAATACGCCCAAGAAGTCTGGAAGTTTTTTTTCAAAAAACCTATCATGTATTATTACTACAATTGCAGATATTATTATTGCACCTATAATACCTGTATCAAGTGTCTTAATGCCTGCTATAAGCTTTAATCCACTTCCCCCCCAGCTTCTAGAGCGTAGTTAACACCAAAAAATTCTCCAAAATATTCTAGTATTGTTGCGATGAAATAATTACATGTTATGTATATCACAAATGCCTCCATTGCTGCTCTAGCATTTGTCTTTTTAGCCAATCCAATAGCTAATCCAATCACAAATAATAATTCCATCTGATTGAACACCGTCCAAGCACCATTTTCAATTACCGTCCATACCTTAAACCATATTGTTGTATCTTGAGCGATACTACCGATTATTAATGGATTTTTGCAAATAATGGCAATAGCAACCATTATTCCAGAAAAAGAAAATAGCAATACAGGTGTAAACATAGCGCCACCAAAACGCTGAATCTTTTCCATCATATTGGAATTCTCCTTTCAGTTTTATCTTGAGTATAATATAATGCCTATCCAAAAAAATTTATATACTTACTTCTTCTTGTGGCAAATATATCTAGCAATCAAAAAAAGTATCAATTTGACGAGAATTTTACCAAGTTATTACATATAATGACAATATACAGCTTTTGATATAATACAAAATATATTTTTTGTGAGGAAGATTTTAGTAGGAATACAAGAACAAATAAAACTGTGTGAGAATAAATCCGTACGTTCGATATGTGACGATGATAGGGAAGAATGGATATCTTAGTTCATAGATATTGTAGGAGTTTTAACAGAAAGTGATAATCCAAGAAAACATTGGATTGTATTAAAAACGCAATTAAAGAAAGAGGTAAGTCAGGTGGCTACAAATTGTAGCCGCTTGAAATTAAGGTTCTATAATATTTGGTGTTGGTAGTCTGATTATTTAATTATATCTGTATCTATCATATATAGTACTTGGTTTTAAAATAAAAAAAGACATATTGATCCTTTCGATTATAAAAGTCAAGATAATTTGTCCAATTTGTTGCAATTAAGTGCTCTTAGTTTTTTTAGGATTTAATTTATCTTTTATCCGGTATGATGGACCCGTGATATTAAATAAATATGAGTAATGAAGAATCCTATCTAATATAGCTTTAGTTATCATTTCATCATTAGCTAATATCTGTGCCCATTTACCAAATGAAATATTACTTGTAAAAATAGTAGATCGCTTAGTGTACCTTAAATATGTCTTGTGTTTTCGTTAAGAATAAGCGATATATACGATATCTGGTAGATTCCATGGTATTTTAGCCTATATTTTGTACATTTTTAAATGATCACTTTTGTACATTTTTATATTATCAAATTTATTAAGTAAAGAATTTTTAGATTGTATGGATGAAATAACAGGAATTCTAAAGATTATTTGGGGTAGCAAAAATAAGCATATCCCCAAAGTAATCCATATCATGTTTTTTAGATTTTTTTATAGAGTATACAATTAAAACTATTGGTAAAATACAGATTATAAAGAAAAATATTCCTAAACTAATAATAGCCTGAAATGTAATCATAGCATCTTATAATAATGGCCATTTAAAATCGAATACAATAGAAACAATACCTAATATTATTAATATTATTGAAATCGTGCGAACAATGTATACAGTATTTTTTATTCCAATTGAATCTATAGTGTTTCCAAAAGGAAATATAAAAACTGTTAATCCTAATACTAAAGTCAAAATTTTAGATACAATGGTATATTCAGGGTATAAAACAACCTGCATGATAATTACAAATATACTTATTGCTATAATTAATCCAAAGAAGTATTTATATTTTTTCCAATAATTAAAATATCTTTCTCCCTTGTTTTTACAATCGTCACTACAAAAATCATCTTCTATATTTTTTTTGTTGCAATACTTACATTTTTTCATAATTTCGCTCTTTTTGTATATCTCAATTAAGTTATAGTGTAAATCTAAATATATTTTACTATTTTTTTTTACAAACAAAGTATAAATTTCTAATTATCTTTTTATATTTTCTTAAATGCTCGTAAAGCCTTATTCTATGTGCTTTCGAGTATTTTTACTGTAGGAAGATACTTCACGTTTCTTTGCATATTTCCTCA
>JAEZWQ010000019.1 GCA_023420085.1 Bacillota bacterium
ACCGTAGGCTCTACCCCCAAACAGGGAACGTGGCCTACGACACTATAGCAACCCGCCAAAATGGAGATATCCGCGCATTACGATTGGAAGGCTCTTTGTTTGGAAGGGTTCCCAATGGCGAATGGAACGCGCATGCCTACTACTACCATTCTAAAAGGGGACTACCTGGCCCTATCGTGAAAAATGTTTTTTCCCATGGGCAACGTTTAGAGGACCGCAGTGCGTTTATACAGGCTAAATACAAACAAGACATAAACTCGTGGTACAGTGTAGCCGCATTAGCTAAAGTAGGTAACGACTATAACCACTACGTAGATAACGAATGGACAAGCCCTGTGTACGTTGACAACCAATATTTGCAACGCGAGGGATACCTATCGGTAGCCCATAAGCTACAACCCTACCGTTGGCTCTCCTTTAATATAGCCAACGACCTACAATATAATGTTATGGATGCCAATTTGGTGGAGTTTGCATACCCCAAACGTGTAACATTGCTTACGGCAGTGGCATCGCAAGCATTACTGGGCCCCGTAAAGGTACAAATAGCGGGGTTGTATACGTGTGTTCGGGAACGAGTAAAAGCTGGCAATGCTGCCCCTAACAAGGACATTATAACCCCCTCCGTCTTCTTTTCGTGGCGTGTACTGGAAACCAATCACCGTTTAATGGTAAATGGGTTTTACAAGGACATATTTCGTATGCCTACCTTTAACGACCTGTATTACACCTTTATAGGAAGCGCCAATTTAGCCCCCGAATACACACGCCAATACGACCTGGGGCTGGATTACAGTTATAGCACTGCATCGGAGAGCTGGATTAAAGAAGCACGGGCAAAACTGGACATATACTACAATACCGTTAGGAATAAAATTGTAGCAATGCCAGCCGGGAATATGTTTAGGTGGACAATGGTTAACTTAGGGAAAGTACGTATTGTAGGTGCCGAAACAAACTTGGGGGTAACATTAATACCTTTAAAAGGGCTTACAACCACAGTGGACCTAACCTACACCTACCAAAAAGCACAAGATGTAACCAACCCCAAAGACTATTTTTACGGCCACCAAATACCTTATATTCCCTGGCACAGCGGTAGTGCATTGGTTGCTATGGACTATAAGGACTGGGGCTTAAACTATAGCTTTATTTATACCGGAACGCGTTACACCGCCAAAGCCAACGACCTTGTTAACAAAGCACTCCCGTGGTACACTAACGACGTAGGTTTGCGTAAAGATTGGCAATGGGGAAAACACCAACTAAGAACGCAATTGGATATTAATAACTTGCTGAACCAACATTACGACGTTGTGCTTAACTATCCTATGCCAGGACGTAACTATCGGCTAACAATTCAGTACACCTTGTAATTATGAGAGCCTTTTACAACCCTTTACTCCTGCTATTTGTTTTGTGTTGCGCTTGGGGCTGCCGGGGCGAATACGAAATAATCCCCTCGGATAGTATTACTACCCAGGTGTTTCAGTACGACGATATCCAAAACAGCAAAATCCGTGGCTTCTACCTTTTATGCGAAGGCAATATGGGTTCCAACAGAGCATCGTTGGACTTTATGGATTTGCACCGAGGAATATACCACCGTAATATTTATGCCGAGAAAAACCCCGAAGTGGTTAAAGAGCTTGGCGATGTAGGTAACGACATTCAGGTTTATGGCACCAAAGCCTATGCGGTAATTAATGTATCCAACTACATAGAGGTAATGGACGCTAAAACAGGTGTGCATTTGGGCGAAATTAAAATCCCTAATGTGCGTTATATTAGGTTTAAGGATGGCTATGCTTATGCCAGCTCCTATGTTGCACCTGTACAGTTCGACCAAAATGCACGCCCAGGATATGTAGTAAAAATAGATACTCTAACCCTCGAGAAAAAGGACTCTTGTATTGTTGGATTTCAGCCCGAAGAGTTGGACTTTTATAAGGACAAACTATACGTAGCCAACTCGGGCGGGTATATGTTCCCTAATTATGACCGTACAGTATCGGTAATAGACCTTAACACCTTTAAGGAAATAAAGAAGATAGATGTTGCCATCAACTTGCATAGGCTACGAACCACAAAATATGGCGAAATCATTGTTTCCAGCAGAGGAGATTATTACGATGTACCCTCGGCACTCTATTTCATAGACCCCAAAAAGGATGTGGTTACCGACAGGTTGGACCTCCCCGTATCCAATTTCGATATTGTGGGCGACTCCGCATACTTGTATGCCGTTTCTTACAGCAAAAAGTCCGACAAGAATAGGATATCCTATGCCATCTTCAATATACGCACCCACAAATTAGTAACAGAAAACTTCATTACGGACGGCACAGAAAAGGATATTGAAATACCTTACGGCATAAAAGTGCACCCCGACACCAAAGATATTTTCATTACCGATGCAAAGGATTATGTATCGCCAGGAACACTGCTGTGTTATTCCCCAAAAGGGAAACTTAAATGGAAAGTTTTTACTGGTGACATCCCTGGCCACTTTGCCTTTGTATACAAATAACTCACAAAAAATGAGTACACTATGAATGCAAACAGACTATGCCTATTTTACTTATGCAGCACCCTGCTATTATTAACAATAACGGTGGGCTGTATGAAGGTGGACGATCCAGCAGTACCACCCCAAATAGTGTTTGAGAAAGCGGAGTACACCATTCCGTTAGGGGAGAAGATAACCCTTAGCCCCACAATTGAGCATACCGATGCGCGCTCCCAGTATGCCTGGTATATTGGTGAGAACTTAGTGGCTACTACTCCTACATACACCTATTATGCCATTCGCCCAGAAACTATACAGGTTAGGTTAGAGGTATCCTCCCGCTTTGGGAAAAGTAGCCAAACGGTATCCTTAAAGGCCTTTTCTGCCGAAGACTCCTCTGCTGGAATAGCCATAAGCTTTTCAAACAGCCAAATTACTGTCGCCAAGGGGCAAACCATTACAATAAGTCCAACACTCACAGCCCCCCAAGAGGTATCCTTTGAATGGTATATAGATAATGTTAAGGATGCCAGCCAAACGGGAAATACCTACCAATATCAGGCTAACAAAGTAGGGACTTATATCCTAAAAGTTATAGCCTCAAAAAACAAACAAAAAGGGACAGCATACACACTGATATCGGTAGTAGAACCCGATAAAAACAACAGGCTTCCTAAAAAAGGACATAAAGCCACTGCCACCAAGGTGTTCGATTTTCGCCCCGCTCCTGGCCAATTCATTAACGAAGGTTATAGTGCAAAAAACCAACAAGAAGCTAACGATTATGCCCTGAAGCGTTTAAACGAAAAACAATACGTATCCTTAGGTGGGTTTGGAGGCTACATTGTAGTGGGCTTTGACCATAGCATCCAAAATACTGGTA
>JAEZWQ010000030.1:0-27500 GCA_023420085.1 Bacillota bacterium
TAAGCAAATATATGAAGACATCTATAGATACGATACTTAGATATATAGATTATGTAGATAATACATTACACTATGAGTATACAAATGGATGTATAGAGGGAATAAATAACTATATAAAAGTACTAAAAAGGGTAGCATTTGGATATAAGAGTTTCTTTCATTTTAGAAATAGGATTCTAATATCAAAGAGGATAATGCAGGTTAAATAAGAATTAAAATGTATTGATAAAACTATGAGAAAATATTAGGATAAGACTGTCCATATAGTCATAAAAATAAACAGATAACATGAGAAACAGTATTTAAAATAAACGAATAAAGCATAAACAATAAAAATAACACAAAAAATGGAAACAGGGAGATAATTTCTCTCCCTAAATCTTCCAATTTATTATAAATATATCATAGGATATATGTCACCAACAGTATTTGACAAAGAGCCTAAAAATATTTATTATTATGTGGTTTTAGTAGTATTTGTTGTATTAAAAAGGAATTTTAATACAAGGGAATTTATCATAAATATGACTTATTTTAATTAAATATTTTAAAAACAATTAATCTATATGATATTCCTTAAGAATTTTTTCACATGCTATATGGTCACCCATCCAGAATTCATCTTTCCCATTTTTAGGGATATACTGATCTAGGCCTTTTGATAGCAATAGAATAGTATCGCCTTTTTCTGAATTAAGAATAGCCTCCTTTATAGCATCATATCTATCAATTATTATACTTGCTTTGTCCTTATTTTTTATACCACCAAGTATTTGATTAGCTATAAAATATGGGTCTTCATCTCTATAGTCATCTTCACATATTATTATTTTATCGCAGTATTCATCAGCAATCTTACCCAAGATAGGTCTTTTCGTAATATCCCTTCTACCTGCTGAACCAAATACAGATACAATCTTATTATTCTTTGGAGTTATAGCTTTTGCAAACTCAAATACCTTTATGAAGCCATCAGGAGTATGTGCAAAGTCAACAATAATATTTAATTTAGATGAATTTATAGTTTGAAATCTTCCGATACCTACATCAAAATTGTTTAATAAAGGAATAATATTATTCATTTCAAACCCATTATGAATCAATGCAGCAATTGCAGCAGTTAAATTATAAGTATTGATTTCTGATACAAGATTTGTTTTAATATCATATACTTTACCAAGATATTTTAATTTAAAATATGTTTTATCTGGACTTAAAACGATATCATGTATAAAAAAGTCAGCATTTGGATTTTTACCATAGGTATATACTTTACAACTACAACCTCTTAGCATCTCATCGTAATATTTATCATCAATATTTAAAATAGCACACCCCTCTTTTTTTACAAAACTAAATAGTTTTCTTTTTGCAGACATATATGCATCCATAGTTTTGTGAAAATCAAGATGTTCATGAGTTAGATTAGTAAAAATTGCAGCATCAACAGACAAGGTATCAACTCTATGTTGTTCTAAAGCATGAGAGCTTACTTCCATTGCAACAGAATTACAGCCTGAATCAATAATGTTCTCAAGTGTTTTACAGAATGTTATAGCATCAGGGGTTGTCATATGGTGAGTTTGAGACATATTACCATTAATTTTAACGCCTATTGTCCCCATGTAAGAAGTTTTTTCAAAATGTGATAATATATTTTCGATTATATATGAGGTTGTAGTTTTGCCATTAGTTCCGGTCACAGCATAAACTACCAACTTTGAGCATGGATAATCATATAATATATTACATATTCTATTAAGTTCAAAAAGCGAGTCAGGAACTTGTATATATGTAATTCCAGGCTTTTTTTCTAAGTCATCTATATGGACTATAACCTTTGCTCCATTAGCAATAGCTTGATCCACATATGCGTGACCATCAGTAGTTAGTCCCTTTATGCAGAAAAATATTCCATTTTCATTAGGGGTTCTTGAATCATATGATATAGAATGTATTTCTATATCAGATTTTACATCAAATAAATTCGCTAATTTTTCTATTTTCATGTTTATAGTATAACACAATATTGTTATAATAGGGATAATAGAATGCTTGGAGTAAAATAATGAAAATAAATAGAGTTTTAATTTGTGGTAACAGGCCATTTACATATATATGTGCAAGTAAGCTGCTACATTCCCTAAACTATGTAACAATGTTACATGGTGGGGCAGATAAAAATAATGTAGTTAGATATGTTGAAAAAAATAAAATATATTCTGACCGTATAAAAGTTATTGATAGATTAGAAGATGATGATATATATGATGTAATACTGATTGATTATTCTAATGAACATATAAATAAAATGCTTATAGATTTAATAAATAATAGATCAAAAATCATAGTATTTTTTGGTTTAAGAGTAGATGCTATGAATATAAGTTATGAAATAAATGCTACAGGAAAATATAAAAAAGAAGTGATTTTTGCTAATGCAACTCTAAAATCTATATTTGAAAAAAATGTTATAAAAAATACTATACCCAGTAATAAAATAGTTCTTGGGCATCCTAAGGGAGAAATAAAAGAAGAAGTAAAGGATGTATTAGAAGAAGTTTTTGATGGGTGTGATCTTGATATAGAGTTTGAAGAAAATATGGATGCATATTTGAAATACTCTACAGCGGTTATACTACCAATATATTTTACAGTATGCAAGTTTAATGGAAAAACTGAATATATAGATAAGTACTCTACATGGATGAGTATGGCTGCTATGGATGAAGCTATGCTGGCACTACAAAAAATGTGTGTTCCCGAAGTTCCGAGTAAGGTTAAAACTTTTGTAAGAAATCATACAAAAATACTATTCTATTTATGGTTAAGATATATAAGAAAAAATAAAAAATATAAAAAATGGATTAATTATGAGATAAATAATAATAAAAAAGATATTGAACAATTAAATTTATCTTTTAGAAAACTTATAGGAGATATTATACCTCTTAAAAATTGGAAATGTTTAGAAAAATTTTTGAATAATTATAATAAAAATCAATTAAAATAAAAAATATATAGTATATTTATTTTATAAGTGAAAGTATTTGCAAAAGCTTTTTATTGCATATTTACTAGCAATGCAATTCTCGAAAATTTTTTCAAAATATTGTTGGTGATATATTATAAAAATAAAATGATTGCTATAGAAAATACGGGACTTATCTCCCGTATTTTCTATAGCAACTACTTATTTATAATAAATAACATTTAGTATTATATTATTGCGCTTTGTACTTCCTAAAAAAGATAAAAATTTTGTCTTACCACGCCCTCTAAATACAATGGTATCCCCTTCATTTACAATTTTAGTTGGCTTATCTACAATTACACCATTTATACTTATAAGGTTTGATGCTAGAGCAGATTTAGATTTTTCCCTAGATAGACCATACACTGAGCTTATATAATTATCTATTCGTGGTGAAGAGATAATTATATTTTTGGTTTCAATACTTGGTTCTGGTATAATCAACTCATAATGAGATTGAAGTTTTTTTGTTTCTATTCCACTTCTGCCAACTTTGTTTAGATTTTCAATTATAAATTTTGATATTGAATCAATACATATAATGTCAGAAGACTTGTTACTAACTAAAATATCACCTATTAAATTCCTATTAATATTTAGTCCCATTATAGAACCTAAAATATCACTATGTGCAATTTTATTAAAATTAAGGTATGAGATTCTTATATATGATAGAATCTCATATTCTTTAATATTA
Organism: Bacillota bacterium; assembly: GCA_023420085.1. GTDB lineage: Bacteria > Bacillota > Clostridia > Lachnospirales > Lachnospiraceae > JAEZWQ01. The sequence goes on from JAEZWQ010000030.1 coordinate 3,732, forward strand.
TTAGATATTTCATCTTCACTCATATATTCTGGAAGGATATAGCATATTTTTCTTGTTGCATCTTCATAACCACCCCAGAAAAAAATATTAGGTGCATCTTTTTGGCTGGCAAGCTTATATACTAGGTCTATTTGAGTAGGATTAAGAAATTTCGTATATTGCAAATAATTTTCATTTTTTACACGTAAAAATTTATCATAGATATTAGAAAGTAATATTCTATCATCGTCATCGTTGGTTAGATGTTTAATTATATCTTTATTCATATATGTATAATAACATTTTATAAAAAAAAATAAAAATACTTGCATTGTATGACATCATGTAGTACACTATATACAAATGAATGGAAGGATTAAGTTATATGGAAGTATTAAGAGTAGAAAATCTTAAAAAGGTATATGGTAAAGGAAATACAGAAGTTGTAGCTTTAGATAATATAAATTTTAGTGTAAAAAAAGGAGAATTTATTTCCATTATTGGGGCATCGGGATCTGGAAAATCAACTCTATTACATCTATTAGGAGGAGTCGATACACCTACTTCTGGTAAAGTTTTTATTGATGGGATAGATATATATCAACTAAATGATAGTAGGTTGGCTAAATGTCGTAGAGAAAAGATAGGACTAATATATCAATTTTATAATCTATTACCAACACTTAATGTTGTAGAGAATATTTCACTTCCTGTGGAACTATCTGGGAAAAGAGTTCCAGAAAATGAAATTAAGGAGCTTGTTGAGATGATAGGGTTGGTAGGCAGAGAAAAACATTTACCTAGTGAACTTAGCGGAGGTCAACAACAGAGAGTATCTATTGGAAGAGCATTGATTAATAGACCTAGTATAATTTTGGCTGATGAGCCTACAGGAAATCTTGATACTCAGAATACTAAATCAATAATAAAACTGCTTAAAGAATGTAATCAGTTAAATGGACAAACGATTATTCTTATAACTCATGATATTAATATTGCAAGAATTGCAGATAGAATAATTGAAATTAGAGATGGAAAAATTATTAAAGATGAAAGAAAGATGAAATAGTATGGGTATAATTAATAGATTAGTTTTAAAAAATATAAAAACAAATTTAAAGCGAACAGTTCTTACAGTTATAGGTATTGCTATTGCAACGTCGCTAATTAGTGGTGCATTAACCATATTTTCATCAACAATATATTCTATGAGAAAAACGGTGATAGACCTTAATGGAAAGTATCATATTCAATTTATGAATATTGATACCGCTCAAAGAAAAGAAATATATGATAGATTTTATCCATATGAGTCATATGAAGAGGTTGAGGTAAAAACCCCTGAAGAAAAAAAAGTTGATAAATATGAAGATAATGAAATATTTTTAACATCCTTTTCAACAGAAGGTTTCAAGCAAAATAGCATTAATTTAAGTGAGGGACAGTACCCAACAAATATTAATGAAATTATTGTGCCAAATGAGTATATGAAAAAGAATAATCTTAATATAGGAGATAAAATTGATATAAATGGTGAAAAGACAATTGTTGGTACAATGAAAGATGCAAGGTATTATTCATCATTTAATAAAGTTTCATATGCTGTAGGTTTAATTGATGAGAACAATAAAGAAAAGTTCAATTACTATGTATATTTTGATAAGCTTACCGATAGTATAATAAAAGATGCAGAAAAATTTGCTAATATAAATAATATATCTTATTCAATAAATAGCAGTCTAATAAGTTATTCAATGATTAAACTTAATTCAGATGCTTTTATGACAATGTTTATATTCTTTATAATATTATTTATAATTATATCTATTGCTTCTATAAGTTTGACCTATAACTCTTTTTCTATATCAGTTAATCAAAGAAGAAGGGAATTATCTATTCTTGGATGTTGTGGGGCAACAAAAAGACAATTAAAAAAGACTGTTTATAGAGAAGTTCTTTTCTTAGGAATTATTGGAACGTTTCTTGGAATTGGTGGGGGATTTTTAGGTATATATATTACCTTCAATATAATTAATCATTTAATTGGGAATATGTTTAAGGATATAACTTTATTTACATTTTATGCAGATGTAAAAGTTATTATATTCACAATAATCTTAACTGCAATTACTCTAGCAATTGCGGCTTACTTTCCGGCGCGAAGAGCGAAGGGAGTGTCACTTATAGAATGTGTTAGAGGTAATGATGGGGTTATAAGCAAAAAAACTCTTAAGGCAATAAAAAAGAAGAATAGATTAAGTAAGTTTTTGGCAGGTATTGAAGGACTGATCGCCAGCAGAAATATTTCAAGAATGAAAAAACAATATAGAGTTATAATAGCATCATTAGTTGTAAGTGTTGTTATATTCTTGGTTAGTACTAGCTTTATGTCTATTATGATGAAGTCTGTTAAAACTAACTATGGCGATTCGATAGAAAAGAGTAGCAATGTTTTATTATATGGGGAGTATAAAGATGATGAAACACTAAGGGATATTATTAATGAAAATAAAAGTGATTTAGAAAGTTATATTCACTACTATAATTTAAGCATATATGACCAAGAAAAGGGTATAACATATAATTTGTCTATATATAATGATTATGAAAATATAAGTCTTACTAAAGAAGAATTAGATGGTGGAGTTTTTGTTAAAAATGGAGTAACAGCCAATGATGAAGGGAAGTTCAATTTTACTTATACATTAAAAAATGGAGAAATGAAAAATATTGAGATCCCTTATAAAAAAACTCTAGTTAAGCTTGACTTAGGTTCCAATATTCCAACAATAATTATTAGCAGAAGTACAGCAAATAATATATTTGGAGATTTTAATCCAGAAAAACAATATATTGAAAATGTCTTACAGGTAAAGGCTAAAGAAAATGTAGCAGAAAAAGTCGCAGAGAAAATACATTTAACTGCTGAAGAAAATGACTTGAGAGAAATAAATCTATTTATTGCTCTTAAACTAATAAATTTGACTAAAACAATTATCTATATATTTGTATATGGATTTGTTGGGCTAGTTTCACTAGTAGCTATTGTCAATATGATAAATACGGTAATAAGTAGCATACAAAATAGGGTAAAGGAAATAGGGGTATTGCGATCTGTCGGAATGAGTAAAATTGGTATGCTAAAAATGCTATTGATGGAAAATTTAATAGTTATATTAAAAACATTTATTATATCAATTGGCATATGGTTAATAGTTCATTATTTAATGATAAGTTCTGTAAGTGAACAGTATAAAATTGAATTTTTTATAGACTATATCCCACTATTAATTGTAATATCTGCATTAGTAATATTTACAATATTACCTACATTGTATGCAACGGTTAGAATAAGAAAATCTAATATAATTGAAAGCTTAAGATAGCATAAATTATATGAGAATTATATGTACTTTTCATACTATATTGAAAAGATATATATTTAATGATAATATATACACGAGTAAATTATATGGTCGCATGCTTAGCATGAGGAAAGTCCGGGCTTCATAGGGCAGGGTGCCAGATAACGTCTGGTGGAGGTGACTCTAAGGAAAGTGCAACAGAAAACAAACCGCCATTATTGGTAAGGGTGAAAAGGTGAGGTAAGAGCTTACCGCATAAGTGGTAACATTTATGGCAGTGTAAACCCCACCCGAAGCAAGATCGAACAGAAGACTATATGGCTGCCCGTCATGTCTTCGGGTAGATCGCTTGAATCAAGTAGTGATATTTGATCTAGATTGATGACCATACACGACAGAACCCGGCTTACAGATTTACTAAATAGTGTGGATTTATCCACACTATTTATATATGGAGGTAAAATGAAACGATTAATAGCATTAATAATTTTAATACTTACACTCACTACGGGATGTTCAATTGGTGGACCAAGTTATGTAGTAGGGTATGTTAATGATATGCCACCATATATTTATAATGATGGAAATAATTACCAAGGTATGCTTGTAGAATTATTAGACAATATGGCTAAACTTGAAGGATTTAACTATAAGATAAAGAAAATAGATAACAATAATATTGATGATGAACTGGATAAAAAAAACATAGATATCCTACTATTTGTAAATGGTCATGAAAATAAGATCAATGAAAGCAGTGAATATTCAGATGAATATATTTCAATTGCTTCATTAGATAATAATAATGATATAAAAGATATTAAGAGCGCTAAAGTAGGATACCTTCAGGGAAGCAATAGCATTAACTATATACAGTCAATAAGGGGAGAATATGGGCTTGCTGTCCTAAAATATAATAGTATTGAAAAGCTGTATGATGCTATAAAATCTAAAGATATTGATTATATCATTGAAGATACTTACATGCTAAAGCATTTACAAAGTTATGAAAGTGATTTACAAATCGGACATACTGAAAAAACTGGAAATTTAATGAAGATTAAGATTAATAAAAAATCTGATGATGCACTAAAACATATCAATAAAGGGATAGTTGATATGATAAATGATGGAAGTTATAACAATATTATAAGTAAATATAGATAGATAGAAGACCTCTAAGCGGCCTTATCAAGTTGTATTTAGTTTCAACTTCTAGGAGGGACAGCTTAGAGGTTTAATAGTTTTTATAGTATTATTTTTGAATATTTTTATAGTATTGAGAAGGAGAAATACCCATATATTTTTTAAATACTTTTGAAAAATATCTTTGATCTATAAAGCCAACAATATCTGAAATTTCATTTAAGTTGTACATATTTTTATGCATGAGTGCAATACTTTTTGTTATACGATATCTATTTAAATAATCATTGAATGTATAACCATAATCATTTTTGAATTTTTGATTTAGAAGACTTTCACTATAACAAAGTTTATAACAGAGATCTTTTAATGAAATTTTATTTGTATAATTTTCGATTATATATTGATAAACTTTTATAGATATATCTGAAGGCATAGTTTCATGAGTAGTAATTAAGTTTATATTATTTTCGTAACTTTTTTTATAATTTTCTCGCATTTTAAATACATCTATTGAGTTTTTTATAGCATCTTCTAATTCACTCATAACAATAGGTTTTAACAAGTAATCTGTTGCACCGTATTTCATTGTTTTTCTTACATAATCAAAACTATCGTAACCAGAAATAATAATAGGTACATAGTCATAATCAATAGTTTCTTCTAAAAGAGTAATACCATCGATTATAGGCATATTTATATCCAATAATATTATTTCAGGATTATGGATTTTAATAAGCTCTATGCCCATTTTACCATTCTTTGCTTCACCAATAATTTTACAGTTTAGTTTGGAATAATCAAGAGATAATACTATGCTCTTTCTTACAACATCTTCATCTTCAATAACTAAAATTTTATACATCTTTTTTAATATCCATTCTAAAGTACACAAAATCAGATTTTATGAATCTTGCGTCTATATTACCATAAATTAATCGTAATCTATTAACGGAGTTAGTTATACCATGATGATTACTTTTCTCTAAAGATTTATCCATATTTGAGAGACTTGAATTAATTGAATTTAATGTATTGTCATCAATAGGCTTACCGTTATCAATAACCTCAAACACATAAGAATTATTTTCAATAAAACCATTTATTATAATATCAATTTTCTCTCTATGAAAGAAGCCATACTTTATAGTGTTTTCAATAAATGGTTGTAAAAAAAGCTTTGGTACAACCATTTCCATTAAATTTTCATCAATATTAATCTGATAGCTGAAGTTTCTATTATATCTAATTCTAGATATTTCCATGAATTTTCTTATGTATATAATATCTTCTCCAAGACAAATACTATTTAAATCATTCAGACTATATCTGAGTAAAGAAGAAAAATCATATATAAGTTTATTTGTCTTTTCTAGGTCAACATGCATTAAAGTTCTAATTAATTCTAATGTGTTATATAGGAAATGAGCATTAAACTGTGATTGCATTCTCTTGAGTTCACTTAACTTATTCTCATATTCTAATTTGCTAGTTTTGCTATTTAACTCTTCAATAGAATTTATCAGATTGTTTATTGCATTACTTAAATATGAAAATTCATTATCACTTACAATATTTAGCCTATGCCTTTTATTTTCCTTAATTTCTGATATTTGATCAATTAATTCAATCATTGATTTTGTATGTATATTTATAGTACGTTTAGTTAATAAATCCATAAGTAAAATAATAAGCAAAATAGGAATTAGAAATATACATTCAAAAATAATTAAGTTTTTAAGGCTGAATGATTTAGGAATATAAACATATATATTAATATTTTTAAGTCTAGTTTGTTTTGATACATAACCACTTATTGAATTATTGTTAAATTTATTTACAGGAGAAATATCACCTATTGTATTAATAAATACTTTGCCAAATCTATCAGTAATTACATATTTAAAATCACTATCATTTATAACTTTACTAAATTCAGTAGAAGGAATAACGACCGTTATAATACCTATAGAACTACCTTTAAATATTATATTTTTTTTCATAACAAGCAAAGATTCAGAATCAGGAGTGATATAGTTTGCGAATGTAATATCAAATTTTTTAACATCTATACCCCTTAAAAAATATTTTATGCTTGTAGGTATATCAAAGTACTCATCACTGCTTATTGGGAGATTTTCATTATCATAAAAGGTTATATTTGAATGAACACCTGTAGATTGATATAGCTTATATCCTATCTGTTTAGTATTGTTTGATAAATTGCTAGTTATGATCTCATTAATTTTTGAGTTTATTTGATCATCGTTAAAAAATGTAATGATTTTAGTGGCTAAATTCTCAACGTCATTTACAACAATATCTAAAGATTTAGAAACTTTACTATTATCAATATATGTTGAAAATAAGGCATAAAATCCCATTGAAACAATGAAAAATATTAGCATCGAAATTATAATTATTCTTTTAATTAATTTTAACAGTTGTAACTGAAATATCATATTTCACCCAATCAAATCTATCCGTATATATTATATTATACGGATAATAATAGCATAAATACATATGTATTTTACACATTTTCTATCGTATATTACACATAATTATGAGTATAAAGTTATAGAATAATAGTATATAAGTGAGAGGAGATAGAAAATGAAGTTAAAAAAATTGATTAGTTTAGCTATGGTTGCCGTATTAGGAGTTGCAACACTTAGTGGGTGTGGTGGCGAAAGTGAAGCTAAAAAAACAGATGAAAACAAGGTGGTAGTTTATTCTCCAAACTCAGAAGGACTAAGAAATGCGATAATACCACTATTTGAAGAAAAAACTGGCATAAAAGTAGAACTACAACAAGCTGGTACAGGAGAACTATTTACAAAGCTAAAAGGTGAAGCTGCAGATCCAGTTGCAGATGTTATATGGGGAGGTTCATATACTACTTATTTAGGTAATAAAGATCTATTTGAAGAGTATGTTTCACCAGAAGATTCAAAATTACCAAAAGCTTATCAAAATACAGCAGGATTTAAGACTTCATATGTATTAGATGGTTCTTGTATAATTGTAAATAAGGATCTAATTGGGGATATTAAAATTGAAGGATATAAGGATTTGCTAAACCCTGCTTTAAAGGGTAAGATTGCAACTGCTGACCCTGCAAGTTCATCAAGTGCTTTTTCACATTTGACAAATATGCTTTTAGCTATGGGTGGATATGAAGATGAGAATGCATGGAAGTATGTAGAGGATTTATTTAAGAATATTGATGGTAAGATATACGGAAGCTCTTCAGCTGTATATAAGAGTGTAATCGATGGAGAAATGGTAGTAGGTCTAAGTTATGAAGATCCTGTTGCAAAGGTAATTAAAGATGGTGCAAAAAACATCGAAATAGTTTATATGAATGAAGGAACAGTTTATTTACCAGCAGGTTCAGCAATAATCAAGAATGCAAAACATATGGATAATGCAAAGAAATTTATAGATTTCATTATAAGTAAGGAAGCTCAAGATGTGCTTGGAGAAACAACTACTAATAGACCTGTTCTTCCAGATGCAAAAACTGGTGACTTTATGAAACCTATGAAAGATATTAAAGTTATAGAAGAAGATTATCAATATGTACATGATAATTCAAATAAAATTAGGGACAGATATAAGGACATATTTGCAAAAATACAATCTAAGTAGGTAGACATGAGTAAAATAAGTATTAATGATGTAGTAAAAAAATATGGAAATAAAACTGTAATAAAAAATATAAGTCTAGAAATAGAAGATGGCGAATTCTTCACTCTATTAGGTCCTTCAGGCTGTGGAAAAACAACTTTATTGAGAATGATAGCAGGGTTTAATACGATTGAAGACGGTGAAATTTATTTTAATGATACAAAAATAAATAATATGGATCCTAGTAAAAGAAACATTGGTATGGTATTCCAAAATTATGCAGTCTTTCCTAATATGACAGTGAGAGATAATATTGCTTTTGGATTAAAAGAGAGAAAAGTTTCTAAGGACGTTATTTCAAGGGAAGTAGACAATATGATAAAACTTATGAAACTTGAGGAACATGCTGATAAAAAACCGCAGGCGCTATCAGGAGGTCAACAACAGAGGGTAGCTTTAGCAAGGGCCATTGTAATAAAACCAGATGTTTTGCTTATGGATGAACCACTATCTAATCTTGATGCAAAGTTAAGGGTTGATTTAAGACAGACAATTAGAGATATTCAAAAGGAAGTTGGAATAACAACTGTATATGTAACCCACGATCAAGAAGAGGCAATGGCTGTTAGTGACCGAATTGCTGTTATGAAAGATGGTATTATTTGCCAACTAGGAACTCCACAGGAAATATATCATAGACCGGCTAATGATTTTGTAGCTTCATTTATAGGTTCTAATAACTTGATTGAAGCTAGTGTAAAAAAATGTGAAGGAAAAACTCTTATAGATATGGGAGAGTTTGTGTTAGATGCAAGTAATCTTGATATTAATGAAGATAAAATACTTATATCTGTTAGACCGGAAGATTTAAGAATTGATAACATGAATGGATTAAATGCAGAAGTTGCAGATAGTGTTTTCCTAGGAGAGTCAACACATTATACACTTAGACTTACAAATGGATTGTTAGTTCACATGAATGAACATTCTAATTTTAATTCTGCACTTAAAGTTGGGGATAAGGTAAAAATAAGTCTAAATGTTAATAAGGTTAATATATTGAGCTCTGATGGAAAAAAGAATTTAGGAGTTCTTTATGAGGGCTAGAAAACACATAGATATATGGAGTATTTTCAAAATAGTAATTATTTTGCTATTTGTACTCTTCCTTTTATATCCAATCGTATCATTACTAATTCAATCTGTTTATACAAAAGGTGAGGGTTTTTCACTTGAACAGTTTGCAAAATTCTTTGGTAAATCATATTATTTTGGAACCTTATTAAATAGTATAAAAGTATCACTTTCAGCTACAATAATAACAATATTAATAGGTGTACCTCTTGCATACTTCTTTAGTATGTATAAAATAGTAGGAGCTAAAGTACTTAGAATATTTATAATTCTTTCATCAATGTCAGCCCCATTTATAGGCGCATATTCATGGATATTATTACTTGGAAGAAATGGTATAATAACAAAATTTATATCTGATACTATAGGTATAAAACTTAATGGTATTTATGGGTTTGGTGGAATATTACTTGTATTTGCTTGCCAACTTTATCCACTGATATTCCTGTATGCAGAAGGTGGTTTTGGTAATATGGATAATTCACTGATGGAAGCAGGAGAAAGCCTTGGATGTAAAGGCATAAGAAGGTTTTTTAAGATAATTTTACCAATTGTTTTACCTACAATTTTATCTGGAACACTTCTTGTATTTATGAGAAGTCTTGCAGATTTTGGTACACCAATGCTAATTGGAGAAGGATATAGAACATTCCCACAGTTAATTTATACTGAATTTGTAGGAGAGGTTGGAACTAATGCTGGTTTTGCATCAGCTATATCTGTAGTAGCAATAATATTTACAACATTGATATTTATACTTCAAAAGAAAATATCAGAAAAAAATGAATATCAGATAAACTTTTTAAACCCAATACCAAAAAGAAAAGCAAAAGGTGTTAAGGGAATATTAATGCATTTATTCTGCTATTTAGTTGTTGGAATATCAATTATGCCACAAATTTATTTAATATATTCTTCATTTAAGAATACGTCAGGATTGCTATTTGTTGAAGGACATTCTTTGATGAATTATAAAGAGGCGTTTGCAAGAACTGGGGTTGCTATTAAAAATACAATAATATTACCACTTATAGCATTAGTTATAATTGTATTTGTTGCAATAATAATATCTTATCTTGTGGTAAGAAGAAGAAATGCTGTAAGTAATGTTATTGATGTATTATCAATGATTCCTTATATAGTTCCAGGTATTGTTGTTGGTATAGCATTATTAAATGGTTTTTCTACTGGAATTATGGGAAGTAAAATTCTTGTTATAACTGGGTCTGCAGTAATCGTAATAGTATCATTTGTTATAAGAAGATTACCTTACACAATAAGATCATCTACCGCAACATTGCAAAATATACCTATGAGTATTGAAGAAGCTGCGCATAGCTTGGGTTGTAGCAAGTTAAAAACATTTTTTAAGGTTACAGTACCAATAATGAGAAGAGGAATAATTGTAGGGGCGATACTAAGTTATATAACATTGATTTCTGAACTATCTACATCAATATTATTAACAAATTTAAAGACAAAAACTATGACTGTAGCTATATATACAGAAATAATTAGAGGTAATTATGGTATTGCAGCAGCATTGTCTACAATGTTGACAGTTATAACAGCTTTAGCACTAGTTATATTTACAATAGTTGGAGATAAAAAAACTACAATATAGTAGAGAAAATAATAAGCATCTCAAATGAATATATCATTGAGATGCTTATTTATACTCTATTTCCATATTGGATCAAGGTTCAATAATTCATTTAGTTCATTATAGGCGGACTTAATTCTGTTAAAATTGTTTTCAGTAATAAATGAATACTTTTCCCTATTATTTATAACATCCTCACAGATCAAAGTTGAGTAATCAAATAGTTCAAATCCTTCTGGACCACGTATACCCTTACTAGTTTTACTAACCCATGTAGGATGAAGCTTTATTGCAGAAATAGTTGTTTTATTATTATTTTTTTCTATAGTTAAATCTACTAACACACCACGTTCAGACCATTTATTATCTATGGTTTCTATTCTTTGGTTAGATATGAAGTTACCCATAGAATATATGATAAATTTCTTTTCGTCATTAATATCAATAGTTTTTGTAGGTTGAGCAACATGAGGATGCCCACCTAGTATAATATCAGCGCCCCATTTTACCATATTATCATATAGTTTAACCTGTTCATCAGTAGGAGTGAGCATATATTCGACACCCATATGAGGAAATACTATAGTAATATCAGCTATTTTTTCAGCACGTTCAATTTCGGCCTTTATTTTTTCTTCATTCAAATCATATAAATAGTCATTATAGTCTTTTTCACTTATTGTGGCTTCTATTCCGTTAAATCCATAGCAATAAGAAAGAAGAGCAATTTTAATTCCGTTTACTTCTTTTATTAAAATATCATTTTCTGATCTTGGCTTATTTGGGCTTACACCAAAAATATCAATTCCAACATCATTAAAATATTTTGCTGTGCTTTTTATTCCATCAATACCAGAGTCTAAAATATGATTATGAGCCAGGGTTACACAGTCATATCCAGCATCTTTGATAAAGTTTACTAATTCTGGTGGTGCATTAAAAAGAGGATAACCACTTAAAGGCCATTCAGGATTTATTGTTCCCTCATAGTCTGCTATAGCAAGATCTGCTTTAGATATAAAATCTTTCACATACTCATAGTTTTTTGAAAAATCATAGCTATCACCTGTTCTTGCACTCATATATAGTATGTCATGATATAGTAGGTCACCATTTGCCACAATTCGTGCTGTTGTTGTGTTTTCTTCTTTTTTTGAAATGGCTTGAGATTTGCTGTAAGTATTATCATTTTTGGTGGCATCAATAGAAGAATCATTACTTGTCTTACTTGTATGATTATTTAAGAAAACAATAATAAAAACTGCTGATAAAATTATCAGAACAAAAAATAAAAAATAAATTAGTTTTTTCATATTTACCTCTTATAATTTAGATTGATATAATAAAAGTATATCATATAAAATAATAATAAATATATATATTTTAATAATTGGAGGATGAAATGACAGAAGCTGAAAAGATGGCAAATCAACTCTTGTATGATGCTAATGGGGATAAAGATTTAATAAAATTTAGGAATAAATGTAAGATGTTATGTCAAGCGTATAATAGAATGCCAATAGATGACTTTGATGGAAGAAAAAGTTTGCTAAAAAAATTATTGGGAAGGATTGGGAGCAATATTATTATTGAACCAAATTTTTGGTGCGACTATGGTATTAATATAGAAGTTGGTAATAATTTTTATGCCAATCATGGGTTGGTTATATTAGATGCAGGAAAGGTTGAAATTGGCAGTAATGTATTTATTGGACCAAATGTTTCTATTCTTACAGCCTCTCATCCATTGGATCCAGAAACAAGAAATAAAGGGCTTGAGACAGCACTTCCAATAAGTATAGGGAATAATGTATGGATAGGAGCAGGGGTTAATATACTGCCTGGAATAACCATAGGGAACAATTCAGTTATTGGTGCTGGAAGTGTCGTAACAAAAAATATTGAAGATAATGTAGTTGCAGTGGGAAATCCTTGTAGAGTTATAAGAAAAATAATATAAAAAAAACCCAGGAATATATCCTGGGTAAAAGAAAAGGGATATAAGCAATGAAAACCATCGCTTATGCGGATGAAGAGACTCGAACTCCCACGGTTGCCCACTAGATCCTAAGTCTAGCGCGTCTGCCAATTCCGCCACATCCGCAATCACTAAACCATTATAGCATATTCATATTAATTGTCAACAAAAAAGTTATAAAAAGTTTATTTTTGTAAACTGAACATATACTTTAGAATATAATTATTGTATTATATTTATATGGATAAATTAATTTTAATAAAAGGTGCGGGAGATCTTGCAAGTGCAATAGCACTAAGACTATATAGAGCAGGATACAATGTTGCTATGACAGATATAAATATACCTACAGCAGTAAGAAGAACTGTTTCATTCTCAAGGGCAATATATGAACAAGAGTGCTATGTAGAAGATGTCAAAGGGATAAAAGCTAATAGCATAGAAGATATAGAAACGATAGTTCGAAATGGAAATATTGCAATATATGTTGATGAAATGGCAAATTGTATAAAAAGCTTAAAACCCGATGTTGTTATTGATGCAATTATAGCAAAGAAAAATTTGAATACTAAAATTGATGATGCAGGTTTAGTTATAGGAGTGGGACCTGGATTTACACCTAAAAAGGATTGTCACTGTGCAATCGAAACTAAGAGAGGGCACTATATAGGAAGAGTGCTATGGGATAGCTCACCTGAGAAAAATACAGGAGTGCCTGGCACAATTGGTGGCTATAATGTTGAGAGGATTATAAGAGCTACAACTGATGGAATATTTAAGCCTACTCACAGTATTGGAGATTTTGTGAAAGCACAAGACATAGTTGCCTATATAGAAGAAGAAAATGGACATTTAGATCCAGTTCAAGTTTTCATTGGAGGAGTAATAAGAGGAATGCTCCAAGAAGGTGTGAAAGTTCATAAGGGTATGAAATCTGGTGATGTTGATCCAAGAGGAATTAAAGAATACTGTTTTACAGTATCAGACAAGGGATCTGCTATTGGTGGAGGAGTGCTTGAAGCAGTATCAGGATATTACATGGGAGGAATATATGAAAATAATTGATGCATTTGGAAAGGCATGTCCTATTCCAGTTATTATGGTAAAAAATGAAATAGAATCTGAAAACTTTAATTATGAGGATATAAGTATAAAGGTTGACAATCATGTAGCAGTAGAAAATCTTTCTAAATTGGCTAGATTATATAAAATTAATTCAAGTTTTGAAGAAATAGAAGGTGGATACATAGTCAATATCGAAAGTTCAAAATTTGATAGTACTAAAATTAATGAAGAAATAGATGTAAACCAATTTGTTGAAAATGCTGTTTCTTATCTTATTACTAATGATAAGATTGGAAGTGGAAGCGATGAATTGGGTGAAAATCTAATGCAGATGGCACTTTATGCTTTAACACAATTAGAAACTGTTCCAAAGACTGTAGCTATGATGAATTCAGGGGTTAATTTAGCAACTGTAAATGAAGAGACGATTAAATCTCTAAAGGAGTTGCAAGATAAAGGGACTAGAGTTCTTGTTTGTGGAGCATGTTTAAATTACTATAATTTGACAGAATGCTTGAAAGTTGGAGAGGTAAGCAATGCATATGAGATAATGTTAAGTATGCAATCAGGAACTGTAATCAATCTATGAAAATAGGGCTTATAATACTAGCCGCTGGAGTATCTAGGCGATTTAATGGAAATAAGCTGCTTGAAAATATAAATGGAAGACGCCTATTTGAGATAACAATAGATAAATTTAACAAGTTTGATTTTTATAAAAAGGCAATTGTGTCATACAATGATGAAATTAAAAAGTATGTAGAAGATAAGAAATACATTTATATTGAAAATGATAAGCAAGAATTAGGGCAGTCATATAGCATTATGCTTGGAGTAAAGTTGATGTACGATTGTGATGCCCTGATGTTTAGTGTCTGTGATCAACCAAATCTATCCACAAAAACAATTAAAACGATGTTAGATCTTTATAAAGACAATGAAAAGATATTAGCGGTAAAAGTAGGTGACAGATTAGGAAATCCTAATATATTTGGAAAAAGATACTATGATGATCTTCTAAAATTAAATGGAGATGTTGGAGGGAAGGTAGTAATAAATAAAAATTTATCTAACACAAAGTTTATTGAAGTTGATGAAAAAGAGTTATTTGATATAGATACGAGAGATGATTTAAATATATTAATTAAAAAATAGTGATACTGACCAAAATAATAATCTGAAATGGATTTTTTTTTGGTCAGTATATTTATAAATTGCTTTATTTAACACATTAAAATTGCGCTACAATGCACTAAATACACTATAAATCACTGAAAAACTTAGATATTTCAATATAAAAATTTTTAATCACAATAATAATATTAAATAAAATAAACTAAAATTTATAAAAAAGGTATTGACTTATTTCGATATATCAATATACTATATTAAAACAGTGACACACAAACTGTTTAACGGGACATATTAAATATGTTAATAAGGGGAGGATGATATGAAAAAAAGATATTTAAGTCTTGCACTGGCAGGCATATTAGCTTTTGGAAGCTTGCTTGCAGGATGTGGTGGATTTGAAGACAGCAAGAAGGAAAATTCAGGAAGTACAACATCTGCAAGTGAAAAGGTACTAAGAGTTGCTATTCAAGAAGATTTGCCAACATTTGATCCAGCTAAGATTGAAGATAATCAATCATCATTTGTAGGGGAACTTACATATAGCACACTTTATAAGACTGGAAAAGATGGGAAACCAGTAGCAGAGGTAGCTGAAAAATATGATGTTAATGAAGATGGTACTGTATATACATTTACTCTAAAAGACACTAAGTGGTCTAACGGAGATACTGTTTTAGCTAGTGATTATAAATATGCTTGGCTAAGAGCAATTGATCCAAAGACAGCGTCAACTCAATCTGAAAGATTTTTCCCAATTAAAAATGCTGAAAAATTCTATAGAGGAGAAGCTAAGGCAGAAGATGTTGGTCTAAAAGTTGTTGACGATAAGACACTAGAAGTTACTCTTGAAAGTTCAGATTCATTATTTGTTGATAAGATTTGTTATCCAACATTTGCTCCATTAAATGAAAAAGCAATTACAAATAATGAGGAATGGCTAAAAGACCCAACAAAAGCTATTTTTAATGGACCTTTCAAATTAAATGTTATGAATTTGGGAAGCAAATTAGAATTAGTTAAGAATGACACATATTTTAACAAAGATAAAGTTAAGTTAGATAAAATAGATGTTCAAATAATTAAAGATCAAAACTCAGTTTATGAACTATTTAATTCAGGACAGATAGATATTCTTGGAAGCCCAACTCAATCAATCCCAGCAGATAAGATTGAAGAAGCTAAAACAAAAGAAGAGTATCAACAATATCCATATATGCTTATCCAATGGGCAAAATTTAATGTAGAAGATAAGCTATTACAAAATGTACATTTAAGAAGAGCATTATCTTATGCTGTTGATAGGGGTTCAATTATCAAGGGTATATTAAAGGATAATGGACAAGTTGCGGTAATGGGATTTAATCCAGATAAAGCTGGAAAAGCAGATTACTGGAAGGATCATGATGTTGAAGCAGCTAAGAAAGAGTTAGATATAGCTATTAAAGAATTAGGATTAAATGGACCTGAAGATATTAAATTAGAGTACAGATTTAATACAAATGAAGATACTCAAAAGATAATTCAAGTAATTCAAGAGACTTGGAAAAAAGACCTAGGAATTAATGTTGAACTAAAGAATGAAGAATGGAAGGTTTATCTAAATTCTATAGCTACAGGAAACTATCAAATCGGTAGACTAGGTTGGATTGCTGACGTTGCTGATGTATCAGATTTCTTAAATATGTATCAAAAGAAAGACGGTGGTAATAACCAAACAAATTGGTATAATGAAGAATTTGATAAATTAATAGAGCAAGCTAAGAGTGAAACAGACCAAACAAAACGTATGGAATTATTAGATAAAGCAGAAGCTATAATGGTTGATGAAATGCCAGTAATGCCTTTATATACATCAAAAAATAGCTTCTTAGTTAGCAAGAAAGTTAAGAACTTCAATTGTAATCTTCTAGGAAGAGTTAACTTCGCAGAATTAGATATAGAATAGACAATATGAGCGACATATTAGCGGGTATAACCCGCGTTATGTCGCTCTGTTGAAAGGAAGATATGGGTAAATATATTACAAAAAGATTAGTTTCAATTATTATTACAATTTTGCTAATAGCTACAGTTACTTTCTTTCTTATGAAATTGGCACCAGGTGGACCTTTTTCATCGGAAAAAAAAGTGCCGGAGATAGTGCTGCAAAACTTAAATCAGAAATATGGGCTTGATAAACCTGTAATAACTCAATATGTTGATTATATAGGGAACTTATTAAAATTCGATTTTGGTATATCTATGAAACAAGAATATGTAACAACAAATGATATTATTAAGGTTGGATTTCCAGTATCTTTAGTTTTGGGTGTTGAAGCAATACTTCTAGCTGTAGCATTTGGTGTTTTAATTGGTGTAATTGCTGCTCTACATCATAATAAATGGCAGGATTATGCCATGAATATATTGGCAGTATTGGGAATTTCAGTACCAAGCTTTATAATGGCAACAATTTTACAGTATATCTTTGCTGTAAAGCTTCAAATATTTCCAATAGCAGGATGGAAAAATATTAGTTATTCATTCTTGCCTGCCATAGTATTATCACTTGGACCAATGGCATATATAGCTAAACTTACAAGAAGTAGTATGCTTGAACAGCTTAATAGCGAATATGTAAAGTTGGCAAAGGCCAAGGGTATGACAAAAAAGACTGTAACTTTTAAACATGCACTTAGAAATGCGATTTTACCAGTTGTGTCATATTTAGGACCACTTACTGCAGCCGTAATCACTGGATCATTTGTAGTAGAGTCTATATTTGGTATACCAGGATTGGGTAAACAATTTGTTAAAGCTATCGGAGATAGGGATTATCCAGTGATTATGGGAACTACATTATTTTATAGTGTTGTGCTTATGATTGCTGTGTTGGTAGTTGATATAATTTATGGATACATTGATCCAAGAATAAAGATACAGGAGTCGAATAATGGAAAATCAAATTAAAAATGAAATTGAATTTAATGCTGATGATTTTCAATTAGTCGGCATTAAGGAAACAGAAGCTGAAAGTCTATCTGCTACACCGATATCGTTTTGGAAAGAAGTATATTTAAGATTTAAAAAGAACAAGTTAGCAGTAGTAGGATTAATATTACTTATTATATTAGTATTTATGGCACTATTTGGACCGGTTTTTACTGGAAAATCATATACAGCACAAGACCTTAACAATGTAAATGCAAACCCATCAGCAACATATTGGTTTGGAACTGATGCACTTGGAAGAGATGTGTTTACCCGTATATGGTATGGAGCAAGAGTATCGTTATCAATAGGGGTTATAGCTGCTTTAGTTGATATAATTATAGGAGTTATATATGGATCTATTTCAGGCCTTTATGGGGGTAAGGTTGATAACATTATGATGCGTGTAGCAGACTTGTTATCAGGGATACCTTACCTTTTGGTAGTAATATTGCTTATGAGTATAATGAAACAAGGCATATTTCCGATGGTACTTGCACTTACATTTACAGGGTGGATTAATATGGCACGAATAGTAAGAGGAGAGGTATTATCTGCAAAAAATAATGAATATGTATTGGCTTCAAGAGTTATGGGGGCTGGGACATGGCATATAATTAAAAGCCATTTAATACCTAATATGCTTGGCCCTATAATAGTTACTATGATGCTTACAGTACCTTCAGCAATATTTTCAGAAGCTTTTTTGAGCTACCTTGGACTAGGAATACAAGTTCCATTCCCATCTTGGGGTACAATGGCAAGTGACGCAAAGGGGGTATTTACACTTTATCCATATCAACTATTAATACCAGGTGGACTGATATGTTTAACAATATTTGCGTTTAATGCAGTTGGAGATGGACTTCGTGATGCATTAGATCCAAAACAGAGAGATTAGGAGGTCTGATGGAAAAAGAAGTTATATTAAGTGTAAAAAATCTTGAAATAAATTTTAAAACATATGCAGGCATGGTACATGCTGTAAGAGATATAAGCTTTGACTTATACAAGGGAGAAACTCTTGCAATAGTTGGTGAATCAGGCTCAGGAAAAAGTGTTAGTACCAATGCAATAATGAAGCTTATTCCTGAGGGGAATGGAATATACAATAATGGTTCTATCGAATATGATGGTAATGATTTAATAAAACTTTCTAATAAAGATATGGCAAAAATTAGAGGTAAAGAAATTGCCATGATATTTCAGGACCCTATGACTTCGTTAAATCCAACGATGAAGATTGGTAAACAGATTGTTGAAGTCATAGAAAAACACACGGATATGAAAGGGAATAAAGCAAGAGAAAGGGCTATAGAATTGCTTAAACTTGTTGATATTCCTATGCCTGAAAAGAGATTTCACCAATATCCACATGAATTTTCTGGTGGGATGAGACAACGTGTTGTTATTGCGATTGCATTGGCAGGACATCCTAAGATATTGATAGCGGATGAACCTACAACAGCATTGGATGTTACTATTCAAGCACAGATACTGGAACTGTTAAAAAAGATACAAAGAAAGTTCCACACGTCCATTATATTTATTACTCACGATTTAGGTGTTGTGGCAAATGTTGCAGATAGAGTAGCAGTAATGTATTCGGGTAAGATACTTGAAATTGGAACTGCAGATGAAATTTTTTATAATCCAAAACACCCATATACATGGGGCTTATTAGCATCAATGCCGGATTTAAATAGTAATAAGGATGAAGAATTAAATGCTATTATTGGTACACCACCAAATTTATTACATCCGCCAAAAGGAGATCCATTTGCAGCAAGAAATCCTTACGCATTGCAGATAGATTTTAAAAAGGAACCACCTTTTTTCAAACTTAGTGATACTCACTATGTTAAAAGCTGGTTACAACATGAGAATGCACCAAAAGTTGAACCACCATCTATAATATTAGAAAGAATGGAAATATATAAAAATATAGTAAAGAGGGATTATGAAGCGAAAGATATTAGAAGTGAATAACCTTAAACAGTATTTTGGTAGAAAAGACAATCCTATAAAGGCTGTTGATGATATTTCATTCTTTGTATATGAAGGTGAAACTTTAGGGCTAGTAGGAGAGTCGGGTTCAGGAAAATCAACTACTGGAAGAAGTATAATAAGGTTATATGATATAACGGATGGTAAAATTATTTTTGATGGCAAGGATGTTTCGGAACTAAAGACTAGAGCAGACAAGTTAGAATTTGCAAAAAATGTACAAATGATTTTCCAAGACCCTTATGCCTCACTTAACCCAAGAATGACGGTTACAGAAATTTTATCCGAACCGATGAATATTCATGGATTATATACTAATAAAGATGAAAGAGAAAAAAAGCTTATTGAACTTATAGAATCTGTAGGTCTTAATAAACAACATTTGAGTAGGTATGCTCATGAATTTTCTGGTGGGCAAAGGCAGAGAATAGGTATTGCAAGGGTGCTTGCTCTAGATCCGAAGTTTATAATTGCAGATGAACCAATATCTGCATTAGACGTATCGATACAAGCGCAGGTAGTAAATTTAATGAAAAAGCTTCAAAGGGAAAGAGGCTTAACATTTTTATTCATTGCACATGACCTATCAATGGTAAAATATATATCTGATAGGATTGCAATTATGCATAAGGGACAGCTAGTAGAGATTGGTGATGCTGATGAAATTTATGAAAATCCAATTCATCCATATACAAAATCTCTATTATCAGCAATACCGTTACCAGATCCTGAATATGAAAGAAATAGAAAAAGAATAGTATATAATGCCACAGCAGATGAGCATGGGAAAGAGTGGCAAAAGATCAGTGAAGACCACTATGTACTTATGTAGAATTAGATTTAATAAACGAACTTCTTTATGGAATTTTATTATTCCATAAAGGAGTTTTTTGCTTTTAAATGGTGGTAATAAAAAAGTTCGTACTTGTAGAGAGGTGAAAAATAAATTAGTCAATATTAGACTAATATGACCCCAGAAATGGAATTTCCAATTTTTGGGGTCAATTAATATCAAGTTTACATATATTTGTAATATTATTTTGATTGTTTTCTATTTATTATTGTATGTTATTGAAATTTTTATCATTGTCTTGGTATATGTTTGGTAATAAAGGACATTTATAAGATGCATCACCAATGTTTAGAGATATATTTATATATTCAAAATCCTCTGATATACACTTGTCAATACAAGGGTTAAGAACCTCTAAATCACCAATGACTTCAAAAGGTTTTTTTAAGGAAGATGATATAAGTTTCCTATATAGTTTGTTATTTGAAAAAACTAAGATGTATATTTTATGATATTCTTTCTTTGAAAATATAGGACTTCCAAACATATATTTTTTAAGTTTTTCTTTTGAAGGGGTAACAATATAACCAACAAAATAATTATCGTAGCAATTGTTTGGAAAATGCATATCGATCATTTTTATAATTTCATAATAATTTGTACCTAAAAATCCCATAAAAATCTCCATATAAAGGTTTTAAAAATAATACCTTATTTTATAGGCTAACGCAAGGATTAAAATTAAAAATAAATTACCTATATATAGTAATAAAAACCGTTTTAAAAAGATATAAAAAACGCTTGACAAAATATGCAATATTATATATACTTCAAGAGTACAAAGAACTGCCAACTTTGTATTGATTCCTTACAGATTGGCTATGGATTATTTCTCCATTGTTTTAAACATAGTCAATCACCGAACTTATACTATAATTATTACAAGTAAGTGCAAAAAATTATTTTTTGCACTTACTTGTTTTAAAATAAAATAAAATTTGTTATACTTATCTTATGTTGTTCAATTTATAGGAGAAACGTATATGAAATTGTTGAGTGTTGTTGTTCCTTGTTTCAATTCAGCACAATATATGTCACGGGCTATAGAAACCTTATTATCTGGTGGAGATAAGATGGAAATTATTATTGTTAATGATGGCTCTAGTGATGATACATTAAATATCGCAAATAGATACAAAGAAATGTATCCAGATATAATTAAAGTAGTTGATCAGGAAAATAAAGGCCATGGAGGAGCAGTTAATTCGGGATTAGAAATAGCAACCGGTCTGTATTTTAGGGTTGTGGATAGTGATGATTGGGTTAGGGAAGAATCATTATTATTATTGATTAGAAGCATTGAACTGATGTATAAAAAAGATGATCTTGCAGATGTAATAATAACAAATTTTGTTTATGAAAAGGCTGGAAGAACAAATAAAAAGGTCATGAAATATAATAATGTCTTTGAATCATTTAAAATGCATTCATGGAATGAAGCGAAAAAGTTTAGACAAGGCCAATACATATTGATGCATTCAACAACATATAATACAGAATTATTAAAAAATATAAATTTGAAATTACCTGAACATACTTTCTATGTGGATAACTTATTTGTATTTATACCATTGGCACAGGTGGAAAAAATATATTATATTGATACTAATTTATATAGATATTATATTGGAAGAGATGATCAATCAGTAAATGAAGAAGTCATGTGTAAGAGAATTGATCAACAAATAAAAGTAAATAAGCTTATGATCGAAGCTTTAGATATATCAAAAATTCAAAGTAAAGAACAAAGAAGGTATCTTATATTATATTTAGCTACCATACAAGTGGTGACATCGGTATTGTTGAATAAAATTGGAACAGATGATGCTATTAAAAAGAAAAAAGATTTGTGGGAGTATTTATTTGCAAAACAACCTACAGTATATAAATTTATGTCAACTAATTTACTAGGAAGAATTGCTAAGTCTAATACAAAAATTGGCATAAAACTTTCAGAGGTTGGCTATAAAATAACACAAAAAATATATGGATTTAATTAATGGAAAGATTTATAAGAAATAAATTATTAATAGGCGAACAAGGGGTTAAAAAATTAGAGAAATCTGCGGTTCTAGTATTTGGCGTCGGTGGTGTAGGAGGCTATGTAGTAGAAGCGCTATGCAGAGCTGGAGTTGGAACAATTGATGTCGTTGATAGAGATAAGGTTGATGAATCTAATATTAATAGACAAATAATAGCTAATTATGACACAATAGGTAAATATAAGGTGGATGTAATATACGAACGAATGAGATGTATCAATCCTGATGTTAAGTGTGATAGATATCCTATATTTTATTTACCTGGGGATGATAGTATAAATTTTACTAAATATAATTATATAATAGATGCCATTGATACAGTAGGATCAAAAATAGATATAATTACTAAAGCCAGAGAAAATAATATAAGAGTAATAAGCGCCATGGGAGCAGGAAACAAGCTAGATCCTACCAAATTTGTTGTGTGCGATATTAAAAATACCAAGCATTGCCCTCTTGCAAGAGTGATAAGAAGAGAGCTTAAAAAAAGACAGATAAATAACGTAAAGGTTGTATACTCTACAGAGCTTGCAATAAAACCATTGGAGCTTGAAGAAGATATCAACAAAAGGAAAAAAACGCCTGGTAGTATTTCGTACAATCCAGGTATATGTGGGTTAATGTTAGCAGGTCAAGTTATAAATGATTTGTTAGAAAGATAGGAGGAAGATATGAATATACCAACACCTCATATTGAGGCAAAAAAAGGAGAAATTGCAAAAAAAGTACTTATGCCAGGGGATCCATTAAGAGCTAAATACATAGCAGATAATTTTTTGACTGATGTTAAACTGGTTAATAAAGTAAGAAATATGTTTGCCTATACAGGAAAGTACAATGGTAAAGAAGTCACAGTTATG
>JAEZWQ010000056.1 GCA_023420085.1 Bacillota bacterium
ATATGTAGCATTCCACCTAAAATAAATATAGCTAAAGCCGATGTAACAATCATATTCTTCATAATATGTAATTACTCCTTTGCTTAACCCTTCTTAACATTAATTGTCCTATTGATATGATATTTCATGCTCGGCTTTCTATTTCCCCATAATCCACTCACCTTAAATGGATTATCGAAATTAACGGTTGCCTTATATTTAATTTTCACCATATCATCAGCCTCTTCAATAAAAGCATTCACATGTATTTTTTTAAGTTCTTTTTCCTTTTTTATAATCTCAATAACGGACTTTTCATCAATAATCATCTCACTATTTTCAATAAGATTATAATCTGCAATTTGAAAGGCTTTTTCAGTTCTTATTATTTCTATATAAGTATTTTGTACACTTATATATACTAGAAAAATCGACATGAGAATTATAAATGAGCCAAGCAAGGTAATTAGATTTTTCATATCCTAAAATTATCCTCTTGCCCAATGAGCCTATCATCAATATATTTTTTATTCTTATCTGCAATGCCATCGTTATCAAGCAAAATAGTAAATATAAATACGCCTACTAAAATACTTCCCACAATCACTATCAATTCCTTCAACTATCTTCACCTCCCAGCCTTTCAATAGACATGCTGCCTCTATCCATGACTTTTTCTGCCGCTCCTTTAAGACTGGATTCACTGTCACCTAAAATCATAGAGTTTACAATGACAACTCCAAGTAGTATTGTTCCTATTATAATTATTAAATCCTTCATATCATCACCCCCATTTTATCCATACTACCCAAAAAGACAAACACGACAGCAAAGTTTAACAGTACTGTAAAAAAGGCCGCAGTTGATGTTATTGTGCTCAGAGAACTGTAAAGCCTTGCTTTATCCATGGACTGAGTTAGAATCTCTGCTCCTACCATTCCTTCCAGAGCATTTAAATGACTTATAATTAAGTCCTTATCCATAAATTCTAAATTTCTTAGAATATTCTCCCAGCTTATTCCTTTTTCGTTTTTTAACTCTTTACTAATTAGAGAGAATGCCTTAGTTCCCTTCCTATCCAGCATTTCTACAACCTGAGCATGAACATATGCAAAGCAGTCACCTGTTATAAGCTCATCTAAAACACTTCTAACACTTATATTGCACATCTCCTCATTTAATAGGATTGTCTTTAAAATCAAAATACCCTTCAAAAATTCTTTATTTTCCCTAAGCCTACTTTTAAACATCTATCTTTTCTTCCTTTAAAAATTCGTCCGCCAATATTCCCATAGTAAGTGCTATTATACATAATGCTAACCATCTGATTCCTAGGTCTGTATGAAATTGCAGGTGAAAAAGTGATTTAAAATCCATATCCAGATAATATTTCCCAGCAGCAAGTGTAATAATATATGCAATGGGTGTAATATATCTTATAATTACCTTGCTTTGAAAGCCCTCTCTTTTAGAAAATTCAATCATTTGCGTCTGATTTACCACATAATCCCAAAGATTTTTTAACGAGGGATAAATATTCTTTTTTTTCACCAATGATGTTCTTATTAAAAGAGCAAGAAGATTCGCCCATGAAGTACCTATGGCTTTATGTAATAGTCTTGTTCGTTTTTCAATTTGTATGTCATTACTGGCCTGCCTGAGCTCTCCTGCTAGTGTAATAAGTACATTCCTGAGCTGATGAGAAATAGATTTATTCAAGGATGTTTTTTCCATTGCCGATATTATATCTCCTGAACAGATTAAATACTGATTCATAATTTCTCCAATAAGCAGCTTTCCTTCCTTAGATAACTTCACTCTCATATGCTTTACTCTCACAGCTAGATGTAGCCATGGTATGCTTCCTGCCAAAATCCCTAATATAATTGAAAAGACTACCCCCTGGCTGTAAAGCATAATAAAGATACAAACCATTGCTAATACTATGGAAAAATATATTAATGTATTTGGAGTAGGATATATATTTTCACTTCCCGTTAAACGAATTAAATGAAATAATTCCCTCCTCACTCCTCTGTATTGATACATGTCCCTATCAAGCCATATTGCAGACAGCTTTTTGCGTATTTTCTGAACCTTGTAAATCCTTACATATAAAAATCTTAAGGTATCCCTTTGCAAATACAGTACAGATAGGAATAAAACTACCGAAAGTATATATTCAATTACACTATCATTCATAAATCAACCTCTATAATACTGTGGCAAAATAATCCGTGGGGGATTTATAAAGTGCATAGATTCAATAATCATTCGTTGATATTCTGTTAATAATGGAGAATCATAAAATATATGAGCATTATTAGTGTTTTTATAAAGCACATGTAACTCTGCTGCATCATTTATACCATCATAGTTTAGAAGGTGAATGGAATCCATTACCTTTTTATCATTCTCCCCCTGTCTCTGACTTAGATGTATTACAACATCAAAGCCTTCGAAAACCTTTACTAATAGATTTTTAATTTCACCACCATAGCTTTCCCTAACTTTACTTGCAATTTTATATGGTAAACTAATAGTATTTCCATGATGAATGGTCACTTTACTCCTTTTAGTACCTATTTCCAATAATTCCAGGCATATCTTATATGCAAGTGCATCTCTCATCTCCTCCATGAGCACATAATCATTATCACCTCGAAGTATTGATTTTGTAATCTTCTCTAACCTCTCACCGTCTGCTACTAGCTGCATAATTGGAAAGCCTTTACATATTTCATGCCATGGTGTTTCTGGATCCGTAGAAAGTGCCAACCCTTCTAAAGCTGGACTTTCATACGATTGCCAGCACCGTAGAAAGGTAGTCTTTCCGCTTCTAACCGCACCTGAAAATATAACATTTTTACCCTCTTTTATAAAGCTTTTAAATAGATCTACACAAACCTGCGGAATAGTTCCAAGTTCCACCATTTCTTCAAGCGATGGGCATGGATAGAGGTATTTCCTTAATACGATGATTTCCTCATTTTCCTTAGTTCTTTCACCAGAAAAAATTGTAATTCTAATACCGTTTTTCATGTATATTTCATGAAAACCTGATGTCTGATTTTCATTTGGTGCAGCAAGAAGCAGTGCTCTTTTAAGCTTTTCTCTCCTTTCCTGTGGTATCTCATATGGCATAAGCTCTGCCTTACCTTCAATCAGACAAAATATTTTACTGCCAATTAGCTTGGCAGAGGAAGAATTTTCAAGTTCTTTATCCCATCCATTTATCCACGGTGTCAAAAAAGAAAAACCATATATTTCTGAAAACAAAGATTCTTTAAGATTGGGATAGCAGTCCGGAAATGAAATATTTTCCATACCCATACTTTTAATTGCTAGCTCAATTTGTGATTTAAAGTAATTTACTCCGCCCCTAATGCCTAGTATTGCTTGTTTTTGTAGCTCCAAGTATCGTCTTTTTTCAATTTCACCAGCATATAGCCAGCTTTTATTAATTTCTTCTTCAACCAGTTCACAGGCACGTTTAAAATCCTCCAATAGTTTCTCCTTTTCCTGTTAGCAACTTTGTAATCTACATCAATAATTGATTTTAGACTGATAATATATCTATTTCTGCTAAACCACTTTTCATTAAATTTATCCGATATAGGTCTATAATCATATGGTAAATTAATTACTTCCTTTTCAGGAAATAATTTTTCAAACTCTTCATCCATAGCTCCTTTAGAATCCCCATCGCAAACAATTATTTTATCTATAGAGGCAATAATGTGGGTTATATATCTTCTTTGCATAAGTCTGGTTAG
>JAEZWQ010000002.1 GCA_023420085.1 Bacillota bacterium
CATATGTTTTTCCATCTTCTGTCTTTTTATTATTATCTCCTACAGTAACTTCTTTTGTAACTGGTTCTCCATCTTCGTTACTTACTGTAACCTTAACCTTATCCCCATTTACTACATCACTTGGTATCTCAACTTTTACTGTTGCATCCCCTGTATGTGCTTCTGTTACTGTTGGTTTTGATGGTTTTGTTGTATCATATGTTACCTTGTTAGATTCTTTTTCTGTTTGATTTGGATCTTTACTATTTGTAACCTTTACTTGTACTTCTTTACCTTCTATATTATTTTTTTCATCTTTACTTGGTTTTAATACAAGTTTCTTTTCTGTTGTAGCTTCATCCTCACCAGTTTTTTCTTCTACTTCTTCTAGTGTAAATCTACCATTTACATCATCTGGTAACTTCCATGCTCCATTTTCTTTTGTTATTACAATGCTTTCATCTCCAACTTTAACAGTTATCTTGTCGGCATTTTCATCAACTTTACCAATCTTGATATTTGGTTGATTTTCATTAATTGGATCTAATACTGGAATCACGGTTACTTCATTAGTATTTTCTTCTGGTGTAGCTTCAGTTACTGTTTTTTCTCCTGCTTCTGATACATTTCCAGCCTCATCAGTAATTGTTGCAGTTACTTTTGTATCCTTTACCAATGGAGTTTCAACATCTACTGTTACAGTCTTATCTCCAGTTAAATCATTTTCTTTAACTACATAAGTCTTTGTAGGCGCGTCATCATCTTCACCAATTTTAACTGTCACAGTATCTCCTGCTTTTGCATCTTCTGGCAATTTAACCTTAACTGATGTTTGATTTTCCACTGCTTCGGTTATTTCTGGTTTGGTTGGTTTTGTTGTATCAAATTTCACTGTATTAGATTCTTTTGTAACACCTGTAGTATCATTAGTATTTGTAACTGTCACACTGATGTCTTTACCTTCAATATTAGTTTTTTCATTCTCTAATGGTGTTAATACTATCTTCTTAACCTTAGGTGCATTTTCATCATCAGGATCTTTTTCTTCAACTTCAGATATGCTAAATCTAGTTTTAGCCTCTTCTGGTAGTGTCCATTTTCCATCAGTTAATGTTAGATCTATTGTTTCATCATCTCCAATTTTTACAGTTATCTTATTGGCATTAGGATCAATGGTTCCAATCTTTATTGTTGGATTTTTCTCATTAATCTTATCAACTACTGGAGTTTCATTTACTGGTGTAATATTTATAGGTTCTGCTACAATTTTTTCTTCACTTGATTTTTCATAACCATTAGAAGCTTTAACTGTAACTATTACCTTATCGCCTGCTTGAAGTTTATCTTCCCCATCAAAAGTAATTTCAATTCCATCAGCATCATCTTTTGTTGCATAGTCAATTTCTTTTGTTATTCTAGCTGGAGTTTCATCTGTTGCATCTTTTCCTTTAACAGTTACAACAACTTTGTCTCCATCCTTTATTTTATCAGGTATATTAACTTTAACCTTATTTTCATCTTTAGCTGGATCCTTAGTGAATGTTATTTCGCCAATTTCACGTTTATCAACAGTAAGTCCATCTGTTGAAAGAGTTGGTTTTTTGTTCGCTTGAACAAAAATAGCTCTAACTGGTGTTCCATCAGGCACATCTGTCAAGTCAAATATTACCTTACCATTTTCAATTTTACCTGCGATAGGTTTTCCTGACTTATCCTTTAATTCTTCACCATTAGCATTAGTTAGCAATGCTGATATTCCATCAGTAACGCCTTCTGGTATCTTAAATTCAACTCTAAACCCATCATTTTTATTCCAAGTTTGTGTTGGATTAGTAAGCATAGCTGAAGGTTGTCTTTCAAGAACTATAGTTTCTATCTTTGTAAGAGGTCTATCAAGATTATCAACAAATTCAACAATAATCTTATCATTAGCATCAACATCTACCGGTATGTTATCTTCAACCGGTGTTCCTCTTAGCATATCTTCAGAAATATTTGAAGTTTTTTTGTCACTCTTTAATGTTCCATCAGCGCCTGTAACATAAACAATATATTTATCATCAGTTGTAAGTTTAGAACTATCATTCTTTCCTGTTGGCAAGTTCATTGTAAACTTAATATCATCGTCATAAACATTCTCTATTGTTCCATCATTAAATTTTCGGCGTTCTTCTGTTAGTTCAGTTAATTTAACAACCACATTCTTGCCAATTAGAGGGATATAAAATCCTCCAGCATAATCAGGATAGTATGATTCAGAATCTTTATTTAATAAAGGTGCAATACTTGGATCAGCTTGTAATGCAGCCTTAATTGCTGCGATATCTTCTCCAGTAAGATTATTACGATTATCAACTAAAACTTTTTTAAAGTTTTTAAGTGCTTCTTTTATTCTTTCTTCAATATCTATTTCTTCTGCATCAACCAACTCTATTTGACTTTTTGCATAATTTGAAAATACAAATGCCGGTCTTCCATCAGATCCTTCAGATGTTACAAATATTCTTGCCTTTGTACGTTTCTGACCTCCAACAGTCTTAATATGATTATCAAAATCAGCTTTTTCCCAAACATTATATTTTGGAGTTCTTTCATCCTCATTAATAAGAGCTATATCATTTCCCCATTTGTTCAAAGAACCATCTTTATTTCTTTCCAGTCCTGTTCCAACTATAAGAATAAAGTTTCCATCTTTATCAGCAATTGTTTCTGCCGCAACATTCAAATCCCTTTCATCTTGAGACTTTGCATCATCCTTTTGTGTATATAATCCTACAGTTGAATAAGGTGCAGCTTTACCACGTATAATAGAGCCTGGTACAAATTTTAATTTACCATTATCTGATGAGGAATTATCAATTTCATAGGTAATATTAGCAGAAGCTGGATCACTAGCTAATATCTTAGACACGCCTTTATTTAACTTAACCTCCGGATACCATGGATTAGTTCCATTACTTGGATTAGCCCATAGACCTTTTACTAAGTGACCAAGTTGTACTTGAGATTGTCTAGGACTAATTTGTCCATCTGGGTATTCTCCTATACCATCAACCCTTAATCCTTCTGGTCCATCTGGACCACCTTGTCCCTTTAAAAGGTTCTTTAGTTGGGTTGGTCCTGCCTTATAAAAATGATCAAAGTCACTTAATCCATCTTTATTAGTGTCTTCACTATTTGGATCAGTTCCTAATAGCTTTTCATAATAATCTCTTAAATTATCTCCATCAGTATCAACAAATACTGAACTAGGAACTGCAACATCTACTTGTTGTCTAACCTGAGCATTATCATATGATTTGAAACCAGCGGCTACAAATGTACTTTCTGGGAATGCTTGTATACGATTATTAGCATCCCTACGAACCATATTCCATTTTTCATCTTTGAAAAAAGCCATCGGATCACGTTTAGTCTTAAAAGTAACTACAATACGTCTATCTCGGCTACTTCCACCAGTCTTATATTGGAAACGCATCCCATATCCCATATCATTCAATATGAAATGGCCTACAGATGAATTGCTATCATAGCCTGCATTTTTCTTTGTTGGATTATATTTATTTTGAATCTCCTCTTTACTAGCAAAAGAAAGTTGCTTTAATTCAAAGCTATCTTCACCAAAACTTTCACCACCCATATAGCTAGGCATTCTAATTTGATCACTTTCTAAAAAGTTCGATGCAAATTTTGTCCAACCATTATCATTGGAATCACCAGTAGTATTAGTATTAAAATTATCAATAGTTAAATTAGCAAACATCTTTAAAGATTCATCGCTTCCATCTTTAACGTCAACAATATGAGGATTTCTCTGATCAGCTTCCATGCTAGTTTTATCTGCAACAAATATCTTATCATTTGCACTGTAAGCCTTAGCACGTTTAACAATATCATCAAAGCTTCCCATATATTGTTGTCCATATTGTTTATCTAATGGTTCCATCATATAAAAATCATAATTACCAACAATTTTCATATCCTTTGAAAGCATTACTGAAAACCATGGGTTAGATGTAAAATTTAAATTCTTATCATTTAATGTATCAACAACTTTCTTCCCATCATTCCTATTAAAATTCTGGTCAATTTGTCCCTTTTTTAGCTCTTCAAAAAGTTCATCATGCATACCCGCATTGAATACAACTGCCCACTCTTGCTCGTGATTAGCATTTTCATCCGTTAGCGGAATAAGTTTAACATATCTATTGGCATAGACTTCATTATTTTGTCCTTGCTCAGATAGATAGCTAGTCAAATATACATGCTCTAAATCATCTTTTTTAATCTTATATGAAGAAGTAGGTGCTAGTTTATAGGCATCTTCACTATTCGCCATTACATATTCTGTAGAAAAAGGCAAACTTGACAATATCATAGCACCTGTTAAAAGTGCTATACCACTCTTCTTTACAAGCTTGCTAGTTTTTCTAGTTTCTGTACTTTTTTTCATTTCCCCTCCAAATAAACTTACATCTATAAACCAAATAATTTCTTTTCTAGCTTATTTTTTTTTTTTTTTATGTTCAATTTTTAATATTATTTAAATATTATAGACACTTAAATTATTTAAACTTATATGCGAATTATACTCTTATTTGTTAACTTTTTCAATACTTTTCATAATAATTATGTAATAAATAACTACAAAAAAATATGAACTAACATTAATAATATACTTAATTAATATTAGTCCATATTTTATAGTTTATTTTTGAATTAATAATGTGTGTTTTCTAATAAGTTCTTCCTTTTCATCTTCAGTCGTATATATACCTACACATTGTGGAAGTTGATCTCTACCCTCTATATAAAGATTTTGAATTTCCTCTTCCATATCTAGTGAATAATATTCACCTTCATTATAATACAAATATTTTTCCTTCATAATCTACCTCGGTATAAAATATACATAGTTTTCATCAAAATAACGATTTGTACTTGACCCCAACTTATAACCATTGCCTTCTGCAGAGAATTGCCACATACCTGCATAAGGTATTGTAGGCCTTGAAACTCCCCAATGAGCAAGCCATATATGATAGTTACTTAAATCACCCAATTGGTCAAACCAGCTTTTACTTGCATATACACCAGGCTCATATCCAGCTTGTTTGATTCTTTCACAAAATGCAACAATCATTCTATGAATTAAAATATTATCTCTATATATGTTAACTCCATGTCTTGATTTATATCCATCTGCGTCTTCCATATCGAAATATATTGGATAATCAGGTTTTATATTATACTTCTTTAGTGTAGCAATTACACCATCAGCCTCTTTAATAGCCTCTGCTTCATTTAATGCATAAGAATAATGATAAACTCCATAAGGAATATTATTTCTTTTTACATTTGACAGATAATTAGAAAACATTTTATCCTCTGTAAAATATCCCCAACCTATTCTTAAAATAGCACCTTGAACTGTAGATTTGAATTTAGAAAAATCAATTCTTCCATTATGTTCAGATATGTCTGCAAAATAAAGTTTATTATCTATCTTTTTATATGTATCAGTATAATTTTTCATCGGATTTAATTTGTTGCCAACCTTTGAAGAATTTTGATTCTTAATTAATTCTTTGCTTACATAAGCTCCATTACTATCAAAATAATAATTATATTCGCCAATTTTATACCTACCTACAACCATATAACCATCATCAGCAATATAATATTTATTATTTTTATAATCGATCCAGCCCGTTTGCTTTTTTCCATTTTTTAGGTACATCCATTTTCCGTTTTCCTGTCCCCATGAATTTGCTAAAGATCCATCATTATTGAAATAAAGTCTTTCCCCATTTACGTTCTGCCATCCGGTTTGCATAATACCATTTTTATTAAAGAAGTAATATTTACCATTAATTAGATTATATCCTGTAACTTTTTTACCATCTTTAACATATATCCATTCATTACCTGTATTGCTCCAACCATCATTATATACTTTTTCTTTTTTTATTAGCTTGTTTGAAGCATCATAATAGTTTATATATCCATCTTTATTTATTTTATATTGCTGTAACTCTCCATTGTTACTGAATGAATATTCTATGCCATCAATTATCTGTTTACCAGTTAAATATTTTTGTTCTTTTGTTACATAATATTTTTTGCCATTCCTAGTGATCCATCCAGATGATTGTTTACCATTCTTATCAAAAAATGTCGGTTTATTATCAACTAGTCTAAATCCAGTATGCATCGTTCCATCATTATTAAAGAAATACTTACTATTACCAATACTTGAATATCCTTTTGTAAGAGAATTATCTTTAGTATTTAAGTAATAATATTTATTATCCTTCTTTATCCATCCTGATACTAAGTATCCTACATTTTTATCTGCATAATACGTCTTCCCTTTATAATTGATAAATCCAGTTCTTAATATACCATTTTCATCAAAAATATAGCGTTTACCATTTATATTAATATCACCTTTTACCAATTTAAAATTTGTTAAATTATAATAACTCCACTTATTATTATTTTTAATCCAACCTTTTTTTAGCTTACCATCTACTCCAAAATAGTAATTCCCCATAGGTCCAGTAAACATTTCGCCACTTTTTTTGTCAAAATAATATAAATAACCATTTAACTTTTTCCAGCCAGTAACATTTTGCCCATTTTCTTTGTAATAATACTTATTACCTATCCTCTTCCATCCATTATCATTACTTACAACTGTATTATTTGCACTTACTGACAAAGGTAATGAAGTCGCAAGCACAGTTGCAGATAATAAAATGCAAAATAATTTAGAAAAGCTTTTCATTATTACCCCCTATTTTTCTTTCAAATGCTAGTCTTTCTAAATTCCCTCTGATATAAATTATACCAGTATTTTTAAATCCATTTCTTATTAAATATTTTTGCATAGGTAAATTTTTTCTATGAGTATCAACTCTAATCCATGTATATTTATTATACTTAACAATATCAAATATTGAATTAAGTAATTTATCTGATATATATTTACCTCTATATTTATCGCCAATTGCTAGTCTATGTATTGTAGCATATTTATCATTACTTGACCATCCACCTTCTACTATTTTATTGTAACTTTCTTCACCATTAAAATCTATAACAGTTACAGCCTCTATACAGTTATCAATAACGTACTTATATAGTATACCGTCTCTTATATCACTTATTATTATGTCTTTAGATGGGTATGACTTATCCCACTGGTCAGGATTCCCTGACTTGATCATAAACCTTTTTGCTTCTTCATAAATTTCTAATATTTTTTCAACATCTTCTAGTTTAGCCTTATATAACATTTTATCTCCAACATTTTTTTAATTATAATAACAAATTTTTCATCATTTATCTATACTTACACAGTCTAGTTTACTTGTTAGTAATACGTCAATATGCTATAATTATAATAATATCTTTAAATAGAAAGGGACAAAATGTTTAACGACAACAATAGTAATAATAACGAGAATAATAACAATAATAATAAGAAAAATAATAGGTTTTCTTTAATAGTACTTGCTATTATTTTTTTAACTTTAATACCATTAGTTTATAACTCTACACTAATTAGATCACTTAATCAAACTGAAGTAACATATAATGACTTCAAAAAAATGATTAATGATGAAAAAGTTACAAAAGTTACAATAAACTCAGAAAAAATTACATTTAGGGATAAAGATAATAACCTTTATATCACAGGTACTTTAAATGATGAAGATTTACTACCTACCCTAATTGATAAGAATATCCCTACAAATAGAGTTGATGAAAAAAACTTTTTTGGTCTTATAACAGCGTTCTTGCCGCTGATAATTTTTGCTTTATTCATTTTTTTAATGAGCAGAAATATGAAAAGTACCTTTCAAGTGGGCAAAAGTAAGGCTAAAGTATATATGCAAAAAAATACTGGTGTTACTTTCAAAGATGTTGCTGGGCAAGAAGAAGCTAAAGAATCTTTAGTTGAAATAATCGATTTTTTACATGATCCAAAAAAATATAGAAATATAGGTGCTAAACTACCTAAAGGTGCTTTACTAGTAGGCCCTCCTGGTACAGGTAAAACACTTATTGCTAAAGCTGTTGCCGGCGAAGCTAATGTTCCATTCTTTTCGCTGACAGGTTCAGATTTTGTTGAAATGTTTGTAGGCGTTGGTGCTTCAAGAGTTAGGGATTTATTTAAAGAAGCAAATAAAGCTGCCCCTTGCATAATCTTTATTGATGAAATCGATGCAATAGGTAAGAGTCGTGATTCAAGATATGGCGGTGGAAATGATGAACGTGAACAAACTCTAAATCAACTTTTATCAGAAATGGATGGTTTTGATGAAACACGTGGTCTTCTTGTTATGGGTGCAACGAATAGACCTGAAATTCTTGATAAAGCACTACTTAGACCGGGAAGATTTGATAGAAGAATTATAGTTGATAAACCTGACCTAAAAGGTCGTATCGATACCCTAAAGGTACATGCAAAAGATGTACGCATGGATCAAACTGTTGATTTCAAAGAAATAGCACTTGCAACTCCTGGTGCTGTTGGTGCTGATCTTGCTAATATTATCAATGAAGCGGCAATTAATGCAGTAAAAAATAATAGACAATTAGTGAACCAAGATGATTTGTTTGAGTCAGTTGAAGTTGTAATTGCGGGTAAACAAAAGAAAGATAGAATATTGAACAATAAAGAAAAGCGTATAGTTGCTTATCATGAAGTTGGACACGCTCTTCTTACTGCTCTTCAAAAGAATGCTGAACCAGTGCAAAAAATAACTATAATACCAAGAACAATGGGTGCATTAGGTTATGTTATGCAAGTACCAGAAGAAGAAAAATATCTTCAATCAAAAGATGAACTTCTTGCAACAATAATTGTAACCTTTGGTGGTAGAGCTGCTGAAGACGTTGTGTTTAATTCTATTACTACCGGTGCTGCAAATGATATTGAGCAAGCAACAAATATTGCTAGACAAATGATTACAAGATTTGGAATGAGCGATAAATTTGGACTTATTGGTTTAGAAAAGGTAGAAAATCAATATCTTGAAGGTAGATTAGTTCTAAACTGCGCAGATAATACTGCTTCTGAAGTTGATAAAGAAGTGATCAGAGTCCTAAATGAATGTTATGAAAGAGCCAAATCATTAATATCTGAACATAGAGAAGAACTAGATGCAATTGCAGATTATCTATATGAAAAGGAAACAATTACTGGAAAACAATTTATGGAAATATTCAGACAATTTAATCCAGAAGAAACAACTAAAAACGAAATAAATGATGCTGTTAAAGATGTCAATAGTTCAATCAAAACTACTGAAGTTAATAATGATAATAATGATAATAATGATAATATATTAGATACAGATAATAATACAAATAATATTCATAATTCAGAAAATATAGAAAATTAGGTGATTTATGGGTTCAGTAACTCTTACAGAAATAATCTTAAAATTTAATTTAGTAAATCTTACTCCAGATATTAATACTGATGATATCTTGATAACAAGTCCTGATATTAATAGACCTGCTCTGCAACTTACTGGATTTTATGAACATTTTGATAATGAAAGAGTTCAGATTATTGGAAATGTTGAATATGCATATCTTCAGTTTATACGTGAAGAATTTAAATATACAATGTATGATCGCTTATTAAATAATCATATACCTTGTTTGATTTTTTGTAGAGATCTCCAACCTGATGATCAGCTTTTAACTCTAGCTCGTAAACACAGGGTTTGTGTCTTAAAGACTTCAAGCATTACTTCTTCATTTGAATCTGAATTAAATAAATGGTTACACGTAAAGCTTGCACCAACTATTAGAATTCATGGAGTTCTTGTAGATGTATATGGAGAAGGTATTTTGATTACAGGAGAAAGTGGAATAGGTAAAAGTGAAGCGGCGCTTGAGCTTGTAAAAAGAGGACATAGACTAGTTTCAGATGATGCAGTTGAAATATCTAAAGTATCTGAAACTACTCTTCTAGGTACTGCTCCAGACATTACTAAACACATGATTGAACTTCGTGGTATTGGTATTGTAGATATAAAAACAATGTTTGGTGTGTCTAGTGTTAAAGATACTCAATCAATTGATATGACTATACATCTTGAAGAATGGAATAAAGAAAAGACTTATGACCGAATAGGTCTTGAAGAAAGCTTTAAAGAAATTCTTGGGAAACAAGTACCACTTCATACTATACCAATACGTCCTGGTAGAAATCTTGCAATTATTGTGGAATCTGCTGCTGTAAATTTTAGACAGAAAAAGATGGGATATAACGCTGCCAAAGAATTATACAAAAGAATTCAAAATAAAATGGATGGTAATAAAAATGAGTAATAAATATTTAATTGGTGTGGACATCGGTGGTACAACTATTAAAATGGGATTGTTTTCTGAAAATGTTGAACTCATAAAAAAATGGGTTATAGATACTGATAAATCAGTGAATGCAAAAAACAATATATTTAGAGATATAGAAAATTCATGCAACAATATTCTAAATGAACTTAATATTAATATAGATGATGTCTTAGGAGTAGGAATAGGTATTCCTGGCCCTATAACAAACTCTTGTAACCTTGTAGCAAAATGTGCTAACTTGAATTTAGAACCAATGAATATTGCAGAACAATTTAATTTCCCAAAACATATTAAAATAATAGTCGAAAATGATGCAAATTTTGCTACTTTGGGAGAATATATATCAGGATCAGGTAATCTGTGCTCTAATCTTATTCTAATAACTATTGGAACAGGGATAGGTGCTGGGATTATAAGTAATGGAAAACTTGTTTCTGGTGTAAATGGAGCAGCAGGTGAAATTGGTCATATTAAGTTACCATGCACATACTTAGATGAACTTTCTAGTAATAGCTTTATAGAACTTGAAAAACTTGTTTCTGGCATTTCTTTAAGTTCTCTTGCTAAAAAATTTATAGGGTTGGATAAATATAAGGAAAGTATATTAAATAAAATTGAGCCTAGTACTAAAAATATCTTTGAAAATCAAGATGATGAATTATGTAAAAAGCTTATCAATATAATGGCTACATACATAGGTCTAGGTCTTAGCTATTCTTGTTCTACTACTAATCCAAAAAAAGTTATAATTGGTGGAGGAGTATCTGCGGCAAAAGGATTGATTGAAAAGATACAAAATAAATTTAATGAATTTGCAAGTTATTTTGTCTCAAAGGATGTTCAATTTTTAAAAGCAAGTCTTGGTAATGACGCTGGGATTTATGGTGCAGCCTCTTCAATATTATTTGCTAACTTTGATGATACATATATTGATATATTGAGTATTGTTGGAACATATAATATTAATACTAATATATTTGGAAAAGATATAACTACCATGAAAACTGGTGGTAAGATAAAGTACTATGTTACACCTGAAAATATTAATCAGTTGTCAACACTAATAGATTACTTGTCAACTTCTGGTATTAAGTATTTTATCATTGGAAATGGCTCAAATATTATTATTGATGATAATGGTTATGATGGAGTTGTTATTTCACTATCAAAATTGGATAAACGCCTTGAAGTTGAATCAGACTCCATCTATGCTTCTTCAAATATTACATTAAGAGAAATAGCTATTTTTGCAATGGAAAATTCTTTAAGTGGATTAGAGTTTTCACATGGGATTCCTGGAACACTAGGTGGTGGTCTTTATATGAATGCAGGTGCCTATGATGGTGAACTTAAAGATGTTGTTGAATATGTAGATATTCTTGATGTTTCAAATAATAAAATTTTACACTTACAAAATTCTGAAATTAATTTTGAATACAGAAATTCAAAATTAAAAAAGGAATCATTGATTGTCATTGGTTCTAAAATGAAACTTAATAAATCAGATAAAAATATTATAAAAGCTAAAATGGATGAATTATGGGAAAAAAGAACATCTAAACAACCCCTTGATTATCCAAGTGCTGGAAGTATTTTCAAAAGACCGGAAGGTAATTTTGCTGGAAAGCTTATTTCTGATTCAAATCTTAAAGGTTATTCTGTCGGTGGCGCAAAAGTATCTGAAAAACATGCTGGTTTTATTATTAATTATGATAATGCTACCACTTCTGACATTACTACATTAATTAATATTATCCAGAACAATGTAAAGAAAAATTTTGATATAGAATTAAAAACGGAAGTAATATTTATTAAATAATGATTCAATCTTTTTCACAAAAAGTAAAATATGAGATATCAAATATTATTATTTCACGTCAAAATGCACTAATAGAAATGTCATCTTTGATTATACTTAATGGAAAAATAATAAATTTGATAAGTGATGATCATAGTAATATAGTTGTATCTACTGAAAATAAATTAATAGCTACTAAACTATTTACATTGATTTATAATAGTTTTAGAATATATCCAAATATATCTGTACAAATTGGACAAAAAAAGCCTAAATATTTGTTATGCATAACTCCCTCTCAGGGATCTTTACGAATTATTCAGGCAATGAAATATTCTATTGATTTTATTGACAAACGGCTATTTAAAAATATAGATGATCATAGGGCGTTTATTAGATCTTGTTTCCTGTCAAATGGAACTATAAATGATCCAAATAAATCTTATCATCTTGAATTTTTTATTAATAATGGTCAACTAGCTAAGCAACTAGCTAATTCTATTGACCTCTTTAATATTAAATTAAATATAACAAAAAGAGGTGCGACATCTATTATATATCTTAAAGATTCAGAATCAATCGTTAAGCTATTAAATATAATAGGGGCACATAAAAGTCTATTTGAATATGAAAACATACGTTTGCTAAAAGAAGTTAGAAATAATATTAATAGAAAAGTCAATTTTGAAACGGCAAATCTCGGAAGAACTGCTACTGCCTCATCTAATCAAATAAAGTCTATAAAGATTATAGAATCAACTATTGGCTTAGATGCATTAGATGAACCTTTATATGAAGTAGCATCTCTTAGACTAAAATACCCTAATGCTTCATTAAAAGAATTAGGTGATTATTGTAATCCACCATTAGGCAAGTCTGGGATTAACCATCGACTTAAAAAGCTTATTGAAATTGCTGAGAAATGCCATAGTCACAAGGAGGATCTATGTTAAATAAAGAAGTTAATGTTAAGCTTAATAATGCAGATGAACAAGTAATAGCAAAGCTTGTACAAATTGCAAATGAATTTCAGAGTGAAATTCATCTTATACATGAAAATACAAATGTTAATTGTAAGAGTATAATGGGTGTTTTAGCTCTTAATATTCAAAATTGTTCTAATTTAACATTGATAACAAATGGCTCTGATGAAAACGAAGCCTTAAAAACATTAAAAAATTTTTTAGAGGAAGGTATTTATGCATAGTTACATGTTGGCTGGTGTTGGTGGTGTTAGCCCATATGCTTATGGACTACCAATTTTAATCTCACTAATAATCATTTTAATAATTGTATTAATGAAGAGGAAGAAATGAAATCTCTTTCTCTAGCTGAAAGAAGAGACATGATATTGAACGGAAGCCCTATAAAGACTATCTTTAGACTTTCGCTTCCTACAATCATCATGTCTATTATTACGGCATTCATTCCATTAACAGACGGATTATTTCTAAATAATTTCGCCTCTCCCGAAATTGCAAGTGCTGTAGGTTATTCTCAACCATATATAAATGTTCTTACAGGATTTTCACTTGGTTTGGGCGCAGCTGCTATGTCTATCATTGGTCAGGCAAATGGACAAGGCGATATCAAAAAGGTAAGGGATACTTCCTTACAAATTTTTCTTACTGCTCTAGTTTTTGCTCTTATCATGGTTCCATTGGCGCTTATTGTCGCTTTCATTGCAAAACTTTTTGCATTATCTCAAATTTCAAATAGCGTTTGGCTATATATATCAATGAATTCAATTTATTTACCAATGTTATTTATGGCTTCAATATTTAACTCTATAAAGAATGCAACTGGTCAACCTGAAGCAACACTTACACGAGTAGTTATATTATTAATACTAAAAATAACATTCAACTCTATATTTTTAAGTTGGCTAAGACTTGATGTGGTTGGTGCTTCTCTTGCAACAATTATTTCATATACTCTATTATCAATATGGATGTATTACGACTTATTTAAGAAAAAATCTGAATTAAGATTTGATATTAAAGGCTTTAGGTTTGATTTTATTCTAATTAAAAGACTTTTTATAATAGCCATACCTTCAATGATTAGCTATGCCCTTGTTAATCTTGGATTTATTTTGATAAATATTGAGGTTAATAGCTATGGTGTTAATGTACTTGTTGCACAATCAATCGCAAGCAATGTAAACTCACTTTGTTTTACTTTGCCTGCAGCCATAGGTACAACTGTAACTGTTATGGTTAGTATGAATATTTCTGTGAATAATGTTAGAAAAGCTAAACAATCCTTGTTTATTGGTTGTATTACTTCTCTTATAATATCTGCTGCAATTATACTTGCTATATGGCCAAACATAGATTTTATAGTTAGATTGTTCCAACATGAGAATATGGATATTATTAATACTGCTGTTGGAGCGTTAAAAATTTATACTTTATCAATACTAGGTTATGGAATCTTTATGGTTGTCCAAGGTGCATTTATAGGTCTTGGAAGAACAAAACCACCTCTATTTTTTGGTCTATTTAGAATGTGGCTTATTCGTTATATCTTCATACTTTTTACAAGACATATTTTACTTGAATATTCAGTTTTCTGGGGCAATCTTGTTTCAAACTATGTTGCGGCAATCTTGTTTTTTGCTTATATTATGATGATAAGATGGGAATTTAAGAATTAATATCTAGATTAAATCATACTTATAAATATTAACTAGTATTCTACTAATAAAATATAAGGAGCTGGGTAATAACCTATCCAACTCCTTATTATATTATCGATGCTATTAATTTTTTATAAATCTTATTTCAATATCTTGAAGTTTACTAATATCAACATCTCTAGATAAATTTCCAATTATTTTATCTACTTCTGCACTTTTATTATTTTCATTCTCAATTGAATTCATTCTATCTATTAGATTTTGTGAATTTTCTTCAACTATTTTTGCAATCAATATATATTTAATTTCTTCATCAACACCTATACTTTTTGGCCCCACTATTTCTCCATTTTTAGCTCCAAATAATTCTTGTACATACTCCTTTAATTCATCATCTGTATTATTAGATGTATATTCCTTTGGATATGCAATTACTCCAAATTTTGATGCCACTTCTAACAATGGTTGATCATTTTTAATCTCATTATAAATATCATTAGCTATTTTATTGGCAGCCTCAAGTTGTTTATTATAATCATCTTTTTCCTGCAATTTTATTGGTATCTTAATTTCATTAACTACTGCAGCCTTATCAATTGTACTAATATCTTTTACTTGACCTGCAATCTTATCTCTTACACTTTGTTCTAAAGCGTAATATCTATAAACTTCTACTAGCTTCTCTTTTGAAGGTAAATAATTATACATACTGCAATAATCTAAAAAATTATTTGATTTTGTTGACAATATTTTTTCAGCATGTTCATCAATACTCTTATCAGTAGTTTCATCAACTTTTATATAATTATCTTTAGCATAATTTAATATACCAATAAGTTCTTTAACTTTTTTTTGATTACTTTCTTTAAATTCATCAATTCTCTTTTCATTTTTTTCTGAATATGCATCCCAATAGTATTCATCAAGTTTATTACCAATCTGAATATCATCAATAACATATGCATATTCATTAATTCTAGTAAATAGCTCTAAAAACTTATCATCTACCTTTACCCCATCATATTCGGTTATGAACGTTTCACTGCTATTATTTACTACCTCTTTATTAGAACATCCTAATAAAAGTAATGATAAGATCAATATTATTTTCTTTATTTTCTTTATTTTTTTCATGGTCCTATTATAGCTTGTTAGATTTTTCAAGTCAACATATGTAAAAATTAATGTCTAGTATTTGCTATATGATTTCAAGTTTATTATCCTTAATACCAATATTAACCTCTGAAGAATTTTCTATTTTACCTTCTAATATTCTTAATGATACCAAAGTTTCAACTGTCTTTTGTAAATATCTTTGTAACGGTCTAGCTCCATACTGTGGATCATAACCATTTTCTATAATATATTCTTTAGCTTCACTATTAAGGCGAATTGTAATATCTCTATCCTCTAAACGCTTATTTAGTTCACCAATTAAAATATCTACAATTGATCCAATATCATCTTTATTAAGTGGCTTAAACATTATTATTTCATCAAGTCTATTTAAAAATTCAGGTCTAAAAGAAGATTTTACTGCTGCCATAACTTCATCATGAGCTTTACTATCAATATTTCCATTTTCATCTATACCATTTAATAATGAATACGCTCCTATGTTGGAAGTAAGTATTATAATAGTATTTTTAAAGTCTACTCTAACTCCATGTGAATCAGTAATATGACCATCATCTAATACTTGTAATAAAATATTAAACACATCTGGATGCGCTTTTTCAACTTCATCAAATAGTATTACAGAATAAGGTTTTCTCCTTACTGCTTCAGTAAGCTGTCCACCTTCTTCATATCCTACATACCCTGGAGGTGCTCCTACGAGCCTTGATACTGAAAACTTCTCCATATATTCTGTCATATCTATTCTGATAATATTTTTCTCATCATCAAATAATGTTCTTGCCAATGTTTTTGCTAATTCTGTTTTACCAACTCCTGTAGGTCCTAAGAATAGAAATGATCCAATCGGTTTATTAGGGTCCTTTATTCCAGCCTTTGATCGAATTATTGCTTCTGTTACCTTTGTTACTGCATCGTCCTGCCCAACTACCCTTTCATGAAGAATTTTATCTAGATTTAATGTCTTTTCTTTTTCAGTTTCTGTTAATTTACTAACAGGTATATTGGT
The DNA here is from genome assembly GCA_023420085.1 of Bacillota bacterium. Classification (GTDB taxonomy): domain Bacteria; phylum Bacillota; class Clostridia; order Lachnospirales; family Lachnospiraceae; genus JAEZWQ01. The sequence continues at coordinate 16,945 of JAEZWQ010000002.1, forward strand.
CCATTTTGATACAATTTTTGCAATATCTTCACTACTTACTGCTTCCCTAACAAGTTCGAATTCTTGATTACTGATGCTTTCTTCTAGTTCATCTTTTTCTTTTTGTAGCTTTAATAAATCTCCATATTTTAACTTTGCTGCTGTAGCTAAATCTGACTGTGATTCAGCTATCGTTATCTTATTTTGTATATTTTCAATTTCTTCCCTTATATGTGATATTTTTTCTATAGACTCTTTTTCTTTTAACCAAAGATTTCTTTTTTCTTCAAAAATTTTAGTTTCTTCTTCAATTTCCTTTTTTACTTCTTCCAATCGTTCTTTAGTTCCATATGATTCATCACTACTTAATGCCTGTTCTTCAATCTGTAACTGAATTATTTTTCTTGATATTTCATCAATTTCTGTAGGCATAGAATCAAGTTCAGTCTTTATCATTGCACACGCTTCATCAACCAAATCTATCGCTTTATCTGGTAAAAATCTATCCGTTATATATCTATTAGAAAGGTTTGCTGCGCATATCAAGGCAGAATCATTTATCTTTACTCCATGAAAAACTTCATACCTAGACTTTAGACCGCGTAAAATTGCAACAGTGTCTTCTACAGTAGGCTCATCTACATAAACTGGTTGGAAGCGTCTTTCCAATGCAGCATCTTTTTCAATATAACTCCTGTATTCATCATATGTAGTTGCACCAATACAATGTAACTCTCCTCTAGCAAGTTTTGGTTTTAACATATTACCTGCATCTGTAGAACCCTCAGTTTTTCCGGCTCCTACTATAGTATGTAACTCATCAATAAATAATATTATCTCGCCATCAGATTTTGCAACTTCATCTAATACAGCTTTTAATCTTTCTTCAAATTCACCTCTATACTTTGCTCCAGCAATCAATGCTGCCATATCCAATGAATATACCTTCTTGTTTTTCAACTGCTCAGGCACATCTCCTCTTACAATTCGTTGAGCAAGCCCTTCTACAACTGCAGTTTTTCCTACACCAGGTTCACCTATTAAAACTGGATTATTCTTTGTTTTTCTTGATAAAATTCTTATTACATTTCTAATCTCATTATCTCTACCAATAACAGGATCAAGCTTCTGATTTTTAGCCCTTTCAACAAGATCATATCCATATTGATTTAATGCATCATATACTCCTTCAGGATTATCTGAATTAATGTTCATATTCCCCCTCACTTTAGATAACTCTACTAGGAAGTTATCTCTCTTAATACCAAAACTATTAAAAATTTCCTTGATTACTTTATTCCCATTTTTTAGCATACTTAAAAATATATGCTCTACTGAAATATAATTGTCTCCCATCTGCTTTGCTTCATTGGAAGCATTAATAATTATATTATTTAATGTTTTGCTATAAGTAATATTTGCTCCTGATACAACAGGCAGTTTTCTTATAGATTCATCTAACACTGAATTTAATCTATCTACATCTATTTCCATTCTTTTTAATAATGTTTTTATAAGACTATTTTCTAAGTTTAATAATGAAATCAATAGATGCTCATCTTCAATATATGCATTATTATTAGACATTGCCATAGAGTATGCCTGATTAATTGCATTAGTTGAATTAACTGTAAATTTATCTAATTGCATAACATCACCTCATTTCACTTGTTATATAACTAGTATAACAATATTTTGTTTTATGTCAATACTTTATTTTAAATTTTATTTAGATATTGACATATTGTTTTTTTTAGTTATAATGTTTTTTGTGTTCAGTAATAATAAACTTTAGAATTGGGTATAATTATGAATATTGGAGAAAAAATTAAGGATTTAAGAGTTCTAAATGGACTTACACAAGAAGAACTCGCAGAGCGTACAGAACTTTCAAAAAGCTTTATTTCACAATTAGAGAGAGATCTAACATCTCCCTCTATATCTACTTTAAAAGATATACTGCAGATACTAGGCACTAATCTTGCCGACTTTTTTGCCGAAGATGCAATTGATCAAGTTGTATTTAAACAAGATGATTATTTTGAAAATAAAAAAAATGATGTTACTACTGAATGGCTTATTCCTACTGCTCAGAAGTATGAAATGGAGCCTATTAGAATAACCCTTGCTGCTAACAATAGTACAAAATCTATCCCACCTAGTGAATCTGAATTTTTTGGATACATTATTTCTGGAGAAGTCGACATAAAAATAGGAACTAAAATTTTCACTGCAACTGAAGGTGATAGTTTTTATTATAAAGGAAATAAAAAACATAATATTTCTACAAAAAATGGTGCTAGATTTATATGGATCAGCAGCCCACCAATTTTTTAAGGAGGTTGTATGAAGAAGGAATTAATTAAGATTAACAATATATCTAAATATTATGATGGTGAAATGATACTCGATGAATTTAACTTAACTATATATGAAAATGAATTTGTAACTTTGCTTGGACCTTCTGGATGTGGAAAGACTACAACACTTAGAATTTTAGGTGGATTTGAAAAGCCTGATAGTGGAAGTGTTATATTTGATGGTAAAGATATAACTAATCTCCCTCCCAATAAACGCCCTATTAACACAGTTTTCCAAAAGTATGCTCTTTTTCCGCATATGAATATTGCTGATAATATAGCCTTCGGTCTAAGAATTCAAAATAAGCCGGAGGATTATATCCAAAATAAAATAAATTATGCTCTTAAATTAGTAAACCTTGAGAAATATAGAAATAGAATGCCTAACTCTTTAAGTGGAGGGCAGCAACAACGTATTGCAATTGCAAGAGCAATAGTTAATGAACCTAAAGTTTTGTTGCTTGATGAACCTCTTGGTGCATTAGATTTAAAGTTAAGACAAGACATGCAATATGAACTTATAAGATTAAAAGAGGAACTTGGCATTACATTTATATATGTTACGCACGATCAAGAGGAAGCATTGACAATGTCTGATAAAATAGTCGTAATGAACCAGGGATATATTCAACAAATAGGAACTCCTGAGGGTATATATAATGAACCTGAAAATAGTTTTGTCGCTGATTTTATTGGCGAATCAAATATTATTGATGCAGTAATGAAAGAGGATAAACTAGTTAACTTTTTAGGTAAGGATGTCGTATGTGTTGATACAAATATGGGAAATAATATGCCTGTTGATGTTGTAATAAGACCTGAAGATGTAGAAATTCTACCTCCTGGAAAAGGTATATTTGAAGGTGAAGTTACTAGCCTTATTTTCAAAGGTGTCCATTGGGAAATGGATGTTCAAATTGGTGACTTTGAAATGTTGGTTCATAATACACAGGATTATAAGCCTGGTACAAAAGTATCTATATATATTAAACCTTCTAATATTCAAGTTATGAATAAGCCAGAGTCTGAAGATGAGGAGGCTATCATGAATTATGAATAAAAAGCACCTTACGTACCCATATATAATATGGTTGATAGGATTTACAATAATACCTCTCTTAATAATTACCTACTATGCTTTTACAACATTTGATGGAGGTATAACATTATCTAATATATTTAATATACCAGCAAAGCCTGTAATATTAGCTATAGTATTAAGTTTAATATCAACAATAATATGTCTACTAATGGCATACCCTCTATGCTTAATACTTTCTAATATGAAATTAAAAAATAATAATTTAATTATATTCTTATTTATTCTTCCAATGTGGATGAATTTTTTGCTAAGAACAATGGCTTGGCAAACAATACTTGAAAAAAATGGTATTATAAATTATTTATTAATGGCTATTGGGTTAAATCCTATTAAGCTCATAAATACTCCATTAGCAATAATAATTGGTATGGTATATAATTTTTTACCATTTATGATATTACCAATATATAACTCTTTAATAAAAATTGATACCGACATTATAAATGCTTCAATGGACCTAGGAGCAACAAAGATACAAACTTTTTTCAAAATAATATTGCCACTAACTAAGCCCGGCATAATGAGTGCTATTACAATGGTATTTGTACCCGCACTAACTACATTTGCCATTTCAGATATATTAGGTGGTGGAAAAGTATTCTTAATAGGTAATGTTATTGAACATGAATTTAAGCAAGGAGACAATTGGCATGTTGGATCTGGACTTTCATTCATACTTATGATATTTGTACTTTTATCAATGGCATTGCTTAAAAAATATGATGTTGATTATGGTAACAAGGGAGGTAAAAATGATTAAAAAACTATCTAAATATTTTTATCTCTTATTCATATTTATCTTTCTTTATGCTCCAATTATGATACTTATTGTACTATCATTTAACAACTCAAAATCCAGAGCTAGTTGGGGTGGTTTTTCATTTAAGTGGTATATTGAATTATTCAATAATAAACCAATAATAGACTCCTTTATAACAACAATTACACTTGGTTTAGTTTCATCACTTATAGCAACTATTTTAGGGGTTTTGGCATGCCTTGGTATAATGAGTTTCAAAAAACGAAATAGAACACTGATTTTATCAGCTCTAAATATACCTATATTAAACGCAGAAATAGTAACAGGTATATCTTTGATGCTACTATTTATATTTTTAAGAATACAACCAAGCTTTTTTACGGTATTACTCTCTCATATAACAATAAATGTCCCATATGTGGTTCTCTCAGTATTACCCAAAATTAGACATTTTAATATGAGTACATATGAAGCTGCTCTTGATCTAGGAGCTACGCCATCTTATGCATTTAGAAAAATAGTTTTACCAGATTTATTACCTGGTGTTTTAAGTGGTTTTTTGATTGCATTCACAATGTCTTTAGACGATTTTATAATAACTTATTTTACTAAAGGACCTGGCCTTGATACTCTATCTACAAAAATATACACCGAATTAAAGAAGGGTATAAAGCCTGAAATGTATGCACTATCAACCATAATGTTTATTGTTGTACTAATAGTTCTTTTAGTTATGAATTATAAATCAGGGAGGAAAAAATGAAAAAAATATTATTAATCATATTAAGTATAATTTTTGTTTCTTCCTTATATGGATGCTCAAGTTCTAAAACCAAAGATTCATTAACAATCTATAGTGCCGGTGATTATATAAATCCTGAAGTATTAGATTTATTTAAAAAAGAAACTGGAATCGATGTAATATACGAAGAATATGATACTAATGAAGTAATGTATACCAAAATTAGCTCACCAAATTCTACATATGATATAATATGTACATCAGATTATATGCTTGAAAAACTTATTTCTGAGGATAGACTTGATAAATTAAACTATAATAATATACCTAATAGTAAATATACATCGAAACCTATACATGATCTTACTAGAGGCTTTGATCCAAATACTGAATATACCGTACCTTACTGCTATGGGACAGTTGGCATATTGTATATCTCAAAATATGTATCAGAAGATGAAGCAAGATCATGGAATATTCTTTGGAATCCAAAATATTCTGATGAAATTTTAATGCCTGATAACGTCAGGGACATGCTTGCAGTAGCAATGAAAAAAAATGGTTATTCATTAAATACAAGTGATCCGAATGAATTAAAGAAAGTAGAAAATGATCTGATTTCACAAAAAGATATTGTGCAGGCATATGTAAATGATCAAGTTAAGGATAAAATGATTTCTGAAGAAGCAAAAATAGCTGTTATATATTCTGGTGATGCACTATTTACAAAGGCATATAGAGAAGAACTTAACTATGTTGTCCCTAATGAAGGGTCTAATGTTTGGATTGATGCATGGGCAATATTAAAAAAATCTAACCATAAGGAAATGGCAGAAAAATTTATTAATTTTATCACAAGACCAGATATAGCTGCTCTAAATTATGAGTATTTAACTTATTCTACACCAAATACAGAAGCTATCAAACTTGTAGAAGATGAAGAACTTAGAACAAATGAAATTGTTATTCCATCTGAAGATACACTGTATAGATGTGAAGTTATGAAAAATCTTGGATATGATAAAACAAGAATATATAATGAATTATTTATGAGAGTTAAGATGCATTGATATGGATGAAAAAATTAGAATTGATAAATTACTTTCAAACCTCGGATATGGAAGTAGAAAACAAATAAAAAAATATGCAAGTCAGGGTAAAATTATTATTAATGGTGATATTATTGATGATACTTCTAAACTTATTGATCCATATAATGATAATATAATTTTAAATGGTGAAAAAGTTTATTACTCTAAATATAAATACGTAGTGATGAATAAACCTCAAAACTATATATGTGCCAATTCTGATCCTATTCATAAACTTGTCTTTGACTTACTTGATGCAAATTTATCAAGATATGAATTATCTACAGCAGGCAGGCTAGATAAAGATACAGAAGGATTACTTATTCTTACTAATGATGGTAACTTTATACATGAACTTATATCTCCAAATAAGAATATTTATAAAAAATATCTTGTTCATACTGATTTTCCTCTAAGTGAATATAGTATACAAAAACTTAGGGAAGGGATAGTGCTTATAACAGAAAATTATATTACAAAACCTGCAATAGTTAATAAAATTAGCGATAATATATATGAAATAAGCATTATGGAAGGAAAATATCATCAAATAAAACGTATGATTAGTGCAGTTGGTGCAAAAGTTACTTATCTCAAAAGGATACAAATTGGTGGTTATGTATTACCTGACTATCTAAACCCTGGTGAATATATTGAAGTTAAAAAAACTGATTTAGATAAAATACTAGATCATAATTAACATAAAAATGCAGCTGTATTTATGTTCAGCTGCATTTTTAACTATCTATATAATTATAAATGATTTCTTTTATATCCTTAATGTTACCACTAGTATTATGTACACATTTTAATTTAGAAATATTTTTTAAATTTTTTGGAATATTAATGCCTGATATATTTTCTAATTTTTTATAACTAATATCCTCTTCACCTAAAGCAGGTAATACAGTTTCAATAAATTTATACGGGCTTGCTGTTGAAACAATAACAGTTTTATTCCCACTTTCCTTAAATTTATTATATGCAAAACTTGCAACTGCAGTATGTGGATCAATAATATATCCTTCTTCAATAAATAATCTTTTTATTTCGTCCTTTACTTCATTATCACTTGTATAAAATGAAGAAATATATGAACAATTAAGGTCATTTATAGTGTATACCCCTCTAGATTTTAATTCATTCATTACAAATGTTGTACATTCTTCGCCATATAAATCAAATATTAGTCTTTCCAAATTACTTGAAACTAATATATCCATAGATGGAGAGTTTGTATTATAAAAATCTCTATTTATATTATAAACTCTAGTTTTAAAAAAATCATATAATACATTATTTTTATTAGAAGCACATATCAAATTACCTATATTAGCACCTAATTTTTTAGCATATATTCCTGCTAAAATATTTCCAAAATTACCAGTTGGAACAGAAAAGTCAACCAATTTGTCTTTTGTAATCTCATCCTTATCTATTAAGTAGGCACATGTATATATGTAATACGCTATCTGGGGTATCAATCTACCAATATTTATTGAATTTGCTGCACTAAGTCTTCTATTTTTATTAATAAGCCTTTGATTTAATTTATCATCATCCATAATAGATTTTACAAATGACTGTGCATCATCAAAATTACCATCAATTCCAAAAACTCTACAATTATTTGCATTATGAGTAATCATTTGTAACTCTTGAGTCTTACTTACTCCCTCTTTAGGATAAATAACAAATATTTCAAAACCATCTATATTACTAAATGCTTCTAAAGTTGCCTTACCTGTATCACCAGAAGTTGCTACAACTATATATGTAGTATAATTAACTTTAAGATATTCTTTTGATAAATTCATAAGGTGTGGTAAAATCGCTAGAGCAATATCTTTAAAGGCTAATGTCTTTCCATGAAATAACTCTAAATAATATCTATCCTTAGTTTTATGTATATCTACAATATTTGTAATATCAAAATTTCCATCATATGCTTTATTAATACACTCTTTTATATCTTCAACCCTAAATTCATCAAAAAATTTATGTAAAACTTTCGTAAGCACTTCTTTATATTCTAAACCTACAAATTCTTCTATTCCTGTTTCAAATGGTTCAATTTTATAAGGTACATACAATCCTCCATCTGGAGCTAATCCTCTAAGTATAGCCTCAGCAGATGATGCTTTTATATTTTTATTTCTTGTACTATGATATAACATCCTGTCTCCTACTTACCATCCTTTTTGCATAAAGTAATTCAGCGATTAATACAGCTCCCCCTGCAGCACCTCTTATGGTATTATGTGATAATCCGACAAATTTATAGTCAAAAATATTATCTTCTCGTAATCTACCAATACTTATTGCCATTCCTTTTTCATTATTAACATCTAAATTAACCTGCGGTCTATTATCTTCAGTAAAATAATGTATAAATTGCTTTGGTGCACTTGGTAATTCATATTCTTGTGGTTGTCCGCTATATGTAATCAATTTTTCTAGTATTTCAGCTTTAGTAGGTTTATTCTTAAATTTTATTGCAACTGTAGCCGTATGACCATTTAGTACTGGAACTCTAATGCATTGAGCACTTATTAATATACCTGTATTTTCAACGATCTTTCCATCAATAACATCCCCTAAAATTTTTTGTGGTTCTCTCTCGCTCTTTTCCTCTTCACCGGCTATAAATGGTATAATATTTCCTATCATTTCTTCCCATGTATCAAAGGTTTTGCCAGCACCTGATATAGCTTGATAAGTAGATACCATCACTTCTGTGGGTTCAAACTCTTTTAATGCTGCAATCACTGGAGCATAACTTTGAATAGAACAATTTGGTTTTACTACTATAAATCCATTCTCAGTGTTTAGTCTCTTTTTTTGATGCCTAATTACCTCTAAATGATTAGGATTTATCTCAGGTATAATCATTGGTACATCATCAGTCCATCTATGTGCAGAATTATTTGATACCACTACTACTTCAGATTTTGCATATTCTTCTTCAAGCCTTTTTATTTCTTCCTTAGGCATATCTACTGCACAAAATACTAAATCAACATATTTACTTATCTCTTCTATTTTATAAATATCTAATACTATAATTTCTTTCGCATAATCTGGAATTGGTGTTTCCATTTTCCATCTATCAACAACAGCTTCGCTATAAATTTTACCAGCACTATTTTTACTAGCTGCCAGAACTTTAACTTCAAAAAATGGATGATTGTCTAATAATTTTACAAATCTTTGTCCTACCATTCCTGTAGCGCCAATAATTCCAACTCTTAGTTTTTCCATCTATTTACCACCTTTATCAATTTGTATTATTAGCATATCACATTGTTTGTCTACTATCAACATGAAATAACTACCGATAATTATATGAATATTAAATCTTGAATATTTAGCTCATATAATCTTCGCTTTATTTAGACTAATAATCATGTTATAATGTAAGCAATATTTAAAGAAAGGAGTGTATGTTTTTACATACGATAATTTATGGATAATGATGGGCTCTTTAAGCTCACATGCTTAATTTTTTTAATTATATGTTCCGCTTTCTTCTCATCTGCTGAAACATCTCTTATGGCTTGTAATAAAATAAGAATCCAAACTCTAGCAGATGCAGGTATAAAAAAGGCGATTTTAGTAACAAAAATTTTAAATAACCAATCTAAAATGATAAGCACCATTTTAATTGGTAATAATATTGCTAATATAGGCGCTTCATCACTAGCAACTTCGTTAACACTAGATTATATAGGAAGTTATGCTGTTTCAATAACTGCTGGAATACTCACTCTTGTGGTTTTAGTCTTTGGTGAGATCTTGCCAAAAAATGTTGCTACAATACATGCAAATGCAATATCAATGATGTATGCACCAATAATTTTTTTATTAATGAAAATACTTACACCTCTAGTTTATTTTGTAAACAAAGTATCTTCATTACTAATAAAAATATTTAGATTACACGGCAAAAATGATGCTACTATTACTGAGCAAGAATTTAAAGCTTTGGTAGATGTCGGAGAAAAGGAAGGAATTCTTGAACAAGAAGAAAAAGAGATAATTAATAATCTTCTAGAATTTACCGATGCTAAGGCAAAAGAAGTCATGACGCCAAGAATTGATATGATATTTATAAATATCAATGAAACATATGAAAGCATTGTAGAAACATTTAAAACTCATAAGTTTACAAGACTACCTGTATATGATGATACAAAGGATGAAGTTATCGGTATATTAAATATAAAAGATCTTTTAATAAATGATATAAATGATTTCAAATTATCTGATAATATTAGAGATCCATATTTTACCTATGAAAATAAAAATGTTGGTGACTTATTAGTTGAAATGCGTCAAGGAAGTATAAATATTGCAATCGTATTAGATGAATATGGAATAACTTCAGGCCTTATTACTTTAGAGGACCTTCTTGAAGAATTAGTTGGTGAAATTAGAGATGAGTATGACGATGATGAACTAGATGATATCGTAAAAAATGCTGATAATAGCTATACAATTGATGGAATGACAAAATTAGATATAATTAATACTTTCTTTAATCTAAACTTATCAGGTGAAGGTTATGATAACATAGCCGGATATATAAATGAAGAACTTGATCATATTCCTAATGAAAATGAATCAATAATTTGTAAAAATATTAAATTTACAGTATCTAGAGTTGAGAATAATAGAATTATTTCAATAATAGCAAAAAATATAAATAATAATACATAATAAAAAAGAAGATCATGTACCACTGATAGTGATATATGATCTTCTTAATTTTATATATTAAAATAATCTATTTATCTTTATTTTCTTTTATTGTTTCTTTTATTACCTTTAGCACCTTTTTTAGCTATTTTTGTATAAAGTATATAATATATTGCACCAGATATTCCTACTGATGACCATGTACCAGCAACTACACCCACTGTAAGAGGTAGCGCAAAATCTTTCATCGCTTCTACACCAAATATATATAGTGCAACAGACATAAATGCAACTGTTAAAGAAGTATATATACATCTAGATAATGTTTGAGTCAGACTCTTATTAATAATATTTTTCATATCTTCTCTAGAATTTTCTTGAATATTTTCTCTAACTCTATCAAAAACAACGATGGTTGCATTTATTGAATAACCGATTATTGTTAGCATAACAGCTATGAATGAGTTTCCAACAGCTATTCTGCTGACAGCATAAAAAGCTAAGATTATCAAACAATCATGAACTAACGCTATAACAGAGCTTGCTCCAAATCTAATATTCTTAAATCTAAACCAGATATAAATCAACATTAGAATACCTGCAACAATACCTGAAGTAATAGCTTTACTTCTCATTTCACCACTAATAGTAGAGCTAATATTCTCAGTTGAAATATTTTCTTTCGCTACTTTAAAATCATTTACTAAAGTTTGCTCTAATTTTGTTCTTTCGTCAAGATCTAGATTCTTTGTTTTAAATACTATTGTATTAGAATCTTTTACTTTTTGTGCCCTTATATCATTATCATTAATAACTGAACTAAGTTTAGGTTTTACATTATTATCAATTTCTGATAAAGACATGTCTGTAGGCATTTCTACGCTTGTTATTGTACCTCCAGAGAATTCTATACTATAATTCAATGCATTTCCTTCTTTTGAAGAGAATGTAACCATTGTAATAAGTCCAATAATAATACAAGCCACAGAAACACCCATAAATAAAAATTTATATTTTAAGAAATCATAAACTTTAGTTCTAGGCTTAATTTCACCATAATACTTTTTGTCACTTATTCCTAATTTATAGAATGATTTTATCAATAATTTTGTAATTGTAAGTGCTGTAAACATTGATAGTACTATACCTAATACAAGCATCTGAGCAAATCCTTTTATTGTTCCAGATGCAATAACCCACAATACAATTGCTGCTATAAGGGTAGTTATATTACCATCAACAATAGCACTTAAGGCCTTCTTAAATCCATCATCTATAGAATTTTTAATATCTCTTCCTTTTCCAATTTCTTCTTTGATTCTCGTAAATATAATTATATTGGCATCTATAGCCATACCTATTGAAAGAATTATACCGGCAATTCCCTCAAGAGTTAGTGTTAATTGGAATGCGCTTATTAAAAATACCATTAATGAAGCATAGAATCCTAATACCAAACTTCCAATAAATCCTGCCCATCTATACATGAATATCATGAAAGCAACTACTAAAATAAATCCTAGTACACCTGCTTTAATACTTGTATGAATAGCCTCTTGACCAAGCTTTGCACCAACAACATTAGATCTAATCTCTTTCAAGCTTACAGGCAAGGCACCTATACGAATTGTTGTTGCTAATTTTTCAGCTTCCTCTAAACTTCTTTGGCCTGTAATGGCAACATTACCTTCTCTGATTGCTGTTTGAATACGTGGACTTGAAACAACTTCTCCATCATATATTATACTTAATGTCTTACCAACATTAGCCTCTGTAAAGTCTCCAAACTTCTTTGCTCCTTCTGGATTAAGTGTAAGACTTACATCATACTGAGTCTGCCCGGTTGTTTGATCCTGATGTGCAACAGCTTCTGCTGACTTTATATCATTTCCAGTAATAACATCTTCAATCTCAGGCTTATTTAATGCCTCATTTATTTGTTCATCTGTTAATTTATTTTCAATTGCTTCATATTGCTTTTTTAAATTTTCATCAGTTGCTTCTTTTAAATACTTTTGAATACCTGCATTTTGCTTATCATATAAAATTTGCATTGCTTCTTCTGATTTAAAAGAAAGAGTTCCTGGCTGTCCTAACTCTGACAATACTGTATTAACATCTTGTACTCCAGGAATTTCAATATTAATTCTATTGTTTCCTTCTCTATATACTTCTGACTCAACCGAATAATTTTCAACCCTCTTCTTTAACTTCTCAACAGTATCATTCATATCTTGATTTGAAGGTTCTCCTTCAGCTTCATATGTTATACTTACTCCTCCTGCCAAATCAAGGCCTAGCTTTGTTTGAGAAGCCCCATAAAGTCCTTTACCATCAACTCCAAAAAAGTTAGAAATTACTATTAGTATCATTGAAACAATAATAGCAATTATGGTAAATAATGATTTACGTTTAGTTTTCATAATTCTTACACTGAAAAGCAAATGCTATTCAGCAACTCCTTTCTCATCCTCTAAAAGTCTGGATACTTGTATCATTATTGCGCACTCAACCCTCTTTCTTTCCAATTCACATCCAACTTCATAGCTAGAAATTATATCGTTGTGAAATTTATGAGAATTAGCACAACATCCACCACTGCAATAAAATTTAGCAAAACAATTTTGACAATCAGGTTTAGAATAAACACTGGTTCTCTTAAAATTATCGACAATATCTACTCGTTTTATACCATCAAATACATTTCCTAGCAAATAATCATCTTCGCCTACAAATTGATGACATGGATATAGGTCTCCCCATGGCGTTACAGCAAGATACTCTGTACCAGTGCCACATCCTGATAACCTCTTAGCAACACAAGGTCCTTGAGTTAAATCCATCATGAAGTGAAAAAAATTAAATCCTCTTCCTTCCCTCTCACGCTTAATCATCTCATTTGCTAATTTATCATATTCTTTTTTTATAATTTCAATGTCTTCTTTTTTTAGTGCATATTCTTCATCTTCTTGGGCAACAACTGGTTCAACTGAAATTTGCTTAAAACCTAAATCTGCCAAATGTAAAACATCTTTTGAAAAATCTAAATTATGTCTTGTAAATGTACCTCTTACATAATATTTATCTTGATTTCTACTATCAGCAAATTTTTGGAATTTAGGAATAATAATATCATAACTTCCTTTTTTATTCCTGAATGGTCTCATTAAATCATTGACTTCCTTTCGTCCATCAATACTTAATACAACATTGGCCATTTCCTTGTTACAAAAGTCCATTATATCATCATTTAATAAAATCCCATTTGTAGTCAGTGTAAACCTAAATTTTTTATTATATTTTTCTTCAAGGCTTCTTCCATATTCAACGAGTTTTTTAACTACCTTAAAGTTAAGTAGTGGCTCTCCTCCAAAAAAGTCAACTTCTAAGTTATGCCTATTACCCGAATTTTTCACAAGAAAATCTAGAGCTTGTTTACCAACTTCATAACTCATTATTGCCTTTCTTCCATGATATTCACCTTCTTCTGCAAAGCAATATTTACATGCCAGATTACAATCATGTGCAATATGAAGACACAAAGCTTTTACTACTGTCTGTCTTTCTACAAATTCTGATATGTAATCTTCATAGACATCAGATGTAAATAGTTCCCCATCTTCTTGGAGTTTTTTTATTTCATAGTATGCCTCTTTAATTTCATTAACATCATATTTATCTTTAAGCTTTTCAATAATATCCTCAAGGTTATTTCCCAAATATATTGGAATTATATCATAGCTAACATCATCAACAATATGAATTCCCCCGCTATTCACATCTAGGACTATATTATAGCCATTACTTTTGAATTGGTGTATTAATGTATTTACCACCTATAATATATCTCCCCTCTATTTCTACTTTAAGCGTTGTATTTATATTCAATATACAATATAAACCACCATTAACGCAGTCAATGGTGGCATTAATTATATATTAAATTAACGTAGTTCCAAGCGAATTGATTCGCAGCTTTGGTTTCCTACTGTACAAGATGTCTTACAAGCTGATTGACAAGATGTTTGACATTCTCCACAACCACCCTTTTTCATAGACTCTTGAAGAGATCTTGTCTTTAATGACTTAATATGTTTCATAAAATCTCCTTCTAATTATATAACTCTTATGATTATAACATATTTATAATCCTTTGAAAAGCTAAATTGATTTTAGATAAGCCTTAAACTTTTTAAACGTTTCTTCACTAATAATATGTTCAATCCTACACGCATCTGCTTCAGCAGTTTTTGGCTCTACTTTTAGAACCTCAACTAAAAACTTTGTAAGAATCAAATGCTTTTCATATATGGCTTTTGCTTTTTCAGCGCCTTTCTCTGTTAATATAATATTTCCATTTTCACCAACATCGATATGCCCATCATCTCTTAATATACCAATTGCTCTACTTACACTAGGCTTACTAAAATTTAATTCCTTTGCTATATCAACAGAACGTACAAATCCGTATTTCTTTTTCAAGATATATATAGTTTCTAAATAATTCTCACCTGACTCGTACATATGCACCTCCTATATTCGTATATTTTATCAACCTTATCCTTAAAAATCAAGGCAGTTCATTTGTTAGCATTGTCTATCTATTATTATACACCATTTTCATTATTAAATAAAGATTGCATAATAAAATAGAAAAATATATATAATATAATTCTATAATATATACCCATATTCAGTTTATTGTAAATTTTATTCATATATATTATAATTAACGAAATAGTATTGTAACAATATAGTAAATTTAAAACTATTTTCAATATATAAACTATACAGTCCTATTATATATAAATAAAATATTTTTTCACTATAATATGATATTCTATTATATCATATTCAATACATAAAAAGGGGTTCTCATGAATAAAAAAAGTAAAAAATTAATTATACCCAAAAATGTTAAAATTAAACTTCTTGTTTTTAATGATTATCCTACCTTTTCTCTAGGTGTAATTAGACTACTTGTAAAAATCCATGAGCTGGGCTCATTAAATAAAGCTTGCAAGGAGCTTGACATGGGATATAGTAAGGGGCTAAGAATAATAAGAAGAGCTGAAGATGACTTAGGTTTTAAACTAATCGAAGGTAAGATTGGTGGATCCGGTGGTGGTGGTTCTACCCTAACTAGACAAGCTATATTATTTATTGATTTTTATAATGAACTTTATCAAAAATTAAATGATTGTGCAGAAAAATATATATCCAAATATAGGTAACCAACCACAATTCTTTTAATTAAAAAATAACATATTTTTATGTTCAAAATTTTATTTGTTTTTTTATATTGCTTACAATCATATTAGTTAATATTTGCTTTTATAAAAAAATTAGGAAAGATCCATATGTTATATTATTTACCATATAGTTCTTTCCTTTAACCTAATATATAACAAATTGTAATATATCTTATAACTATTTGTTTAAAGCCTTCAATGCTTCTGTAATCTCTGGTTGATCCTCCAGCTGCATTTTTTTATCATATTCTTCTATCTTTATATCAGGTTCTATCCCCTTATCTTGTATATTATTTCCATTAGGAGTAAAATAATTCATTATTGTTTGTTTAAATGCACCACCATTATTTAGAGGAATAATTTCTTGTACAATTCCTTTACCAAAGGTCTTGCTTCCGATTATTGTACCTCTTTTATAATCTTTTATAGCTCCTGTAAATAGTTCAGAAGCACTTGCTGAATTCTTATTAACTAATACAACCATAGGTACTTCTGAATAAGTTCCAGTTTTTTTACCATTGTATATAGTTTTATGTTTATATTTGTCTTCTGTATATGTAATTAATTTATCAGGAATAAATTCGCTAGTGACATTTAATACTGCCTCTAAATCTCCTCCTGGGTTATCTCTTAAATCAATAATTATTCCTTTGAAATTATTGTGTTTTTTTAGCTCATTCATCATCTGTTGATGAGTTAGATTATCAAATTCGCTTATCTTTATATACAAGGAATCACTTATCATTTTAGATGTAACAATATCTTTTATAACTTCTTTTATTTCAGGTTCAAAAGTTTTTTCTTCACCATCTTGAATAAGTTCAAACTTGACTTTATCACCTGGTTTCATTTTCTTTATCTGAGCTAATAACCCATTAATACTCTCAATATTGGCAGCTTTCCCATCAATTTTAGTAATATAGCTTCCAACCTTCATTCCTGCTAAATCAGCCCCATATCCTTTAGAGATTGCATCTATTTTGTATAACCCACTATCGCTGTCATAAACAATAGTTACTCCAATTCCATAATATTTACCATCGAATGACTGATTAAGCATTTCAAACTCTTCAGGCGTAAAATATTGAGCATATTTATCTCCCATTGATAATACATACCCTTTAATAGCTCCAGCATCCATCTTTTTCTTATCAACTTCATATAAGTATCTATCATCAATAAGTTCATCTATTTCTTTTATAATTTTATCTCTACCTATATCCTCATTCTTATTGACTCCTCTATAAATTGATAAACCTAAATGAAAAACTCCGCTTACTAATAGAGTCAATATAATTCCAGAAATAATTCCACGTAAAAATTGATTAGTCTTCTTTTCCATCATCACCTACACAAATATCTTGAAATCGTAAACCTACTAGCTAAATAACCTAATATTATTCCAATAGCTGCTGCTATAGGGGCAAAATACTGAAATATTATATTAACAGGCACAAACGACTCTACTGTATTCAACAGTTCAAAATGCTTTGACATATAAAGAAGAGCCTTCGAATATAAAAAGTATTCGGCTATTAATGGTATTATAACTCCTATTATACCTATTATTATACCTTCAGTAACAAATGGGCCTCTAATAAAACTATCCTTTGCTCCTACATATTGCATTATATGAATCTCATCTTTCCTTACAGAAATACCAATTGATACAGTATTACTTATAAGGAATATAGCTATAAATCCAAGAACTAATATAACAACAAAAGAAGTATACATAAATGCAGAGTTAAAAGCAGATAATTTATTTGCTACATCAGATGAATGTATAACACGTCTTACACCATCAATTTTTTCTAATTTTGTAACAACCTTATCTTGATCATTAATATTATTTAAATATACCTCAATTGATGCTGCATCAATCAACGGATTATCATTTTTAAATCCTTCTGCAAGCTCAGGAGCATCCTTAAAATATATTTCTTTGTATGTATCCCATGCTTCTTCGGGGGAAATATATCTTGTCGACTTAACTCTCTGATCTCCTCTTATCTCAGTCTCAATATCTCTCTGTCTTTGTTCTGTAGTATTTTGCTCAAAAAATATTGTAACCGGAACATTACTTTCAACATTTTTTAATATCGTTAAAATATTAAATCCAATAGCAAAAAAAAGACCTATTAAAAAGATACATAAGGACATTGTTGCAATCGAAGCAATAGTAAATACTTTATTTCTTGCTAAATTTTTTATTCCTTCACGGATATTTCTTTTCCATCTATGAAATACCATACTTCCTCCTATCTGTAGTATCTATCAATAGCATCTCTAATTATACGACCATTTTCTATTTCTATAACACGTTTCTTCATTTTATTAACAATAGCCGTATTATGCGTTACTACTACTACAGTAGTTCCTTTTCTATTGATTCGTTCAAGCAACTTCATTATTTCTACAGAATTTCTAGGATCTAGATTACCAGTAGGTTCATCTGCCAGTAAAATTGGAGGTATATTTACCAAAGCCCTTGCAACTGCCGTTCTCTGTTGTTCTCCACCAGACAATTGAGACGGCATGTGATACATCCTATCTTCTAATCCAACCATTCTAAGTATTGATTTAACATTTCCTGAAATTTCCTTAGGTCTAACTTCAGTAGCTTCTTGGGCAAAGGCAACATTTTCATATATATTTCTATCATTAAGTAATCTAAAATCCTGGAATACTACTCCAATCTTTTTTCTAAGAACTGAAACATTTTTCCTTTTTATCTTTTTTGTGTCTAACCCACTAACGATCACATTACCTTTAGAAGGATTTATTTCTTTAAGTAATAATTTAATAAGAGTGGATTTTCCCGCACCACTCTTACCAACTATAAATACAAATTCACCTTTTTCTATTTTTAAAGAAACATCATGTAAAGCAGCTTGATCTTTTTTACTTTTCTTATAATTAACTGTGACATTCTTTAATTCAATCATATTATCTCCAATGATCTTCAATATTTTTTTCTATATGATGCATATACTTTACAACCATAGTAGCAATCTTAAATGTAATAGCATCATCAAAAATACGTAAATCAAGATTCGTGCTTTTCTTAAGCTTATCTAGTCTATATACTAGTGTATTCCTATGTATATATAATTGTCTAGATGTTTCTGAAACATTCAAACTATTTTCAAAAAATTTATCAATTGTCACTAAAGTTTCTTCGTCAAACTTATCCGGTGTATTATCTTCAAAAATTTCTTGTATAAACATTTTGCACAAAGGAATAGGTAATTGATATATAATTCTACCTATGCCTAAGTTTCCATAAGGTACTATAACTCTATCTTCATAGAATATGCTACCTACATCTAAAGACATTTTTGCTTCCTTATATGATCTTGAAACATCTTTAATATCATCTACAACAGTGCCATAAGATATCCTTACTTTCATTTCATATACATCATCTATCATGGCTCTAATCGCTTCAGCAAACCTATAAATTGCGTCCTGATCAAGATTATCTTCAACTTGTTTTACTAATATCATAGAAGACTCATCAAGTCTTGTAAGAAAATCATGAGTATTATCGTTAAATACCTTTTGAATATTTTCCAAAAGCTCATCAGCTTCAGTAACCATCTCAATTAAAAATACTATACGATTTGCCCTTGGATCTATATGTAGTTTTTTTGCTCTATTATATATATCGACAAGAAGAAGATTGTCTAGCAATAGATTTTTTATGAAATTGTCCTTATCAAATCTTTCTTTATAGGCAATAATTAAGTTTTGAATCTGGAAGGCAACCATCTTACCAACCATATAAATATCTTCACTAGCACCTTTAGCAACAACAATATATTCAAGCGTATGCTCATCAAATACTTTAAAAAATTGAAAGCCTTGTACAACTTGACTATCTGCTGGAGAATTTACAAAATTATCAATCAAATCTCCAAATATATACTCTACTGAAAAAGTACTTGCAAGTTCTTTTCCTTCAACATCTATAATGCAAAGTTCAATTCTAGATATATTTTTAACACCTTCAATGGTAGATTGTAGTACTTGATTAGAAATCATATTACCTCCTAATGGGTTATTGTTAGAAGTATTATACTACATATGTAGCAATATTTAAAGCAATTATAGTAAATATGACGAATTAATTATATTTTTCTTGTAATTTTCTACAAATTTTACAATATATATACCTTGTTTATATAACTACATTCTATCAGGAGCTTCAAAGCCAAGTAAATCTATACATGTTTCTAGTATTAACTTTGTAATTTTACATAATGATAAATATGAATTTCTTTGTCTATCATCTTTTTCGCTTAGTATTTTAACCGTATGATACATAGAGTTAAATTCATTTGCCACTTCAAAAGTATACTTACATAATTTATGTGGTGCTAATTCATCAACTGTTTCTCTCATCACTTCACTAAATTCAGTGATTTTTTTAATTAGTTCAAATTCTTCTTTTGATGTTATGTTCATAATATTAAAATCAAAAGAAGAATCAACCTTTGCTAAAATAGACTTAATTCTAACGATAGTATATAAAATATATGGTCCTGTTTCCCCATCAAAAGATGTAAATCTCTCAATATCAAATATATAGTCTTTTATAGCTTGGTTTGATAAATCCCCAAATTTTATAGCTGCTAATGTTACCATCTCTGCTATATTATCTTTTTTATCATTATCAATATTTTCATTATCATTAAGTTTATCAGTTATCTTAGACTTTACTTCCTCTAATAGGTTTTCAAGTCTCATAACTCCACCATCTCTTGTTTTAAATGGCTTACCATCTTTACCATTCATAGTTCCAAAACCATGAAAAATAAGTTTTACATCTTCACCTATAATTTTAGTCTTTTTTGCACATCTAAATACTTGCTCAAAGTATAATTCTTGTCGTTTATCGACAACATAGATTATTTTTGTAGGATTAAATAACTCTCTTCTTTCAACTAAAGTTGCTAGATCAGTTGTATTATATAAAGTTGCACCATTTGATTTTAATATCATGCAAGGAGGTACTTCCCTTGTATCATCATCCCTTTTTACATCTACTACCAATGCACCTTCTGATATTCTTGTATAGCCATTATCTTTTAAATATTTAACCATATCTGGAATATATTTTTGCGCATCACTTTCTTTTTTCCAAAGATCAAATTCAACATTAAGACGGTCATAGTTTTTCTTTAAGTCAATTAATGAAACATTTAATATGTGTTCCCAAAGTGCATAATATCCCTTATTACCGTTTTGTAATTCATACGTAGCTTGTCTTGCTTCTTCTTTATAGTCATCATCAATCTTTGATTTTTCACTTGCTCTAGGATATATTTTTTCTAATTCTGTTATTGTAAATGGAGCTTCTTTAGGATATTCACCATTAAAATCAGGATTAAAGTAAGGTAGGTCTGGATACATAGATTTAACTTCTGTAATAATAAGTCCCATCTGTAGCCCCCAATCGCCAAGATGGACATCTCCAATTACTTCTTGATTATCAAATCTAAGTATTCTTTTTATTGACTCACCAATAACTGCAGTCCTTAAATGACCAACATGTAATGGTTTTGCAACATTAGCTCCGCCATAATCTATCATAACTTTTTGGTTATCATTAGATTCTTCGAAGCCATACTTAGTGCTTGTATACATTTTATTTATATACTCTATAAAATAATCTGTATTTATATCTAAATTAATAAAACCTGGCATAACTGCCTCTGCCTTAGTAAATAGATCTCTATCTAACTTATCAACAACTTCGTTTGCAATATCAATAGGTTTTTTCTTATATTCCTTTGCTAGAGCTAATGCTGCATTACATTGATACATGCACAAATCTGGCCTATTTGATTTAATTACTCTAACCTTATCTCCTGTATATCCAGATTTTTCAAATGCATTTTTTAATTTTTCCGTTAAATCAACAATTAATTCTTTCAATTTTCCTCCATAGTAAAAAACGGTATAGTTACCTATACCGTCATTGATTATTCTTCTGTAGCTTCTACTTCATCTTCTGCTTGTTCATCTTCATCAGTTTTAGCATATCTTCTTCTTCTGAATTCTAGCTCTCTAATGCTCAAGCTGATTTTTTTCTCATCTGCATTACAGTCAATGATAAGAGCTTCTATTTCATCACCGATATTCAATACATCTTCTGGCTTTTCAACTCTTTCTTTTGAAATTTGTGAAACATGTAAAAGCGCATCTATTCCTGGCTCTAATTCAACAAAAGCTCCAAAATCTGTAAGACGTGCAACAACTCCTTTAACCTCAGAGTTCACTGGATATCTTTCTTCAATTGAATTCCATGGATTAGTTTCATCAAATTTTGTAGTCAAGCTAATTTTATTACCTTCAACAGCTTTAACTTCAACCTCTAACTCTTCTCCAACTTTCACATATTCCTTAGCTGAGTTAACTCTTCCCCAACCCATTTCAGAAATATGTAATAGACCATCTATACCATTAAGATCGATAAAAGCACCAAATTTGGTTAAGTTCTTAACTTTTCCTGTTAGTCTTTTTCCAACTTCTATATTCTTTAACGCTTCTTCTTCTCTTTCAGCCTTTTCTTTAACCACTATGTCACGTCTATTACCAATAATTCTTCTACGTCTTGGATTACATTCACTGATGATAAAACTTATTTCTTGATCTTTATACTTATTAAGGTCTTTTTCAAAACGATCTGAAACTAAACTTGCAGGTATAAATACATTAACACCATTATAATCTACCACAAGTCCACCAACACTTATTTTTGATACTTTTCCCTTAAGTATTTCTTGCTCTTCACAAGCTTTTTCAAATTCCTTGTAAATTTTTTCTTGTGCTAGTTTTCTATATGTCATCAAAACATATCCAACTTGTTCATTTACTTTTATAACTTTTGCAGTTATTTTATCACCTTTATTTACAACTGTAGTTAAATCTAATTCTTCATTAGATGTGTACTCATCTCTTTCAATGATTCCCTCATACTTTGAATTGATATTCATAATTATCATATCTTTTCTAACTTCAACTACAGTTCCTTCTATAATATCACCATTTCTAACACTATTAATGGTTTGTTCTTCTAACATTTGTCCAAAATCTTCTGACATTCCCTCATAACCTCCTCAATTAAGTTTTTAGGCGTTGATGCCCCTGCAGTTATACCCACAAGCTCTTTACCTACGAGTTTACTAAAATCCATATCTGAGGCGGTCTGTATAAAAAAGGTTTCATTACATTCGCTACTGGAAATATCATAAAGCTTCTGTGTATTTGAACTGCTTTTGTCTCCGATTACAATCATAACTTCTACCAACTTAGCAACATCTCTGGTTGCCATTTGACGTTCTTCGGTAGCACTACAAATTGTATCTAAAACACTACTATTATACAATTTTTTCTTTATTTTTTCAACTATTGAAGCAAATTTAGCTAAATTAAAAGTAGTTTGAGCTACTATTACATATGGTTTTGTTCTATCTTCATTTAACATATCTACTTCATCTATGTTTGATATTATTATTGGTTCACTCTCACACCACCCAACAATTCCTTTTATTTCTGGGTGATCCTTATTACCTAAAATAATTACTCTATATCCATCTTTTGAATATTTTTGTACTAGTTTATGTATTTTCTTTACATATGGGCAAGTCGTATCTATTATTTTATATCCAAGTTCTTTTAATTTATCTTCTTCTTTTTTAGCTATTCCATGAGATCTAATTATAATTATACCTTTTTCAAGTTTTTCAAATTCTTCTATATCATCAATTTTTATAATTCCTCTTGATTCAATATCTTTCATAACTTCTTTATTATGAATTAAAGATCCATAAGTATATACATTAGTTTCATCATAATTATTAAGGGCTTTATCGATTGCCCTTTTTACTCCAAAACAAAATCCTGCATGGTCTGCTAAAATAACCTTACCCACAATTCTTCCTCAACTCAAATATTATTTTATCCACTACTTCTTCAATACTCATACTTGTTGTATCTATTTCTACAGCATCATCTGCTTTTTTTAATGGTGATATTGATCTATTGATATCATTATTATCTCTATTTCTTAGCTCTGATAATATTTTATTAAATGGATAGTCATGGCCACTTTCCTTATACTGTTCATATCTTCGTCTCGCACGTTCATTTACATCAGCAACTAGAAAAATTTTAAGGCTAGCATTTGGTAACACGCATGTTCCAATATCTCTTCCATCCATTATAACATTATTATTGTTCGCAAAATCTCTTTGTAGATCTAATAATATATCTCTTAGTTTTTTATACTTAGCAATTTTTGATGTAACCTCTCCAACTTTCTCTGTTCTAAGATAAGGAGTTACATCATCCCCATTGATATAAACCCTTTGCTGGCCATCAATATAACGTATATCAACTGATAAATCTTCTGCTATACTAACCACCATATTTTCATTATCAATATCTGAATCTGAAATGTTCTTAATCAAATAATATGCAACAGCTCTGTATATCGCTCCTGTATCTAGATATATCATATTATATTCTTCATTTAATTTATTTGCCACGAGCTTAGAAATAGTACTTTTTCCAGATCCTGCCGGTCCGTCAACAGCAATATTAATCATATTAACTCCTTTATATATCACATTTTTTTGCTGATATTCCTGCCAAATAGCCTGTAGACCAAGCAATTTGTAAATTATATCCTCCCGTAAGAGAATCAACATCAATTATTTCACCTGCAAAATAAAGATTTTTAACTATCTTAGATTCCATAGAATGAGGGTTTATCTCTTTTACATTAATTCCCCCTCTTGTAACTACAGCATCTTTAAATCCTGTGATACCATTAATTGTTATTTTATAATCTAATATATTATCAACTATTTTTCTTCTTATACTTTTATTTATAGTACTTGCTTTATCAAATTTATTTAAATGCGTTCGTTCTATTATAGATTCAATTAATTTTAATGGTAACAATTCTTTTAACATGTTACCAATATTTCTACTTGGTGATTTTTCAATTTCTCTAATTAAACGTCTGTCCAATACATCTGGTTCTAATGCTGGCTTTAGATTTATATTTGCTTCTATTGGAAACTTAATACTATTATCAATAAGCGAAGTCATTGTCAATATTACAGGACCACTTATCCCCTTATGTGTAAAAAGTAAATCTCCGAATAGTTCAATATTTTTAAATTTAAATTTAATATTTTTTAATGTAAGTCCAGCGCAATTAGAAACGTCTTCTTTTATAAAAAAAGATGTTAACACCGGATACATATCTGTAAAGCTATGACCTAGTTTTTTTATTGTAGGATTAATACTTCCATTAGATCCCGTAGATGGATAAGACAAGCCTCCAGTAGCAATGATAAGTTTATCAAACTTATATTCATTATTTATAGTATTGACAATAAATTTATCATTATTTTTTTCAATTCTTTTTACATCTTGATTAAGCCTTATGTCTATTCTTTTACTGGATAAAATCTTCGAAAAGGTATTTACGACATCAGCAGCCTTATCTGTAGTAGGAAAAACTCTATTACCTCTTTCAATTTTAGTATCTAATCCATTTTCATTTAATAATGATATAATATCACTATATTGAAAGCTATATAAAGCCGAATAAAGAAACTGTTGATTTCTTACGCAATTTTCTATATGCTCACTAGGATCAGAGGCATTAGTAATATTACATCTTCCTTTACCTGTAATATATATTTTTTTTCCAATTTTATTATTTTTTTCTAATAATACTACTTCATTATCAATATCAGATGCATATATAGCTGCTATTATCCCTGCAGCTCCTGCGCCTATAATTCCAATCTTATTTTTTGCAGTCATTACACAATCCGTATATTACAGTTTTCCTAAAATCAATATCAAATCTTAGTTCATCTTCTACATATTTTATAAATCTATCCGATGATGTACAGTCGATATGTATCACCTTCTTGCAATTAGTACATACTAAATGTAGATGATCACTGCAATCATCCCATACTAGCTCATATAATTTTTTACCCTTATGAGTTACTACTCTAACTATACCTTCATTTTCAAAAACCTTTAGTTTTCTATATATAGTAGCTCTACTAATATGATTATTAAGCTTTTCTAATTCTGCAACAGCTTCATTTGCAGTTATTCCATTAGGCCCAGAATTTTTTATTACATCTAATAATATGTCTGTTTGCTTTGTTTTGTATTTCATACTATCTCCTTATTCCCTTAACTATCATCTTAACTGCAACTATTAATATTAAAGTAACTATTCCCACTAAAACCATTGTCGAACCTACTCCCAATGGATAAATATTAGTAATTATCAAACCTATCACACTAAAACAAATCGCAAATAATATAGATGCTATTAGAGTTGACTTATAACTATTTGCCACTTGCATCGCACATGCAACTGGTACTACTATGAATGATGAAACAATTAGAGTTCCTACAGTTCTAGCAGCAATTGAAATTGTTAGTGCTGTTAAAAATGTAAACATAATATTTATTGCATTAACCCTAACGCCTGCCAGCCTTGCACTTTCATCGTCATATGTTATATAAAACAATTCTTTATAAAATAATATAAATATTATAAATATAAACGCCGACATAATTATGATTGAATAAAATTCTATATCACTAATCGCAACAATTGAACCAAATAAAAAACTATGTAAATTTGTAGCCTTTTTTATAAATGGAGTAAATATACCTGCTAGTGCTACACTTGTTGACATAACTAAAGCTATCGCTAAATCAGCATATTGTTTCATTTTTTTTCTAATTAACTCAATAAACACCGCTGCCAATAAACATGCTATTATTGAGCCTAATATAGGGCTAAATTGAAAAACCAAACCTATGGCAACACCTGCTAATGATGAATGGCTTAAGGCATCTCCTGTCATTGATAATCGTTTGAATACTACGACCATAGCTATGCATGGTATAACAATGGCCAATGATACAGATACTATTAGAGCCTTTACCATAAAGTCATATCTAAAAATATCAATTATTATATCCATTTATTTCTCTCAATCTACCATCTACAATTTTATATGCTCTAGAAAGATATTTAAATGCCTTATCTATATCATGAGTAATCATAATTATAGTTATATTATCTCTTTCATTTAATTCTTTTAGAATCTCAAAAAGTTTATCTATAGTCTGATTATCAACTCCTGATGTTGGCTCATCTAGAATCAATATCTCAGGTGAATTTACAAGTGCTCTAGCGATATACACTCTTTGCATCTGTCCACCTGAAAGCTTCCCTATCTGTCTTTTTGCATATTTATCCATCTTAGTAAGCTCTAAAGCTTTCTTCACCTTTTCTTTATGCTTTTTGCTTGGGAACTTAAACATTCCTATATCTTTATATAAATTTGCCATTACAACTTCTTCAACAGTTGCAGGAAATCTATCATTAGACATTATAGTCCTTTGCGGAACATATCCAACTATATTCCAGTCAGAAAAATTTCTGACGTGTGTACTTAACCAATTTACCTCACCTTGACAAGGTTTTAACTGTCCTAATAAAAGTTTAATTAATGTGCTTTTCCCCGCCCCATTATCTCCAAATATACCAATAAAATCTCCAGCATTAACTTGCAAAGTTATATTATGTAATATGTCTATATTATTTTGATAATGGAAACATAAATCATTTATTTCTAGAATCTTTTGCATTATACTTCTCCCATAAATCTGGTCTATACTTTTTTGTTATTTCTATAGATTTTTCCAATCTATATTCTTTAATTTTCCCATGATTCCCAGAAAGTAAAATGTCCGGCACCTTCAATCCCATATATTCATATGGTCTAGTATATTGTGGATACTCTAAGAGATCATTCTCAAAGCTTTCTTCACTAATAGATTCATTATTATGTAAAACATCAGGTATAAGTCGTGAAATAGCATCAATCATCATTATGGATGGAAGCTCTCCTCCCGTTAAAACAAAGTCTCCAATAGAAATGCAATCATTACAAACTAATTGTAACGCTCTTTCATCAACTCCTTCATAATGTCCACAAAGAAAAACAACCTGCTCATATTTAGATAACTCTTTAGCAACTGACTGATCAAACTTGCGTCCCTTTGGTGACATATATATTATTGGAGTATTATTTTCAAGTTTATCACTGAATGATTTATATGCATCATATATGGGTTGTGCAGCCATTACCATTCCGCTTCCACCCCCATATGGATAGTCATCTACCTTCTTATGCTTATTAGTACTAAATTCTCTTATATCCACTATATCAACTTCAAAAAGATTATTATCAAGACCTCTTTTTAAAATACTATGATTCAAGTTATCTCTAATTAGCTCTGGAAATAATGTCATTACAATAAATTTCATTCTATTAGACCCTTTGGTAGTTTCACTTCTATTTTTTGATTATAAATATCAATATCTAGCACACAATCCTTTATTACAGGAATCAATATTTCTTTTCCCTCATAATCAATGACATAAACATCATTAGCCTTAGTAAAAAGTACATCTTTAATTTTGCCTAGATACTTTTCTCCCTCATAAACTTTGCATCCAATTAAATCTCCAATAAAATTTTCGTCTTCATCTAGTTCAATAGCATTATCTCTATCAACCATAATATCATAATTACGTAATCCCTCAACTTCATTTATACTATTAAATCCTTCGAAGCCTAAAACTACAAATTTATTTAGATATTTTACTGATTTAACACGTGTATTTATCTTGTTTTTACCATTATCGAGAATTATCTCATCTAAATAATCAAATCTTTCTATATCATCTGTCGTTGGTTTAACTTTTACCTCACCTTTTAATCCATGTGTATTTACTATAATACCAACTCTTAAAAAATCTATCATATTCCTCCAAATTTATATTTTTCTTTATTGTACACTAATTTAGTAAATTTATAAAGCTATTTATAATTTTAATTTAATATCTATATGATTTTAACTTATATTGACTACCATCTTTAGGTTCTAGTTTCTTAATGTCTTTGATACAATGAAACTTTCCTTTTGAACTCTGAAACTATTACTCTAAACTCTGAAACTTTTTATTTCGGACATAAAAAAGACGGTATTGCTACCGTCCAAAGTTCATTTACTAAACAAAACCACCAAATTTCAAACAACCCATAAAATGTAAATTGGTCGAAGTACCTATTTTTTCTATCTATTCAATTCTATCTGACTTCCATCAATGAATGTAAATTCAACTTTTCCATCATGATGCACTGTAAGCTGGTCTACCATGCTTAGCCATACATTTTTATCAAACTCTGTCTGTAGCTCTTGTTTTTCAAGTTCCCTTATAAATTCCTCAACCTCATCACCTTTGGATTGTTTTTCTATGATGGTTTGCTTGATTTCATCAAGTCTAGACTTTGTTGTATTAAACCTATTTACTAGGCTTGTGTACCTTATTTCA
>JAEZWQ010000042.1 GCA_023420085.1 Bacillota bacterium
AGAGCCAAAAATACTGGTACTTACCATTACTCCTAGCGGCGCGGAATCCGATCGCCACCGGGCTGCCGCCGTCCTCCGATGCGGAGATGAGTACGCCGTTAGAGTCGACGGTGGCACCGGTCAGGGCGGCTGCGGTCTCATTGCCGAGGTCGTCGATGCCGAGTGTCAACGTGCCGGACTTGAACTCCTTAACGATCTCGGACGCGCCGTCATCGGCGTAGAGGATGGCTTCAGCGACCTCCACACTGAGTTCGGCGCTGATGGCTTTGGCGAGTTGTTTGGGAGTGGCGTAGGTTTCAACGCCAGTTTCAAGGTTTTCGGTGATGGTGGCGTAGTAGAGCTTGTCTAAACCAATCGTGGCCATGAGGATGTTCCTTTCGTCTAGGCCGGGTAGGGGTGGTGGGTGGCGGTGTCAATGACGTAGTGGTGGTAGCCGGTATCGGCCTCATACCCGACGTAATGACGCCCGGTGATCGTCAAGCCAGTGTCGAGGAGGGCGCGGGTGAGCTGGTCGCGTGCGGGTAGGTAGCTGCCTTGTGTGAAGAGGGATAGGCGGATTTCTTCGACTTCCACCCCAGGGGTGTTATCGGCATACACCTCTAACCCGTCAGTCAGTGGTGTGGCGACCAAATACGTAGTCGGTGGTGGGGTTTGGGTGAACAGGCCAACCTCGAACGGGAGCCCCAGGCCGTCCGCTATGTGGGTGAGTTGTTCTAAAAGCGGGGTGTGGGTCATGGTTTCACCTGCTCAATCGCTGTGGTGAGCGCAGCCTTCATCGCCTCTTGCGCACCCCGGCGGGTTTGGGAGCGGGTGGGTGCGAGGAATGGGCGGGCCGCCTGGTTAGACCGGCCGTGCTCTAACACGTTGGCGATCAGTGCGTTCGACCTGCCATCGCGCCGGTTTTCAGCGAACCCAACCTTGACGTTGTACACCCCGCGTGAATTCACTTTCACGCTCGTGGTGCCAAGGGCGGATTGTAACTGTCCGGTGGAGCGTGAAGGGGTCTTCGTGCCTCGTCCGATCGCGGCTGTGAGGTTGGCGCGGAGCCTGGGCTCCACTATGCCTGCGCCAGCGCCCAGGATGTGTTCGGCATTGTTTTCGACCACGTTGCCCACCTGGGTGAGCGCATCGATCACCGCGTTGGGTAGGCGTACATCAACCCTGGCCATCACACACTCCTTCCCTCGACACGTCCTTCAGGGGTTACTTGGTGGGCAAGGATCTCCACATACCGGCCGATGTGTTCGACCGCGTCGATCACAAACCTGCCTCTGTCACTAGCGATTTCCATATCCGCACTCACCTGGAGACCGGGGATGGCCCGGATGCGGAAAAGCACGTCAGCTTTCGTGTAGGCCGCCCGGTTCACCCACGCACTAGAAGCGTGACGAACCTCGATGGATGCTCGAACGCTTGCCACCACCTCATCGCGGGTAGTCGTAAACCCGGCCTTGTCACGGGTGACAACCGGGCGGATGAGGTCGAGATGCTCGCGCATACTGCCAATCGACGCCATGACTGCCTCCTCAGATTTTCCATTCGCGATCCAGGCGCAGCAGGTTGTTCACCGCACTCCACACCGCGCGGGCGGCGTCGGGTTTGTCCGCCCAAAACCCTGCTGTTGCCCCGTCTCGGGATTCGTAGAAGTGGGTGGCGAGCATGATGATGCCCTGCCTGGTAGACCCAGACATCTCGTGATGTTGGTAGTGGTCTGCGGGTAGGTGTTGGTAACTGGTGGCGTAGGAGGTGGCAGCCGTAATCAACGAGGCGATTAACGTGTCGTCATCGTTGAAGGTGATCTGCAGGTTGGCTTTCACCTGAGTTAGCAGCTCATTCATGACTGCCACCCCTTTGCTGTGTTGGTTATTTATGCTCCGGTACCGGTTTTCTGGGTCAGGATCTTCACGGCCTCTGGGAGGATGAGTTTTCCGTCGAGGCGCTGGGAGGCGAGGAAGCCGACCTGCCCGGTGGTGGCGAATAGTTCGTTGAGGCGTTTGAAGGAGCGCCCCTGCCGGTCAGCGATCCAGTAATAACCCAGATCTCCAAACGCCACCGTCTTCGCACCGGCCTTGATCTCGGGGGCAAACACAGACGTATGTACTGGGCGGCCGAGAATCATGTCGGGGGTGCCAGCGGTCAGGGCGGGTTGCCACAGGTATTGGCCGTTACCATCCTTGAGTTTGCGCACGGTCTTCACGGTCGCGTCATTCATGATCCACACCGCCCGGGCCCGGTACGGGGCACGCAGCGAGTAGTGCAGATCGATCAGCTCATCAGCACTAATATCAGTCGCCTTCGCGGTGGTCACTGCCGTTTCGCCGCCACCGGTCGCAGCGAAGATCCCGGTGGGCTTACCTACCCCGTCCCCGATGAGGAAGGCTTCTTCTTCAGCCGCACCAATACGCCTGGCGAACTCACTGGCTAGGTACTGCTCCACGTTAAACGCCGCATCATTAAGCAGCTCCTCTGAGATTTTGAGGAACGTACCGAGCTTATAAGCACTGAGGGTGACTTGGGTGAAGGCCTCGTCGGACTCGGTGTACGGCTTGCCCTCATCCAACCAAGTGGCACTCCCGTGGGTAGACACCACCGGGGTTTTGCGGTCACCGCTGGTGGTTTGAATGACCTTCGCCAGGGAGCGCATCACGTTCAAGTCAGCCAAGGACTGGATGAGGGTGCGTTCGAACTCATCCGGCACCAGGTAGCCGCCCTCGGTATCCACACCCTCCGACAAGGCGTTACGCACCTCCATAGGCGAGCTGTTGAGGCGCATCGCATCCCAAAACGCGCGCCGATAGGATGCCGACGCTCG
>JAEZWQ010000029.1 GCA_023420085.1 Bacillota bacterium
TATTCTCACACAATTCTAACATCTTAGCCTTAAAATCTCACACCAAACTAACCAAAAAAGTATTACTATTAGTATACATAAATATGACTTTCAGGAGAAAATATGAATAGTAAAAATATTATAATAATTGGCTGTGGTAGGCTAGGGGCTAATATAGCTAATATAATGTATGATGAAGGAAATGATGTGACAGTAATTGATAAGGATTCAAACTCATTTAGAAAACTATCATTATCATTTGGAGGAGAAATTATTGAAGCTGATGCCCTAGACACGAATGTCTATGAAGAATTAAAGATAAAAAATGACGATATCTTCATAATAGTCACAAATAAAGATAATACGAATATTATGGTTTCACAAATGTTAAAAAATATATATTCAGTTAAAAATATAATCTGTAGAGTATATGATATAGATAGGGCTTGTGTATATGATGAACTTGGAATTAGTACGATATGCCCTACAGAGCTTGCAACAATCAAAATTAAAGAAATAATATAAGAGGGATCTATGAAAAGAATTATTATTGTTGGTGGCAAAAATAAAGCAAAAACACTTGCTGAATCTTTACATCTAAAAAATTATGAAATCAGTGTAATAAATAGCAATAAGGATGATGCGATTTTTTTAAGTGAAAATAAAAATATAAACGTCTTCTTAGGAGATGGTACTAAACCATACGTATTGGAAGATGCAAATTGTTATGGAGCTGATATAGTTATATCACTGATAGGTAATGACGAAGATAATCTAATTGTTTGTGAACTAGCAAAGAAAAAATTTAAGGTCAAAAGAACTATTGCCCTTCTAAGTGATGCAAAAAAAATAGACTTCTTTCATAAGATGGGAATAGATAAGGTTATATGCGCTGTATCAATGGTTTCTGAATTTATAAAACAGCAAGCATTACTTGATAGTATAACTCATAGTATCCCAATAGCAGAAGGATCTGTAGAAGTTGTCGAAATACGTATTAACAAAGATGATAATGCTGTAGGAAAAAAGATATACCAACTAAATTTACCACAGGATGTAATAATTGCATGTATATTAAGATCAGATACTACTATTATTCCGGGTGGAGATGATGTGATAAATCCCAATGATCTTCTTATTGTAATTGTAAAGGCCGATAATAAATTTGAAGTTATAAATTGTTTAAAAGGAGACCAACTATGAATACCAAGTTTAAATCATTTTATGGCAATTTCATGATTTTAGTTGGTTTAATCGTTGGATTTAGCCTAATTATAATACCTTTTTATAATGAATATGATTATTTTTTAGCTTTTTTCTTGCCAGCTTCTGGCTCAATTTTGCTTGGTATATTATTTAATATTTTTGATAAAGATAATAAGAATTTTAATACAAGCAGAATTAATATGATAAACGAAAGTTCAACTAAAGTTATATTCGCATGGATATATGGTTCCATTATAGCCGCATTACCTTTTATAATATGCAACATGCTAAATCCAATCCAGGCATTATTTGAGTCTGTAAGTGGTTTTACTACTACCGGTCTTTCTGTTGTTGACGTTACAATAGCTCCAAAGGTAATTTTATTCCATAGATCTTTTATGCAATATTGCGGTGGTCTTGGATTTATAATGATGATGCTCTTGATATCGACAAATAAAAAATCTATGGAGTTGTACCATGCCGAGGCTCATTCAGATAGATTACATCCCCATCTTAAAAAGACGGCTAGAGTTATATTTTATATGTATGCTCTTTTTTTATTAATTGGTACGCTTGCATATATGATTTTTGGCATGAATCTATTTGAAAGTATTTGCCACTGTATGTGTTCACTTTCAACCGGTGGTTTTTCAACAAGATTAAATAGTATTGGTGAGTATAATAGTATAGGGATTAGGCTTGTTACTGTCATATTAATGATTATTGGTACAACAAATTTCGCTGTCTTACTATGTATAGTTAGAGGAAAATTTAAGAAAGCTTTTAGGGTAAGTGAAATGAAATTTTTAGGATTTCTTTTGATTTTATCTGTCCCTATCGTTGGTTTTTCTCTTATGGCAACAAATAATTTAGGCTTTGTAAATGCCATGTATGAATCTTTAGTAAATGTGAGTTCAGCAATTTCTACAACAGGATATTCTACAATGAATTTTGCTGATTGGTCTGAGTTTGCTATCGGTGTAATAATTATTTTAATGATTATTGGTGGTGGTATTGGTTCTACTGCTGGTGGTTTAAAGTTAAGTCGTGTATATTTGTTATTTAGAATAATGCTTATAAATATCAAGAGACAACTAAGCCCTAAGCAGCGTATAAGTACTGAATATTATATGACGGTTAAGGGAAGAACTAAAATTGATGATGAGGTAAGAGAAAATACATGTGGATTTTTCTTAATATATATGTTTATATTTATTATCCTTTCTCTTATGGTATCAATTAGTGCTAAAACTAATCTTACTAAAGCGATGTTTGAAATTTCTTCGGCACTTTCTACCGTGGGATTATCTATCGGTATCACAAATCCTAGCACTGATATGTATACTTTGGTCATAGAGATTATTGCTATGATTCTGGGTAGGCTTGAAATATTCACTATTATTATTGCTTCTTCTTGTGCTTTAAGAAAAATTGGCAAGATTGGGCGTAGGTAGGTTATGAAAATGGGGAAGTGCTGCCCTTCTTATGATTTTAAGAAATGCAGCACTTCTATGTTTAGATGTTTAATTGTTATCTGGGGTATGTATTTGTGGTATGAAAATATACATACTAAATTTAGCATTTATTATTCAACAGTCAAAGTTTCAGCCAATTTTTTATACCAATATGCACTCTTTTTGGGGAAACGTTTCTGAGTTTCAAAGTCAACATAGAAAAGACCATATCTCTTTTCATAGCCATTAGACCATGAGAAAACATCCATTAATGACCAAATAAAATATCCTTTAATATTTGCCCCCTCATTTATTGCATCTATAATTGCATTCATGTGTTTTTTTACATAATCTATACGATAGTCATCTTCAACAGTATTTTCTTTAAATATATCTTTATATCCTATACCATTTTCAGTTATATATATTTTTTTATAATTAGGATAATCATTTTTTATTCTCATAATTTGATCATATAATCCCTTAGGATAAATAATCCAATCCCAATCTGTTTTTTCTAAGCCATCTGGTGTTTCTCTCTTTCCAACGCCTTTTATTTGATATTTTGATGTTCCTTTTTCACCTTTACCATTATGAATAATTTCAGTTTTACCATTAAAACTTCTCATCCAATCACTCATGTAATAATTAATACCTAGAAAATCATTTAAATCTTTTGCTTCGTTTAAATATTTAAAATCTTCTTCTCTAAGGTCTAATTTCCCACCATTTTCTTTTAGGATTACATTAACGCCTTCCATTGTTTTCTCAGAATATTCACCTAAAAAAGTTGCATCAAGTATAAATTTATTATGAATAACATCTTCAAGTTCTGCCGCTCTCATATCATCTTTGTTATTGGGATCATATGCATATTTCATTGGAAGCGCATGAACTACTCCTATTTCTCCCTTATATTTTTTGTCTTTAAATAATTTTACAGTACGTGCATGTGCCACCATCATATTATGATGAGATTGAAACACCTTTTCTAAATCATATTTAATTCCGGGCGGAAATTTACCATTAAGATATTGTCCGTCACCAATTGGTCCAATTTCATTAAAAGTAGTCCAATATTTTATTTCTTTAAATTCTCTAAAACAAAAGTCAGCATAATCTACAAAATAATCAATATTATCTCTATTCAAGAAATCTCCATTTGAATGTAAATGTTCAGGTGTATCAAAATGATGTAATGTTACAAAAGGCTCTACATTATTCTTTATACATTCAGCAAATAAATTATGATAAAATTCTACTCCTTTTTTATTTACATCTCCATATCCTTTTGGAAATATTCTTGACCATGCAATAGATATGCGTATCCCGTTAATACTATATTTTTTACAAAGTTCTAAATCAATTGGATATTTATTATAAAAATCACTAGCTGGATCTGCTCTATACCAATAATTATCCTCCAAATATTTATCCCAAGCTACGGGACCTTTACCGTCAATATTAGTTGCACCTTCTGCTTGATAAGCAGCAGTAGCTCCACCAAAAATAAAATCTGCTGGTAATTTTCTATTCATTTCTAATCTCCTAAGTTATAAACCAATAATATTTTATTAAGCTTATTAATTATATATGCTCCTTAACAAAAGCTAATGCTCCTTGCCCGTCTTTAGTTAGATTAATATACTGAAGCCCTTCTGTTTTTGCAAGCTTAATTCCTAATTTATCTGTTTCTTCCTTCATATCTTCATAATTAGAAGCAACCTGTGGTGCTAGTATAACAAGATTGAATTGTGGCAATATCTCTCTATGAGCACCATAACTACCTGCGACAGCTTTAACATTTGTATTATACTCTTTAGCTGCTTTATTAAGTGCATTAGCTAATAAACCGCTTGTTCCGCCACCGGCACATAACACTAAAACATTAATTTCTTCTCCATTTTCAATACATGTAACTGTTTTTTCTAATATTTTATCTGCTTTTCTTGTATCGAAATTCTCTGAAACTTTTTCTCTTAATTCATTAGAAACTTTACCTTCAATTTCTTCTTTCAAAATTTGATTATCATATACCTTTAAGAAAGGATAATATATTATTACATCGACAATGATTAATGTAATTGCAAGCACGAAAGACCATAAACCAAACCCTGTACCGAGAATTATTCCTATTGGTCCTGGTGTTGTCCAAGGTAAATTTACACTAAAGCTATTCATTCCAATTACGTCAACAAAAAATTTAAATATCCATACATTCGCAATTGGGGCTAAAATAAATGGTATAAAAAATACCGGATTAAGTACTAGTGGACCACCAAATAAAATAGGTTCATTTACCCCAAAAAATGTAGGAACAACAGACGCTCTACCAATAGCTTTATTTCTTTTTGACTTTGTTAACCACATAAACATAAAAGGTACAACAAGTGTAGCTCCCGTTCCTCCCATGGTAACAATAAACATTTGAGTTCCAGAAGTTATAATTTTACTAGCTTGTTCGCCTGCTTGAAGTAATTGGAAATTAGTTTCAACATTAGCATAAAGTAGTGCAGCAATAGCTGGTTCTACTATCGAAGGACCATGAATTCCAACAAACCAAAATAAAGCATATGCACCAAATATTATTGTTATTCCTAAATATCCATCAGCTGCTTGGAATAAAGGCGCAAGCAATGCTCCAACCGCTTCTGCAACACCTGTTCCTATATAACTACGAGAAAGAATATCTAAAATATAAAGAATCATTATAGATATAGTTAATGGTATAATATCTTTAAATACTTGAGATATGTTCGGTGGAACTTCTTCTGGCATACGTATAGAAATATTTCTTTTTACGCAAAATTTATATACATTGACAGTTATAAAAGCAGAAATAAAAGCTGTTAATAATCCTCTTGTTCCTAAAAACGCTCCCGAAAATCCGCCTTCAATTGCATCAGATGAAAGTAAAAGAAATCCTGCTATTGAAACTATCATAGTTGCAATAAAATTAATCTGATTTGTTTTTTCAAGTTTTCTATTTATTGAGTCAGTTAAAGACTTTGCTGTTGTTCCTGCAACTAATAGAGCAATTATTCCCATTGTATAATTATATGGCTTCATAATTATTGATACAGTATTATCACTCCATTTAAATCCAAAAATATTAGGCACATATGCAATCAAAAGAAATAAACTAGAAAAAAGAATTAAAGGCATACTAGATATGAATCCATCCTTTATCGCTCTCAGATATATATTCCTTGATACTTTCTCAAAAAAAGGTTTAGCTTTCTCAATAGTTTTTATTAATCCTTGCATCATTCATCCCCTCTCTTATACAGTTCAATAATATGCTTTATCAAATCATGTAACAAAATTGTTGTCATTAGATGATCTTGTCCATGCATCAAAGTAATACTAATAGAGTAGAGGGAAGATATTAATCTTCGCCCCTCTCATTGCACCGTACGTACGGGTCTCGTATACGGCGCTACATTTATATGTTAATACAACTTATCTTAGATAGTATTCAAGAGGTTTGACCAGT
Source organism: Bacillota bacterium (assembly GCA_023420085.1). Taxonomy (GTDB): domain Bacteria; phylum Bacillota; class Clostridia; order Lachnospirales; family Lachnospiraceae; genus JAEZWQ01. The sequence goes on from JAEZWQ010000029.1 coordinate 6,136, forward strand.
CCTGGTCTTTCCTCTTTTCTTATGGCTAGAATATCTGCATTAAGTAAGAAGTTTACTACATTCCCATTTGCTTGTTTATATAGTCCAAGTCTTGTATTCGCTACTGAATAGATTTGCTCATCACTGAAGTGATAAGCTAATTGCTTATTCAGCTTTTGCAGATTGTTATATATCCTAGATGATGTTTTCCACTGTTTCAGGATAATAACTCTTATTTTGTGCCTCAACCATTGTCCAAATTCATCTACGAAGGTTTTCATCCTTCCGATTCGAAAGTAGTTTATCCATCCTTTAACGATTTGGTTTATCCTGGTAAACGTCTTGGCGTTGGTTCGTGCTACACATTTCTTTCGAATAAGTTCCTTGCGACATTTGTCATATAGGCTTTTCTTACTTTTCTTTGTAGGCCTACACTCCCATTTTGAAGATCCCTTCCAGTATGTGAAACCTAGAAAATTACTATTCGTTGGTCTTACTACCTTTGTTTTAGTGGCACTGACCTTTAGGAATAATTTTCTCTCTAGCCATGATGTAACTGACTTCATCACTCGATTTGCTGCCATCTCGCTTTTAACGAAGATATTACTATCGTCTGCGTATCTCACAAAGCATAGTCCCCTTGCTTCTAATTCCTTATCAAACTTATCTAAATAAATATTAGATAGAATAGGACTTAGTGGTCCTCCCTGAGGCATTCCTATGGTACTAGCTTTGACAAAACCATTTTCCATGATTCCTGCCTGCAGAAATTTACGAATCAAGTGCAGTGTTGTCGAGTCATTTACATGCTCTCTAAGTATTGAAATTAATTTATCGTGATTTACCGTATCGAAGTATGCTTCTATATCTAAATCAATAACCCATTCATATCCTTCATTCAAGTACTCTAGTGTTCGCATGATGGCATCATGGCCACTCCTGTTTGGTCTAAATCCAAAACTATTATCACTGAATCTACTATCATAGATTTCTGATAATACTTGAGCTATCGCTTGTTGGATAACTCTGTCTACTACTGTTGGAATTCCTAGCGGTCTTTTCTTGCCATTTGATTTAGGAATATAGACTCTTCTTACAGGTTGAGGCTTGTATTTCTTCTCCAGTATCTGTTTCTTTATCTGTTCCTTATGGGTCTTGAAATACTCGTCAATTTCATTCACTGTCATCTTATCGACACCAGGTACGCCTTTATTACTCTTGACTCTTTTGATTGCCTCTTTGAGATTTTCATCTCTTAAAATCACTTCGATTAATTTCATGTTGTTGCTTCTCCTTCCTCTTGTAAATATATTTGGAACCATTCCCTCTACCTTCATTCCCATGGGATTACGATTCCCACTTATGGAACTATCCTCGATTTCAAACTATCCAAACATTGCGCATGGTGAGTTGCACCATATAAACATTAGGTCCTTTGGTACAGATGTCTTTACCTACTACGACCTCAGCTGACTTCTTGTGGCAAACCTTTTTCGACCGATGTTACCATCACTGATTTTAAAGATATTGGGATTCATCGTCCACAAGACCTCCCGGGGTAATTCACGAATCCTATTTCTTTCACAACGTCCTGATTTACTGTCTTGGTTTTACGTTTACCTTTTGGACTTCGATTTGTATCGCAATCTTATCCACCATTTAGCCTTATATCAGATTTCTGTTCGTACGCTCGAAAGAATCGCTACACCACTTCCTCCATCCTCAACATCACTGTTAACGACTTGTGGTTCACTACACTTGGTGGTAAATACCTGTGGTTGGTTTATCTCCAACTGAATTCGTGCCATGCCCGGCACACGATAGATAAAAGTCTTACTATTTCTAGTAAGACTTTTATTAATTTAACTCATAACTTTTAATTTTAATCTTCAAACTTAACAACTCCATTGCTCATATTTACAACAGTCTTTTCGTTGCCATTGTACGTGCCAAATTTAACTGATTTACCACTCCTTATAATACTAGTTTTTAAATAATTATCAGTAACTGTAACATTATTTCTAGATTTTATCTCTCCATTAACAGGAAAATCTTTATCAAATATAACCTTTCCATTATCTATATTTACATATGTTTCAAAAGCTCTATCACCGTCAATATTTATATAACCATTCATTAAATCTACCTTTAATATACTAACGGTATCTTCAATATCTATTTTCCCATTAGATGCTTTAATATTTATATCTAATTTCTCAGGATTAATAGCCGTAATTTTGATTTTTGCATTATTTGCATTTATTGAAATCTTTCCATTTTCTAGATTTATCTCTCCGCCACTACTACCTTTTATTTCAATTTCATTATTATTCCCTTTTTCAATATCGATATAAGTATGATTAATATCTATATTTATTTCTCTAGCATTATCAAATGAATAAATCGCACGATTTGATATAATCGTTTTACCGGTTTTTAGTTCCCTACCTGTAGTATCATTTTTATAAATCTTCTCAGATTTAGCTTCTCCATCTATATAACTAAAATCAAAGTCCCAGTCATATTCTTCATCATCCCCAATAAGACCAAAATTAAGAACATTATTATCTAAAGAAAATATATTGGCTTTATCTATAAAAATTCTTGATAATACTAGGCCAACAAATGAAATAATAATTATTCCAATAATTATTAATCCAAATTTATTTTTCATTGTCTTCCTCCTTATTTCTACTAGAATTTAAATTTATATATCTGCCATTTTTTCTATAATTTTTCCACCTAAATGAAATTAAAAATTTATTTATACTTTTATATACGAGCTTTATAAGCTTAATGCTTCCATATATCATTCCTACTCCAGAACTTAATAAGAAGATAAATGCAAATATTGAAGACACCAATCCCATGTAAAAGTTAAGTCCATATATATTAATATTAAATAGTACAATAAATGATAATATAATTAAAAATATCCCTACTCCAAGTAATGATAGCAGAAATACAGCAACACTTATTGCTATTGATAGTAATATCGGCCCTCCTATCAATACGCCAAGTCCAATAAATGCGTATTTTAAAAGCTTATTAGTATCAGCATTTGAAGTTATATTATGAGATTTACCTTTGCCATTATCTTTTGATTTATTGTATTGCTTGTAATTATCAAAGTTATAATATTCCTCAGCTAACTTTTCTGGACTACCCAATTCTTTTGAAATCTCCTCCTCTGTCCTTCCAAGTTCTATCGCACACTCAAAATGCTCATTATAATCTGCTATGATGTCATCAATAACATTTTCAGGTAAATTTCTTAAATAAAATCTTAATAAATCAAGAAATTCCTTCTTTTTCATACACCCCTCCCAATAATAAATCGACCTGATTTGTAAAATTTTTCCACTCTATAAGCAAATTTGTTAATACTTTTCGTCCTTCTTCAGTGATTGTGTAATATTTTCTTGGAGGCCCACTATTTGACTCCTTAATATATGTATTAACATAATTACTATTATATAGTTTTCGAAGTAGTGGATATATCGTTCCCTCTGAAATATCAACCTGTTTTGAAATTATATCTACCAGTTCAAAACCATATCTATCTTTTTCATCTAACAATGCTAAAACGAGTATTTCTAATACCCCCTTTTTAAATTGAATATTCATATATCACCTCTTGGAATATTTTAACACAAGGTACTATATATTGCAAGGTACTGCGTCAAAAAATATAGGCTAGTCTAAAATATTAGTTTGCTCATTTAATATCATAGACCTAGCCTTTTGATAAATTTTATTATTCTGTATTAAAGTAAATATAAAAGTTATGAAATGATTCCCAAATTGTAACAGTACAGCAAATATTATTATAACTTTTATAGCATCTTAATTATTTTCTTTTAGATATATTAAGTGTAATAAAAATAGAAGCTATAATAGCAAAAAGAACTGTAATAAAAATTAAAAGTTTTTGATCATCTTTAAGTAAATAGGCCATAATAATATAGATAATTAGTAATACTAGTAAAAATAATTTTTTTAATTTAGACATTTTTTCCTCCATATCATATTGATATTATCTTATTAGCTAAGCTTGAAATAGTTTCCTTAACATGACTAGAAAATAGGCAGTACCCATTATGTATTTGTACATAATGTTTAATTAGAGAAATTGCTGCTTCTCTACTTTCAATATCTAAAGAATTTAGTGGTTCATCTAATAATTCAGGGTTATCTAGAGCAGAAATGAAAAGTAGATCTGCCCATCATCATAAGTGCTGTAGGCCCACTAGAGAAAATACTTGTAATTATTCAAGTCCCATTACTAAAAAGTACCAGCACCTAAAACCACATTAACAATCGTTGTTGCAACCATACTAGGGAGTCAAAGAGTTGCAGCTACAAAGGTAATAAATAAAATAAAATGCCACCTTTAAGTTTTTATTAATAGTTTATAGAGAGAGTAGCACTAATGTTTGCTTTTTTAATACTTGACAATTTTTCCTACTCGCTTTTAAATAGTCAAAAAAGGTTAGGAAATTATTCCTAACCCTTACATTATCTAACTCGTATAAATACTGGATTATATCCTGGTAGTGTGCTTTGAAGGCTAGTTGTATAACCCATCCAACCACCATGGACAGCTTGTCCTCCTCCAACATATATAGCAACATGTGGTACACCAGCTCCAGCATTATCATAGTATATTATATCACCAGGCTGTGCTTGACTTGCAGAAACAACTGTTCCTAATGACATATATCCAGCTGGCCAACCTCTAAAATTAATTCCTACAGCTCTAAGAGCATTACTAACTAAAGATGTGCAGTCTTGATTAACTCCTAACTGGGCTAACGCTGCATTTGCAATAGCTTGCTTTCCTCCTGAAACTGTTGTCGTTGGTTGTGTAGTTGTTGCTACTACTTTCTTTTCAGCTGTTGTGTTTGTTGCTGCCTTTTTAGTATCTTCAACTTTTTTAGCTTCAGCAGCTTTCTTTGCCTCTTCAGCCTTTTTTGCTTCAGCAGCTTTCTTTGCCTCTTCGGCTTTCTTAGCTTCAGCAGCCTTCTTTGCCTCTTCGGCTTTCTTAGCTTCAGCAGCTTTCTTTGCCTCTTCGGCCTTTTTAGCTTCTTCAGCCTTTCTCTTTTCTTCTTCTAACCTTTTCTCTTCCTCTTCTTTTTGTTTAGATATTGCAGTTTTATACTCATTACTAATCATTACAAATGATTTATTAACATATCCAACTTCTTTATCATCTATTGATACTTTAATGAAATTCCCTTCATCTATATCAAGTACCTTTAACTTTTTATCTTCTCCTGCATCAATGATTACATCTGAGTCAGCGTTAGCATCTGAATATAAAACAGTATCAATTATAGTAGTTGCAAATACATTTGCTTCTTTTTCAGCAACTTTTATAGCATCAGCCCCAGAAAGCACTTCATCAGCCTTTACAAAACCTTTTACTTCACCAGACTTAACCTCAATCCAATCATTAGATTTATTTAGGATATCGGCAACCTGTCCCTTATAAAGTTTACCACTATAATCTGAATCTGTATTTGCTTCATTCTTAATATAGACAAAATCTTCTACTTCATCTTTAGGTACCACTATATTTGCCTCAGGTATTTTTACATCATCAAGTAAAACATTTTGTACATATTTATTATTTTTCTTAACTTCCTTGTTTAATGAGAATAACGGCGCCTTAATTTCAATATTATTAAGATTTTCTCCGTCAGCCAATGTAGTAGCAACTGGTGCAATAAATACAGTTGTTGCAACTGCAAGAGCTAACAATTTTGATTTCGACATTTCTCTCCTCCTTATGTTACAGATTGAATTATAACAATAATCAAATAGAATGTCAATCATTTTTTTACAAATTATTACATTTTTGTAACAATTACTTGCGTATAGCTCTTAATACTTAATTTTAACCTCCTTAAAAAATCTAATTTCTCCTTGTATATCAATGATTATTCCTCTTTCAACGTCTACTCCACAGATAACTCCGTTAACAAAATATTCATTATTTATATTTACCATAACATGCTTATTTTTATAATATAAATATTTATTATACTCTTTTTCTATCAATTCTTTATCAATATTTTCATATAGTTTTATATACTTTTCTACTATTTTATAAATTAAAGAATATCTTTCATTCCTTGTAACAATTCTATCAAAAATACCTGTAACTTTATTATCATTTATTAAATCAAATTCTCTATTTTCACTTATATTTATACCAATGCCTACATAAATTTGATTATTTTTATTGCTATCAACAATTGACCTAGTTAAGATACCTCCAACCTTATAGTCATCCATATATATATCGTTTATCCATTTAATATTTAATCTCTTACTATACGTTTCTTCAATAGATTTGACTACTGCCACCGCAGCAATTAAGGTTGATATTAAACTATTTTGATATTTTAGTATTCTTTTAGGAATAATTGTAAAGTATATTCCATTATTTGGTGAAATAAACTTTCTTTGCCTTGTTCCTACTCCATTTGTTTGCTCATCTGCAATTATTACTGTATCTTCATATATACCTTGCCTTATTTTTTCTTCTGCAATATCCATAGTCGATGAAACTTTTTTATATTTTATATATTCCATATTCATAAAAATCAACTCCGTTAATATTAATATTAACGGAGTTTCCTTACTATACTAATTCAATTATAACTTCCATTGCACCATCGCCCTTACGAGGTCCAATCTTGATTATACGAGTATAACCACCATTTCTTCCCTCATATTTTGGTGCAACTTCGCTAAACATATGTTCAGCCATATCAACTTTTTTTGTTGATTTCTTTAGACCTTTTGTTGTACTTGGTCTTGATGTTATAGTATATAAGAATTTTAATAGTTGTCTACGAGCATGAAGTCTTGAAGGTTTATCCTTCTTAATTTCTTTTTCTACTGTTTCAAAAACTGTTACTCTCTTACCATTAACTTCTTCTTTAACTCTTTTACCGTTTGCATCCTTTTTAGCAACTTTAGCATTTACCTTCACAGTATCAAAGTTATCTTTTTCCTTAACAGCTAAAGTGATTAGCTTTTCAGCTATCTTACGAACTTCTTTAGCTCTTGCTTCAGTTGTAACTATCTTGCCGTGGAATAAAAGATTAGTAACTTGATTACGAAGTAAAGCTTTACGTTGGCTTGAAGATTTACCAAGCTTTCTATACTTTGCCATCGTTCCTCCTAAGTTTATTCATCAGATGTACGAAGAGCCAATCCCAGTTCATCAAGTTTTTGTAATACTTCTTCTAAAGATTTTCTACCTAGATTTCTTACTTTCATCATATCATCTGGTGTTTTATTTATAAGCTCTTCCACTGTATTTATATTCGCTCTCTTTAAACAATTGAATGATCTTACTGATAACTCTAAATCTTCAATATTCATTTCCAGAGCTTTATCTTTTTTCTCTTCATCTTTCTCAACCATAACTTCAGCACTTCTAGCACTTTCTGAAAGCTCTATAAATAAATTAAGATGCTCACTTAGTACCTTTGCTGCTAAACTTACAGCTTCATCTGGTAATAAAATTCCATTAGTATAAACATCTAATGTAAGTTTATCATAGTCAGTAATTTGCCCTACACGTGTATTTTCAACCTCAAGATTTACTCTTTCTACAGGTGAAAAAATTGAATCTATTGGGATTATCCCTATTGCATCGTCATCAGTCTTGTTTTTTTCAGCACTATTATATCCTCTACCTTTTATAATCTGTAATTGGATATTTAAGCTGCTATTATCATTATCAAGAGTTGCAATTACATGGTCTGGGTTAAGAATTTCTATATCCATATCCGTCTGTATATCTGCACCAGTGACAACACCTTCTCCACTATATTCAATATATGCCATTTTAGGCTCATTACTCTTTGAATTATCTCTGATTGCTAGTCCTTTTATATTTAGTATAATCTCTGAGATATCTTCCTTAACGCCATCGATACCTCCAAATTCATGTAATGCACCATCTATCTTTATTTGACTTACTGCTGCACCCGGTAATGAAGATAACATAATTCTTCTTAAAGAATTACCTAGAGTTATACCATAACCTCTTTCTAACGGTTCTATAACGAATCTAGCATATTTTTTATCATCAGATTCTTCTATAATATTTATTTTAGGTTTTTCAAATTCAAACATAAGCTCTCCTCATGGATTTGGCCGAGGTCAGTCTATTATTTAGAATACAACTCGACTATTAGCATCTCACTAACAGGAACATCAATCATTTCTCTTGTAGGTAATTGTTTTACTGTTACCTTTAAATTTTCTTGATCAGCATCTAGCCATTCTGGAACGATTCTTCCTGAAGTAACATCTAATACTAGCTTATATCTTTCACTGTTTTTATATTTTTCAGCAACTTCAACAACATCACCTGCTGATAATGAGTATGAAGGTATATCAACTCTATTACCATTTACTAAAATATGTTGATGTCTTACAATTTGTCTTGCTTCTTTTCTTGTACGGCCAAAACCAGCTCTAAATACAACATTATCAAGTCTTCTCTCTAATAATTGTAATAAGTTTTCACCAGCTTGTCCCTTCATTCTTGAAGCCTTTTTGAAATAATTTCTAAAAGGTTTTTCAAGAACACCATAAATGAACTTAGCTCTTTGTTTTTCTCTTAACTGTAAGCCATATTCACTCATTTTTTTATTGCTTCTTTTAAGTTGTCTTGTAGACTTCTTATCTATTCCTAAAACCTGTGGCTCTAGTCCTAAGGCTCTACACCTTTTTAATACAGGTACTCTATCTCTCGCCATTTAAGTTAACCTCCATTAAACTCTTCTACGCTTTGGTGGACGACATCCATTATGTGGAACTGGAGTTACGTCTTTAATACTTAAAATTTCCAATCCACTTGATGCTAATGCACGGATTGCCGCTTCACGTCCAGAACCTGGACCCTTTACCATTACATCTACCTTCTTCAGTCCATGAACTAAAGCTGCCTTTGTTGCAGTTTCAGCTGCTACCTGAGCTGCATAAGGTGTAGATTTCCTTGAACCTCTAAATCCAAGACCACCGGCACTCGCCCATGCAAGAGCATTACCTTGGGTATCAGTCAATGTAACAATTGTATTATTAAAAGATGACTGAATGTGAGCTTGTCCATGTTCAACGTTTTTCTTAACACGTCTTTTTGTCACTTTTTTTGTAACTTTCTTAGCCATAATCTAAACTAACCTACCCTTTGGGTTTCCTTCCTATTATTTCTTCTTATTTGCAACTGTTCTCTTTGGACCTTTTCTTGTACGTGCATTAGTCTTAGTCTTTTGACCACGTACAGGAAGGCCTTTTCTATGACGAATTCCTCTGTAGCATCCAATTTCTCTTAGTCTCTTAATATTAAGTGCTACTTCTCTTCTAAGATCACCTTCAACGATGATTCCTAGTTCGTCCATAGTTTCACGGATCTTACCAACTTCTTCATCTGTTAAATCTCTAACTCTTGTATCAGGATTAATTCCTGTATGAGCTAAAATTTTATTTGAAGTTTGTCTTCCTATTCCATAGATATATGTAAGTCCGATCTCAACTCTTTTTTCTCTTGGTAAATCTACACCAGCGATACGAGCCATCTATGTTGTCACCTCCATAATTATTTGGATATTTCCATTTATTAAATGACGCAGTGCCTAAGCACTACAACCAAGGTTAATTAACCCTGTCTTTGTTTATGTTTTGGGTTCTCGCAGATTATTCTTACAGAACCTTTTCTTTTGATAACTTTACACTTTTCACAAATAGGTTTTACAGATGATCTAACTTTCATCATTTACCTCCTTTCACAAAAAAGCTATCTTTTATTATAACATTTTCTTAACTTATTTACAAGATTTACTTATCTCTCCAAATGATTCTGCCTTTAGATAAATCATATGGAGAAAGCTCCATTGTCACCTTATCTCCAGGCAAAATTCTAATATAGTTCATGCGTAGTTTGCCACTTATATGTGCTAATACTACGTGTCCATTTTCTAGTTCAACTCTGAACATGGCATTTGGTAATTTTTCTAATACCTTACCTTCTATTTCAATTACATCAGCTTTAGACATCTTTTTCCTCCGCATTATTTCTTAATGAAAGTATTTCCGGCTCCCCTTTTGTTATCAATATCGTATTTTCATAGTGTGCCGATAATGATCCATCATATGTAGTAACCGTCCATCCATCTTCTTCATTCCACGCTACTTCATAACTTCCATTTGTTATCATAGGTTCGATAGCAAGAGTCATACCTTCTCTTAGCTTCATACCTTTTCTATCCTGCTTGAAATTAGGAACTTGTGGATCTTCATGTAATTCTCTTCCAATCCCATGTCCAACTAAATCTCTAACAACTCCATAGCCTCTAGCTTCACAATATTCTCCAATAGCTTTTGAAATATCGTAAAGATAATAGCCTTCTTTAGCATATTTAATCCCTTCATAAAAGCTTTCCTCAGTAACTTTTATGAGTTTTTCTGCCTCTGTAGAAATTTTACCTACAGCCCATGTTCTAGCTGCATCAGAATGGAACCCTTTATATATTACCCCTCCATCAATGCTTACAATATCACCTTCTTGTAATATTCTATCCCTTGATGGAATACCATGTACAACTTCATCATTTATAGAAATACATACACTAGCTGGAAATCCTTCATATCCTTTAAAAGAAGGTATACATCCCATCTTATGGATAAGACTTTCAGCATAAGTATCTATCTCAAGGGTAGTTATACCTGGACGAATAATTTTCTTAATTTCATCATGTACAATTGATAGTATTCGTCCAGCTTCCCTCATTAATTCAATTTCTCTTGAAGACTTAATATTTACTGCCATAATTATTTACCTAAGATATTCTTGATTTCTATAAAAACTTCATCACTTGATTTAGTTCCATCTATCTCATGTAAACATCCAGCTTCTTTATAATAGTCAATCAATGGTTGTGTTTGATTATGATATACCTTTAACCTGTTTAGTACAGTATCCGGCTTATCATCATCTCTCTGTATTAAGTCATTACCATCAATATCACATTTGCCTTCAACTTTTGGTGGATTATATTTAATATGATATACTGCTCCGGATGTCGGACAATATCTTCGTCCTGATATTCTTTCAATTATAACTTCGTCAGGAACCTCAATATCAATCGCAAAATCAATAGTCAACCCAGAATTACTCAATGCTTGTGTTAAGCTTTCTGCCTGTGGAATTGTTCTTGGAAAACCATCAAGTATAAAGCCCTTGTCACAATCATCTTTTTTTATTCTATCAATTACTAGATCTACTACAACTTCATCTGGAACTAACTCTCCTGCATCTATATATCCCTTTGCAAGTTTTCCAAGTTCAGTTCCATTCTTTATATTTTCTCTAAATATATCACCTGTAGATATATGTGGAATCATATAGTTGCTTGATATCCTGCCAGCCTGTGTTCCTTTCCCTGCTCCAGGTGCACCTAACATTATTATCTTCATTTAATTTATCCTTTGTAACAGTACTAATCTAATAGAAATCCTTTATAGTTTCTTACAACTACCTGAGATTCTATTTGTTTTAATGTTTCAATAACAACACCTACAATAATTATCAATGATGTTCCACCAAATGAAACATGTGCGCCAAATACTCCAGATACTATTATAGGAATTATTGAAACTATTATAAGTCCAACAGCGCCTACAAATATTATTTTCCCTAACATTCCATTGAAATAATCAACTGTAGGTTTTCCAGGTCTAATTCCTGGTATATAACCACCTTGTTTTTTCATATTATCTGCTATTTCTAATGGATTAAATGTAATTGAAGTATAGAAATAAGCAAAAAATACTATTAATAGTATATAAATCAACAGCCCAATGCTATATATTGGCCTAGCTGGATTTGCCCAGTTAGATTGGGTTAATGTATTAATTATAGCTCTTCCCCAGCCATCTGGTTCAAGAGTCATAAAACTAGCTATAATAACTGGTGTCTGTAAGATTGATTGTGCAAATATTATTGGTATAACACCTGCCGTATTAATTTTTAGTGGAATATGTGTTGATGCTCCACCAACAGTTCGTCTTCCAACTATCTTTTTTGAATACTGTACAGGTATACGTCTAACTCCAGCCTGTAGTATAACTACAAAGACAACCATGAAAATTATTACTGCTAATATTATAAGGCCCGCCAATACTGCATATGGTAAAGTTTTTCCTTGCATGAATTTTTCATATAGGCCTACAAAATCATGTGGTAATCTTGAGATAATATTTACCAACAATACTATAGATATACCATTACCTACACCATTCACTGTAATTCTCTCGCCCATCCACATCAATAATGCAGATCCTGCTGTTAATACTATTGCAATTAGTAATACAAACATAAGCTTCTTTGCAAAACCTGTCTCTCCAGGTATCCAGCCATGAATGTATCCAGATCTACCAAAACCTATTGAGATTGCTATACCCTCAAGCATTGAAAGACCAACATTCAACATACGTGTGATCTGATTGATCTTTTTTCTTCCTTCTTCACCCTCTTTTTGCATCTCCTCAAGCTTAGGGAATGCAATAGTTAGAAGTTGAATTATGATGGAAGCAGTAATATATGGTGTGATACTTAAAGCGAATATTGATACTTTTTGGAATGATCCACCAGTTATAGCATCAAAAAAGCTAAAAGCATCTCCCATTTCCTTAAATCTATTTGCAAGCGAACTAGCATCTACTACAGATATTGGCAACTGTGACCCAATACGAACAAAGATTATCATCATAAATGTATATAATAATCTTTTTCTTATATCAGGAATCTTTAATGCGTTTTTCAACGTAGATAGCACTAGATCACCTCAACACTTCCGCCTGCACTTGTTATTTTTTCTTCAGCCGACTTACTAAATGCATTAGCCTTTACAGTTAATTTCTTAGTAAGTTCACCATTTCCAAGAATTTTAACTCCATCTCTTGGATTTTTAATTATACCAGCTTCTTTTAATTCAGCAATTCCAACTACTGAACCATCTTCAAATCTGTTCAATACTGATACATTTATATCAACGATTTCCTTTGTGTTTCTATTATGAAAGCCTCTCTTAGGAATACGTCTATATAAAGGCATTTGTCCACCTTCAAACCCTGGTCTTACCCCACCGCCTGAACGTGCTTTTTGACCTTTATGTCCTCTTCCGGAAGTTTTACCATTTCCTGATCCGTGTCCACGACCAACTCTAAATCCAGCTGTTCTTGAACCTTCTGCAGGTTTAAGATTTGATAAATTCATCATTACCTCCTCAGCTTAAATTTCTTCTACTTTTAATAAATGTTGAACTTGCTTAATCATACCACGTGTAGCAGGATTATCTGGATGTTCAACAGTCTTGTTAACTTTCTTTAAGCCTAGAGCTGCAACAGTTTTTCTGTGCTTAGGTATAGCACCAATTGTTGACTTCACTAATGTGATTTTTAATTTACTAGCCATTTCTGCCTCCTCTTAGCCTAAAATTTCTTCAACAGACTTACCACGAAGTCTTGCAACCTGTTCAGGTGTCTTAATATTCTTTAATCCTTCAAGTGTAGCATAAACAACATTTTGTTTATTTCTTGATCTCATACACTTTGTATATATATTTTTAATACCTGCTAATTCAATAACAGCACGTGCAGGACCACCTGCTATAACTCCTGTACCTTCTGGAGCCTTTTTCAATAGCACTGAACCACTACCATAATTACCTGTGATATCATGTGAAATACTTCCTTCTTCGTTGATATCAACCTTAATCATTCTCTTCATAGCATCTTCTTTTCCCTTACGTATAGCTTCAGGAATTTCAACTGCTTTACCAAGTCCAGCACCTACATGTCCTTTTCCATCGCCAACTACAACTAGAGCTGAGAATCTAAAGTTACGTCCACCTTTTACAACCTTAGTTACTCTCTTGATGGTAACGACTTTTTCAGATAATTCTAATTGACTTGCATCAACGTTTGTACGTTTCATTATCTCCTCCTTATTAGAATTTTAATCCAGCTTCTCTTGCTGCGTCAGCTAAAGCTTTAACCTTACCTGCGTATATCATTCCGCCTCTGTCGAAAACAACTTCTTCGATTCCAGCTTCTAGCGCCTTCTTGGCTATTAAAGCTCCTACCTTTTCCGCTGCTTCTGTATTATTTGTTTTGCTTAGTGTCAAATCTTTTCCTAATGTTGAAGCACTAACGATTGTATTTCCAACTGTATCGTCAATAACTTGAGCATAGATATGATTATTGCTTCTGTAAACAGCTAGACGTGGTCTTTGAGGAGTACCACTATATTTTTTACGAAGCTTTCTATGCTTAAGTTGACGAACTAATGATCTTGATTTCTTACTAATCATCTTTTGTCACTCCTTAACTATTTCTTACCGGTCTTACCAACTTTACGTCTGATAACTTCGTCAGCATACTTAATACCCTTACCTTTATAAGGCTCTGGAGCTCTCTTTTCTCTGATTTCTGCTGCAAATTGACCAACAACTTCTTTATTAATACCTTTTACGATTATCTTGTTACCATCAACTGATAATTCAATTCCTTCAGGTGCTGACATTTCAACTGGATGTGAATAGCCAAGATTTAGCACAAGTTTCTTTCCATCCATATTTGCTCTATATCCTACACCATTAACTTCTAGTGTTTTTGAATATCCATTAGTAACACCTTCGATCATATTAAAAACAAGTGTTCTAGTTAGTCCATGTAGTGACTTCATCTTTTTTAGATCGTTAGGTCTTTTTACTGTTATAGTGTTTTCTTCAACTGAAACTTCCATTTCCTTTGGAAGATCTCTCTCTAAGGTTCCCTTTGGACCCTTTACTGTTATATGATTACCAGCTGTTAGGTTTACTTCAACTCCTGCTGGAATCTGAACAGGTAATCTACCAATACGTGACATCGTTTCCTCCTAAATTATACAATTACCATACAAAAGCAAGAACTTCTCCACCAACATGAAGCTTTCTAGCTTCCTTATCAGTGATAACTCCCTTATTTGTAGATACGATAGCAATTCCTAATCCACCTAATACCTTTGGCATATCCTCACAACTAGCATGGATTCTTAGACCAGGTTTAGATATTCTCTTTAGTCCAGTAATAACTCTTTCTGACTTTTCTTTATTGCTATATTTTAACGTGATTTTTATATCTTCAAATTGTCCATTAGGAACAATCTCTAAATTCTTAATATATCCTTCATCAAGAAGAATTTGTGCTATAGCTTTTTTCATCGTAGATGCTGGAACAATTACTTCATCATGCTTAGCAGTGTTAGCATTACGAATTCTTGTAAGCATATCAGCAATTGGATCACTCATTGTCATATTATGTGCCTCCTTCTTAATTTTTACCAGCTTGCTTTCTTAACGCCTGGTATTTCACCTTTATAAGCTAATTCACGGAAACAAATTCTGCAGATACCGTACTTACGAAGGTATGCATGTGGACGTCCACAAATTCTGCAACGACTATATTCTCTTGTAGAAAATTTTTGTTTGCGTGCTTGCTTAACTTTCATAGACTTCTTAGCCATGAATTCTCCTCCTAACTATTTCTTAAACGGCATATTGAACATTGTTAACAATTCACGAGCTTCTTCATCTGTCTTTGCTGTAGTAACAAAGATAACATCCATACCTCTTACTTTATCAACCTTATCATATTCGATTTCTGGGAAGATTAATTGCTCTTTAATACCTAGTGCATAATTTCCACGTCCATCAAATGCATTTGGATTAACTCCTCTAAAGTCACGTACACGAGGTAAAGCAAGGTTAATTAGACGATCCATAAATTCATACATCTTTTCACCTCTTAATGTTACCTTACATCCAATAGCTTGTCCTTCTCTTAGTTTGAAGTTTGCAATTGAATTCTTAGCAATTGTCTTTACAGGTTTTTGTCCGGCAATAATTTCCATGTCAGCCATAGCTGCATCTAATAGCTTAGAATTTTCTTTAGCTTCACCTACTCCCATATTGATGACAATCTTTTCCATCTTAGGAATAGCCATAACATTTTTATAGCCAAACTTTTCCATCATAGCTTTTTTAATTTCGCTATTATAAAGTTCTTTTAATCTACTCAAAAGTCTGCCCTCCTTCCCTAATCAATCACTTTTCCTGTTTGCTTAGCAACACGAACTTTTTTACCATCTCTTATTTCAAAACCAACTCTTACTGGTTTACCATCGCTGATAAGCATAACATTTGAAATATGGATTGGGCTTTCTTTTTCTATAATTCCACCTTGTTGATTAGACACAGATGGCTTTGTAGATTTCTTAATCATCGCAACGCCTTCAACAACAACTCTGTTTTTCTTAGCGTCTACTGATAAAACCTTGCCTTCTTTGCCTTTGTCTTTTCCGGCGATAACTTTTACTTTGTCATTTTTTCTTATCTTTAACACAAGCTACCTCCTATAATACTTCTGGAGCAAGTGAAACAATCTTCATAAATTGTTTTTCTCTAAGCTCTCTTGCAACAGGTCCAAAAATACGAGTTCCTCTTGGATTTTTATCATCCTTTATTATAACTGCTGCATTTTCATCAAATTTTATATAAGATCCGTCTTTTCTCTTAGCACCTTTTTTCGTACGTACTACAACGGCTTTAACTACATCACCTTTTTTTACAACTCCTCCGGGTGTTGCATCTTTAACTGTAGCTACTATAACGTCACCAATGTTTGCATATCTTCTTGTTGATCCACCTACAACTCTTATGCAAAGGATTTCCTTAGCACCAGTATTGTCAGCAACAACAAGTCTACTTTCCTGCTGAATCATGGTATATCCTCCTCTATACTAAACTACTTAGCTCTCTCTAAGATATTTACAAGTCTCCATCTTTTATCTTTAGATAAAGGTCTTGTTTCCATAACTTTTACAGTATCACCGATATTGCATTCGTTATTCTCGTCATGAGCCTTTAATTTATAAGTTTTCTTGATAATTTTCTTATATAATGGATGTTTTACGTTGTCTAAAACTGCAACTGTGATAGTTTTATCCATCTTGTTGCTAACAACCTTACCGATACGAACTTTTCTATCGTTTCTAGTCACGGTTTTTCCTCCTTATTAGACTAATTAGTTAGATTGCTTTTCAGATATTATTGTCTGAATTCTTGCAATATTTCTTCTAACTTCTTTAATTCTACTTGTATTGTCTAATTGATTTGTAGCAACCTGAAATCTCAAATTAAATAGTTCTTTCTTAGCAGCTACTAAATCTTCTTGTAATTGACTTATTTCTTTTGAATTTAATTCTTTAACAAATTCTTTATTCTTCACTGTTGACACCGCCTTCCAGATCAGCACGAGAAACTATCTTACATTTTACAGGTAATTTATGCATAGCAAGTCTTAATGCTTCTCTAGCTGTAGCTTCAGGAACACCTGCAATTTCAAACATTACACGACCTGGTTTAACAACTGCTACCCAAAACTCAGGAGCACCCTTACCTTTACCCATACGAACACCAATAGGTTTGCTTGTTACTGGTTTATCTGGGAATATCTTTATCCATACTTTACCACCACGTTTGATATGACGAGTCATAGCAACACGGGCAGCTTCTATTTGATTTGAACGTATCCAAACTGGTTCAGTAGCTACTAGACCAAACTCACCATAAGCAATCTTATTTCCACGAGTGGCTTTTCCCTTCATAGAACCACGGAACTGTTTTCTACGTTTAACTCTCTTTGGCATTAACATAGTTATTTATCGCTCCCTTCGTTATCCTTAGACTTCTGAGGAAGTACTTCACCTTTATATATCCAAACCTTAACTCCAAGCTTACCATAAGTTGTATCAGCTTCAGCAAATCCATAATCGATATCTGCTCTAAGAGTTTGTAGAGGAATTGTACCTTCAGTGTAAAATTCTGTACGAGCCATATCTGCTCCACCTAGACGTCCAGATACAGCTGTCTTGATACCCTTTGCTCCAGCTTTCATTGTACGTCCAATACATGATTTCATAGCTCTTCTAAAAGCTACACGATTTTCTAATTGTAGCGCTATATTTTCGGCAACAAGTTGTGCATCCATATCTGGCTTTTTAACTTCTCTTATATCGATATATAGCTTCTTAGCATTAACAAGCTTTGAACATTCATTTTTAACTTTTTCTATCTCAGCTCCACCTTTACCGATAACAACACCAGGCTTAGCTGTGAAAACGATAACTTTAACTTTGTCGGAAGATCTCTCTATATCGATGTGAGAAATTCCTGCATTGTATAATTTATTCTTTAAGAATTTTCTAATTTTATGATCTTCTACTAGAAAATCTGCAAAATCTTTCTTGTCAGCATACCATTTTGTATTCCAATCCTTGATAACGCCAACTCTCATGCAATGAGGATTAACTTTCTGTCCCATCTTTTCCTCCTATCTTTCGTTAAGTACAATCGTAATGTGACTTAATCTATGTTCTATTCTGTAAGCTCTACCTTGTGCTCTTGGCTTGATTCTCTTCATTGTAGGGCCTTTATTTGCATAACATTCTTCAATATATAGATTATCAGCTGATAAACCATTGTTGTTTTCAGCATTAGCGATTGCAGATTTTAATAATTTTAATATTAATGAGCTTGCATATCTTGGATTATAACTTAATATGCTTACAGCTGCATTTACATTCTTGCCTCTAATTGCATCAAGCACGAAGCAAGCCTTTTGAACAGATACGCGAGCATAAGCTAAAGTTGCTGATGGTCTTGTATCTTTTTGGCTGTTTCTTTCTCTCTTAATCTGAGATCTATGTCCCTTAGCCATAGATTATCCTCCTTTTACTTATAACTAGCGTTTTGAAGACTTTTCGTCTTTTCCGTGTCCTCTATATGTTCTTGTTTGAACAAACTCACCAAGTTTATGTCCAACCATATCTTCTGTTATATATACTGGTACGTGTTTTCTACCATCATGAACAGCAATTGTGTGTCCAACCATTGATGGAAATATAGTAGAACGACGTGACCATGTCTTTATTACTTGCTTTTCATTAGCTTCATTCAACTTATCTATTTTCTTTAATAGATGTTGATCAGCAAATGGTCCTTTCTTTAGTGAACGAGCCATATTTACCTCCTAATTATTTGTAACTTCTTCCATCTCTTCTTCTAACAATTAATCTGTTAGATGCTTTATTCTTCTTTCTTGTCTTTAGTCCAAGTGCAGGTTTACCCCAAGGTGTTGCAGGGCCTGATCTACCAATTCCTGTTCTACCTTCACCACCACCATGTGGATGGTCATTAGGGTTCATAGCTGAACCACGAACTGTTGGACGAATACCCATATGTCTTTTACGTCCAGCCTTACCAATATTGATAAGTTCATGATCAATATTCCCAACTTGTCCTATTGTAGCTCTACAATTTAGAAGTACCATTCTCATTTCACCAGAAGGTAATCTCAATGTTGCATATTTTCCTTCTTTAGCCATTAATTGAGCAGAGTTACCAGCAGAACGCACTAATTGTCCACCTCTACCAGGATATAACTCTACGTTGTGCACTGTTGTACCAACAGGTATAATGCTTAATGGTAAACAATTCCCAACTCTTACTTCAGCTTTTTCTCCGCTAAGTAAAGTTGTTCCAACTTTTAGACCATTTGGCGCTAAGATATATCTCTTTTCACCATCAGCATAGCTAAGTAAAGCTATGTTTGCAGTTCTATTTGGATCGTATTCAATACCCACAACTTTTGCTGGTATTCCATCCTTATTTCTCTTGAAGTCAATTATTCTATATTTTTTTCTAGCTCCACCACCACGATGTCTAACTGTTATTTTACCTTGATTATTACGGCCTGATTTCTTTTGTAATGAAACAAGTAATGATTTTTCTGGAGTAGTTTTAGTTATTTCAGCAAAATCAGAACCTGTCATATTTCTTCTTGACGGTGTATATGGGTTATACTTCTTGATTCCCATTTTGTCTCCTTTCACATATTATCCTCATGCTAAGTTAAATAATCATTAATAGATTATAGGCCTTGGTATAATTCTATCTCCTTACTATCTTCTGTAAGTTTAACGATAGCCTTCTTTTTCTTAGAAGTCATACCAACCTTCATTCCTCTTCTTTTCTTTTTGCCTTTTATATTCATTGTGTTGACACTATCAACTTTAACGCCATCAAACATTTTTTCAACAGCTTCTTTTACTTGTACCTTAGTTACTTCTGGATGTACAAAGAAAGTATATTTCTTCTCAACACTATCTCTCATACTTTTTTCAGTAACTACCGGGCTTAGTATAACGTCATAATATTTTATATCTGCCATTATGCGTACACCTCCTCGATTTCTTCGATCATAGCCTTGTCTACAATTACTTTGTCATATTTTAATATGTCATAAACATTTAAACCATATGCACATGTAACTCTAACATTAGGTAGGTTTTGTCCAGCTCTCTCAACTTTTTCACTTGAATTAACTACAAGTGATTTAAGAGCATCAAAATTCTTCAATACATTAGCTAGTAATTTTGTTTTAGCTTCTGCTATTTCAAATCCTTCAACTACAATAAACTTGCCTTCATTAACTTTTTGAGTTAATACTGATTTTAGAGCAAGTCTCTTTTCCTTTTTATTCATCTTGAATGAATAATCTCTTGGTTTTGGTGCGAAAACTACACCACCACCTGTCCATTGAGGTGCTCTTATAGAACCTTGTCTAGCATGACCTGTTCCTTTTTGTCTCCATGGTTTTCTTCCTCCGCCACGTACTTCAGCACGTGTTTTAGCACTCTGAGTACCTTGACGTCTTTCAGCCAATTGATGAACTACAGCTTTATGAACAATATGTTCATTAACTTCAACACCAAATATAGCATCGTTTAATTCAATTTCACCAACTTGGCTACCTTCTATATTAAATACAGATACCTTTGCCATCTGAATTCCTCCTTCTGTAGTCCAATTAAGCCTTCACAGACTCTTTTAATGTAACTAGTGATTTTTTAGGCCCTGGAACACATCCCTTAACTAGAATTAAGTTTTGTTCAGCATCAACCTTAACAATCTCTAGATTTTGAATAGTAACTTGAACATGCCCCATATGCCCTGGCATCTTTTTGCCCTTAGGAACTTTTCCTGGATCAGCACAAGCTGAGTTAGCACCAGCATGTCTATGATACTTAGAACCGTGTGTCATTGGTCCTCTTGATTGTCCGTGTCTCTTAATCGCACCTTGGTATCCCTTACCTTTTGATATCGCAGTTGCGTCAATCTTATCTCCTGCCGCAAATATATCAGCCTTTATTTCATCTTTAACATTATAGTCTTGAGCATTATCAAATCTAAATTCCTTTAGATACCTTTTTACTTCAATACCATTTTTTGCAAACGTTCCTTTTTCAGGTTTGTTAAGAAGCTTTTCTCTTATTTCTCCAAAACCTACTTGAACAGCTGCATAACCGTCTTTTTCAACAGTCTTAACTTGTGTTACAACACATGGTCCAGCTTGCAATACTGTAACTGGAATTAGTGTTCCATTTTCATCGAAAATTTGTGTCATTCCGATCTTTGTAGCTAAAATCGCTTTATTCATTCTTCCTCCTATTCTACAGCGGATTGCACTGCAATCATCCTAGAAGACTTTTAGTCATTAGGATATTTTATTTTTCTTTCATTTTGATAACAATGTGTACACCAGCTGGCATATCTAGCTTTCTTAAAGCGTCCATTGTATCTTTTGTAGGAGCTATTACATCTATTAATCTCTTGTGTGTTCTTTGTTCAAATTGTTCTCTTGAATCTTTGTACTTATGCACAGCTCTGATTATAGTAACAACTTCTTTTCTAGTTGGTAGCGGAATAGGCCCACTAACCTTTGAACCTGTACCTTTAACAGTTTCTACTATTTTCTTTGCACACTGATCAATTAATTGATGATCATAAGCCTTTAATGTCAATCTTAATACTTGACTTGCCATAAAAAAAGTGCCTCCTTTTCGTACTTATAGCACGACAAGTGGCGACTGTACATCTCTCCGGGTGTTTCTTATGTTTCCGTTTATAAAGTACAGTGACTTGTCGTCTTAATTAAATAGACATTCGCTCCACAGAAAACCTAAGTAAGACCTACTCAAACTTAGCAACCTCTGCTTCTCAGCTATCATGTCACAACTTGTTTATTATACACTTTGTATAGTTATTTTTCAATATTTTTACATGAACTTTTGTGAAAATTTTGTGAAAATTTTCTGCGTGTGTTATTTATTCCTGTTTTTATAAATTTTACACAACCTATTGAGAATTGTACAGTTATTTTTTTGATAATCCCCCATCGCTTTTATATACTAATGTCATATAGAAAAACTATATAATTACTTATCATCTTTTTAATGATATCCTATGCTTATATTATGGAAAGGAGTGTGGATTATTCCACTAAATTATTATGAAAAAATCAAAATTATTACTAACTTTTTTTGCTTTGACAACAGTTCTATGTCTAAGTGCATGCTCATCTGCACCTAAGGCTAAGGATGGTACAGTATCAAAAATGCAAAGCAATGATTTAGATTCTATTATGGAAGATAATAAACAAAAAGAAAACTATCTTGTAATAGACATCAGAGATGAGGATGAATATGAAAAAGGACATGCAAAACATGCAATAAATATCGAAGCAGAGGATTTAGAAAAGAATTTAGACAAAATCGATGATTTAAAAGAATCTAATATTGTTGTAATCGCTAACTCTTCAAAAGATAGTGAAGCTAGTGCAAATCTACTTACTTCAAAGGGATACAAGAAAGTATTTAATTCTGACGGCTATAACGATTCAAAACTTAAAACTTTAACAAAGGTATCTAGTATTAGAGGTAAGGAATTTGCTAAGATTGTTGAGCATGCAAATGATATTGTTGTATTAGATGCAAGAGATGAAAAGGATTATCAAGCTGGTCATATAAAGGGAGCAATCCACGTGACTGCCGATACAGTAGAATCTAAACTAAATGAAATACCAAAAGGTAAAAATATTTTTACTTATTGCTATTCAGGAAACAGATCATATCAAGTAGCAAGTAAATTAGTTGAAAATGGATATAAAGATGTAACAAATGTACTTGATGGTACAAAGGAATATAAAGAGTATAAATTGGAAAAATAATATTTATCTAATACAGATATATTATGAAGTACAAAATCATTATTTTTACAAAATCACCCGAAAAAAACTTTTCTAAAACCAGATTGTTAAAATACCTGGGAGAAGATACAGTTCTTAGTATCTCCGAATATCTCCTTAATAAAACTTATAATAGCTGTAAGGATTTTGATATCAGCATACATTATTTGGGGAATGTGGATAATCTATCTGCATTCCCTTGTGAAAAAATTGAGCAAACTGGCCATGACATAGGTGAACGAATGTATAATTCTATAATCAAAGAGCTTGCTAAAGGTTATGAGAAAGTCATTCTTATAGGTTCTGATTTTGATAATATTCCTAAGAGTATATTTAATGAAGGGTTTAACTACCTTGATGAACATGATGTTATTATTGTTCCATCTAATGACGGTGGTTTCGGTTTGATAGGTTCTAAATTACCTGTTAAATCACTTATTGCGACTAATTATTCATCTTCAAATGTAGTAAATTCTTTAACTGCATCTTTGGATGAAGAAGGTCTTTCATACAAAATATACAACAGCTTACATGATATTGATACAATAGAAGATTTAATTAGCTCAATAACAAAGTCTAATAATATATCTATTATTGGACATGGTGAATATAACTTGAATTTTAAATATGATAATTCTGTATTTAGAATCAATCTCGGCAGTCAACTAGGTCTAGGGGACAAGCAGATAATATATGAATATAATACACTAAAATGCTTATCAGGTAC
Source organism: Bacillota bacterium (assembly GCA_023420085.1). GTDB lineage: Bacteria > Bacillota > Clostridia > Lachnospirales > Lachnospiraceae > JAEZWQ01. Next base: position 30,056 of record JAEZWQ010000029.1, read on the forward strand.
TAATGTAGTTCCTAAAGTATATGAATGTAAGGTTGATAACCCTCTTTTACCTTGTGGTTATCTTACTATGGAATTTATAGATGGTCGTCCATTAGATTATAGTACTGATATGCATATAGCTGCACGTCTACTAAGCACAGTTCACAATGCTCCAATCAATTCTAATCATTTTTTTGAATATGAGAATCCTTTTCAGGCAATGATAGATGAATGCACCAATTTATTTAGTAAATACAAAAACTACTCAAATAAAAATCAAAATCTAGAATATATGGTTGAAAATCTTTTTAAAGATTTAATACCTTATTGTAAAAATTATAAAATTAGCAACAAGTGTATAATTAATACAGAGTTAAATAACAAAAACTTTATAATAAATTCTAATAATTCTCGAATTATAGATTGGGAAAAAGCTATTATTGGAGAAGCAGAGCAAGATTTAGGACACTTTCTTTCTCCAACAACTACAAATTGGAAAACTGATATAATTTTAACTTATAAAGAAATTAATAACTTTTTAACTTCATACAAATCATATAGAGATATAGATATTGATAAAGTATATCTATATATAAAATTTAATATTTTAAGGGGAATTTGTTGGTGTAGTATGGCAAAGGTAGAATACGATGGAGTACGACAATTAAAAAATTCAGATACCATAAATAAAATCAACGAATATCTCAATCCATCCTACATAGAAAAGCTATTAAAGCTATTTTGGAGGTAATATGAATAAATATAAAAAGCAGATTGTTACACTTTTTATAATACTTATAGTTATATTTTGTTTTGTTTTTATAAAACCTTTAAATACATTTATAAAGGATTCAATAACCGTATTAAGTAAAATGGGAATAGATGGTATCATTAATTATATAAGAAATTTCGGCACATATGCAGCTATTATTTCTTTCATTCTAATGATATTACAGTCAATAATCGCACCTATTCCTGCATTTTTAATAACTCTTGCAAACGCTGCAATTTTTGGTTGGAAATTCGGAGCATTATTATCTTGGAGCTCTGCCATGGTTGGAGCCATGCTATGTTTTGCCATATCAAGGATTTTAGGAAGAGATTTTGTACTAAAACTTGTTGGAAAAGGGCCTTTGCTTTCAATAGATAGTTTCTTTGAACGTTATGGCAAGCATACCATATTAATAGCAAGATTACTCCCTTTTATTCCTTTCGACTTAGTAAGCTATGCCGCAGGATTAACTGGAATGTCATTACTTGGATTCTTAGTCGCTACAGGTATTGGACAGTTACCAGCTACTATTGTATATTCTTACGTTGGAGGCACACTTACTGGTGGTGCAAAAATGATGATGATTGGATTATTGGTATTATTTGCTTTGACAATAGCAATATATGTAGCAAAAAAAGTATATGAAGATAAACATAAAAGTATTAATTAAGTCTGTACTTATAATTTCAATAGTTCTATTATCTATTATTGTATTTGTATATATAGATCTTGAAGAAATAAAAGAAATTTTGAGTGCTTATCCAACACTGTCTCCAATTATATACATATTGCTATTTTCCATATTGCCAATTTTTTTCTTTCCTGTAATAACTCTTGCACTTGCAGCCGGATTGATTTTTAAAACAGTTAATGGCAGTATATATACAATAATTGGAGCAATGATAAATATTATTTTAATGTATTATATTACAGTTTTTTTAGGTAAAGATTTTGTGAATAAACAGATAAACAAAATTAAAAATAAGAAAGTAAGATTATGGTTTTCCAATCCTAATCAGAATTTTTTATTTTTAATTTTCTTTATTCTTAGGCTTGCACCTGTTGTTTCTTATAATCTGATAAATTATATAAGCGGAATAAGTAAAATTTCATTTTGGAAATATATTATTTCTAGTTTTTTAGGAATAATACCAGGAACTATTTTGATGGTAAACGCAGGTGAGAATATGACAAATATTTTATCTTTTTCATTTGCACTGCCAGTAATACTACTGTTATTTCTAACAATTGCGAGCATTGGTATATTAAAAATATATATTAGGAAGAAAAATGGTAACAATAATAATACCGACATATAATGAAGAAAATAATATAAAAAGAATAGAAGCACAGCTTAAAAAGTTGTCGGGAAATTTTGAAGTTATATTTACCGATGGTTATAGTTCTGATAATACTTTTGATATGATAACTTTTTTCAAAATACAAGAAGCTAAATATAGATCTAATCAGATGAATAGCGCTATTAAGTATTCAAACGGAGATTATCTATGGTTTCTTCATTCCGACAGTAAAATTAATTTAAATGCTATTAATTCTATAGAAAAATCTAAAGCTGATTGGGGTTGTTTTAGGTTAAGGTTCGCTTCAAACAAACTAATTTATTTTTTTATAAGCGCCTTTTCTAATCTCCGTGTAAAAACAAGAAAGATAGCATTTGGTGACCAAGGTATTTTCATAAAGAAGTCATTATTTATTAAAATAGGAAAATATGACAAAATACCTATAATGGAAGATTACGATCTTTCAATTAGATTAAAAAAACTTAATATCCCACCAGTAATATTAAAGGAAAAAATATATACATCGCCTAGAAGATTTGAGAAAAACGGCATAATAAAAACAATAATAATGATGCAAAAGCTACAATTTAAATTTAGGAATGGAGGTAATATATATAAAATATATAAGGAATACAAATGACATCTTTTCGCATACGATAAATGAATGCATTCGATGTAATAAGTGTACTAAATATTGTGATTTTCTAACTAAATATAAAATAAATTTATACGACTTTTGCAGCAAGCCTTCTCTATCCTATTCATGCTTCTTATGCAACAAATGCTATAATGTATGTCCTAAGAATTTATCTGGAAAGGATATTGCTATCGCACATAGATCAAATGAACATAAATACTACCTAATTACTAATTTATTGAAAAATAACTATATTTTTAAACGTTTACCAAAAAAATATAGTGAAATAATACTGTATACAGGATGTAATTATCCCGCTTTTTATCCAAAGACTTGCGCCAGCTTATACAGATTGTGTTCTTCCCTAGGGATTGAAATAATAACTGATTGTTGTAAAAAGCCTATGTACGATAATGGTGAAAATATAGATTTTCATGCTATTGAAAAACAATATTTAAATAAGGGAATAAGCGAAATAATATGTATGTGTCCAAATTGTTATCATCTATTCAAATCAAACTTCAAAAATATTAAGATCACTTCAATATATAAGTTTTTAACTGATAATAATTTGGGTAATTCTATAGACGAACAGATTAATATTTTCTTTCCCTGCTCAGATAGATATAATAAAGAAATATTCAATGACATATTACCTTTTCTATCTAATGGTTATATCGATCCATTTAGAAATATAAATTGTTGTGGTCTTGGTGGTGGAGCAAGAAAATTTGAACCTGATCTAGTAGAATCTAATATTAATAAAATAAAAGATCTAAATCTTAAAAATATTTATACCTACTGTTCATCATGTTCGGGTATTTTCAGCTCTTATAATTTAACTAATGTTAATAATATACTTAGTAAAATACTAGGTATCGATGAGAATGTTAGCCCATCTTATTTAAAAAATGTAATTAATAATAAATTTAAAAGGAGTGATAAACATTAATAATTTACTTATATCAAAGTTAATGTCCAAAGGATATAACTGCTCTCAAATAGTTGTATTATACTTTTCTGAAAAATACAATTTAAATACATCTCAATTTAAATTAGCATCTCAAGCTTTCGAAAGTGGCATGTTCAACGCAGACATATGTGGTGCAATATCTGGTGCATATATGATTTTAGGGCTTGAATTTGGTGATGAAGGTAGATCTACATTAAAGTCAAAAGTATTAGAATTCACCAATAAATTCATAGAAATTATTGGTTATAAAAAATGTAAAGATATTTTGAATGTAGATATATCAGATGATCAAATACTAGAGATTGCAAAAAATGATGGAACTATAGCTTCTAATTGTCCTAGGTGCATCGAAGTTGCAATATCTATCCTAGAAGATATGATAATAAAATCTTAAGCATAACCTTGAGGTAATATTAAAGTAATAAGTATACCAGAAATTATTAAAAAATAATTTCTGGTATACTTATTATTATATGCTATCATATAAAATTTATTTAAAAATCCCATATATCTATACAAAATAGCTCCCACCATTATGGTAAGGAGCACAGTTTTTTCAATCAAATCACAATAATATCATTCCTTAAATGCCATTGCAAAATTAATTATCAATAATAAAATAAACATCAATAAGCATCCAGCTAATGTATAAATCGAAAATATAACTAAAGCAATTGATAAAGACAACACAAAGTTCAATAAAAAAATATATGCATCTTTTGATTTTGCAATCTTGTATATCACATATACTACTATGGATATAAATGAATAATAACTTCCTATCTGAAATAAATAAGCAAAAAATACACTTTCAGTAATAGCCTGCATAAATATAAGCAATATACTAAGACTCATACTCCTTGTATCTATCTCAATATATCTCAATCTTGAAAAAACTTCTCTAGAATTTGTATTTAAAATCAATTCTATAACAACTACCATTACAGCGAAAACTATTGTTAATATTCCAAGAATTGAAGTAATCAACACTACAACAGAATCAAATATATTTAGTATATTATAAATTTTAAGTTCTCTAGCTAACGGTATTAATGCTATTATTCTAAGTGAATATATTAAAAATTCATAAATCACTTCTTTTTTCATATTAGGTATATGTGTTAAACAAAACCTTTTAAACTGTTTTGAATTCCTGATTAAGTCTATTTCAAAAATAACAAATATAAGTATAAGGAATAATAGATATATTTTATTCATGTCTGCACCTCATACTAAAATAACAAATTATACTATTCATTAATATGTGTATTATAATTGGATAAAATAAATTCCCAGTATATGCAAATATAATTCCTAGCACTATCGCTGTAAAAAATTTACCAGCAACTATCTCAATTCCTAATAGTCTATGATTATATGCAAATATCAATCCTTGTATAAGTATAACAAGCGCAATAGGTAAATCAAAAACTATAATTAAAACCAACATCCAAACATATCTATATATATATTCTTCAAATATAGAATTAATTATAATACATGTACAATCAATTGCATTTTTAATATTTCCAACAAATTCTAACTTTAACTTAATTCTCTCTCTGTTTTTATAACAAGCAATTACATAAGATACTTGTATTTCAACCATCAATAATATTAACGCAATAATAATACATAAAACTAACCATATAATACTAAATCTATCTGCCATATATGTTAATGAGTTTAATTTTATTAATCTAAACACTAATAGACTAAGTATAACATTATATATTAGTATAGCTCTTATTGTTCGTGAATCGTCTCTATTAGTTCTATTTCCAAAAATACTTTGTATTAAAATTGTTGGAAAACTCGTCGCAAGTAATACTATGATACTAAGGCATAGGGTGTACTGCATCATTTTTAACTCCTCCAAACTTGATCATTCTTGGATGATTTTTAAATGGAAATTGAGGTATACACATCTCTAACAGTTCTGGTATTAACACTCTAATAACTTTCCAATTTGTATCTGCTAATTCTGGTGGCGTAAAATCTGCGAATACTGCATATTCACTGATTTTTTCGACATAATCTACTAGCTTTTGTATATCCTCTTCAATATCTGTACCTTGTCTATTTTCTAACTCACTTAAGTTGATTTCTCCTTCTATAAAGCTATTAAATATAGCATCTTTTTTTTCTATATCATTTATATGTGAATAATACAATACATTTGAATCCAAATCCAAGAATAATGGGTTATCTGATTCAATATTATCTAAAAGCTCTGGTGAGTATATGACATTATAATAGTATCCATATGTTATAGACGCCGCCTCCATTACTCCTCTAAGTAATGTATGTCTAGGATCAAGCCCTCCTTGCACTCCAAATACAATATATGGTCCTTCGTTATATTTGTTTTTTAGTACTATCCCAAAAGTGTAAAGCGGATTATCATCTCCAACAGACATATCTATTACAGTTATATCATAGTCAGATTCGGCTCCTAGATTACATTCTTCTAATATTTTAAGTATGTTCTCATCATCGATATTAATTTTCCTACATTTTTTCATCGTATGCCAAGCCAGCATAAAGCTATCTATTTGAATATATTCAACAATAGCATTAAATAATGCCTTCTTTATATCTGTATGAGAAGCTGTACCAGTAGAAAATCCTGGTATAAAATGTTTTTCTCCTAATTCCTCATTTACTTGATAGCCTACAAATAGCATCTGCGCAGGTACATAAATTTTATCATCATTAAAAAGAGAATCACAGCGAACCCATCCTATAACATCTTCACCTGTAACCTCTTTTTGACACATAGTCATATTAAGTTCATTATTCTTTTTGATCTGTTCATCATCAAAAACTCTCAAATACTCTAAAGGTAAAACCTTATTTTCTTTAGAAAGATTATTATATGTATCATATATAATGTCATTTTCACATAATTTTGTTGTTATAACGCCTGCATATCTCTCAATCGATTCACCAACATACTTAATAAGAGCTTCTTCATAATGGCTACCATATCCAATAATATGATATGCAATTTCAGCACTATCTCCCAATATCAATTTATGATAATTTGGGAGTGTTCCTGTAACACTCTTTAACTGCACACCTCTAGTATGATTAATTATTGGGGATTGACTCTGGTTTAATATACCTGTATGATTACCACTTATTCTTTTTAAATTGTTAAATATCGTCCCAAAACTTGGATAATAATCCATATACTACCTTCTATTCTTTAATATTTGATTAATTATCTTTCTAGCTTCAACTTGATTATCTTTATACTGTGTTTTAGCTAAATTGCCCATTGCATTTGAAGTTGGAATCTTCAGTATGTCTTGTACCTGTATTTCTAAGGTAGGAATATAGATACTCAACAATCTACCTTCAAATTTAGAACTACCTATATTACTAACAAGATATGCTTCACTAATACACATACTCAAAAGCAAAGTTAATATAGGTATATAAGCTTTATTCTCTTTGCACCTTGTATGGACATCTATATTAGTAAAATCCCTATATAACGTATGATCTTCTAGTCTGGCTAGTATTCTCTGCTCTAAGCTATCAAAATCCGCTGTTTTTGGTGGTTTTAGTGCAGTCATATGAACAAATGGTCCATCAAGTGCAGAGATAATTAATTGAGTTCCATTCTCTATACAAACCTCATTTATATTCCTTAAAAATAAAATATTTAACCTATATTGGCAAACCGCAATAGCAGAATAATCCTTGAAAAAATCTCCATACTTTTTTATGGTATCCATTCTGCTAAGCGCATCTAATTTTTGTGTTAAATTGGCATGCATAATATTAAATATCATATCTTTATCTAAAATATCTAATTCTAATCCTATTTCTTTTGACATATCTATTGCTATTTTTTCAATGTAATTACTATCGGTAACTAGCAACACCTTTTTAGGATTTTCTACCCTTCTCGCTTGATAGCTCATATTGCCTAAAAGAATTTTTAAAATATCTTCTCTTATATGTTTTTCATCAGCATTTAGTAAAAACTCTCCATAGTATAGTCCATCTATTACCTCTTTTAATTCTTCATACTCTTCATCATCAATGTCTTGACCATTCCAAAGATCTGTAACTAATTTACATAATTTTAGAGCAACATCTTCATTCAATTCATTGATATCTATACTTGCTTCATTATAATCCCATAATCCTTTTCTAAATGTAATAATACTACCTCTTTGAATTATTCTTACATTATTATTTAAACTATACTTCATCGCTTTCCCCATTTCCAAGAATAGTCATGTGTATCATATGTTTAATTCTACCATCTATACCCAATAATTTTTCAACATCTTCCTTTTCATACCCACCAATATCACAAGCCCCATATGCTAAGCCTGTAGCTGTTAGCTGAACATTTTGAGCAATTTCTCCACATTCGATCATTGCATATGTAGTAGCTTGATTACCATATTTTCTCGAGTTTTTAGCTAAATTGTATATATAAAATATAACTAAATTAGCATCCTCTGCATTTATAAATGAAAATTCAGCATACTTTCTTATAGATTCCTTTATTTTCTTTATCAATTTAATGCAATGCCCATAAGCAAGGTAACAATAAATCCCATCCTCTATCCCTTTGATATTATGTGCATAGAAGTATAAACTTAAAGGATATAATCCTCCTGCGGATGGAGTTGCCCTAAGCTTTATAGTTTTATACATATCTTCTTTTATCTTAGTTTCTCCAGTTATTCCATAGGCATTTTTAAGTATTGCTGATAAATCAGCCATTGACATAAAACTATTTTTAAACTTTCTAACTGATCTTCTATTTTTTATGCAAGAATCAAGACTTGCATTAATTTTAGTAGGTGCAGGAAGTTTTATAACATCCTTATCATCTTCAAAGAATTCACTATTACTAAATGTTATTATAGCTTCATCTTCAAAAAAAGATGATATGCTTGCATTGTATCCAATATAACCATTTTGTGCCTTATAATTAAGCAGCCATTCTTCACTATATAATCTATTTATACTAGGTTTTAAGTGATTACTCATAATCTGTTCAGATGTTTTTACAACCGTTTGATCAGAATAAACTGAAAGACCTATATAGTTTAAATTAAAGTCAAACATTGCCATAGCTTCATATGGCATCAAATTTATATCATTGTTTTCTTTTTCTTTTTTTCTTTTAAATAACATAATTCCTCAATAAATATAATAAAAGACCAGTGAATGTATCGACATTCACCAGCCTTTGCAATTTGAATATCTATACGTATTTGATATTCAATACTATGACTATTTACCTGCAGGTACTGGAGTCATTGTAGCACCAGCTGTAGCATTACCACCATTTACTCCTATTGAGAAGCAGCAGCAGCATGAACAGCAGCAGCATGAACCTGGTGCAACCTTAGTAGATTTTTTCGCACTGTTTGCTAAAACGTTAGAATTTAATTTTAACATATCTGTTCTCCTTTCATTGCAATCAAGGATAGTGCGCGACACTACCAGCTTGTAAAAAAATTATAATCTCCTTATTATTAATAAGTCAATAATTTTTTAAAATTTATGTAACAATTTGTTAATTTCTACATTTTACCTAATTTTTGCGATTTACTACGATAAAATTTATATAAAAATTATATTTCAAACAATAATCTATCCACTTTTTTAGTCGTTTTATCCCGTTATAATCTATACCATATTTATCCACTTTAAATATATGTGTATTTTGCATAAACAACATCATTTATATATTAATATTATAATCTTTTATACTAAAAATTCCATCAACTCTCAGAAGACAATTATAAACATCATCTAATTACACTATTATATAATTTTCTCAAATTTTATTCTGTTTTCTCAAATTCGCTTTATTTTTTAGTAAGATTTTTCTAAATTTTATTTAAAATAATAGACATATAAGCTCATTTCAGTTATAATAAGCTTACTAAAAATGGAGGAATTATGAACAGAAATAAAAAAATAATCACAGGTTTAGTTCTATCTGCTGCTGTTATAGGTGTCGGTGGATATCAGCTATTAAATCATGACAGTAATAAAGCAAGTATGCACAACAATATGGCAAATAAAGAAGAACATGAACATGACAAAGAACATAATCATAAAAAAGATGATAAAAAGAAAAAAGAAGTTATAGTAACATATATAACTGCTGATGGTTATTCTTGGCTACATGGAGATCATTCGCATTTCAAAAAAGGGAAAATACCTAATGATGCTAAATTCCTAGAAAAAGTAGTTATGCGAGATCCTAACTACAAATTAAAGCAAGAAGATATAAGATATGAAGTTGATCAAGGTTATATAATTGAAGTTGATAAAGAGTTTTATTATTATCCAAAGCCTGGTGTACAACAAACAAATATATTAACTGAAGATCAAGCTAATGAGATAAGTATGAAAAACTATGATGGCAATGAAGATGGACATTCACATTCATCTGAGCATAAATCTAGCCATACATCTGATGGTTACGTATTTAATCCTAATGATATTGTGGAAGAATATAGTAATGGATATGTTGTTAGACATGGGGATCACTATCATTTTATAGGCAAAGATAAACTTACTGCTTCTGAACTTGCTGCTATCGATAATTGGAAAAAATCAGGAAGTATAAAAGCCACGCCTATCTCTAATACTGTAACATCAAGAGTTGGTATAGACACTCCAACTGATGATGGATTTATTTTTGATGGTTCAAACATTGTTGGAACAACTCCTAATGGTCTTATAGTTGCCCATGGAAATCATACTCACTTTGTTTCATACTCATCTCTTGAAGGCACTAGATTTAGTTACCTTATTCCAAACAAAACTCCTTCAACCAATGTAGTGGATAATACAGGATCATCAAATAATACATCAAGTGATACTGCTAACCAAGGAGATAACAATCTAGAAGATAAAATCAAATATCTTGCAAAAGCTTTTAATGTTGAACCAGATAAAATAATAGTTGATGGTGATTATCTTCATGTTCCTCATGGAGATCATTATCATAGTTATAAAATTTCTGATATTGACACATCAAAACCTTTTGTAGATCCACACCATGATCACTCACATAATAACGGTACTGCAAAAGAAGTTATGGTAAAAACTCTAGGAATAGATCCTGAACTTGCTGATGCAATTTTAATTGCACCTTCAAATACTAAACTTGATCCTAACGAAAGTAATCCTGACAAAATAAAGGAGTGGATTAGTTCACTTAGATACGCACCACTTGATATGATGAAGGATCCATTAAAGTTAAAGGGTATAGAGTATCTTCATAATGTCGAAGTACTATCTCTTGGCCATTCAAAAGTAAGCGATGTAAATGATATTCTTAAATTTAAGAATATCAAACATCTTTGGATACCATATTCTAATGTTAAAGATTTAGATTTTCTAAAAGATATAAAAACACTTGAAGGTGTAGATGTCTCTGGACTTGGACTTACAAATTTAGATTTTGTAAATAATATTCCTGGTCTAGTAGCAATAAATGCTGCTAATAATAAAATCACTAATATAGAACCTCTTAGAAAATTTGAGAACTTATGGCAGGTTACTTTAGATAATAATAATGTTAAAGACTTAAGTCCTCTTAAGGATAAGAAAAAGATAGAATTAATAAGCTTAGAGAACAATAATATTTATAATGTTTCAGAACTTTCAGGCTTAGATAATATAAAATATCTATTCTTAAATGGTAACGAAAATATAGACCTTAATACACTTAAATTAGATAATTTATCAGAACTTCATGCTGAAAATGTTGGCTTGTGGGATTTAGACTTCCTAAAAGGTTTGCCAAATTTAGCTTACCTAAATGTTGAAAATAATCAACTTCGCTCTCTTAAAGGTATAGAAAATTCTAATGCACTAGTTCAAATAGATGCAGCACATAACCATATTCAAAACTTAAAGGCTAGTAGTTCAAGTTTAACAAACTTAGATGTTTCAGATAATGAAATAGAATCTCTTTCTGAACTTGAAAATTTTGCAAAATTAAATGTATTAAAAGTTAATGACAACCAAATTTCAAGAGTATCTGGAAAAAATGATAATATTCAGGAAATATATGCAAATAATAACTATATTGATACTTTAAAAGGATTTGTAGGATATAGTAATTTAATAGTACTTAAAGTTAATGATAACTTTATTAAATCTATGGAGCTTGATTCTACTAATTCAAAATTATCTACATTAGAAATAGTTAGAAACCCTCTTGAGTTAGAGAAAAACGGAGAACGAGAAGTACCTAAGGGAATGAATAGTTTCACCGGGCTACAAGCAGGTGGTTTTAGTGAAAATTATACATTAAATGAAGGCTATATAAATACTTATACTGATCAAATATTAGCCTTTATTGAAAATAATAAATCTAGAATGCCAAAGGATAAGGTAGATGAGTTTACTTCAGAATTAAAGTTAATTAAGTTAGATGTAGAAAGTTCAAATGATAAATCAGAGAACAAATTAAAGTCAGCCATAAAAGAAATATTAGCTGTTGAAAAAGCTGCTTTTGACTTAGCATATTCACACCATCATCACTCACATGATAATGATGGCGGTCATAATGATTCAACCCATTCAGAAGATGGATTTGAATTTAATATTGAAGATATAACTGATGAATCTGGGGAAGGTTTTGTTGTAGCTCATGGCGACCATTATCACTATGTGTTCTTCAAAGATTTAACTGAAGATCAAATTGCTCAAGGTAGAGAACATCTAAAAAAACTAAAAGAAAATCAAAGTAATAATCCTAAAGAAGATACTTCTCCAAAGGATAATACTAAGACTGATGATGAGCTTGAGGCAGAATTTGAGAAAGAATTAAACAGCCTTGCTAGTAGCATGCATGTTAGTCCAGATTCAATTAGAATAGAGGATGGATATATGATAGTTGATCATGGCGATCATGATCATAGATATAAAATTAAAAGTGATGGATGGAAAATCTATATTCAGAATAAAATACCTCACATAGAAATTCCAACAATTTCTGGTAGTGTTGATAGAAGTCAGGTTTATAGAGAAATAGCAAAAATTAGAGAACGTGTTAATAGTGAATTGACAGGAGCTAAGAAAAGACGAGCTCTAGCATGGTTAGATAAGTTTAAAGATGAAGATGTGGCTTATGGATTCACTTCAACTGAGGGCTATCTGCAAGGTCTTAAAAATTTTACTGATTCACAACTTGATAATAAAAATTCAGAAAATGAAAATCCTAAAGATGTGGAAAATAGTGAAACTCCTAAAGCAAATTCTGAAACTACAACTACTACTGAAGGTAATGAAAATACAATAGATAAAGAAAATAGAAATGAAGGTGTTTCACCTGAATCTTCTAATCAAAATATGGCGGCAGAAGAATCTAATGAGGATTCAACCAATATAAGCTCTGAAGAGTCTGGTGATAATGTAACAAATTCAAATTCTGAAGAATCTAACATTAATGACTCAGGAGAAGTTTCTAATAACGAAAATGAAGAAGTTTCAAACACTGAAATTTCTACTGTAGATAATGAGTCTGCCCCTTCAGAAGATGAAACATTACATTCTGCAATCGAAAGCAATTAAATATATTCTCAGATAATAGCTAGACGAAATAATGAGTCAATTATAAAAAGTGTTGGTGACACAATATTAATGTAATGTCATCAACACTTTTTATATAACTTTTTAATGCTTTTCTATTTAACATATTGCTTAACTAACTCTATATACCTAGTTGCAAATCTACTTAAATTAATATTTTTCTTTGTAACAACACAAATTTTGATGTACTCATCCACCTCAAGAGGTATAGATATTATATTTTCACCATTTAATTCCTTGCTCATGACCCCAGTTGAAACGGTATATCCATCAAGGCCTATAAGCAAATTAAATAATGTGGCCCTATCCCTTACTTTTATATTCTTTGGCCGAGGTATATAACTTAATATTTCTTCTGAAAAATAAAACGAATTATTCGCCCCCTGCTCGTATGATAGGTAAGGATAGTCATCCATATCTTCAAGACTTAAGCTTTTCCTTCTAGCTAATGGGTGAGATGAATTTATAAAAACATGAGGGTGAACCGTAAATAATTCTTTAATATCCAACCCATATTTATCTATAAGCTTTCCAATTATCTCTTCGTTTTTACTGCAAGTATAAAGTATACCTACTTCACTTTTTAATAAAGACACATCCTCTATTATTTCGTATGTCTGAGTTTCTCTTAATGTAAAATCATAACTTTTTTCTTGAAACTCTTTAATCAAATCCACAAAAGCATTTATCGCAAATGAGTAATGTTGAGATGATACTGAAAATAAAATTCTCCTATTTTCTCCTCCTATATATTTATCCTCTAGTAATCTCATCTGTTCCATTACCTGTCTTGCATATCCTAGGAATTCCTCCCCCTCATTAGTAATATCCACACCACGATTTGTTCTATTAAATATTTTTAAATCTATTTCATCTTCCAACTCTTTTATTGCTGCTGTTAAACTAGGCTGAGAAATAAACAGTCTCTTAGCAGCTTCTGATATGCTTCTAGAATCGGCAACTTCTAATATATATTTTAACTGATGTAATTTCATAGATTTATTATAACATATTATGTATAATATGATTTATATAAGCATAATGAAAGGAAAAATTAATGCATACTATAATAAAGTTCAAAAAACTCGCACCCGCAGCCATCATTCCAAAGTATTCAAGTGATGAAGCTGCCGGAGCAGATATTCATGCATGTCAAGGCGAAAAAATAGTTATAAATCCACATGAAACTGTTCTTATACATACACAAATTGCCCTTGAAATGCCAAAGGGTATAGTAGGTCTTGTATTCGCAAGAAGTGGTCTAGCTACAAAAAAAGGTATAGCTCCTGCAAATAAGGTTGGAGTTATTGATAGTGACTATAGAGGCGAAATAATGGTACCACTTCATAATCATAGCAATGAGGTTGTTTCATTTGATGATGGAGATAGGATCGCACAAATAATTTTTATGCCTTATTTAACTGCATCATTTGAAGAAACTGATATCTTAAATGAAACAAAAAGAGCAGATGGTGGATTTGGCTCTACCGGTGTATCCAAATAACTTATAAAGTTTTAATATATCACTTTTATAAAAATAGCTAATGGGGTCGTTACTTCCATTAGCTATTTTATCTTTATATATTAAATTTATATTTAATACATATTTTCGCCTATAAGACTAAATATCTCCATCTTTGGCATAAGTCCAATCTTTCTTTCAATGATTATTCCATCTTTATAAAAAAGTATAGTCGGAACGCTCATAATATCAAATTTGCTCACTACATCTCTATTTTCATCAATATTAATCTTGATAATAGATAACTGCGGTACTTCTTTATCTATTTCTTCAAGTACCTTTGCAAGCTGTTTGCAAGGCATACATGTAGTCCCATAAAAATCAACTATATGAAATCCTTCTTTTACAATATCTTCAAATTCTTCTTGTTTAACTTCTCTAATCATATTAACCTACCAATTCTACGTATAACGGACATGTATTTAGTAATTCATCATGGGTTCCAGCCCCTACTATCTTACCCTTATCCATTACAATTATATTATCTGCATTCTTTATTGTATTTAATCTATGAGCTACAACAACTGTAGTCTTTCCAGCCCTATTTTTTATTATACTTTCCATTATAGCAGCTTCATTTATAGTATCTAAGTTTGCAGTAGCCTCATCCATCAATAGAATATCTGGTTCAATAGCTAAAGCACGAGCAATTGCAATTCTTTGTCTTTGTCCAGACGATAATTTATCTCCAAAATCTCCTACTAAACTATTAATACCATCCTTTAATTCGTGAACTTCTTTTTTTAATTTAACTAAATCCAAAATTTCATCAATTTTATTACTATCTGGCTTATCTTTAGCCCCATAAATAATGTTGTCTTCTATCGTCCCTGGTAGTAATGGTGAATTTTGAATTATATATCCAATTGAACTTCTCCAATCACCTAAATTATATGATGTGATATCATTTTGATTAATGGATATCTTTCCATTTTCAACATTATAAAATCTTTCAATAAGCTTTAATATAGTTGTTTTCCCAGATCCCGATTTACCAACAATTGCAGTTATCTTACCATTTATTATATCAAGATCAATCGAATCTAACACCCTCTTTTTATCATATCCAAAACTTACATTTTCAAATTTTATATCTTTATCCGTAAGTGAAAAATCTAATTCTTGACCTGAACTTAAATCTTCAATCTTCTCACTATTTATATTTGCTACGACTTGCGTTTGCCCAAATATCCTTATAAGGCTAAGTCCATTACTGTAAAATGATTGCACTCTCCCAGGGAATGATGTTGTTAACATGAAAAATGTAACAAATCCACCTAATTCCAAACTTCCATCATTTATAGCTTTCGCTCCAAATATAAGAACAATAGCCTGAACAACTATGGTTATAAACGTCTGATATCCTGACCATAATGTATCATATACAACCTTGCCAGTTTGTGCTCTTAACTTATAATTACTTGCATCTATCCCTTTTTCAATTTCATAATACTCCGTACAAGAACTTTTTATAAGTTTCATATTTGAGAGTCTTTCATTGAAAAATCTTGTTATATTACTGTCAACATCCTGTAGCTTAAAATGTATCTTATAAATCGCCTTGCCAAAAAATATTGATACTAAAGCAGAAACCAAAATAATAGGTACTACATATGAAGCTAATTTTGAACTTTGTTTAAATAGAACTACAGATGCAGCATAAACAGAATATGCTGATATAAATACATTTGCAAAAAAGTTGAGAAACGTTCCCATAAACCCAGCATCATTTGTTACACGTGATACCAATGATGAAGGTTTTAATTCTTCAAGTCTTTTTAATGGTAACTTTAAGAATATATCCCATACTCTCTGTTGAGTTCTTTTTTGGAAATTTATCATAATCCATGCAGCAAATATTGTCAAAATACCTATCAATGCTACCGCAATACTAGTTAATACATATTTCAAAACGAGTTCATTATCAAATATATTACCAGACATTATTTCACCGGCATATTCATAAATTTTAACTCCAAGGTTGGTTGCATATATATTTATTGCAAATATTACTAAAAAAGGAATTAAAGGAATTTTACTATCCTTTAATAATTTTAATAATGCTAATAATGAAGTTTTTCTTTCTCTCTTATTCATGGCTACCTCCCTTTTCAGCATTAATCAAATTATTATAAAAGCTACTTTCAGCTTTTATATCATTTAATTTTCCTTGTTCAACAACCTTTCCATCTTCAACAATTACTACTTTATCTACATTTTTAATTGTTGATAATCTATGAGCCACTATTATAACAATTCTATTTTTTCTTAACTTTTCAAAAGCCATCTTTACCTTATTTTCTGAAATATTGTCTAAGTTTGATGTAGCTTCATCGATAAGAACTATTTTAGGTTGTTTTAATAATAATCTAGCAATAGATAATCTCTGCTTTTCCCCTCCAGATAAAGAATTTCCACCTTCTGTTATAACTGTATCTAATCCATTAGGCATACTATTTATAGTATCTAGCAAATCAACTTCTTTTAAAACTGAATTTAATTCTTCATCTGTGCATGCTCTATCAATCCCATATACTAAATTATTTCTAATTGTATCATCAAATAATGCTGACTCCTGTTGTAAATATGCAATATTTTTCCTCCATGCATTCAACGGATATTTAATAATATTAGTTTCACCATTTAGTATTTCGCCATCATTAGCTTCATAAAATCTTAGTAATAAAGATAATATTGTGGTTTTTCCACTTCCTGATTTACCAATAATTGCAGTCATCTCATCTTTTTTAAATTCTAAATTTATATTATCTAAAACTTTTGTATCCAAATATGAAAAACTTACATCAGTTAATCTAATATTACTTATATCAATTTCTTCAGCTTTTTCTATAGAAATATCTTCAGCTTCAAGCTGCATAACATCTTCTATCCTTTGTAATGAACCTTGCATACTTTTTAACAGCGGCCAAAGATTAGTAACAACCTGTAACATGGCATAGATTCCAGATGAGAATATATAAAATGCTATCCATGTTCCTATGTCTAACCTATCATTTGCAACTAAATATCCACCATACAATATACATACTAAATCATTAATAGTCTGAAATACCTGATCAATTAAATCAAATCCAATTCCAAACGCTTCTTGTTTAAACTGCAACTTAGTATATTCAGAAATTGCTACATTTCCTCTTACTCTTTCATACGCCTCTTTATTATAACTTTTAATAAGTGGTATATTTACTAATATTGACATCATATATCTAGTTAATGACGCAAATCTAAACCTTGATCTAACAGCTATATTGTAGTTAATTCTTCCTGCTATAAATTTTAATATTAAGAAAAAAGGTATAATCATAAGTTGCATATATGCTAGCGACTGGTCATAGTCAAATATCTGTTTCATATATATAAATACAGCATATGAAGAAGTCAACAATGTAACAAGTATTGTAACAAAACTCGTTCCCATTAGATCCGCATCTTGAGTAACTCTTGAAATTAATTCTCTCGGTGCGATTAATTGATACGCTGACATAGGAAGTCTTGTTACCTTATTCCATAAGCTAATACGTATATTTCTGGAAATTCTATTGGTCGTATAATCTCTAATAAAATTGGCAACAATAGAAACAATCATTGCAAATACTAAAATGCCTATACCTTTCATTATCGTTTCTCTTGTTAAATTGCCAGAAAAGAATTCTCTCTGAAAATTCGTAAATATCGCTCCAACCTTTGATGAAATCATACCCAATGCTATTGCAATAATAATAAATAACCATGGTAGCCTCACCGAGAATATAAATCTAGCAAAACTACTCCACGTTTTTTTCCTTCCCTTTAAGTATGAACCATGTAGGTTTTTCTTCTCTTCATTTTCTAGTTGATTTATCTGATTAATAACTTTCAAATCTTCATTACTTCTGCTCATACATCCTCCGAGTCTGCCTTGCTTTCTATATGTCTATCTAATACTTTCATCATCTCCCTTGATAAATGCTCTTGGTACCTACTAATACAATAATCATCAAAACTTGTATTATTTTTAACTTCTTCAATTGATAAGTTATTTTCTTCAGCAAATCCCTCAACTAATGAATTATATTCTGCTTCATCTACACTACAACCATCAAAATCAAATAATTCTTTTGCATAATCATTAATTAGTGCCTGTTTCTTTAGATAGTCAATATATCTCGCAGCTCCTTCATTTTCATCTTTTATATCTTCACCAAAGTATTTTTTATATACAGATAATACATCTCCGTTTGCCATTCTTGCTTCTTCATCTCTCCATTGAGCAAATGATTCTTCAAGTCTTTCAATAGTTTCCCTTTTTATTTCTACTTTAGATTTTTCTGCAAGTTCTGTAGCCATTTTCATATAAATTTTATTTACAAATTCTTCTTCTATCTGCATTCTTAAATTCATGCTATGCCATTGATCTTCATATTCTTTCATATTAGAAATCTCATTATTTGAGATTTTTTTTATAAATTCATCTGATAATTCAGCCGGTATATTTCTCTTTCCAGAATTAATTTTAACCGAAACTCTTAGTTCTTCTTTCTTAAAGACAAAATCAAATTCCCCTTCATAACCAACTTCGTATCCAGCAAGTTTCTCTTCAAGATCTAGTGCATAAAACCCTAGTCCTAGCGTAACTACAATTCCTTTTTTATCAAATCTATCAGAACCGCCTTTCACATCAATATTTATTATATCCCCTATTTTTACTTCATCACCATAATTAAGTTCAATAGTTTTTGCATGTGTGTTTCTTAAAGATTCTAATTCTTTCTTATATTGCTCATGAACATCCTTTATAATTTTTTTTAAGTTAATACTCTCATCAAATAATTTACTAAAATCAATATCCTGTGGTCTAAACATACATCCTCCTCCTCACTTTACCGCTTTAACCCGTATTATACCATATATTTTATTTTTTTCATATTTTATTTTCTATAGTATTCGAAAAATTTATTTTACAATTTAATAAAGAGCTGGAATAAATATATTCCAACTCCCCAAAAATATGTGATATAAATTTATTATCTTATAAAATCAACAATTACCCATTATTCATGTAAAAAATCCTTGATATATTTGTATCTTGATGGTTGTCTTAGTTTTCTTAAGGCCTTAGCTTCAATCTGTCTAATCCTCTCCCTAGTAACATTAAATTGTTTACCCACTTCTTCTAAAGTCCTAGATACTCCATCTCTTAATCCAAATCTAAGAATTATTACCTCTTTTTCCCTATCGCTTAAATCATCTAATAGATTTATTATATGTTCCTTAAGCATCTCATTTTCAAGGCTCTTTTCAGGAGTCTTTGCATTTTCATCTGCAACAAAATCACCAAGAGTAGAATCTTCTTCTTCACCAATCGGTGTATCTAAACTTGATGGTTCTTTTGCCATTTGAAGGATTTCTATTATCTTACTCTCCTTCATATCTAAAGCTTTTGCTATCTCTGCTGGTTTTGGATCATAACCTAACTCTATCGTCAATTGTCTTTGAACTTTTGCTACCTTATTTATGGTTTCAACCATATGAACTGGTATACGGATGGTTTTACCAAAATCAGATAATGCTCTAGTAATAGACTGCCTTATCCACCAAGTAGAATAAGTACTAAGCTTATACCCTTTAGTATAATCAAACTTTTCTACTCCCTTTATAAGTCCAAGATTTCCCTCTTGTATTAGATCTAGGAAACTCATACCTCTTCCCTTATATTTTTTAGCAATACTAACTACTAATCTTAGATTTGCTTCTACAAGCTTTTCTTTTGCAAACTCATCACCAGCACTCATCCTTTTTGCTAATTCTAATTCTTCATCAGAAGTTAACAACGGTACCGAACCAATTTCTTTAAGATAAAGTCTAACTGGATCATCTGCACTAACTCCATCTAGCAGTCCTTCGTCATCGTCATCTTCTTCATCTTCTCCTATATCAGGAACGATATCTAAATCATCATCTCCCCTAAGGACTTCTATAGAATTTGCCTCAAGGTAATTATATATTGTTTCTACTTTTTCTTCGCTTATTTCTATAATGCCTAAAAGTTCATTTATTTCTTCAGTTGTTATTGAACCATCTTTTTCTTTTGCATAGTCAACTATTCCTCGTATAACTTCAAGAAATTCGACTTCATTCAATCTCATTGAATCTTCCAAAATGTCACCTCTCAATATATTAGCTAAAATATACTAACAAAAAGAATTTACAATTGCAATAGCGTTTCAATAATTCACATTTTTTTCACAAATAGTTCCGCCGCCTACTATCATATCATCCTTATAAACCACTACGGACTGCCCTGGAGTAATTGCTCTTTGTGGCTCTTCAAATGTTACAATAAATCCGTCTTTTTTATTCTTAACTTTACATCTAGCCCCTTTATGAGAATATCTTATTTTTGCATAATAATATTCATCCTCATCAAATTTATCAAAAGCCATCATATTTATATCTCTTGCTTCTAATTCATTACTAAGTATATCTTCACCATCTCCTAAAACCACTTCATTTTTTTTATGATCAATCTTGACTACATAGCAAGGTTTTCCTAGAGAAATTCCAAGGCCTTTTCTCTGTCCAATTGTATAATTAATTATCCCTTTATGTTGTCCAATTATTTTTCCATCCATATCAATAAAATTACCTGCTTTTGCCTTACTTCCAGTTTCTTTCTCAATAAACTTGGCATGATCATGATCAGGTATGAAGCAAATCTCTTGAGAATCTGGCTTATTGGCAATTCGTGCGTTAATTTTCATTGCAATCTCTCTAATCTTCTCCTTATCATAATCCCCAACAGGCATAAGTGTAGATCTTAGTTGATCTTGAGTTAAATTATAAAGAGCATACGTCTGATCCTTCTTATCTGTAACCGACTTATAAAGTGTATATCTACCATTATCAAGCAGCTTTATCCTTGCATAATGGCCTGTCGCTATATAGTCAGCTCCAAGCATTTTGCTACGCTTTAATAGCGATTGCCACTTTATATATCTATTACATGCTATGCATGGATTAGGTGTTTTCCCATTTATATACTCATCTACAAAGTAGTCTATTACCTTATCTTGAAATTCTTTTCTAAAATTCATTACATAATGAGGAATACCAATGCTCATTGCGACTCTTTTAGCATCAGCTACAGCACTAAGCCCACAGCACCCATTATTTGCTTCTTTTATATTATCATCTTCATTTTGCCATATCTGCATAGTTACACCTATTACATCATATCCTTGCTCTTTTAATAAATATGCTGCTACAGATGAATCTACGCCTCCAGACATTCCTACAACTACTTTTTTTCCCATTATTCCATCACTTGTCTAATATTATTTACCACTTCTTTTAATGCATTAATTGCATAATCAATTTCATCAATTGTCGTATATTTTGAAATTGTTATCCTAACCGAACTAACAATCTCAGTATATTTTAATCCCAATGCCTTTAATACATGAGAAGGTTCTACAGCTCCAGATTCACAAGCTGATCCTCCAGAAATAAATACCCCCTTCATATCCATACCTAATATTATATCTTCTGTATCACAACCTTCAATACTTATATTTATATTATTACAAACTCTATTTCCAATAGAACCATTAAGCTTAACTCCATCAATTTCCATAAGCTTTGAAATAAAATAATCTCTATTTGATCTAATTCTATTAGATATTTCTTCTTTATAATTATATATTGCCTCTCCAATACCAATTATACCGGTAACATTTTCTGTTCCACTTCTTCTATTTCTTTGTTGTCCTCCGCCATGTATAAAGCTTTTAAACTTAATATTTCTATTTATATATAATATTCCAATTCCTTTTGGAGCATGTAACTTATGCCCAGAAATTGCTAATGTAGATACCTTTAACCCTGTAATATCAACAGGAAATTTATTTATAGCTTGTACAGCATCTACATGAAAAAATATTTGTTTTTCATCTAATATATTAGCAATTTTCTCAATTGGTTGAATAGTTCCAATCTCATTATTAACATACATAATACTAACAATTATTGTATCACTTCGTATGCTATTTTTAATCTGTTCTATATCGACTATACCGTCTTCATCTACATCAATATATGTAATTTCGGCCCCTCTTTCATTTTGTAGATATCTACAAACGTTCAATATAGAATCATGCTCAATTTTACTTACTATTATATGTTTACCTTTATTCTGATACAGCTCAAAAGCCCTTATAATAGCCCAGTTATTTGATTCCGTTGCTCCTGATGTAAAATATATTTCTTCACTTAGAATATTAAGTTTCTCAGCAATTTTTTCCTTAGCTCTTTCTATAGCGAATTCTGCATAATTCCCCATAGTATGCACACTTGAAGGATTTGCATATTCATCAGTAAAATAAGGCAAAATGGCATCAACAATATTTTCATCAACCTTTGTAGATGCAGCATTGTCTAGATAAACCTTCATATAGAACAACCTCCAACGCAACAATCTGCCGACTTATCTATAACATCTTGTAACGACATCGAGTCTACAGCCATATTTATACCTTCACTAATTTTGCTCCATACAAACTTCATTATACAATCATCTTCTATATTACAATTTTCATCCATAAGAAGTTTACAATCAACTGGGTTGAGATTCCCTTCAAGAGCTCTAAGTATTTCACCAATGGATATATTATTAGGTTCTCTACTTAAAATATATCCTCCCTTAGCACCTCTAATACTATCAATTAATCCTGCTTTTTTAAGAGAAGTCATTAATTTCTCTAGATACTTCAATGATATATCTTCTCTTTCAGAAATATCTTTTATAGATACAGGATTCTCTTTATAATTAATGGCAATATCTATCATTGCTCTTAGTCCATACGTACTTTTAGTTGATAATTTCACTATACACCCCATTTCATATATTGTAATCACAATAACAAAACAAAAAATAATTGTCAACTGTTGACAATTGTAAATCAAAGTGATAGAATAAAAACAGTAATAATTACTATTTTTATTTACAATTAAATTAACTATTGCAAACTATCATAATGCAATATAAAATAATATTAGAAAAATATGGAGGAAAAGAAATGAAATTAATTAATCAATTTAACGAATATCTAGCAAACTTGGCTGTTATAACTTTTAAACTACATAATTTACACTGGAATGAAATGGGAAGAAACTTTGTTCAAGTTCATCTATATACTGAAGAAGTATATGATAAAACATTTGAATATTTAGATGAAGTTGCAGAACAATTTAAGATGTATGATGCAACTCCTGATTCAATGTTAAAAGATTATCTAGCAAAAGCTACAATAAAAGAAATTGAACCAAGAAAATTCACACCTGAAGAAGCTCTTCAAATTCTTCTTGATGACCTAATAATTCTAAGAGATCAAGCTACAGAATTAAGAAATGCTTGTGATGAAGAAGGTTGGTTCTCTTCAGTTGCTTTATTTGAAGATCATGTAGCAGATTATAACAAGAGAATTTGGTTCTTAAAGGCTACATTAGCTTAATACATAGTAACCTTATAATAATATCTACAACATAATTAGATAATAAAATATTATTAGTATCGAGGATTAAAAGTTATATCTCTTAATCCTCTTTTTATATTCATATATTTTTATCTATATATGTGTTATAATTATATATGTTTGCAAATGCTAATTTAATTTATGGAGGATATTATGCAAAATTTAATATATGACGAATATATCGGGCGAGGATTAACACTTCAGACAGATGAAGGCGAAATACAATGTCAAGTTTTTGCAGCCTTTAGACTAGATGACAAAAATGATCAAAAGTATATAGCTCTACTTGAAATGATGGATTCTGAAGTTTCAAATAAGCTACTAATTTATCGTTTTAATGAAGACGAAAACGGTACTCCAATGTTAGACAATATTGCTTCTGATGAAGAGTATACTAAAGTATCCAATTTCTTATCTGATTATATGAATTATCTTGATGAGTTAGAAAAACAAGCTCATGACCATGATAGTTGTGGATGTGGTTGTGGTTCTTGTGGTGGTGGTTGCCACTAGTAATAAACAGTAAGGGTAGATTGTAGAATAAGCAAATTTTCATACAATCTGCCCTCGATATTTATTAATAAAAAATATAACTCTATTTAATTTATTTTGTTTCTCTTACTATTTCATCAATAAATCTAGATCTATCTATACTTTTCTCAGCAATTGATAAACTATAGTAAATATTTAAACTTTCTATTGCCCTTGTTATAGCTACATAAAAAAGTCTTCTTTCTTCTTCAATATTATCAGCTTTATTATGAGGAATATATGATTCATTTACATCAATAATAAATACGTGTTTAAATTCTAACCCTTTTGATCCATGAATAGTCATGATATAAACACCTTTTTTATCATCATTATTTTTTTTATTAGACAATAATGTCTTTTTGTACTCCTCAATTTCTATGAACAAGTCCTCAATCTCACTTATACCAGATGCAAAGTCAATTAAATAATTTATCTTATCTTCAACTTCATCAATATCTACACCCATCTTTTGGCATGACTCAATCAGATAATTTTTATAATTAATAATATTTAATATATACTTTATTGCCATTGAAGGTGGTAGTTTTGAAATATTATCTAGGTCCTCTCTTAATGTAATTATGTTACCCTTTATGTGTATATTAGACCGATATAAATGTTCAAGTTTTTTCAAATCAGTACCAGACTCTTTTATATTTGCAACGCTAATATATCTCACTGGTTTATTAATTATTCTTATAAAATCTTCCCTGTTCCCCTTGCCAATTGCAAGTCTTAAATAGGTCAATATATCTTTAATTGCAAAATTATCATAAATATTAGGTATATAGTCTTTAGCTTGAAACTGTACAGAATATCTGTTAAAAATAAATGTAAGATATCCTAACCTAGAATTTGTTCTTACAAGAATAGCTATATCTTCAGGTTTAGTCCCTGATTTAGTCATTTCTTTTATTATCTTTGCAAGATATTTGAATTCATCTTTATCACTACTAAACTCCTTGATATTTACCTTAGAGTAATTATCCTCGACTGTTTTATATTTTTTATTAAACCTAATTTTATTATTCGTTATAAGTTTATTTGCAATATCTACAACTTCTTGTCCACTTCTATAATTATATTCAAGCATTACAGTTTTAGTGTCTGGAAATTCTTTCGGAAAATTAAGCATAATATTGGGATCTGATCCCCTAAATCCGTATATAGATTGATCATCATCTCCTACTATAAAGATATTTTGTTTTTCATTTATCATCATCTTTATAATTTTATACTGTAAGTTATTTATATCTTGAAACTCATCAATTAAAATATAATCATACCTATTTTTCCACTTTCTGTATATTGGCCCATTTTTTTGAAAAAGCTTATATACCAATACTTCCATATCTTCAAAATCTATTAACTTATTGGCTCTAAGCTCTTCATGATATCTCTTGTAAATATCCTTAAAATATTTTGAATATACGCTATTATTTGAATATTGTTTACTTCCCTCTTTAATCTTAGCAATTTCTCCAGAAAGTTTACTAATAACTTCTTTCTCATCTTCAAGATCCAAATTATAAGACAACAGTATGTTTTTTAATAACTCATATTTAGCTATATTAGATATAATATTTTCAGCTGTTAAATTATATTCTTCTCTTATAATACTAAAAAAAATTCGATGAAAAGTACCAAAATTAACCATCGAATTCTTTTTATTGCATATATTTTCATATCTAGCTTTCATTTCTAGTGCTGCGGCTACAGTAAAAGTTACTACTAATATCCTCGATTCTTCAACATTTTCATTAACAACTAGATTTTTTATTCTATTTGTAAGTATCGTAGTCTTTCCAGAACCTGCACCCGCCAACACCATCATTGGACCATCAATATGATTAATTGCAAGCTTCTGAGCTTCATTAAACATTTAATGCCTCTTGTAATTTTAGAATTCCTTTTTCGATTCTTCTTAAAGATTCTTCTTTTCCTAATATTTCCATTATTTCAAAAGCTCCACCCGGAGTCATCTGTTTACCAGATACAGCGGTTCTTATCGGCCATAACCCTGTTCCATTTTTAATACCTTTTTCTTCTATGTATTTCATTAGATTATCATGTAAATTATCAAAAGAGTAATCATCTAATTTCTTTAGTAATTCATACTCTTCTTTAAGTATCTCTAATGAATTCTCAGAGTTCGTTTTCATCTTTTTATGCGTATATATTGAAATATCATAATCTGGCAATTTTTCAAAAAAGTCGATCATATCAGGTATCTCTGTAAATACCTCAATACGTGATTTTATTAGTTCTACTATTTTATCTATTTTTACATTCAATCCCATTATATTTAACATATAAGGCTTAGCATATTCCATAAAATCATCATTTGACATACATTTAATATATTCGCCATTAAGCCAACGTAACTTTGTCATATCAAAAACAGATGGTGATTTTGTTATATCTTTATAATTAAATGTTTCAATCATCTTTTCAAGAGACATCTTTTCTTGATTATCAGAAGGACTCCATCCAAGCAATACTACATAGTTAACTATAGCTTCAGGCAAAAATCCTTGTTCAAGTAGATCTTCAAATGAAGAATGTCCAGATCTTTTACTTAGTTTTTTATGATTTTCATCTGTAATTAATGGGCAATGAACATATACAGGGATATCCCATCCAAACGCCTCATATAATCTATTATACTTAGGAGAAGATGAAAGATATTCATTTCCTCTAACTACATGGGTTATCCCCATTAAATGGTCGTCTACAACATTAGCAAAATTATATGTTGGAAATCCATCAGACTTTATAAGTATCATGTCATCCAATTCACTATTTTCTACAGTTATAGATCCATATATCTCATCATTAAATGTTGTGGTACCCTCCGTAGGATTATTCTGTCTTATTACGTATGGAACGTTATTTTCTAGATTTTTTTTAATTTCTTCATCTGTAAGCTTCAAACAATGTTTATCATAAACTGATATCTCAACATCGCCTTCACCTGTTACAGCTTTTAGTGATTCTAACCTATCTTTATCGCAGAAGCAATAATATGCCTCTCCTTTTTCAATTAGTTTTTTTGCATACTCTAAATATATTCCACAAGCTTGACGTTCACTTTGAACATATGGGCCAACTCCTCCATCTTTATCTGGACCTTCGTCATGTTCTAATCCTGCCTTTTTTAGAGTATTATAAATAATATCTATAGCGCCCTCTACATATCTTTCTCTATCTGTATCCTCTATTCTAAGCAAAAAATCTCCGCCTTCATGCTTAGCAATCAAATATGCATAAAGTGCTGTTCTAAGATTTCCTACATGCATTCTTCCTGTTGGACTTGGCGCATATCTAGTTCTGACCTTCATTGTTCCTCCCAATTAAACTATCTATATTCACTTCTTTTCCATCTTTCCACATTTTTTCAAGATTATAGAATAAACGATTTTCTCTATCAAATATATGTAATATTATTTCACCAAAATCAATTAAGACCCATCCAGAAGTATAATTACCTTCTATTTTCTTTTCATGCATTCCTGCTTTTTCAAGTTCATCTACTATCTCATCAACTAATGCATTAAGATGTTGAAGGTTTTTGGCATTTGCAATTACAAAAAAATCTGCAATTGTTGATATTTCTTCTATATCTATAACTCTTATATCCTCTGCTTGCTTTTTATCTAAAATCTTAACCATTAATTCTACATTATTTTGCATGTTTTCCTCCACTATAAAACCTATATGCATTCATCGATTCATCGTCTACATACTCATTTTTTGCTTTTATATAGTTTATTATATTTTCATATATCATAGCAACCGATTTGTCTATATTTGAAAAAGCCTCTCTTCTTATTTCATCTATTCTTGGTAACTCTTTTCTTTCAGCTTCTATATAATCAGCTACAAATACAATTTTCTCTAGCATAGACATATCTGGTTTTCCAACGACATGATTGTAAATAGCACCAATTATATCTTCGTCTTTTATTCCATATTTTTTCATTACCATTAAGGCCCCAACTTTGCCATGAATAATGCATGGATTATTTAATTCATATTCACTAAGATGAATCCTATGCTTCTTGCAATAATCTATTTGCTCATCTATTGGTATATTTTTGGCATAATCGTGTAATAATCCTGCAATCAATGCCTTCTCAATGTTTTCACCATAAGCCATTGCCAAACATCCCGCAGTATATGAAACAGATAAAGAATGTTCAAACCTTTCTTTATCTAACCTTCGTTTTAGTTGCTTAATTATTATATACCTATCTTTTTTTAACATAAAGCTTATTTTTTAATATATACTCCTTAACCTCTTTTGCTACTAATCCATCAATATTCTTTCCCTCGGAAATTGAATTTCTTATTTCTGTTGAAGATAAGATTACTGAATCTGATTTAATTACATATACCTCTCCTTTGTATATATTTTCAACTTTTTTAGCAGCTTTTTCAAGTTCTTTGTATTCATTATTATTCATGTTTGTTCTTGGTACAACAATTAAGTCAACATATTTTAATATATCTTTTGGTTTATACCAAGTATCAAAACTAATTAAAGAATCTTCTCCAATTATAAAAAATAATTTATCTTTAGAATATAGTTTAGATAAAACCTTTACTGTTTCAGCAGTATAATGAACCTTAGGCTCTTTTTCTATATATGAAATATCAAATCTGCCATTATTTTTAATTGCAAGTTTAATCATATTGCATCTGTCTATGTAACTCGAATATTTATTTTCCTTATGCGGTGGTAATGCATTAGGCAAAAAAATAATTTTATCCAAATTCATCTCTTTATATGATACTTCTGCCATATGTAAATGCCCTACATGGATAGGGTCAAAAGTGCCTCCCAAAAAACCAATTTTACTCATAATATTCAAAACTTAAATCACTAATATGGACTGTATCTTTTTCTTGCAATCCTAGTTCTTTTAATTTTTCAATAACTCCGGAATCTTTCATAAATTTTTGGAAGAATGCAAATCCTCTTTCATCTTCTAAATTTGTATATCCAAGCATCTTTTCTATTCTTTCACCAGTCACCTCAAATTCGCCTTCGCCTATCTTTTCAACCTTTATAGGTAACTCTTTATCATCAATAGGTTTTACTTCAAACTCCGATTCAAATGTTATTATTTCCTTTGGCATTGTCATTAATTTATTATATATTTTAAACAACAATTCTTTAACGCCTTCTTTAGATACAGCAGAAATTATAAAAACATTTTCACTTCCATACTCTTTTTCTAGTTTTTCTCGTAAGATCTGCCTATCTTCATCTAGCATTGCGTCACACTTATTTGCCACTATTATTTGTGGCTTTTCTGATAATTTCTTACTATATCCTCTTAACTCTTCGTTTATAAGTTTTATGTCCTCTAACGGATCTCTTCCTTCAACGCTTGCTCCATCCACAACATGTACTAATAATCTGGTTCTTTCAACATGTCTTAAAAAATCATGTCCAAGACCCGCTCCTTGACTCGCTCCTTCTATAAGTCCTGGTATATCGGCTAATACAAAAGATTTATCTACATCTACTTGTACTACACCTAAATTTGGCGTAAGAGTTGTAAAATGATAATTGGCAATTTTAGGCTGCGCATTTGAAACAGACGCTAAAAATGTTGATTTACCAACATTTGGAAATCCTATTAGTCCTACATCTGCAATTACCTTTAACTCAAGATCAACATCTATTTCTATGCCTTCTTTTCCCGGCTGTGCATATCTAGGAATTTGCATTGTAGGTGTGGCAAAATGTTGATTTCCTTTACCACCACGGCCTCCTCGTAAAACTACAGCTCTCTGATTATCACCGGACATATCGGTTATTACCATTCCTGTATTTGAGTCTTTTATTAATGTACCCTCAGGAACTTTTATAATTAAATCTTCTCCACTTTTACCTGTACAATTTCTTTTTCCACCTGGAGATCCGTTTTCAGCAAAATATTTTCTTTTATGTCTAAAATCAAGTAACGTATTTAACCCTTTATCAACCTCAAAGATAATATCTCCGCCTTTTCCACCATCACCACCATCAGGTCCACCATTTGTTACATATTTTTCACGGTGAAAACTTACATGGCCATTACCACCATTCCCTGAACGTATTTTTATTTTTGCTCTATCAAAAAACATATTCCCCCTAAAACACAAAAAACCCTAATGAAGTCATTAGGGTTACCAAACATATTAAGCAACTGGTACTATTGAAACTTGTTTCTTAGAACGACCTTTTCTTTCGTATCTAACAACTCCATCAACTAGAGCGAATAATGTATCATCCTTTCCACGTCCAACATTAGTACCTGGATGAATTCTAGTTCCACGTTGTTTGTATAGGATATTACCAGCTTTTACAAATTGTCCATCTGCTCTTTTTGCACCAAGTCTTTTAGACTCAGAATCACGTCCATTCTTTGTAGAACCCATTCCCTTTTTATGAGCAAAGAATTGTAAATTCAACTTCATCATTATGGTTCCCTCCTTATAGATATACTTAAATAATCTTCATACATCTGCTGTATATTCTCCAAGCCTAGTCTTAATGAATCCAACAATAGAAATGCTTTATCATCAAATTTCTCAAGGATAAAATCTATTTCTCCACGTTCTTCATCTTCTCTCATCTTAAAAACAGCATCAGTCAAACTTCCAATTGAATTAATAGTATTTATAACAAGCATTGAAACGGCAGCACATACAATATCTTTTCCATAATTATCATATCCTGCGTGTCCACTTATATTAAAGTGAATGATATTATTATCATCGTTACAATAAAATTCTGCTTGTATCATTATGCATTAATCTTTTCGATTTTAACAACAGTATATTGTTGTCTATGTCCATTCTTCTTGTGGTATCCAGTCTTTCTCTTATATTTGTAAACGATGACTTTCTTACCCTTCTTTTCACCAAGTACTTTAGCTGTAACTGTAGCTCCATCAACTGTAGGTGTACCAATTTTAACATCTTCTCCACCAACTAGTAATACTTGATCAAAGGTATAAGTATCTCCTTCATTTACTCCTAGTTTTTCAACATACAATACTTGTCCTTCTTCAACCTTGTATTGTTTACCACCTGTTGCAATAATTGCGTACATTTTGTACCTCCTAATTATTTACTCGCTAATTACGGTGTCTTACGAACTTAAACCTCACTATGCGGCATACACCTTAGCTTAACATTAATTATTAGCATTGTCAATAACTTACTATAAAAAACACATATACGTTCTGGTTTAAAAACGATTCTAAAGTTACCTAATTTACAATGAACTAAGTAATCTTTTAATGCGAAATAATATATTGACTTAAAACCCTGCACTAGTATATCTAGATAAAGCTCGCATCCAAATCTTAAAAGATATTATAAAAAATAGTATGCTTCCTATCATAGATAATATTAGAAATAAAATATTATATATATTTACTTCTCTTATAAATATTAGGCTTGGATAGAATGATGCTATTCCTATTGGCAAAACAAATATAAATAATAATTTTATTATTTTAGGGTATATGCTGATAGGATACTTTGCAAATTCATTTATATCCATTGTTAAATCTGTCAAATCAGTATTATTTATTGTAAGGAAACTTACTATTGATAATAAAATACTTATTCCTGCATAAACCAAAGATGTAATTATATTTATAAAAGGAATTAATATCCATAAAGCATAATCAATATCTAGTCTCTTTAATGCTATTATCATTATTACGTATGCAAATATTAGTTCTCCCCATCCATCTTCGTCAAATCCTTCACTTATTATTAAGAATAATGGATTATAAGGATATAATAAAAATCTATCTAATTCTCCTGTCTTTATATATATTGGTATTGTTATAGTATTTATAAAAAAGCAGTGCCACACAGAAAAGCTTGCCATTGAAAATCCATATAGGAATAAAATTTGATCCAGAGTCCATCCATTTATATTTGTAATCAGATTAAACAATATAAGTATTACAGAGAATCTTATAATCGTTTTAATTATCATAGCAATAATTCCTATAACAAAATCTAGCTTATAAATTAATAAGCTTTTTATATTTAATTGAAATATCTTGCCATATATTGAAATATGTTCTTCTATCTTTTTTATCATTATTAGCCACCTTGAATTGTTAATTTTTTTATTACTTTATAGAAAAGATATTTATATATTAAAATAATAGCTATTAAATTAATTAGCTGAATCATTATAATATCAAACCTGCATTCCCCACCAATTAGTATCGCTTTTATAGGCTCACTATAAAGATATTTAAATGGTAAAACATCTATTATTTTTAACAAATACTTTGGATAAAATTCAAGAGGTATGATCTTCCCTGATAAAATCATTATGATTGCATATTTGAAGTTTTTTAATCCCCATGTACTATTAGTATAAAAGCTAAATATCCCAAAAATCATTTCAAAAAAACTATAAAATAGGTAAGATAATATAAACATTACCAAAAAATATAGAAAGTTACTTAGATTTAATTGGTCATTAAATAAAAACAGTAATAAATATATAGGAATATTTAAAACTATAATTTTAAATAGCGTATCTCCTATTTCTTCAAAAATCACCTGTTTTGTATAGGAAAATGGTTTTAAAAGCTTAAAAACAATATCCCCATTTTTTACGTCTAGCATAATTTTATTCCCAATTATATTAGGATAAATATTAGATAACATTTGAACTAAAATCATATATACAAAGATATATCTAAAATTTAATACCTCTATATCATTAGATGCATATATCGCTTCCCATAAAAAATATTGTATTACCAAAAATAATATATTTGAAATTAATTGTATGTAAATTGATTTTAAGTATATCAAGTTAGATACTATCTCTAATCTTGTAAACTTATAAAATATTTTTAGCCTATTCATAATTTACTTTCGTCCTTAGAAAATATTTTAGGGCTTCTTTAAAACTTAATTTATTTGTTGATAAATGCTTTATATAGGTTAAGTTTTTAGTAAATAACGCTTTTACATTATCCTTATTCAAATCTTCTTTATCTATAGTTAAAATCTTATCATTTACATCAAATTTCACATCCATTGATTCTAATTCTTCAATAAAGCAATAAATTTTTTCTTCGCTTAATTCCACCTCTATCTTTTCTTTATTATAAATATTTACAATATCCTCTGATTTGCAATCTTTAATAACTTTCCCATTATCTATAATAATTATTCTATCACATAGTTTTTCAATGTCTTCAAAATCATGGGATGTTAATATTATAGTGGTTTTCCCCTTTATCCTTTTTAAAAATTCTAAGATAGATTCCTTTGTCAATATATCCAATCCTATAGTTGGCTCGTCTAAAAATATTATTTTTGGATCATATAATAATGCACCCGCCAATTCGCTTTTCATTTTTTGACCTAGACTCAGTGTCCTTACTGGATTATTTATAAATTTATCCATATTTAAAACATTCTTTAATTCATTTAACTTTGAATTGAAATCATGGTCGTTCACTTTATAAAGATCTTTTATTAAATAGTACGATTCTAAAGGCGATACATCCCATCTTAATTTACATCTTTGTCCAAAAACTGTAGCTATATTTATATTATTTTCCATCCTTTTATCAAAGGGATTATTGCCTAAAACACTTATTTCTCCAGAACTATTCAAAAGTATACCAGTCATCATTTTAATTAATGTACTTTTTCCAGCTCCATTTAATCCAATTATTCCTACAGTTTCACCTTCCTTAATATCAAAAGATACATCCTTAATAGCTTCTATTTTCTTCTTTTTCTTACTAAAGTTAAAATAATCGATGAATTTTTCTCTTTCATTTATGTAAAAGCTTTTTGTCACATTCTTAAATTCAATTATTCCCAAATCTTATCTCCTTCAATAAATCTCCAGCAATACTATATTAAAAGAAAATATTATCACATATTACTTGATTTTACTAAAATTTTTTAGATTATTTTCATATAAGTATTGCCATATCTTTTAAATTTTTCCATTCTTTTTTCATTATATTTAAGTTTTTCATATTCTCTCCTTTTCTAAATAATATTAGTTATATTGCCTCCCTATAATACATTTTTATTACTTATTCTGTCAATAATTAAAAAATATATAAAAAGTGCATTTATCTTAACTTACATATAAAGTTTATTATAAAAGTTTCAATGTAGCGGAGTAATGATTTTCAACTATATATAGGATTAGATATTATCTAATAGGTATAGCTCCAATATTAAATAAATATATTTTTGCTAAAAATAAAATATAGACCGTACAATAAAAAATTTGTATCATTTCTTTTCATGATAGTAGACATATAATTTTGCTGTAAAGTAAGTAAAAATATGAAATGAAGTTACAACAAATTTAGGTATTTAACTTAATTTTCTATATGTCATACTAATATCAAGAAAAATAATATATAAACTTTATAGAACCAAAATAGAAAAACAAAAATTAAGGAGTTTTAGGATATCACTTATCCTAAAACTCCTCAATTTTTATCAAATATATCATTTACGCTATATCTCTACCGACATTTGACAAAAAATTTTTCACACTACCTAATTAAACTTATACCTACTTTTTAAATACACCTACTATTGTTTTAATCAATATTTTTATATCTTCAAAAATAGATAGTTTATTAATATAGTTTATATTGTTTTTCATTTTCTCTGGTAATATATGATCTAAATATATTTCATCGGTACTCTTACCTTTATTTGCATACTTATCAATAAGTACCGCCTCATCCTTATATAAAATACTAGCTTCAGATGTAACTCCTGCTTTTACCCATAGAGTCTTCATCATATTCTTATCATATTTCTTTACATATTTTGGGACTTCTGGCCTTGGCCCTACAAAACTCATATCCCCTACCAAAATATTAAATAATTGAGGTAGTTCATCTAATCTATAATCTCTAATTTTTTTACCAAATTCAGTTATCCTATTATCATTTCCTAACGTTAATTCACCTTTTTTGTGACTCCCCACAACCATAGTTCTAAACTTAAATATCTTAAATGTTCTACCGAATTCTGTAACCCTATCCTGTTTAAATATAATAGGTCCAGCTGAGTCTTTTTTTATTTTTATAGCTATATAAATCATCAAAGGACTTAATATTATTATTAATAAAAATGAAAAAATTATGTCAAAAGCTCTTTTAAATTTAATTATGTTTTTCTTCTTACTTTTGAATGAGTTATAATTATTCATCTACTTCCTCAAACATTCTTTGAAACTTTTTATAATATATTCAATATCATCATCTGTTAATAACGTATGCAGCGGTAATGTAACCTCATTTTTATATTGATTATATGCATTATGATAATCTTCAATATTAAATCCTAAGTTTTTGTAAGCTGTAAGCATAGGTAGTGGTTTATAATGCACATTACATGCTACACCTTTTTCTGCCATTCTTTCAATAAATAGATTTCTTTCACTCTCACTATAACCTGTAATTCTTACAAGAAATAAATGATAACTAGATTCAAATTTATCACATTTATACTCCATAAAATTCAAATCTAAATCTTGCAATCCATCCATATATTTTTTTACTATCTCTTTACGCCTATCTAAAAGACTATTATATCTTTTAAGCTGAGCAAGTCCGATACCTGCCATAATATCTGTCATATTACATTTATATGCAGGTGTTACTATATCATATTCCCAAGAACCTAGTTTAGTTTTTGCTAAAGCATCTTTAGTTTGACCATGTAAAGAAAGCATGTTTACTTTCTTATAAATTTCTTCGCTATCTATTTTATCAACATTTCTCCAAGTTAGAGCTCCACCTTCAGCTGTTGTAAAATTCTTTACAGCATGGAAAGAAAATGCTGTAAAATCGGCAACATTACCTATCATTTTATCACAATATTTTGCTCCAATCGCATGTGCTGCATCTGCTAGTATAATCACTCTACCGATTGCAGCTTGAATATCACCATTAGGTTCAAACAAAGATCTTCTTCTGTTAACAATATCAAAAATCTTATCATAATCACAAGGTGTTCCCGCAAGATCAACAGGTATTATTACCTTTGTTTTTGGTGTTATTGCTTTTTCTAATTTCTCATAATCAAAATGATAAGTTCCTTCTTCCACATCTACCATAACAATTTTAGCACCTACATGATTAATTATGCTTGCACTAGCTGTATATGTATAAGCTGGTACAATTACTTCATCTTCACTTTTTATCTCAAGTAATATCAATGCTAATTCTAAGGCGGCTGTAGCCGAGTTTAAACAAATCAACTTATCTGTTCCAACATACTCTGCCAATTTCTTTTCCAATAATTTAGTTTTCGGTCCAGTTGTTATCCACCCAGATTTTAATGCATCTATAACTTCATTAATTTCTTCTTCTGTTATATCTGGTGGCGAAAAACTTATAACTCTACTCATAACTCTCCATTCAATATTTCTAATATTTCTCTTGGTTGTTCTACTATATTTTTAGATTTTGAAAACAATTTTTCATCTCCAAAACCATATTTAACTATTATACAATCGATACCTAACTCTTCACAAGCTTCATAATCATAAATAGTATCCCCAATTAATACGCAACTATCCATTTCATTTATTGCAAATCTTTTACATGCATCTTTCAATACATCAATTTTATCTTCTTTACCTGAAGAATCTGCACCAACAATATGGTTAAAATATTTACTTAATCCTGCTTCATCAAACATTAATTTTGCCATCTCTTCAGGCTTTGAAGTTGCAACCCCAAGTTTATATCCTTTATTGTATAGTTCTCTTATAGTAAATAAAATCCCATCATAGCATTGGTACATTTTGTTACCAACACGTTTATACTCTTTCCTAAACAAATTAACAGCTCTTGTTGCAAGTTCATCATTCATTCTACAATATTTTTTAAATGAATCTTTTAATGGTGGTCCTACAAACTTTCTAAAATCTATATTGTCAATACTATATTCAAGATTTGATAAAGCATATTCAATACAATGTTTTATCCCAGGATAAGAATCAAATATCGTTCCATCAACATCAAATAATATAATTTCTTTTTTCATGCTTCCTTAAATTTTTAAAAAAACTAGTGATAATTTCACTACATTCCTTTTCCATTATACCCGTCTTTACTATTACTTTATGATTAAATCTATCATCATTTAAAATATTCATCAAAGAACCACAACATCCAGCCTTTGGATTCATAGTTCCAACAAATAATTCAGACATTCTTGATTGTAAAATTGCTCCTGCACACATGGGACATGGTTCTAAGGTTACATACATACTACATCCCTCTAATCTCCAATCTCCCATTTTCTTGCATGCTTTTTCAATAGCTATGATTTCACAATGTCTAATTGTACTATTATCTTTCTTTCGTCTATTATATGCTCTAGCTATGATTTTCCCTTTAAAAACAATGACGCACCCTACAGGTACGTCATTGTTTAACAAGCTTTTCTTAGCTTGTTTTAGGGCTTCAATCATAAATTTATTTTGTTGATTCATAATAAGCATTTAGAGCATTAACTAATTCATCAACATCAATGCCATGAACCATAGCAGCCTCAGCTATTGATTCATGAAGAGATGAAGGACATCCTACACAATGCATTCCTGCATTCATCAATATAGGTACAAATCCATTATCAACACTTAATAATTCTGAAATAGTCATATCTTTAGAAATTTTCATATATCCTCCTTACCAAGCCCCATCAAATCCAATATTTTGACCAGTGAAATAACTTGGCATTTCCATAATTTTTTTTATAAATTCAGAACATTCATTACAAGTCGCTGCTCTACCAAATGGTATGTCAGAACATAGGCTTTCTAGCTCTTCATTTGATAAATGATTATTCATTCTAGTATCTACAAGACCAAGATTAATGGAATTAACCGCAATATTTGATGGAGCAAGTTCTTTAGCCGCTGCCTTTACAAAAGTATCAATAGCACCTTTTGAAGTACTATAAGCTACTTCCATAGAGGCACCTACCTTCCCCCATATTGAAGAAATTGCAATAATTTTTCCATTTTTCTTCCTTATCATATTAGGTAAAACTATCTTAGTTATATAGAAAAATGATGAAAGATTAGTAGAGATAACATCATTCCAATCACATATACTCATATCTTGAATCAGTCCAAAATAACTTTTTGCAGCAAGATGTATGAATACATCAATTTCTAATCTACCTAATTTATCATTTAGCATATCATAATCATTTATATCAGCCTCGATAATAAAAATATTTTTATTATCTCTAAATTCATCTAATCTAGCAATAGATTTAAACCCCATCAGATAAAGATTATGTTCCTTAGATAGTATATTAGAAAGAGAAAGACCTATATCTCCACTAGCACCGCTTATAAGAATATTCATATTTACTCCTTATAAATTAACATAAATAATCAAAAATAACAAGTGAACAAAAAAAGGATAGGTTTCCCTATCCACTGTACGCTAGAGGATTCGAACCCCCGACCTTTTGGTCCGTAGCCAAACGCTCTATCCAGCTGAGCTAAGCGTACAAAAAAAGGTGGTTACCCACCAAAATGCTGGCGACCGGAATCGAACCGGTATGGGATTTGACTCCCGCAGGATTTTAAGTCCTGTGCGTCTACCTATTCCGCCACGCCAGCGAAATGGATGGAGGAGGATTCGAACCTCCGAAGCAACTTGCAACAGATTTACAGTCTGCCCCCTTTGGCCACTCGGGAATCCATCCGTAGTACTAATATTTTATACCATATATCCAAAGAAAAATCAATACATTTAATAATTAAATTGAATATATTATAATCTTGTAAAAAAAAAGAGGATTCCCTCTTGATAGCGGGAGGAGGATTCGAACCTCCGACCTTCGGGTTATGAGCCCGACGAGCTGCCTCTGCTCCACCCCGCGATAGCTAATGGGACCAACAGGGCTCGAACCTGTGACCCCCTGCTTGTAAGGCAGGTGCTCTCCCAGCTGAGCTATGATCCCGTTAACGACCCAGAAGAGACTCGAACTCTCGACCTCCGCCGTGACAGGGCGGCGCTCTAACCAACTGAGCCACTGGGCCAAATCATTTACAATGAAAAACCAAACTGCATAACTGAATATATTGGTCAAGACTTCGACCTATTAGTATGAGTCAGCTAGTATATTACTATACTTACACCTCTCACCTATCTACCTCATAGTCTTTAAGGGGTCTTAT
>JAEZWQ010000035.1 GCA_023420085.1 Bacillota bacterium
ATCCAATATCTCCTCTGTCTATGGCGTTTGCCAGCTCCTTGGCATAATAAGTGATAAGAATATCTGCCCCTGCTCGAAATATGGATATTGCAGTTTCACACATCATTTGATATTCATCAATATATCCCAGCTTTGAAGCTGCCTTAATCATGGAATATTCACCACTTACACTGTATGCAGCAATAGGAAGCTCTGTTGATACTCTAATTTCTCTAAGAACATCTAGGTATGACATGGCAGGCTTTACCATGATAATATCAGCTCCCTCTTCCTCATCATAGGAGGCCTCTCGGACAGCTTCTCTAAGATTATGGTAATCCATTTGATACGACTTCCTATCTCCAAAGCTTGGAGCGGAATCAGCAGCATCTCTGAATGGACCATAAAATGAAGAAGCATATTTTGCCGAGTATGACATGATTGGTATATTTGTATATCCCTTTTTATCTAATGCTTCTCTAATAGCATCAATTCTTCCATCCATCATATCTGATGGTGCAATCATGTCTGCTCCTGCCTCAACATGGCTTATTGCTATGCGAGCCAGATATGGCAGGGTTGCATCATTATCAACCATATTCCCCTTGAGGATTCCACAGTGTCCATGGGATGTATATTCACACATGCATACATCAGTTATAAGGTACACCTTATCCCCATAAGCCTCTTTTATGGCTCTTAATGCTCTTTGCACAATGCCTTCCTCAGCATATGCCTGACTTCCTACTACATCCTTTTCAGCTGGTATTCCAAAGAGAATGAATTTATTTACTCCCACCTTCAAGGCAGGGTCAATGGCATCACTTATTCTATCTACGCTATACCTATACTGTCCCTGCATAGATGAAATTTCTTCCATTATATTTTCTCCATCCTGAAAGAATAATGGGTAAATCAAGCTGTCCTTTGATACTCTTCTTTCCCTTACTAAGCCACGAAGATTAGCACTGCTTCTTAAACGTCTACCTCTGTTCATCTTGCTCCTGCCTTTCTAAAATCGCTTCAACCATTGACTCAAGGCTGGCCTTCTTACTTACTATGACATTGAAGCCCTTTTCCTTAGCAAGTCTCTCTGTTGAAGGACCAATAGTAACTGCAATTGGACCAGCTGATGGACTTCCACCAACCTTTGAAACTAGATTTTTAATTATTTTCTTATTCTGATTATTGGAAGTTAGTGACTCTATACAACTATTGCTTGTAAAAGTAATGTAATCATATTTTTCAACATCTATATTTTCCATCAGTTTAATGGTTTCATATGTAGCAAGACTACAAAAAGCAATTCCTGCATTTTTTAATCCATCTTCAAGAGCAGGACTTGCAACCTTAGGCCTAATCACAAGCACCTTAGAGCTGGTATCTAACACTCCCTCTTTTACTGCCTCTGCTACTAAATGTTCTCCATCATATTTGGAAGGAATAAAGTCGGCAACAATTCCATAATCTAACAATGCGGCACCTGTCTTTGGTCCTACCACATATATTTTTTTACCACCAAGACATCTGCTATCTAGCTGGGCTTCCAGAAGTGAAGCCATAAAAGTTTCTACCCCTGTAGCACTGGTAAATATCAATGTATCAAAATTTTCCATTGACAGTGCATCTTCAAAAAATCTTTCTGCCCAGTTATCACTGCAAGTAAATTCAGGGTCTACTGGTCTTGTTTCTATCATAGGTACAGTATCTACGCTAGCGCCTAAATCTGTTAACATGCTACTAAGCTTACTAGCCTTATTTGAGGGCTGTGTAACCAGAATCTTCTTGCCTTTTAAAGGTCCCTCTCCTATCCACTTAAATTTATGATGCAAAGTAGCCACCTTGCCTACTAATATTATACTTGGCGATTTAATTGCATTATTTTCAATAAGGCTCATCATCGTTCCAAGCACACCCACAAAAACTCTTTGCTCAGAAGTAGTACCTTTTTCAATAATGGCAACAGGCATAGATGTAGACATGCCTGCTTTTAAAAGACCATCCTTGATAAATTCTGCTCTGGATACACTCATCATAAAGACAAGGGTACCTTTAAGCTTTACCAATGAATCAAAGTCTATATTGGCTTTTGTATTTCTCTTACCATAACCTGTAATAATGTGAAGAGATGAAGTATAGTCTCTGTGAGTTACCGGTATTCCACCATAGGCAGCAGCCGCTATGGGTGATGTTATACCTGGTACTACTTCATATCCTACATTATTTTTTACAAGTAGCTCTAGCTCTTCTCCCCCTCTGCCAAATAAAAAGGGATCTCCACCTTTAAGGCGCACTACCTTTTTACCATTCAGAGCATGCTCAAGAATAATTTCATTGATTCTTTCTTGTGGAACCTTATGGTCGCCAGCTACCTTACCTACATCTATCAGCTCAGCCTTTGGAGCTAACTCAAGTAGCTTTGGGTTT
The DNA here is from genome assembly GCA_023420085.1 of Bacillota bacterium. GTDB lineage: Bacteria > Bacillota > Clostridia > Lachnospirales > Lachnospiraceae > JAEZWQ01. Next base: position 2,407 of record JAEZWQ010000035.1, read on the forward strand.
GCCAGCCTATCATATATTACTACATCTGCATTTTCCAGTAGTCTCTTACCCTTGATAGTAAGTAGCTCCTCATCTCCTGGGCCTGCTCCTACCAGATATACTCTACCTTTATAAGCCATTTCTTTCCTCATATTTCTTTAGATCAGCCTTTAACTTATTTGCCAGCTCAACTGCGAGCCTTATGACATTCGCTTCATCAATTTCACAGGTATCATTTCCTTTAAATAGCTTCCAATTACAATTAAGCTGGGTATCTATTTCATCATGTTTTTCTTCTGTTTCACGGCTCTCATGCAGGCTATTATCTCTCAGAGCATAGCCATAGCAATACTTAGCCTGAAATATATCACCAGCTAACTGAAAATGTATTCCCACAGGGCTGGTACAATCACCACCTAAGGCAGCAACAAATGCTCGTTCTCCTAAGGCTTGTAACCTGGAGGTTTTATCATCAAAGCCGTCAAGTAATGCTATTTTATCAGTATCAGCTTGGCGCGCCTGAACTACTACGATAGCCTGTCCTGCAGAAGGCACCATCTCATCTACTGAGAATGCTCTGCTCACTCTATTTTCCAAGCCAAGTCTTTTTAGTCCTGCCATTGCAAAAATAGTTGCCGCATATTCTCCACTATCTACCTTATTTAATCTTGTTTCAACATTTCCTCTAATCACCTTAAATTTGGCACCTGGGATAATTTCTGAAAGCTGAGATATTCGCCTCAGACTTGAGCAGCCTATGGGTTTTGACAAATCTATTTCTGTTGTCCCCTCAGGCAGTACAAGCACATCTCGTGGATCCTCTCTTTGTGAAAATGCCACTAATGGAATGTCGCTTGCTATTTCAGCGGGCATATCCTTTAGGCTATGTACTGTAAATGTAGCTTCTTTATTTCTAAGTGCCTCATCAAGCTCTTTTACAAAAAGACCCTTTCCACCAAGCTTAGCTAAGGAACCTTCAAGCTTAACATCTCCCGTAGTTTTCATAGTGAGAAGTGATATATCTTCATCAGGAAACCTATTTTTTAAATAGTCTATCAGCATGTTAGACTGATATACGGCAAGGTTACTCATTCGGGAGGCTACAGTAATTTTACTCATCACCAGATTTTTCCTCTTCATCACTCTCGTGATTTTCGCCAAAACTTTTATTGGCAACAAGTTCTCTAAACTGTACTACTACATCCTTAACCGCTGTATGATGCTCTCCGTCACCAACAATACCCATAGTCAGATAATCCTTTGTAACAATACCAGGAAAATAGAAGTTTCCCTCATCCTTATTGCTGGCTACACTGGCGTAAATATTCTTTTCTTTAGCGCACATACCTACCTGAAAATTCAGCTCACTGTCATTTGTGCATGCCAGTACCATGAATATATCATCAGTTACATCACTTACTTCAAAAACTTCTTCTTCAAGAACTACATTATCATAGTCCTTGGCAAATTCTTTCATTTCGTCACATATTTCCTGAGATATGACCTTAATTTCTTCAAAGCTAAAATCAACTAGTTGCTTTAGCCTGCGTGTGGCAATCTTGCCTCCACCTACAACAAGTACCTTCCTATCCTTTGTTGGCACAAATACGGGAAAATATCTATTATCCATAAAACTCCTCTCTTTGATTATCCTGTGCAAAACTCGCAAAAGAGTCTAAAAAGTATGTTAATTCTAATCCACTTTCACTCGTAGGTCTGCTAATAATTATAACAGTAAAGCCTTCCTTTACCAAATCCAGCTTTTCTTGAAATCCTCCGATACTGCCGGTACTTTTGGTAACCAGTACGTGTGTATCTATTTTTTGAAGCATAGCTATGTTAAGCTCTCTGGAAAATGGTCCTTGCATGGCAATGATATTCTTCATCGGAAGTCCTAATTCCATAGCTTTGTCAAGAGAATCATGACTTGGAAGCACACGGACAAAAAGGCGATTTTTTTTATCAGTTACATCCTGATATTTAGCAAGCTCCTTTGCACCCGTGGTAAGAAGTACATTCTGACCTGTAAGCTGTTCATTTAATACCCTAACCACATGCTCTATACTTTCACAAATCAGATAACCGGACTTTAGCCCTTCGCCAAGCTCATCGGCCGTAATCTTATAGCTATCATCCTCCAGTGCAGCTTCATTTCTAAAGCAACGAAAATATGCGGTATTACATCTTTTACATGCATTTTTAATATTTTCTGTTACAATAACGGCATAGGGATGAGTGGAATCAATTACAATTTCAATCTTCTTTTCCTCAATGATATGGCATATGTCATCCTCAGTAAGTCTCCCTTCCAATACCTGAATATTAGCTATGTCCTCTAGCAGTTCTTTACCATAGTCTGTTGCTACTGAAAAGAAGAACCTATGACCGATGCCAAGCTCGCTGACGCACTCCCCCATAAGTCTTCCCTCTTTGGTTCCTGCAAAAACGAGAATGGCTCCATTACTGGAAATTGCTTCAAACTGTTCTTTAAGGTTCACAGTTAGTATATTATCTTCTGAATGACTACACATTCTTATATCCTCTAGGTGTTACCAGCTTTCCATTTATAAGCTCTGTAGTTGAATTTCCTATAAACACAGTTGTAAACATATCAATATCACTATTATTTTTCAGGTCCTGCATCGTACAAACTACGCTTATTTCACCTTCACGTCCTATATGCTTTACATATCCACATGGAGTTGTAAGCGGTCTATACTTGCTCAATATATCTACTGTCATATCAAGATATTCTGTTCTCTTTTTACTCTTTGGATTATATAAACAAATTACAAAGTCACCCTCACCAGCCAGCTTAACCCTCTTCATTATCAAGTCTAAAGGAGTTAAAAGGTCACTTAGAGAAATAATAGCAAAATCATGTATAAGAGGTGCTCCCAAAAGTGCTGCTCCGCTACATGCCGCTGTAATGCCTGAAATAGTTTCAATCTTAACTTCAGGATGATTTTTTGCCACCTGATTCATTATTCCTGCCA
>JAEZWQ010000033.1 GCA_023420085.1 Bacillota bacterium
GATCAAGCAGAACCTGAGATGACAGAATATAATCACTCTAAGTATCTAGTCTATGAAGGAGATTTTGAAAAAGTTGGAAATCGATATCCTTATTTTTATGTAAAAGCTATACAAGACAATACATCAAATCCTATTTTGATTCGGTCAGCGTGGTTTAATTCACAAAAATATGGTGCTTTAGCTTGGTCAGGTGATATTGATAGTTCATTTAGTTCTTTAAGAAAACAGATTCAAATTAGCATCAGCATGGGAATATCTGGAATTCCGTGGTGGACAAGTGATATTGGTGGATTTCATAGCGGAGATAGTAACTCTGATCTTTTTAAAGAATTATTAATCAGGTGGTTTCAGTTTTCGGTATTCAGTCCTATTTTGAGAATGCATGGTGATCGGCAGCCACATTCACAAAAAATTGGTTCTAAAGGCGGAGGGATAAGAACAAGTGGTGGTCCAAATGAAATTTGGTCATTTGGTGAAAAGGTAGAAAATATACTAACAAATCAAATCAAACTAAGAGAAAGATTACATGAGTACTTATTAAGTGTGTATGAAGAAAGTACTCGTTATGGTTATCCAATAATAAGAGGTTTATTCTTGGAATTTCCAGAAGACAACAATGCATGGGAAGATACTACAAATTTTATGTTAGGTAGTGAATTGTTAGTTGCGCCAGTAGTTAATGAGAAAATAAAATCTATGAAAATATATTTGCCAAAAGGTAGGGACTGGATTGATGTATATAATGGTGATGTATATCGTGGGGGTCATGCCTATAATGTAGAGATTTCATTAGAAAAGATTCCTGTATTTTGTATTGAAGGAAGCAATATCGGTAAGAATAGAAGTCAAATATTTAATATACAAGAGATAAGAAAGGATTAGAAAAATGGGAGTAGTATTAGCAAGAATAGATCAAAGATTAGTTCACGGAATAGTGGTTACTCAATGGGCAAGTTCGGTGAAAGCGAAAAGAATCATGGTGGTTGACGACGAGGTTGCTGCTGATGAGCCGAGAAAAGCGGCTATGAGATTAAGTAAGCCTGCAGGAACAGGAATGTCATTAATAGATAGAGATACAGCAGTTAATAATTTCAATCAAGGTAAATATGAAAGTCATAATGTTTTACTTGTGGTAAATAATGTTGAGATATTATTGGATCTCATAGAGAATGGTGTTGAGATTCCAAAAGTAAATATCGGGATAATGTTAGACAGAGAAGACAGAAAAAAATATGCTAAGAATTTTGCTGCAACGCAAGAAGAATTAGCAAATCTGAAGAAAATATCTGATATGGGTATTCCTGTGTCATATCAGTTCACACCAAGTGATAAAGAAGAAAGTTTAGAAAAATTCTTATAAAAGTAAGGGGGCAAATCAAATGTCTGAATTATTACAAAATATATTGATAATTTTAATACCTATGTATGCTTTGATAGATAATCGTGGTATTACAATTATGAACCATTGGCCAGTAACGGTGGGATTATTTGCTGGGCTTGTTATGGGAGATTTGCAATCAGCACTCTACATAGCTGGTACTTTTCAGTTGATGAGTTTAGGAGTGGCTGCATTAGGAGGGTCTTCAGTTCCGGATTATGCTTTGGCAACTGTAGTTGCAATATATTTAAATGCAAGAACAGGAATTGACGTTGGATCTTCTATAGCAATTGGACTACCAGTTGGAATTCTTGCTATAAATTTAGATGTTTTAACAAGAACATTAAACTCGTTCATTACTGAAAGATCAAAGAAATATCTAGAGCAACGAGAATTTAAGAAAATGCAGAGCATAAACTTTATAAGTATACTTTTTGTCGCAATGCAAGCCTTTATTCCAATGATTATTTTAGTAGTATTTGGTCCAACAGCGGTTGAAGCAATTATACAGTGGATTCCAGAATGGGTTACTGAAGGACTTAATATAGCCGGTGGAATGTTGCCTGTGGTTGGTGTTGTAATGTTAATGAGATACATGCCTACAGGTAGATATATATGGGCATTGTTAATTGGATTTGTGATGTCCGCATATCTTCACCTACCTATTTTAGCAATCTCAATTATTGGATTTGCATTAGCAATTTATACATTTAATAGATTAACAAGTCAAAAAGCAGTAGTTTCTGCAAATGGAGTCACAGATTTGGATGAAGGGGATGATTTTGATGAGTAAAAGCAATCAGCAAAAAAATATTAATCCAACAACTAATAAATTATCAAAAAAAGACCGTAGAAACGCTGCATGGCGCTGGTCGTTTATAGGAAGTAATAACGTCAATTATGGTACTCTACAAGGAACTGGATATGCTTGGTCAGTAGCGAATACACTTCGGAAAATTTATCCTAATGACGATGACTATGTTGAAGCAATGAAAGTAGAATTTGAATACTTCAATATTACTCCTTATATGGGACCTCTTGTAGTTGGAGCAGACATTGCGATGCAGGAACAGCAGGGAACAGAATCTCTTGATGCAGTACGTTCCATTAAAACATCATTAATGGGACCTTTATCCGGAATTGGAGATTCACTTTTATGGGTCCTATATCCTACAATCATGGGATCAATTAGTGGGTATATGGC
>JAEZWQ010000050.1 GCA_023420085.1 Bacillota bacterium
CCGAGATACTCTCCGAAGGCTTCTTGGATCCGGCGCAGTGGCGCTGTTCCATGATCTGGGCCGCCTACCTGGGGTTGCCGATGAGCCTCGACCAAGCCGGGCAAGCGCTGAACCTTGCCGTGCAAAAAGACAGCGCGGGGAAAAGGCTGATCAAACAGTTCTGCACGCCAGCTACTCCCTCGATGCTCAACGGCGGCGACACGAGGAACCCGCCCAGCAGTGACCCAGATGGTTGGCAGGCGTTCGTGAAATACAACCGGCGGGACGTCGAGGTTGAACTAGCTATTCACGATCGCCTGAGCACATTCCCGGTGCCCGAGGGTGAGTGGGCGGCCTATGTGCTTGACCAGCGCATCAACGACACCGGCATTCGCCTGGATCAGCGGCTTGTGGATAAGGCTGTGGACATCCACAACCAGCACCGCCAAAAGACTCTAGAGGAGGCTCAGCAGCTGACGGGGTTGGAGAATCCCAATAGCCCGATCCAGCTCAAAGAATGGCTCACCACTCACGGAGTCACACTGCCCTCACTATCAAAGACGGACGTGGACACTGCTCTGGAGACTGCCACCGGCACAGTGAAAACCGTGCTCACACTGCGTGGGGGGCTGGCGAAATCGAGTGTGAAGAAGTACCAGGCGATGCAAACCGCAGTGTGCTCTGATGGGAGGGCGCGCGGGCTCATCCAGTTCTACGGGGCCGGTCGCACCGGCAGGTTCGCCGGGCGTTTGGTGCAGGTACAGAATCTGCCGCGCAACTATCTGCCCGACCTCGACCAAGCCCGCACCCTCACCCGGCAAGCAAATCTCGAGGCTCTGGAGTTGCTCTACGACTCCGTCCCCGACACCCTATCCCAGTTGATTCGCACCGCGTTTATCCCCAGCCCCGGCAACCGGTTCATCGTCGCCGACTTCTCCGCGATCGAAGCCCGCGTGATCGCGTGGCTTGCAGGTGAAGACACCACCCTCGCGGCATTTCGAGACGGCAAGGATCTGTACTGTGAGACCGCCAGCCGCATGTTCGGCGTCCCCGTCAGCAAGCACGGTGAGAATGCCGAGCTGCGTCAGAAAGGCAAAATTGCAGTTCTCGCCTGCGGATATGGCGGGTCGGTCGGTGCGCTGAAAGCCATGGGCGCGTTGCGGATGGGGTTGGCCGAGTCTGAGTTGAAGCCGATCGTGGATGCGTGGCGGGCAGCTAACCCGCATATCGTCCAGCTGTGGGCTGATGTCGAGCAGGCATCGATCACCACGGTGTCCACTCGCCAGCCGATCCAGCTGCGCAACCTCGGCTTCACAGTCGAATCCGGCATCTTCTTCATCACCCTGCCCTCGGGGAGGCGGTTGGCGTATGTGCAGCCGCAGCTGGGTGAGAACCGGTGGGGTGGCACGTCCATCACCTATAGCGGGATGACCACCGGTAGGAAGTGGGGTCGGTTGGAAACCTATGGCGGGAAACTGACAGAGAATATTGTCCAAGCCATAGCCCGAGACCTCCTCGTCCATGCCATGGGGCGTATCGCAGCAGCCGGACACCGGATCGTCATGCACGTCCACGACGAAATCGTCATCGACGAACCCCAAGGTTCCGGATTCACTGTCGCCGACGCGTGCGCTCTCATGGCCAGCAAACCGGACTGGGCGGCAGGGCTGCCGTTGGATGCCGACGGCTACGAATGTGACTACTACCGCAAAGACTAGCTACAGCCCTGGGGGCTATCAGCCACCGCTCACACCGTTGCTTTATCAATCCTGCTCATGCCCGGCCGGGCTAGGCGCGGGGTCTACCGGGGTCACCCGGCAGGTGTGTCGGTCAAGAGGGGTTAACTCGCTGGAGGTTTCTGGCCTCCTAGTGAGAGCCATGTGCGCACCCGCGCCCGTATCGTCAACCCGGCTCTCAGAAGTGGAGCCCAACCATGGCATACCCCAATGATCCACGCATCACCGCGTTTCTACGCGGCCTCGAGGACGACCCACTCCAGACAGCCATCGCGTTACTGGATGCACTGCGCGCAGCTCATGCCCGTATCGACAACCTTGAGCAACGCCTCGCTAGTCAGGCACGGATGATCGACGCCTACCACGCTCTCGCGTTCGAGCAGACGGGAGACCAGTCATGAGCCTGGCTGCCCTTGACATCGGTATCCCGAAGAAAAACCGGGAAGGATACCCCGACCCGACCTGCTACAAAGCGCTGAAAGACATCCAACGCGCCGAGTACGGCTACCGGCCACTGGTCTACATCTGCTCCCCGTACTCCGGCGAAGTAGATGCGAACGTGGAGCTCGCGCAGCGGTTTTGTGCTTTCGCGGTCGCGGCTCGACAGATTCCGTTGGCCCCGCACTTGCACTATCCGCAGTTCATGGACGATACCGACGCAGATGCGCGTGAGCTGGCGATGTTCTTTAACCGCATCCTGCTATCAAAATGCGAGCAACTGTGGGCTTACATCGGCCGGATCAGTCCGGGGATGCGGGCCGAGATCGACTGGGCACACCAGATGGACATCCCGATCCGCTTCTTCGACGCCGACTTCCAGGAGGTACACCCCGCATGACGCCGTTTACCCTGTGTGCCGCCACCAGTAGCGGCAACCCACACAACAACCACTACCCGAACCATCATCAGGTCACCGACCCCACTGGCCTCGAGCAGGTGGCCCGACTCGATCACGTCGCCGCCACGTATGTGAACGACCGACGCTCATCAGCGAGCTTCATCTGCTCTGACTGTGTGGTGATGGATATCGATAACGACCACACCGACACCCCGTCCGAGTGGGTGACACCGGACAAGCTCGCTGAGTCGATACCCGGCGTGGAGTTTATGACCGCCACTAGTCGCAACGATCAAAAACCAAAGGGAGTCTTGTCGGCGAGGCCGCGTTTCCACGTCTACTTTCCGATTACCGAAGTCACCGACGCCGAGGTGTATGCGGGACTCAAACGCAGGCTGGCTGCACGGTTCGGGTTCTTCGACCAGCAGGCGTTGGATGCCGGACGGTTCATCTACGGCACCACCAACCCCACAGTCACTATCCACGATGGCGATTGGTTGTTGGATGCGTGGCTGGATGAGGCTGACGAACAAGATGTGTTCGCAGCGTTCGATGCCTCGACTCAGGTGATTGGGGAAGGCTCCCGCAACGCCACCCTCTCGCGCTTTGCCGGGCGCGTCCTGATCCGGTACGGCCAGTCTGCGCAGGCGCGGGATTTGTTCGATCGGAAAGCGTCCTTGTGTGAACCGCCACTGGACGGGCACGAGTTGGAGTCGATCTGGAACAGTGCGTGCCGGTTTGCTGCGAAAGTCGCTACCAGCCCGAACTATCTATCGCCGGAAGCCTACGAGCAGCTCACCACGCTTCGCCCGGATGATTTCACCGATGTCGGGCAGGCATCGATGCTCACCGCCGAATACTCTTCGCGACTGGCGTTTACTGAGGCGACCGACTGGCTCGTCTACAACAACGGTGTGTGGTCAGAGTCCGCGCCGGCAGCGCAAGGTATCGCCCAGGAACTCACCGACCGGCAACTCGCCGAAGCCAGCCATCTGCTGGACAAAGCCCGCGACCAGCTCACAGTGACCGGCGCAGACACGGTACTCGCAGCTGCGTCGTCGAAAGCTAAAGCGCTCGCCGGTTTCACCCCTGCTCAGCGCGGCGCCTACAGGGCGTTTGAGGATGCGAAAACCTACGAGGCATTCGTGCTCAAACGCCGCGAGTCCAGGGCAATCACCGCCTGCCTGCGGGAAG
>JAEZWQ010000058.1 GCA_023420085.1 Bacillota bacterium
TTACTAACCCTATTTTTAATCTTAAACTTTAGGGTGCTTTTTCATGCTTATTTTTATTCAGTTTTTATCAATATCATTCCTTATATTTTCTTTGTTTCACCTCTTGACTTTTAATAGTTAGTCTTTCTTTATTTGATGGTATAATTATCTAAAAGGAGATAATTATTTATGGGTAATTTCTTTAATGACATTGTTATATTTTTTAATAAGTATAATTCTATTATCGCTTTTATCGCGTTAATCTTTTCAATTTATAGTATCTACATTTCTAAGAAGGCTGAAAGATTTGAAATCCTAATTTCTAACTCTAAATATGAAGGATTTCATCATCTTTACAGATACAATTTTGATGTTATAAATAACTCAAATAAATCTATCACTATAGAATCAATTACTTTTAACAATATGAGTAATACACAGTTAAACCCTATAAATTTTGATATACAAGATTTTTATAAAAAACAACGTGATGCTCAACTTGAACAGTATCGTATTAAACATGAAAAAGAAAAACAAAAACATACATTTAATTTTTTTGGTAAGGAAGTCATTTCCCCTTCTTTTTCACTCCATGAAGATATGATGCCTATAAATTTACTTATAAATAATAATAATTTTATATCTGATTATGAATACTCTTCTAATTTAGAAGATATACTTATTACGCCCTATTCAAAAGAAAATATTACCGTTTATTTTGATTTTAATTTAGATACTCTAAACATAACTATCCAATCTGATAAGATTATAAATAGATTATCTAAATCAAGAACCTTTCCTGTCCATTTTAATAAGTTTGATTAAAATAGATAAATTTAATATAAGGTGAATAAATAAAAGCATTGCTGCTATCTCATTCTCTGTCATGTTCCCTCCTTAAAATATTCTAAGTAATATGTTAATAATTGTTAAGATAATAAAAATTATAAAAATGATTTTCATTGTTTTTTCTTTATCTTTCATATATAATATAGATGAATGAGATATAAGGTTGTTATACCTTATATCCGTTTTATAATTTCAACTAGAAGATTTATGATTTCTTTTATTAAACTAACAATGGCTGTTGCTAGTGCTAATTTAATCATATAATCTTCTTTTTTATTGTAATTATCTCTTCTTTTTCTCATTCATCTTACCCCCTTTCTTAACTTCTGGTTTAATTATATACTTGAATTTAATTCATGTCAAGCTTTTTTTGAATTATTTTCAAGTTTAGTATATTTTTTCTTAACTTAGCTTGAAAAACATTCAAACTAATGATATTATTTAATCAAGATAAATAGAAAGGATTTAATTATGAATTATTTTGCTAAAAATATAAGATATTTGAGAAAGATACATAATATGTCTCAAAATGAACTTGCTGATAAATTAGGCTATAAATCTTTTACAACGATACAAAAATGGGAGTCAAATGATAGTGAACCTACTCTTTCAACATTATCAAAGTTGGGGGCAATATTTAATATTAAACTTACTGATCTATGCGAACATGACTTAGAAGATAATAACAGATATCACAACACCCAATCCGAGCAACGACTATTAAACAACTATAATTCAACTACAGATAAAGGCAAAAATAGAATAATGACAACTTCTGAAGAGATGGTAGAACTCTACCCTATTATAGATAGAGATGAAATGTTAGATTATTTAATAAAAAACGGTATACAAGAAGCTGCTCTTTACGGTAAAAATATTAATGACTTATCTGATGAACAACTTGCCTTTATTTATAAAAACCTTAGAGAAGATGAATGACAAAACAAGAAATTGATTTTATAGTTGCTGGATTAGTTGAAACCGTTGGTTCAAGAAATGTTTACGATATTATAGATCATTTGAATATTAAAGTCATACGTGATGCTCCTATTGATACATTATTTATTAGATACAATGAAAAAGAATATATCTTCCTTTCTAAAGATACTCCAGATGAAATGCTTGAATTTTCTCTAGCTCATGAAATAGGTCATGCAGTTTTACATGATGTTGAAATGTGGGTTTTATCAAAACTAGACTCATCAAAACATAAATACGAATTAGAAGCCGATTACTTCGCTTTTAAGCTATTAAATAAAGAAATAGACCTATCATATAACTACACTGCAGAACAATACGCTCAGGATCTATGCGTTAGTGAAAAAGTCATTAAATATGTTGTCGGGGAGTAGAGTAAAAATAAAAGGTATTAACAAAACAAGCTGAAATAACTATATAAAATCAAATAATACCATTTTGCCGACGTCAGGAAAATGGTGATGAATACTAGGTTATTGACTTAACACTTAAAAATAATATATAATTAAAGCAGATATAAAGACTTCAACTCGTTGTAGAGTTGGTCATGAACTCACTGCTTTATGTGGTGAGTTTTTCTTTTAAGTAGCAAAAAACGCTCTTAAATTTAATTAAGAACGTGATTTGAGTCTCCTTCTACATCTTGGTAGATGAGTCATTTATATTGCAAGATAACCCCAGGCACATAGGAATGCTCAGTACAAAGTACATACTCCATTATGGAACCCAGCGTTTATCCTTCACAAGTTATCTTATAACTATATTATATCACATTTTATAAGGATTAAAATTATGAATGAAGAAAACAAAATATTAAGAGATAAAGCTATTGAATTAATAGATTTAGAAGTAGAATACAGAGAAAAATTTAACACAAAACAGAGTGCAAACTTCTTAAAATGGCTAAATAAGTATTTAAAATTTCTGAAATCGGAACGAACATTTAACCCAAATTATCTTCCTGTATACGAACAAGGATCTATAATAAAATTAGATTTAGGTTTTAATGTTGGAAGTGAACATGGCGGAGTACATTTTGGAGTTGTGCTAAATAAAGATGATTCTAAAAGAAATAACGTTCTAACTATATTACCACTATCATCTAAAAAATCAGATTCATCAAAAGGAAATAAATATAAAATTGATTTAGGGAATGAATTTTATAATCTAGTGGAATTAAAGTTTAATAACATTATTCAACAATATGAATTAGATTTGAAAGATATTGATAAAGACTTAGAGTCAGCAAATAGTAAAGAAAGCTTCAAATTATTAAGACAAAAACTTAATAAAACTTCTAAAAGACTAGAAGAAGCTAAAAGAGTTAAACTTTCTCTAGATTATCTAAAAATAGGAACCTTTGGTTTAGTAAGTCAAATCACAACCGTATCTAAAATCAGAATATCAGACCCTATAAAAATAGATTCATCACTTTATGGCATAAAATATTGTAATAATACTATGCAGAAAATTAATAACAAAATACTTAAACATATATGTTAATAAAAAAATTTTTGTTGACAATCTGCTCTATTTTGTATATTATTTTAATACAAGGTAGGTATATATCTACCCACTAAAATAATATATACAAGTCGTAACTATAGTGCGACACATAAACTAGAGGAGATTTATATCTCCTCTTTTTAATTATATAATAAAAAAAATATCCCCTACCACTCTCACCTGGTAAGGGATTGAATAAGAGTATATTGCTATACCCTGTAACAAAAATATTATAGCATATACTCCACTTGACATACAAGAAAGGAGTATTTTTTATGAACATAAACAATATTTCTTATTTTATATACAAAACGGGAGCAAAAAAGAATATATGGCGATATGAAATAAGATATAAGGAAGTAGATGGTAAGGTTAAAAGAATAACCAAGCAAGGCTTTGAAACTAAAAGAGAAGCTAACAAAGAAGCTATAGAAGTGATAGACAAACTTGTAATAAGATCAGATGTAGAAACTAATATAACTACTATTAGCGAATTGTTTGATACATATATCAATAATTTGATTATAAGTGGTAGAAGTGATAAAACTATACAAATTAGAACTCAATCTAAAACATTTTATAAGGATCTGCTGCATTTAGATATAAGAAAACTTAGAAAAATTGATTTGCAAAATTTAATCAATAAAAGTTCAAATCTTACTTCATCTAGCATTAAAACTTATTTAACATCTATTAAAGGTGTTTGTGATTTAGCTATTGATATGGACCTTATTAAAGAAAATCCTACCGAGGGATTAAAGATATTTGAAAATGTTAAAAAGAAAAAAAATAAGAAAAAGACTGTCATTCTATCACCTCAAGAAATAAAAGACTTATACTTTTTCCTACAAGATATCAATATTGAATTGGCTCTTATAAGTCTTATTCAAGGTACTTGTGGACTTAGATTTGGTGAAGCTTTTTCTTTAAGGTATATAGATATCAAAAAAGACTATATCAATGTTGAAGTACAAAATGGAGATGATTCATTGAAAACTCTCAACTCATATAGAAGTGTACCTCTTCCAGATTTTACCAAAAAGGAAATAAAAAACTTCTTAAAAAAAGGAGTTAACATAAGCGGAAATCTTTTTAACTTTTATAAGCGTAATTCAGCAATAGGAATCATGAATAAAAGGCTAAAAGAATATAATGAAGACTTGTCAAGCCACGATTTAAGACATAGCTATGGATCTAATTTAGTATCCGAGGGAGTAGACTTACCAACTGTAGCTAAATTAATGGGTGATAATTTAGAAACTATAACTGGAACGTATATTCATTCAACGGATAAGGGTATGGACAAAGCTCATGAGGCAATAAAATTGTTAAACTTCTAACGTCACGCTCCCGTCACGCCCTACCCTTTGAAGCATTGAAAAATAGCCATTTATTTTCCTATTTTATTTTCTCTAGCATAATAAAATAAATATTGCTGAGCATATCCTCTATAATCACCAAATAAATCAATTCCATATTGTAATATTTGTTTATTTGGAATAGTTTCCTTTATATATAAATATTCCATTAGTCTTTTAACCCATACATCTACAGGAAAAGTCTTTACTCTATCATATCCAAAAAGTAATATACAATCTCTTACTTTTGGGCCAATTCCCTCTAGTTCTAGTAAATTATCACCAAGAATTTCATCACTTAAATCATTACTATAATATTCTGGATTATTTAAATATGCCTTTGCTGCATTTACTATACGATAATTCCTGAATCCAACTTTCGCTATTTCCTTTACTTCTTCAGGATCAGCTACTGCAAGTTGTTCAGGTCTAGGAAAAGCATAATATTTAACTCCCTTATATTCCTCTATAAAATCACCATATGTTTCACTCAAAATTCGGATCGAGTTTTTAATACGTGGTATTTGATTATTAGCAGAAATTATAAATGAAATTATCATTTCAAAACTTTCCTGATTTAGAATTCGAATCCCATATCCAAATTCCATAGCTTCTTTAAGACTTTCATTTATACTATATGCAGGAACTTTAGATAGATTTTCTTTTATAAAATCATAATCTTTATCTAAATCAAAATAATGGTGCCATATATTTATAAAATCATCTTCATTAGTATTTAAAATAATTATATCTTCATCATCATGATATATCTCTATTACTTTATTATAAGCTACAACAATATAAGATCCTGATTCAGTCTTATCCCATCTAAATGCTTGTCCACATTCAAAAATATGTTCTGTATTAAAGTTTTTTAATCCTTTTATTTTAATCCCATTCTGTATCGTTTGTATTTTGTACATCTTTATCCTTTAATTCTATCGCATGAACTACAAATCTACCTTCATCTGAAACATTGTCACATGTAGATAGTGTAATTATTTTATCCTCTTCCTTGAATTGCAAATTTAAACCGAAATCGTTTATTGATTTCTCTTGTATACCTTGAAGATATTCAACCCATTCTGACTTATCTCTATTCGGCTCTATATAATCATCATATTCGTGTGAATAATAAGCTGAAAATATCATATATTTTTTATATCCTTGTTCAGTATAAACTTCAACTATACGTTCTTTTTTAGCCTTTACTACTTCTGGATCTTCCAAGGTTAGTAATAATTTGAACATAGGAGAATAAAACTCCGGATGCGTTCTTAAGTTATGCCCAAAAAATGTTATATTCATATCTGAAAAATCTGGTTTATTCCATCCATTCATGAAAATAGTTCCTGGTCTTGAAGAATTTCCTTCCAAGTCTCTAAATAAATAATAATCATTATCTTCATGAACCCATGTTACAGGATTATTAATTTTGAATTCTGGATTTTTTATAAAAGCATATATATCCTTATTTTCTAACTTAAGTCTTTCTATAGTTCTTTTTGCTATAAAATCTAACTGTTCTTTTGTTAATTTGTCATGATTTGATTCATCATCTATCTTCAACTCTTTATTAATCTCTTTTTCTAAATCAGTAACAATTTCATTTACTTTTTCTAATTTTTTTGTATTTTTATAGTTTTGATAATAATAATCACCAATTTTATATGCACTATATAAGATAATCGCTAAAAGAATTACTTGAATAATTGTAATAATAAAGTTTTTTCTTTTATTTTTGTTATTCTTTTTATTATCTTCCATATCTCCCCCCCTATTGGATTTAATATTATTATTTTTATATTACTAGTATATTATAAATAATATAGATTTTCTATTTTTAAATTTTAATAGTATAATTATATCACAATATATATTTTAGGAGGAAAAATGGCTGAGTTTAGATACAATCCATTACTAGATGATTGGACTATTGTAAATGGTGATAGACAACATAGACCTGATATGCCAAAAGATTATTGTGCATTTTGTCCAGGTTCAAATCAAATTAAAGATACATATACAGTTCTTAAATACGATAATGACTGGCCATCTATGATGCCAAACCCACCACAACCTGATGACATAGATACAGAATTATTTAAAACTGCACCATCTTATGGAAAAGCAGAAGTAATTTTATATTCTCCAAAACACGATGCGTCATTATGTGAATTAAGTATAGATCATCTTATAAAACTTGCTAATTTATGGAAAGAAAGATTTATTGAAATAAAAAAAAATGAAAATATAAAATATATAATGCCTTTTGAAAATAGAGGTAAAGAAGTTGGAACTACACAACCTCATCCACACGGTCAAATATATGGATATGGATTCATGCCTTTAAGACTTAAATTAGAGCTTGAAAACTCTAAGAAATTCTACGATAAAAATAATAAATCATTAATTTTATCAATAAGAGATGAAGAACTTAAAGTAGACAAAAGAGTTATTTTCCAAAATGATAGCTTCGTAGTATTTTTACCATTCTATACAGACTTCCCTTATGGAGTATATATAGTTCCTTTAAAAGATGATGTTCATACATTTGAAGATTTTGATGAAAAAACTACAGTAGATTTTGCGGATATTTTGAAAAAAACACAAGGTATGTTTGATAAGCTATACAACAAAGTGTTTCCATATATGATGTGTATCTATCAAACACCTGTAAACTCAGAACTTGAAAATGAATCTAAATCTTATTATAATTTCCATGTTAAGTTCTATCCTCCATTAAGAGGTGAAAACTCAATTAAATGGTACGCTTCATCAGAAATAGGAGCTTGGGCTAAAACAAATCCAAGAAGAGTTGAAGAGACCGTATTTGAATTAAAAGGCGCTTATAAAGAGTTTATGGAAGATAAAGAAGTTATATGGTAACTAATTTCATAATTTAATATTCATAAAAAGGGGCTGTTGCAAAATAGCCTAACGAAAAAAGCGGTAAACTCGTGAGAGTTAACCGCTTTTTTGGTATAATTAATGTATGAACGAAAACAATACTATACAACAAAAGCTTACATTAAATCGT
>JAEZWQ010000032.1 GCA_023420085.1 Bacillota bacterium
AAGTAGATGATGTTGAAGTAGAAGTAAATCCTAATGATGTCAGAGTTGATGTGTACAGATCGTCAGGAAATGGTGGTCAGTCAGTAAACACTACGGATTCCGCAGTAAGACTTACGCATATTCCAACGGGACTAGTTGTTACCTGTCAAGATGAGAAGTCTCAAATTAAAAATAAGGATAAGGCATTTAAGGTTTTAAAGGCTAGATTATATGATCTAAAGCTACAGGAACAGACGGATGAAATCAGTGCAGAGCGAAAGGCACAGGTAGGATCTGGAGATAGAAGTGAGAGAATAAGAACCTATAATTTCCCTCAAGGAAGGGTATCTGATCATAGGATAGGGCTTACATTATATAAGCTGGGACAGATATTAGATGGTGAGCTGGAAGAGATTATCGATAGCTTGATTACACATGAGCAGGCAGAGAAGATGAAGAATTTTTAGGAGAAAAAGTGACTTGTAATTTTTATAAGCGTTCAACCAAAAATACTGAAATTTTTTCTATTGATAATCCAAATGATCTCAGACGGGCGGCAAGAATAATTGCTTGCGGAGGGCTTGTGGCATTTCCTACTGAAACTGTATATGGGCTTGGGGCCAATGGTCTGGATAAGAAAGCAGTCAAAGAGATTTTTGTGGCGAAGGGAAGACCTCAGGATAATCCTTTAATTCTACATATTGATAAACTAAAAGATTTAGATCTGCTTGTAGACTGGAATAAATTTCAAGCTACAAGTGGCACAAAACTAGATGTGCTAAAAAAAGTACTGGAGACCTTATGGCCAGGTCCACTTACGATTGTGCTACCTAAAAGCGAATTGGTGCCAGAGGAAGTAAGTGCAGGTCTTGAGAGCGTTGCTATAAGAATGCCAGATCATGAAGTGGCTCTTAGACTAATAGAAGAAGCAGGAGTTCCCATAGCAGCTCCCAGCGCCAACTTATCTGGAAGACCAAGTCCTACGTGCTGGACGGATGTTCAAGAGGACCTAGATGGCAGAATTGATGGAATAGTTGCAGGTAATGTCTGCGATGTCGGCATTGAATCTACAGTATTAGATGTATCTCAAGGTGAGCTTAAAATTCTAAGACCTGGGAAATATACCAGGGAAATGCTGGAGAAAGCTTTTGGAAGTAAAGTGGTATTCCACGAGTCCATACTTAGTCAGATGAAGCAGGATAATAAAGGTGATATGAATGCTGCAAAATGTGCGGATGATTTGGTTAGGCCCGCATCTCCAGGCATGAAATATAGACACTATGCACCTAAGGCACAGTTAATCCTGCTCAATTTAGACAATCTTAACGAGAAAGAAAAAAATCAATATATTGCTAAAATTATTGGAACCATGCCTTCAAGCGGTGATAAAGGTGATAATGAAAGTATAATTGTAAATAATACCTCTGCTTTCATAAGCTATACTGACGCTAATGAGGCTACTCATAAATTCTTTGCAGATTTACGAGAGCTTGATCGCCGAGGGATAGAAAGAATCTATGTGTTATGTCTAAAGGCTGAAGGGCTTGGTATCTCAATAATGAATAGAATGATTAAGGCATCAGGAGGAAGGATTGAAACTCCAATGCGTAAGGAGCTGTTATGAAAAAAATTGCTATTGCCGCAGATCATGGTGGATTTGAAATGAAGGAAAGCTTGAAGGATTATGTATCCAGCAAAGGCTTTCAAGTGATTGACCTAGGTACAAATAGTTTAGAGTCTGTAAATTATCCTACATATGGAAAGGCTTGTGCCATGGCAGTTGCTGAAGGAAGAGCAGATCTGGGTATTGTAATATGTGGTTCAGGAATAGGTATATCCATAGCTGCCAACAGAGTTAAGGGTATAAGATGTGCACTTTGCACCAGTGCTGAAATGGGACGCCTTGCAGCCATGCATAACAATGCAAATATGATTGCCCTAGGAGGCAGGCTTACCACCCTTGAAGAGGCAGAAAAAATTATCGATGCATGGCTTGATACTACCTTTGAAGGCGGAAGACACATAAATAGAATAAATATGCTAGATGATGATAGCCTGGGATGTTAACGTCCATATGAGCAAAAGGAGGAATAATGGGTAAGGTATATGTTTTCGATCATCCACTCATTCAGCACAAAGTATCGCTGATGAGGGACAAGAACACGACAGTAAAAGAGTTTAGAGAGCTTGCAAAGGAAATATCCATGCTTATGGGCTATGAGGCTACAAGAGATCTCCCCCTAGAAGAAGTGGAAATCCAAACACCTTTAAGTAGTATGAAGACAAAAATGCTTAAAGGACAGGATTTGGCAATCGTACCTATTCTTAGAGCTGGACTTGGATTTGTAGACGGTATGCTGGCTCTAGTGCCTAATGCTAAGGTGGGACATGTAGGACTTTATAGGGATCCGGAAAGTCATATGCCAGTCGAATATTATTGTAAGCTTCCGACTGATATAGAAAAAAGGAGGACCTTTGTTGTAGATCCTATGCTGGCGACTGGAGGAAGTGCTATTGCCGCTATTGATTTTATAAAGAAACGTGGATGTAGAAATATAGCTTTCATGTGCCTTTTAGCTGCTCCAGAAGGAATAGAGGCATTACAAAAGGCCCATCCTGATATTGATATCTATATTGCATGTAAGGATGATAGGCTAGATGAACACGCCTACATATTACCAGGGCTTGGTGATGCAGGTGACAGACTTTATGGAACTAAATAGTTGTCCTTTTTAATATTGCTGAAGTATAGGCTCAGGAGGAATTATGAAGAATTTAATACCAGATAATGTCAGTGCTCATGAGAATGTCTTTGATGTTTTAAAAGAACGTGGATTTATTGAGCAAACTACAGATGAGGAAGCAATTAGAGAGCTTCTGGGAAAAGAAAAAATAAAGTTTTATATCGGTTTTGATCCGACCGCAGATTGTCTTCATGTAGGACATTTCATGCAGGTAATTACCATGATGTATATGCAAAAATATGGACATACACCTGTAGTTTTAGTGGGTGGCGGAACCGGTATGGTTGGAGATCCGTCTGGAAGAACTGATATGAGGCAGATGATGACAACGGAAACGATTGCCA
>JAEZWQ010000031.1 GCA_023420085.1 Bacillota bacterium
TAAATAAAATGAATCAAAATTGGCAGTATGTTGCAGCAAGGCTATATCTTTTTGATTTATATAAGGAAGCCGCTATCAATAGAAAATATAAGGCTTTTGGATATGGAAATTTCAATCACCTGGTGGATATACTAAGCAACAATGGTGGATATGGCTCTTTCATAAAAGAAAACTATACTGCCGAAGAGATTGAAGAGCTGGGAGATTATATTGAGCCTAAGAGGGATTATCTTTTCAACTATGAAGGCATAAAGCTTCTTTCAGACCGTTATCTTGTAAAAGGTTACAACAAAGAAGTATATGAGCTGCCTCAGGAACGTTTTATGGCTATAGCAATGCACCTTGCCATACAGGAAGGAAAGGATAAGGTTAAATACGCAAAGAAATTTTACGACCTCATGAGCAAGCTAAAGATGACCGTTGCAACACCTACTCTTGCCAATAGTGCTACTAGTCATTTCCAGCTATCCAGCTGCTTCATTTCTGGCGTCGGTGATAATCTTTGGTCCATATACGATGTAAACAGCAAGTTCTCACAAGTGTCCAAACATGGCGGTGCACTTGGTATCTACTTGGGCAAAGTAAGAGCTCTAAACAGTGATATTCGTGGATTCAAAAACGCTTCTGGAGGTGTAATTCCTTGGGTAAGGCTCTACAACGACACCGCTGTAGCTGTCGATCAATTAGGAAAACGAAAGGGTGGAGCTACTGTAACTTTAGATATTTGGCACAAG
This sequence comes from Bacillota bacterium, assembly GCA_023420085.1. GTDB lineage: Bacteria > Bacillota > Clostridia > Lachnospirales > Lachnospiraceae > JAEZWQ01. The sequence goes on from JAEZWQ010000031.1 coordinate 735, forward strand.
GATTTATACGAATTTATTGATATTCGTACGAATAACGGAGATGACAGGAGAAAGGCACACGATATATTCCCATCTGTCTCCATACCGAACATCTTTATGGAAAGACTCAAGTCAAGAGGCTCTTTCACCCTGTTCGATCCACATGAAATTTCCAACAAGATGGGCTTTAATCTAGAAGATTTTTATGATGATGGTGATGATAAAGCATTTACTCAAAGATACTTAGAATGTGAAAACCATCCTGAACTCAGCAAAATCGAAGTATCGGCCCTTGATATTATGAAAAAGATAATGAAATCCGCAGTTGAAACGGGTACGCCTTTTATCTTCTTCAGGGATACAGTAAATGAAATGAATCCAAATAAGCACGAAGGAATGATTTATGCATCTAACCTATGCCACGAAATTGCACAAAATTTAGGATTCACAGATTTAACCGCTATTGAATATGAAGACGATCAGATCATCAGCAAAGCTGCAATTGGCGATATGGTTACATGCAATCTTAACTCCATAAATCTAGGTAAAATACATAGAGAAGAGCTTGAAGAAAATATCGCTCTCCAAATTCGCATGCTGGATAATGTTGTAACCCTTAATAATTTCCCAGTCAAGGAGGCAGAAATTACCGCTAAAAAATATCGTGCCATCGGTCTTGGCACCAGCGGTTATCACCACTATCTTGTAAATAATGGAATCAAATGGGAAAGCGATGAACATATCAAGGAAGCTGATCAGCTTTTCGAGGACATTAATTATTATGCTATTAAGGCTTCTATGGAGCTTGCTAAGGAAAAAGGAGCATATCCAAAGTTTAAAGGCTCCGAATGGGATACAGGTGTATACTTTGAACGCAGAGGCTATAATTCTGAAAGATGGCAAAAGCTACGCGAAGATGTACATAAATATGGACTTAGAAATGGATATATAATGGCCATTGCACCTACAGGAAGTACATCTAATATAGCAAACACCACAGCAGGAATAGATCCTATTTTCAAAAAATTCTTCATTGAAGAAAAGAAAGGTAATTTTATTCCAAAGACTGCCCCTGATCTATGTGAAGAAAATTTCTGGCTATACAAGGAAGCACACACCATAGATCAAATGTGGAGTATAAAGGCCTGTGGAGTTCGTGGCAGACATATCGATCAGTCTCAGTCCTTTAATCTGTACATCACTCCAACAATGAGTGCGAAAGAAATATTAGATCTTTATATAAATGCCTATGAACAAGGTATAAAGACAATATATTATGTGCGAAACCAATCTCTTGAGATGGATGAATGCACAAGCTGCTCAAGCTAAAATAAAAATTAATCCTATAAAAATCAATACATAAGGAGCTACAATGGATAAGAAGAAGATTTTTAATGAGCTTGGCCTTAGAGGCACACAAAGCCTAATAGATGGAAATACTACTAATTTGAGAGAATGGAATAGAATTAAATATGACTGGGCAAACGTTCTTTACAGAACTATGCTTAACAATTTTTGGATTCCTGAGGAAATTGCTCTAAACGAAGATGTAAAACAGTTTCCATATCTCACATCAGGAGAAAGAAATGCTTTTGATAAAATCATCTCCTTCCTGAATTTTTTAGATTCAATCCAAAGTGAGAATCTCCCAAATCTTTCTAGATATATAACTGCCCCTGAGGTTTCTTCCCTTCTGAACATCCAAGCATTTCAGGAAGAAATACATGCTCAAAGCTATTCCTATATATTAGATTCTGTTACCAATCCTGTTAACAGGGATAAAATATATGACGAATGGCGTACAGACCCCGTGCTTTTAGGTAGAAATAAGT
>JAEZWQ010000043.1 GCA_023420085.1 Bacillota bacterium
CGGAGAAGTTCAACAACAAGACCAACGGCGTCACCCCGCGCCGCTGGCTCAACCAGTGCAACCCGCGCCTGCCGCAGCTGCTGACCCGCCTGTCGGGCTCCGACGACTGGGTCACCGACCTGGACAAGCTCGCCGAGCTGGAGAAGTTCGCCGACGACGAGGACGTCCTGCGCGAGGTCTTGGCCATCAAGCACGGCAACAAGGAAGACTTCGCCGCGTGGATCAAGGCCCGCCAGGGCGTCGAGATCTCGCCCGACGCGATCTTCGACTCGCAGATCAAGCGCCTGCACGAGTACAAGCGCCAGCTGCTCAACGCCCTGTACATCCTGGACCTGTACTACCGCATCAAGGACAACCCGGAGTGGGACGTCGTCCCGCGCGTGGCCATCTTCGGCGCGAAGGCCGCCCCGGGCTACATCCGGGCCAAGGCGATCATCAAGTTCATCAACTCCATCGCGGATCTGGTGAACAACGACCCGGAGATCGGCGACAAGCTCAAGGTCGTCTTCGTGGAGAACTACAACGTCTCCCCCGCCGAGCACATCATCCCGGCCACGGACATCTCCGAGCAGATCTCCACCGCCGGCAAGGAGGCGTCCGGCACCGGCAACATGAAGTTCATGATGAACGGCGCCCTGACCCTGGGCACCCTCGACGGCGCCAACGTCGAGATCGTCGAGGCCGTCGGCGACGAGAACGCCTACATCTTCGGCGCCAAGGAAGAGGAGCTGCCGGAGCTGCGCAAGACCTACGACCCGCGCTCGGCGTACGAGTCCGTGCCGGGCCTCAAGCGCGCCCTGGACACGCTGGTCGACGGCACGTTCTCCGACGGCGGCTCGGGCATGTTCCACGACCTGCACCACTCGCTGCTGAGCAGCCCGGGCTACGGCCCGGCCGACGAGTACTACGTGCTGGGCGACTTCGCCGACTACCGCGAGACCCGCGACCGCATGGCCGAGGATTACCGCGACGAGCAGGCGTGGGCGCGCAAGTGCTTCATCAACATCATCCGCTCCGGCCGATTCTCCTCCGACCGCACCATCCGCGATTACGCGGACGAGGTGTGGAAGATCGAGGCCACCCCGATCAAGTAGGGCACATGGATCCCTGCTACCCCACCACACGCCACTGAGACAAAGGAAAGGGCCGGTCCCGCACGTATTCGCGCGGAACCGGCCCTCTCCCATTGAGACGCTCGGCCTCAGTGTAGCGAGCGCCCCTGGATACCCTTCGGAACTCGCAGCACCGCCAGCAGCGAGACCAGGGAAATCACGGCGATGTAAAACCCGATGGACAGGGAGTTATTTGTCCAGTCGAGGAGCACCGCAGCGATCATGGGCGCGAATGCGCCGCCAATCACCGATCCGATCGCATAGCCGATCGAGACACCGGACAGCCGCACTTCCGCAGGGAACAATTCGGCGTACAGCGCCGACTGCGGCCCATAAGTTGCTCCCAGAAGGACGCCGAGCACACCGACGGCCACGGCAAACAACACGATGTTGCCGGTATCGATGAGCATCCACGTCGGGAACGCCCACAGGATCGAACCTAGGTAACCGACGATGAACGTCCGCCGACGACCAAACGTGTCGGACCAGGCGCCGAAGGCGAGGGTGGCGACGATCCACGTCACGGCACCGATCGCGGTTACTGCCAGGACTGCAGTGCGACCATGTCCGATGACGGTGGTTCCGTAAGAGACGAAGTAGGCGATGGCCAGATAACCGGCAGCGTTTACGCCGGCGAAGATCAATGCGGACAAGATGACCAGCCGCGAATGTTCCTTGAACAAGGTCGACAGCGGCGCCGAAGACTTCTTCCGCAGGTTCTCCAATTCGGAGAAAACCGGGGATTCCTCAACAAGTCGGCGAATCCAGAATCCTACGGCGATCAACACCAGAGATGAGACGAAGGGAATTCGCCAGCCCCAGGCGGTGAACTGCTCCGCGGTCAAGGTCGCGGACAAGACGAGCATGAATACGGTTGCCAGGAGCATTCCTGCGGGCACGCCGATCTGGGGGAACGCACCAAAGTAGCCGCGTCGGCGGGTGGGCGCGTGCTCGACGGCCAGCAGGGCGGCACCGCCCCATTCACCGCCGGCGGACAGCCCCTGCAAGATGCGCAGGGCGACGAGAATGATCGGCGCCGCGATGCCAATGGTTGCGTAGGTCGGCAGCAGCCCCATGGCCACGGTGGCACCGCCCATGCCGAGCAGGGTGATGACGAGCACCGGCTTACGTCCCAACCGATCGCCGAGGTGACCGGCGATGACGGCACCCAGCGGACGGAAGATGAAAGAGATGCCCAGGGACGCCCACGCAACGATCTGCGCGAGCACCGGAGAATCGTTCGAAGCTGGGTTGAAGTACTGGGTGGCGAAGATGAGCGCCGCCGCCTGCGCGTAAATGAAGAAGTCGAACCACTCGATGGTGGTACCGACAACTGCCCCCGCGAGTACCCGTCGATGCTCCGATGTGACGGGCGAGTCATCGTAAACGTGGCGGGCCGGGGGATCCGCGGGGGCAACGGTCGCAGCCGGTTCGGTGCCGCGCACGGTGGCCGGCGAAGTGGTGTCGTCGAAACTCATGTGATGATTCCTTTCCGGTGCGTCGTCAGCGGCTGGAATTCGAGGTCGGCCCTCGTCCAGTCGGCGCGACATCACACCTTCGGCCGGTTGTCGACCAGTCGCTTCGCCTTGCCTTCGCCGCAATCGACATGATCACGAATGTCGACGTCGACGGAGATGCCGATGCGATCCTTGATCAGCTTGCGAAGGTGGAGCTGGGAATTCGTGATCTCGTCGGAAGTACGGCCAGGCGCGTGCTCAACAACGAGCGTGAGGTGGTCCATCCGCCCGCGCTTCGACAAAACGCACTGGTAGCGGGGCCGGAGGTTGGGATCCTCGATAATCAGTTCCTCGAACTGGGAGGGGAAGCAGTTGACACCCCTCAGAATGATCATGTCGTCGTTTCGGGCGCTGATGCGGTCGATGCGACGCATCGACCGCGCCGTCCCGGGCAGCAGACGCGTCAGATCGTGCGTGCGGTAACGCACCACGGGGAACGCTTCCTTCGTGATGGGAGTGAGAACCAGCTCACCGTACTCCCCGTCGGGGACGGGTTCGAGAGTCTCCGGGTCCACGATTTCCGGGTAGAAGTGGTCCTCCCAAATGGTCAAGCCGTCCTTGGTCTCGACACACTCCTGGGCGACGCCGGGCCCCATTACCTCCGACAGACCGTAAATATCGGTGGCATCAACGTTGAATCCCGTTTCCAGGTCACGGCGCATGCCTTCAGTCCACGGCTCCGCGCCGAAGATACCCACCCGCATCGGGCTCTCGGCGGGATCCATGCCCTCGGCACGCATTCGGTCGAGCACGTTGAGCATGTAGGACGGCGTGCCGACGATTGCATCGGGCTGAAAATCCCGCATGATCTGCAACTGCCGTTCGGTCTGGCCACCGGAAGTGGGGATGGCCGTCGCACCAAGCTTCTCGACGCCGTAGTGGAGGCCAAGCCCGCCGGTGAACAGACCGTAGCCGAAGGTCACCTGCACTCGGTCACCGGGCCGAACCCCGCCGGCGCGCAACGAGCGAGCGACCAGATTCGCCCAGGTCTCGATGTCGTACCTGGTGTAACCGACGACGGTCGGCAATCCGGTCGTACCGGAGGAGGCGTGGATTCGCGCGATCTTGTTCTTCGGAACCGCGAACATCCCGAACGGGTACTCCGATCGTAGGACCTGCTTGTCGGTGAAGGGAAAAAGCGCGAGATCCTTCAGCTCACGGAAGTCGTCGGGGTGCACGCCCCTCTCTTCGAACGCCTTCCGGTAGTGCGGCACGTTGTAGTACGCGTGGCGGAGGGTGTTCTTCATCCGCTCGAGCTGCAGCGCCGTGATTTCGTCACGGGATGCGAACTCGATACCCGTTTCAGGGCCATTGTGCGTGGAGATGATGTCCGTCGATAAGGCCATGGGGGCCATCCTTTCGCTCGACGACGGCCGCGTGGCAGGTGGCCGAGCATGGTGAGGGGAGAAGCTGAGGTCCTAACCGACCGATCGGTCAGTCGCGGTGTGACCTAAACTACATTCCTCCCCCATAGGATTGCAAGTAGTTTTCCAACAAAAAGTCCGGAGGTGCGAACACCTCCGGCACTCACCACCCCAAGCCGCACATCATCGCAGGTCGAGATAGTCTCGGTAGATCATTCAGCCCGCGCCGAAGCCACCCCCTCCAGCAGGACCCGCGGCACGATACCCGCCAGTTCATCGGCACCATACGCCCCGCCCGGGTGATACCACTCGACGATGGAATTGATCATGCCGAACATCAGCCGCGCAGCCACCCCCGCAGAAACATCGTTGCGCAAGTGTCCGGACTCCTGGGCACGACGAACCTCTTCGACCAGGACGTTGGTCAGCAAGCGACGACGCTCCATGATCTCCAGCTCAACTTCGGTATTCCCCCGGAGGCCAAGCAAAAGCCGGACATAGGCGGGATACTCGCACAGCACGCGCGTAGCCCCCTCGATCAGCTGCCGAACCCTCTCATAAGAGCCCCCACCCCCGGCCCGCACCGCCTCCACCACCGAATTGAGCTCCTCCAGCGCCTTGCCGGTCGCTTCCACGAGAATCTCCTCCTTGGAGGAAATGTGATGGTAGATCGCAGACTTGGTCAATCCCAGCCGGTTCGCGAGCACACCCATAGAGGTTGCCTCGTAACCACGGGCATTGAACTCCTCTACGGAAATCCGGAGGACATCCTCTCGCGTATAGCCGGGCCTGCCCCGCGAGTTCCCGGAAGCTGACAATCTCCTATTCCTCCTCTACCCCTCGAACGCCGATGACCCCGGCCAGCTCGGCCCGGATGGCGCGCGCCCCACGGACGCCCAGGCCCATCTTGCCATCGAAGTTTCCGGGGGACCATCATGCATATTCTTCGTCAAAACAATCTCTGCGTGTAGGCTCACTGCAACCGACCGTTCGGTCGGTTCATGCCGGACCCTACACCAGGAGCGACCATGCCCCAGATCCTCGACCTCCCCCACCCCTACGACGACAAGTTCAACCACGCCTGCGCAATGTTCGAAGCCGACCGCGCCAGCAAAGGGATCGGCATCACCATCACACACCTGGCCGACAACGAGGCCGGCGGACACTTCACGGTACGTCCCGACATGTGCAACGGACACGGGATTGCTCACGGCGGATACCTGTTCACATTCGCCGACTCCCTGTTCGCCGGCGCCTGCAACGCATCCGGCGACACTGCCGTCGGCTTCCAGGCATCGATCCACTACATCACCCCCGTCAGGGAGGGTGACCTCGTAGAGGGATTTGCCACCCAGCGAGCATCATGGGGCCGCAACGGCATCACGGACGTCACACTGACGGTAAATGGCCAGGTCGTCGCAGAATTCCGCGGAACCTCGCGAACCATCAAGAGTTTCGACGACTCCAACCGGAACTGATTTTTTTCGCAAAGCATTGACAGGGGTCACACTCGCCCCATAAACTGACCGACCGATCGGTCATTTAATTCGACTGGCCAACGCTCCCCGTCCCGCCCCATGGGCCCGTACCCAAGAAGGATTAACGATGGCTTCACCCACCAACATGCCGTCGGACACCGACACCGACAGGCAAGACAACTTCGACCGCCTCATCGCCGAAGACCAGCGCATTGAACCCACGGACTGGATGCCCGACGCATACCGCCGGACGCTCACGCGCCAGATCTCCCAGCACGCGCATTCCGAAATCATCGGCATGCAGCCCGAGGCCAACTGGATCACCCGCGCCCCCTCGCTCAAGCGCAAGGCCATCCTGATCGCGAAGGTCCAGGACGAGGCCGGGCACGGCCTCTACCTCTATTCCGCCGCCGAGACTCTCGGGACCGGCCGCACCGAACTGGTCAACCAACTGCTGTCCGGCCGCGCCAAGTACTCCTCCATCTTCAATTACCCGGCAAGGACCTGGGCGGACATCGGAGCCATCGGCTGGCTCGTCGATGGGGCAGCCATCGCCAATCAAGTCCCACTGTGCCGAGCCTCCTACGCCCCCTACGGTCGTGCGATGGTGCGGATCTGCAAGGAGGAGTCGTTCCACCAGCGCCAGGGTTGGGAGATCCTCTACGAGCTCGCCCACGGCACTGCAGAACAGAAGCAGATGGCACAGGAGGCCATCAACCGTTTCTACGGCCCTGCATTGCAGATGTTCGGTCCACCGGACAACGATTCCCCGAACTCGAAGCAGTCGATGGCCTGGAAGATCAAGCGCTTCTCCAACGATGAACTGCGACAGCGCTTCGTCGACATGATCGTTCCGCAAGCCGAAGCCCTCGGCCTCCACTTCGAGGATCCCGACCTGAAGTGGAACGAGGAGCGGGGCCACTACGACTTCGGCGAGTTGGACTGGGACGAGTTCTACTCCGCGATCAAGGGCGCAGGCCCCTGCAATGTGCAGCGCATGCAGCGCCGGCGTCGGGCCTTCGAGGAAGGCGCATGGGTCCGCGCGGCGGCAGCCGCCTACGCAGAGAAACACCATTCCGCCGACTCCAAGCTCATCGCCTGAACCCGCCCCCAGCTCACCCATGACGACAAGGAGCAATTCACAAATGTCCGAAAAGCAGAATTGGCCGATGTGGGAGGTCTTCGTCCGATCCTCCCGCGGCCTGTCGCACGTCCACGCCGGATCCCTTCATGCCCCGGACGCCACCATGGCACTGCGCAACGCTCGAGACCTGTACACCCGACGAAACGAGGGAACTTCAGTATGGGTCGTCCCCACCGACGCAGTCACCTCGTCCGATCCGGACTCCAAGGGCGGTTTCTTCGAATCGGCCTCCGGTAAGAACTACCGGCACGCCACCTACTACGAGAAGTCCGAAGGGGTGCCGCACCTGTGAGCAGCTTCGCTTCCGTCGATTCCGCGACCCGACAGACCCAGGGAGATTCGCTGACCGCCGAGGAAGTCCGCCAGTCTGGTGCCGTCGCCACCGAGGAAGTGGCGACCTACGCCGCGATGCTCGGCGATGATGCCCTCATGCTGGGACAGCGTTTGAGCTGGTGGATTTCCCGTGCACCGGAGATGGAGGAGGACATCGCGCTCGCCAACATCGCGTTGGACCTCATCGGCCATACCCGGTTCCTCTATTCCTACGCCGGCACTGCCTGGGACAAGACCGAAGACGATCTCGCCTACTTCCGGGAGGAAGAGGAATTCCGTTCCGCTCGGCTCATGGAACAGGAAAACGGCGACTTCGGCCAGACGATCGCACGCCAGCTACTGGCCTCGCATTACATGTACGTGCTGTACACGGCACTGTTGGAGTCCACCGACGAAACAATCGCCGCCATCGCCGCAAAGGCCGTCAAAGAGCTCGAGTACCACGTCGACCACGCGAACCAGTGGATTCTGCGCCTTGGACTGGGCACTGCGGAGTCGAAGCACCGCATTGAAGAAGGCCTGTTCTACATGTGGCCCTACATCGACGAGCTTTTCGAGGATCTGGAGATCCACAGGAAACTCGCCACGCAGGGCATCGCCGTTCTGCCATCGGCCCTCCGCTCCAAATTCGATGAGCGCATCAAGCAGGTTTTGGAGACCGCACAGCTCGAGACGCCGAACGTCCCGCAGGCGATGTCGGGTCATCGCTCTGGCCAATTCTCGGAGCAGCGTGGGTACATCCTCGCCGAGCTGCAGGTTTTCGCCCGCAAGCACCCCGGTGCGAACTGGTGAGAACCATCGGCTGACATGACGAAAGGCCACGCAGTGTCCACACACCCCCTGCGTCCAGCAGATCCCCAAGCCGCGAAGGTCTGGGATACCGCAGCGGCCGTGCCAGATCCGGAGATTCCGGTCATCTCCATTGCCGACCTCGGTATTCTCCGCCGTGCCGAGATCGTCGACGGCACCGCCGTCGTAACGATCACCCCGACGTACTCAGGGTGCCCGGCCATGGACCACATCACCCGTGAAGTTCACGAGGCCCTCATCACGGCCGGCTACGAAAACCCTCGGGTCGAGCTGGTTCTACAGCCCGCCTGGACCACCGACTGGATCACCGAGCATGGCCGCGAACAACTACGCGCGTACGGCATCGCCCCTCCACAGCACTCTGCCCGCACGGTCCGGCCTGGGCCGGTAAAACTCACCCTCGCTCCCCCGGCCCCAGTTCCGTGCCCGCGCTGTGGCTCCACCCGGACCAGGAACATCACCCAATTCGGCTCGACCTCATGCAAGGCCCTTTACACCTGCGAGGACTGCTTCGAGCCCTTCGACTACTTCAAGGTGCATTGATGACAACCACCACTAAGAAAAAAGCCAAGTTCAATCCTCTCGAGGTCTCGGAAGTCCGGCGCCTGACCGACAACGCCGTCGAGGTCAGTTTCGAGGTCCCGGAGGATTTGCGCGATGACTACGACTACGTCCCCGGCCAGTACGTTGCGCTGCGCGCCGCCATCGACGGACAGGAAGTCCGCCGTTCCTACTCCATCTGCGACATCCCGCGTCCGGGGGTCATCCGGGTCGCCATCAAGCGCGACCTCGGCGGCATCTTCTCGACCTGGGCCAACGACAAGCTTTCTGCGGGCACCGTCATCGAGGTCATGAACCCGCAGGGCGCGTTCACCTCGCGCGTGCACGTCACTTCGCTCAACGACGCGCAAGCACTGCTCGCGGAAGGTGTGGCAAGTTCCGACGGCGCACCCCACCTCGTGGCGATCGCGGCCGGTTCCGGAATCACCCCGATCATGTCGATCGCCCAGGCACTATTAGCTGACTCCAGCGATGCAACGTTCGAATTGGTCTATGCCAATAAGGGCGGCGGCGACGTGATGTTCGCCGAGGAGATCGGCGATCTCAAGGACAAGTACCCCACCCGTTTCGCCGTACACCACGTCCTGTCCCGCGAGCAGCGCGTCAATCCACTGTTCTCCGGTCGGATCGACGACGAAAAGCTCTCCCTCCTCCTGGATAAAGTCATCCAAACCGATGGCACGGACGAATGGTTCCTCTGTGGGCCCTTCGAGCTGGTTCAACTTGTTCGCGACGAACTTGAGGAACGTGGCGTGAGCAGCGACAAGGTGCGATTCGAGCTCTTCTCGACCGGTCGACCGAAAGATGGTCCGCAGCAGGGAAACACCGGTCGCCCAGTCGTGGCTGACCCGAACGGGCGCAACATCACTGTGTCCTTCAAGCTCGATGGACTCTCCGGCTCGATCGACTCACCGGCCTCCGCGAACGAAACCATCCTCAACGCGGCTCTAAGAGCACGCCCGGACGTCCCGTTCGCCTGCGCCGGCGGCGTATGCGGCACTTGCCGTGCGAAGGTCATCGAGGGCGAATTCGAGATTGACGAAAACTACGCGCTGGAGCCCGACGAGGTCGCACAGGGCTACGTGCTCACCTGCCAGACCCGCGCAACCGGTGACTCGATCACCGTCGACTACGACGCCTGACGGAGATGAACCAGTGATTGATCTGCATATCGAGGATGATCTCGCCGAGGTCGTCCTGAACAACCCCAAGGCCCTCAATTCCCTCACGGAGACCGATCTCGAGGAACTCTCCTCCGCCTACGAGGAGGCCGCCGGCCGCAACGTGCGCGCTCTGGTCCTACGCGGCGAGGGGCGGGGCTTCTGCGCCGGCCGTAACATCCGCGGCGTCGATCCCGCCAATGATGACGCCACAGCGTACCTGGCCGAAAAGGTGACTCCCGTGCTGCGGCAGATGAGCACCTTCCCCGCCCCGACTTTCGCCGCCGTCCACGGCGCTTGCCTGGGAGTCGGACTGGGCCTGGCCATCGCCACCGATATCGTCTACGTCGCCGACGACGCCACCATCGGTTCTCCGTTCGCAAACCTCGGAGCGACCCTGGATTCCGGCGGACATTCCCTGTTCGTCGAACGTCTCGGTGCCCATCGCACGATGGACCTGATCGTCACCGGCGACATGATGACCGGGGCCGAGGCCGTCGACGCTGGTCTGTTCTCCCGGGCCATTCCGGCTACTGATCTAGTCGAATTCACCCGAGAAAAGGCCCGCCGCGCAGCCACCGGCGCCACCCGCGCGTTCCTCACCTCCCGAAAGCTCGTGCACGACATCCGCGATAACCGTCGCGGACTGTGGGAGTCCATCACCGACGAAAACATCGAGCAGGGCGAACTTTGCTCGTCCGCGGATTACCTCGAGGGCTTCGCCGCCTTCAACGAAAAGCGCAGGCCCGTCTTCACGGGCAAGTAACCGAACCCACCACCAGAAAGGAGCAGCCAGTGACGAACGCATACCTGGTCTCCGGCCGCCGCACCCCGGTAGGCCGCTACGGCGGGGCGCTGTCATCCGTCCGCCCGGACGACCTCGCGATGCTGACCATCAAGGCCGTCGTCGAGGACGCCGGGATTGACCCGGCTGCCGTCGATGAGGTCATCTTCGGCAACGCGAACGGGGCCGGCGAGGAAAACCGCAACGTGGCCCGCATGGCGTGGCTACTTGCCGGATACCCCGATACCGTCCCGGGAATCACCGTCAACCGACTGTGTGCCTCCGGCATGTCGGCCATCGCGATGGCCACCGCGATGGTGGAATCCGGCCAGGCCGACATCGTCGTCGCGGGCGGCGTCGAGTCTATGTCCCGTGCCCCGTGGGTCATCGAAAAGCCCGCCACCGCCTTCGCCAAGCCGGGCGAGGTCTTCGATACGTCGATCGGCTGGCGCTTCGTCAACCCGGTCTTTGCCGCCAAGGAGAAGATGACCTACTCCATGCCGGAGACCGCGGAGGAGGTCGCGCGAGTGCGCGGCGTTTCCCGCATCGACGCCGACGAATTCGCAGTGGAATCCCAGACCCGCGCGCTTGCCGCCATCGAAGCGGGCAACTTCACACCGGAGATCGTTCCGGTCGAGATCAGAGATCGGAAGGGCAAAGTCACGGTCATCGATACCGACGAGGGCCCGCGCCCCGGGACCACGGCCGAGGTTCTGGCCAGGCTGCGCCCGGTCGTGGAGGGCGGCGAGGTCGTTACCGCCGGCAACTCCTCCAGCCTCAACGATGGTGCATCGGCCATCATCGTGGCCAGCGACGCAGCCCTCGAAAAGTACGGTCTCCGGCCGCGCGCCAAGGTAATCGCCAACGCCAACGCCGGTCTCGCGCCCGAGGTTATGGGTCTCGGCCCCATTCCCGCGACCCGCAAGGTCCTCGAACGCGCCGGATGGAATCTCGGGTCCGTTGACACCATCGAGCTAAACGAAGCTTTCGCGACTCAATCTCTGGCGGTCATCCGCGAGCTGGAGCTGGATCCGAACAAGGTCAACGCCTGGGGCGGAGCCATTGCACTGGGACACCCGCTGGGCTCTTCCGGTTCGCGCATAACCGTCACCCTTCTCAACCGCCTCGAGCAGGAAGGTGGACAGCGCGGCATCGCCACGATGTGCGTTGGCGTCGGGCAAGGATCGGCCATCGCGATCGAGAGGGTCTGACATGTTCGACGATTTTCGTGCATTAACCGTAACCGAGCGGGAAGACCGGCTCATCGTCGAACTCACGCGCCCCGAGGTCCGCAATGCAATCGACGATGTCATGGTCACCGAATTGCACTCCGTGTGCGCACACCTCGAGCGCGAGCCCAAGATTCTCGTGATTACCGGCTGCGAGCACGATGGCCGTGGCATCTTCGCCTCGGGCGCCGACATCGCTCAGCTCAAGGAACGTCGGCGGGACGACGCCCTACGCGGCATCAACAACACCATCTTCCAGCGCATAGCGTCTCTTCCGATGCCCGTGATCGCGGCCATCGACGGATATGCGCTTGGCGGTGGCCTCGAACTGGCGCTGGCCGCCGACTTCCGAATCGCGACCGAGAAGGCGAAGTTCGGCCAACCCGAGGCCGGGCTCGGCATCATCGCGGCAGCTGGGGGTCTGTGGCGTATCAAGGCGCTAATCGGCGAGGCCATAGCGAAGGAGATCCTCCTCGCGGGCCGCATCCTTTCCGGAGAAGAGGCGTTCGAGGTGCATCTCGTCACCGAACTGGCCAAACCAGAGGAGCTTCTCGACGCCGCGCACGCCTTCGCGGACCGGATCGCTGCCCTCGACCCGCTGGCCGTGCGGGTGTCGAAGACCCTGATGGCGATGCCCACCGAGGCACATCCGACGGTCGACAACATAGCTCAGGCCATCCTCTTCGAGTCCGATGCAAAGTTCGAGCGCATGCAGGCATTCCTCGATCGAAAGAAGAAGTAGATAATGACCGTCTCAGACAAGATTCCAAACAAGGTCGGTGTCCTCGGCGGAGGCCGAATGGGTGCCGGCATCGCCCACTCACTTCTCGCAGCCGGAGTGGAAGTGACCGTCGTTGACATCGACGACCGGGCGGTCACCGCCGCCCGCGACCGCATCAGCGCGGACGTCGACGGCTCGTTCAAGCGTGGCGCTTCAGGAACCCGCGAAGAATGGTTGTCGCGTTTGACCGTTACCACTGACATCAGATCCTTTGTCGGCCTTCCCCTCGTCGTCGAAGCCGTCCCGGAATCCATGGACCTGAAGGCCTCGTCATTCCAGAAGATCGCCGAAGTGGCCCCCGACGCCGTCATCGCGACGAATACTTCCTCCCTGTCCGTCTCCGACCTGGCCCTGGGGGTCGAGAACGATGTCATCGGGCTACATTTCTTCAATCCAGTACCGGCCTCCAAACTGGTGGAGATCGTCGTTGCCGACACCACCCCGGAGGACCTGGTCGAAGAAGCACGTGGGTGGGTGGAGGCGCTGGGCAAGACACCGATCGTGGTCAAGGACGCCCCGGGCTTCGCGTCCTCACGCCTCGGCGTCGCCATCGCATTGGAGGCCATCCGCATGGTCGAGGAAGGCGTGGCCTCCGCCCGCGACATCGATAACGCGATGGTCCTGGGTTACAAATTCCCCGTCGGCCCGCTCGCCCTGACCGATATCGTCGGCCTCGACGTGCGGCTCGGGATCGCCGAATACCTCGCCTCGACTCTGGGAGACCGTTTCGCCCCGCCAAAGCTCATGCGCGAAATGGTCGAGCGCGGGGAGCTCGGCCGGAAGTCCGGGAAGGGCTTCTACACGTACGACTAGCTTGATTTCCCGACGATCGCATTCGTGATTCGGGCCGTGCACAGCCGCCGGCCGTCCTCATCCGTAATCACGACCTCATGGCTGGTAAGCGTGCTGCCGAGGCGGATTGCAGTCGCCGTGGCGGTGACACTGCCCGTCCGCCCGGAAGCGTGGTGGGTGGCGTTGATGTCCACCCCCACGGCAACCTTCCCCTTCTCCGAGGCATGGATGACAGCAGCCCAGGAACCGACCGCCTCGGCGAGGGCCACCATGGCTCCTCCGTGCAGAAGGCCCAGCGATTGCCGGTTCCCGTCGACAGGCATTGTCGCAACAACCTTCTGGGCCGATTGTTCGAGCACCTCAACGCCCATCTTCCGGTCCAGCTCACCCAATTGAATCGTCCACGGCCTCACGTTTTCCTCCTGGCACACCTTGCATGAAATGTGATCTGGATTATACTGTCCACAAAACTGACCGTCCATTCGGTCATTAATTGACCTTCGTGAAAGGGACCCGATGTCCAAGCCCAACAGCCTCGTACCCAGCTACCTCTCCGGGAGGTGGGTCACCCCCGCCGCTCCGTCCCGTGTCACGGACGTCCGTGACGCCTCCACCGGTGAGATCGTGGCCACCGTGTCCGCCGAGGGCCTCGATCTGCCCGGGGCCATCGCATACGCTCGCGAAACCGGCCAGCGGTACCTCCGCGAACTGACCATCCACGAGCGTGCCCTGAAAATCAAGGAGCTCGCACTCCACCTCAATGAACACAAGGACGAGCTCTATGAACTCGCCCACCACACTGGAGCCAACAAGCGCGACAACGGCATCGACATCGACGGTGGCATCCAGACGATGTTCGTCTACTCCTCCAAGGGACGCCGCGAACTACCCAATGGTCACGTCATCATCGATGGGCCCACCGAGGTTCTCTCCCGCGACAATTCCTTCTTGGGCACACACATCTACACGACACTGCCGGGCGTCGCCGTCCAGATCAATGCCTTCAACTTCCCCGTGTGGGGCATGCTGGAAAAATTCGCCCCAGCCTTCATCGCTGGCATGCCGACACTGGTCAAGCCCGCCACCCCGTCGTGCTACGTCACGGCCGCCTGCGTGCGCCTGATGATCGACTCCGGGATCCTGCCGGAGGGATCGCTGCAGTTGATTTCCGGCTCCGCCCGGGATCTGCTCGATCATTTGGATCACCGGGACCACGTCGCCTTCACGGGTTCGGCGGCGACCGCCGCCTCCCTGCGGAAGCATGACAACGTCCTGGAGAAGGGCATCCGGTTCACGGCTGAAGCGGATTCCCTCAATGCCGCCATCCTGGGCGAGGACGTCACTTTGGAGTCGCCCGAATTCAATGCGTACATCAAGACGCTGTTCGCCGAGATCACCTCGAAGGCAGGTCAGAAGTGCACTGCCGTGCGTCGCGCCATCGTCCCCGACGCTCTCAAGGACGCGGTGGCCACGGCCTTGACCCAGCGCCTCGACGACAAGGTCGTCCTCGGCGATCCCCGGGATGAATCCGCGACCATGGGCCCCCTTGTCTCCGTGGAGCAGGGAACGGATGTCGCCGCCGCCGTCGACAAGCTCATCGCGGCCGGCGGCACCGTAGTCACCGGCGGACCCGACAAGCTGGAGGGTGCCTTCTTCCCCCCGACCGTCCTCGTTTTCGACGACGCCGACGCCGATGCCGTCCACGACACCGAGGCCTTCGGCCCCGTTCTCTCAATCATCGGCTACGCCGATACCGACGACGCAGTCCGATTGGCAGCCCGGGGAGAGGGCTCACTGGTCGCCTCCGTGATCACGCACTCCCCCGAACTCGCCGCCACGTATGCGCATTCAATCGCCGCCTACCACGGCCGACTCCATTTCCTTGACCGCGACGATGCCAAAACTTCAACCGGGCACGGTTCTCCATTGCCCCATCTCGTACATGGAGGACCGGGCCGCGCCGGCGGGGGCGAGGAGCTGGGCGGAATCCGTGGCGTCAAGCATTACATGCAACGTACGGCGATCCAGGGCAGCCCGGACCATCTCACCGCCATAACGGGCGAATGGGTCCGAGGCGCAAAGGTGAACAAGGTCACTCGCGCCGACGTGGATGCAGGCGTCGCCGTTCATCCCTTCCGCAAGGACCTGGCGAACCTGCACATCGGCGACCAGTTCGCCTCGGATCTCCGTCGCGTTTCCATCGAGGACATCCTGGCCTTCGCCGAGACGACCGGCGACACCTTTTACGCGCACGTCGACGAGGAAGCCGCAACCGCCAACCCGTTCTTCCCCCGCCGGGTCGCTCATGGCTATCTGCTGGTCTCGTGGGCGGCCGGACTCTTCGTGGAGCCCGCCCCCGGCCCGGTGCTCGCCAACTACGGTTTGGAGAACCTGCGCTTCATCACGCCGGTTACCTACGACGACTCCATCCGCATCGAGCTAACCGCCAAGCGCATCACGCCGCGCGTCACCGATGACTATGGCGAGGTCTGCTGGGACGCCCAACTCTTCAATCAGAATGATGAGCTGGTCGCGTCATACGATGTTCTCACCTTGGTCGAAAAAGTGGACACGATCTACGCAAATCATGGTTAGCGACATCCTCGCCCGACCCTAATTGCCACGCCCCGGTAAGTTGCATACGCAATTTATCGGGGCACCACCAGTTTTCCAGAAAAGTCGTTGCGCGAGGAAGAACCTCGCGATGGTGAGGCGGCTTCCCTCCACCTGCACCAACACCGCGGCAGTGGCCCTGACACAATGCGCGAACAAGAAAATACTTTTTTAGTTACGCAACATGCGAACAATGAAAACCGTGGCCACTATTGCCAAAAACTTCGGATTCCAGAAAAAGTACCTCTTAGTTTCCTACGCCGGTGTTCACGACCCTTCATTTTGCGTTATCTTCGCGACTCCGTACGGATGCCCCACCCACCACAGCCGTCACGGCCGACCTCCGGGTTACATCACGCCCCGCCGGGCTCACCCGGCGATCGCGGCCTCCCCCTCGGCGAGCAGCCGGTGGAAGCCGGCCTCGTCGAGCATGGGCACGCCGAGCTCCTCGGCCTTCGCCGCCTTCGACCCGGCGTTGGCGCCGACGACGACCACGGAGGTCTTCTTCGACACCGATCCGGCCGCCTTGCCGCCGCGCAGGATGATCGCCTCCTTGGCGCTGTCGCGGGTGAAGTCCTCCAGGGAGCCCGTCACCACCACGGTGAGGCCCTCGAGCACCTGCTCCGGCCGGTCGTCGGCCTCGTCCTCCATGCGCACGCCGGCGGCCGCCCACTTCTCCACGACCTCGCGGTGCCAGTCCACGGAGAACCAGTCGACGATGGAATCGGCGATGATCCCGCCGACGCCGTCGGTGTCGGCCAGCTCCTCGCGCGACGCCGCGCGGATGGCCTCCATCGACCCGAACTTGGTGGCCAGCGCGCGGGCGGCGGTGGGGCCGACGTGCCGGATGGACAGGCTGACCAGCACGCGCCACAATTCTCGGTCCTTGGCCGCCGAGATGAACTCCAGCAGTTTTTTGCCGTTGGCGTTGACGGTGCCGCGGGCGACGCCGTCGTCGCCGGTCTTCTTCTTGGCCGCCGTCGTGTAGACCTCCGTGCGCGCCAGGTCGTCGGCCGTCAGGTCGAACAGATCGCCTTCGTCGGCCAGCACGCCGCGGTGGATGAGGTCCGCCGCACCCCGCTCGCCCAGATGCTCGATGTCGAACCCGCCGCGGGAGGCCAGGAATTCGATGCGCCGGCGCAGCTGGCCCGGGCAGTACCGGGTGTTGGGGCAGCGCCAGTCGGCGTCGTCCTCCTTCGCGGGCGCCAGGCGGGTGCCGCATTCGGGGCACAGCGTCGGGTAGATGAACTCCCGCTCGGTGCCGTCGCGCACGTCGGCGACCGGCCCGAGCACCTCCGGGATGACGTCGCCGGCCTTGCGGATGGTCACCCGGTCGCCGATGAGCACGCCCTTACGCTTGACCTCGGTGCGGTTGTGCAGGGTGGCCATCTCGACCGTCGAACCGGCCACCGTCACCGGGCGCATCACGGCGTACGGGGTGGTGCGGCCCGTGCGGCCGATGGACACGCGGATGTCCAGCAGCTCGGTGGTGACCTCCTCCGGCGGGTACTTGAACGCGATCGCCCACCGCGGCGCCCGCGACGTCGCACCCAGCGCGCGCTGTTCGGCCAGAGCATCGACCTTGACCACCAGGCCGTCCATCTCGTGCTCGGCGTCGTGTCGGTGTTCGCCCCAGTACAGGACACGCTTGACGACGTCTTCCGGGTCCTCCACCTTCTCCGTGTACGGCGACACGTGGAGGCCCCAGGCCGCCAGCGCCAGGTACGCGTCGTGCTGGGTTTCCGGCCGCCACCCCTCGACGTGGCCGATGC
>JAEZWQ010000001.1 GCA_023420085.1 Bacillota bacterium
GGCATCAGCGGGCCAGCTTCACGCCCGCTGAGATCGCCGATCTGACGATCAATTTCTATAAGCGCAATTACATCGAGGGGCTCTTCTTAAGTTCTGCGGTCGTCCAATCGCCCAATCGGACGATGGAACTCATCTTAGAGAGCGTTCGTCTCCTCCGCGAGGTGCACAACTTTAACGGCTACATCCACGCCAAGGCGGTGCCCTATGCCAATCGCGAGATCATCGAGAGGCTGGGGAGCTATGTCGACCGCCTGAGTGTCAACTTGGAATTCCCCTCCGAGCAGGCTCTGAGTCAGCTCGCGCCCAATAAGACGATGAAGAGCATCTATAAGCCAATGACGGAGATTCGCGATGGCATCATCTCCAACCGCGAGGAGAGGTTGAAGTTTAAGTCGGCCCCCAAATTCGTCCCTGGGGGACAGAGCACACAGATGATCATCGGGGCGAGTGAGGAGACGGATCACGCCATCCTCCAATTGTCGGAGAATCTCTACAGCTCCTATAAGCTGAAGCGGGTCTACTATTCAGCCTATGTGCCGGTCTTCCAGATTCCAGGGCTTCCAAATCTCAAGGCGCCTCCGCTCCTACGCGAGAATCGTCTCTATCAGGCAGACTGGCTCCTCCGCTTCTATGATTTCAAGGCGGAGGAACTGATTGACAAGTCTCAGCCAAATCTCGACCTCAGTATCGACCCCAAGTTCTCCTGGGCGTTGAATCACATGGACAGCTTTCCCGTCGACATCAACCGTGCGGAGTACCGGACACTGCTGCGCGTCCCAGGCATCGGTCCGCGCTCGGCCAAGAAGATCATCACGGCGAGACGCTATCGCCAGCTGGACTTTCTCGACTTGAAGAAGCTTGGCATCGTCATGAAGCGAGCCAAGTATTTCATCAGCTGCAAGGGCAAGATGGACTGCCCTGGGCATCTGCTCTATCCCGAAAAGATCAAGGCCCAGACGCTCACGACTGAGCAGCCTGAGCAGCTCTCGATCTGGGATCTCGGGGTGATCTAGATGCTGCGCTATCTTTATGACGGATCTTTTTCTGGCTTCTTGACAGCGGTTTCGCGAAGTCTAGAGCGAGGCGAGAGGCCAGCAGCGATCCTCAGACGCCAGGAGGCGCAGCTCGATTTCTTTGCCCAGGATCTTGAGATCGAGACGGATCTATCCCTCGCTTCGAGGCTGCGCCGAGACTTGAGAGATAAGATCTCGCCGCGCGTCCTGCAGACGATTTTCTATGCCTTCCTCGCCGATCGAGCGCCGATCACTAGGGAGCTCCTCGACTTTACTTGCCGACTTCTCGAAGAAGAGCGAGACATCTCTGGAGATCTGGCCTCCGACCTCGTCCGGACCGTCGTCGAGACGGCGAGAGCCGTCTCCCGCGAGCGCCATCGCTACCTGGGGCTCTTGCGTTTCTCAGAACTCGAAGACGGACTCCTCTATGCCAAGATCAGTCCAGAACACAATGTTCTGCCGGTGCTCTACCAGCATTTTGAGCGCCGTCTTGGCGGAGAAGACTTTCTCATCCACGACGATATTCGTCAGCGGGCGATCTACCATCGGAGCGGGGAGGGCAGTGCCTACTGTGAGAATGTCGCCGAGCTCATCGGCGAGCGGACGGGGAGGGATTATGAATCACTCTGGCGGGCCTATTTCCAGGCAATCTCTATTGAGAACAGGGCCAATCCGAAGCTCCAGATGAGTCAGATGCCCAAGCGCTATTGGCGTCACTTGACCGAGATGCAGGCAGAGCCTGCGTTGCCCCGAGAGGACAGACAGTCCTAGTGGAGACCTGGGAAACCCTGCTGCCGCAGGACCTCATAGAGGAGGATGGCCTCGGCATTGGAGAGGTTTAGGGAGCGCTGCTCTCTGTACATCGGGATCCGATAACAGCGCTCGGGATGGGCAAAGAGAAAATCTTCAGGGAGGCCTGCGGTCTCCTTGCCAAAGATCAGGACGGCAGGACGATCCGAGACATCGACTTTCCCGTAGTCTTGCCCTGCCTTAGTCGTCGCGTAGATCGGGCAGTAGCCCTCGCGGACGAGCGTTTCCAGAACCTCCTGAAACTTCTCAAAATTATCCCAGAGGGTCAATTGCACCTGAGGCCAGTAGTCGAGGCCCGCACGCTTCAGGTGCTTGTCAGAGAGCTCGAAGCCAAGCGGCCGGACGAGGTGGAGGGCGGTATTTGTCGCCACACAGGTCCGCGCGATATTCCCCGTGTTGTAGGGAATTTCGGGTTCGACGAGGACGATGATATTTTGCATAGACATCAGCTAGATGCGCCCTGTCTGTCAGAGTCTGCCGTGATTTTTACTGCCCAAAAAGAGGGCGAGAGCGATCTGGACTGCCATGATGATCAGTGCCACGCTTGCAAGCGTGGCCGCCTGACTCTGCTGCACGAGCTCGCGATGGATCGCAAAGAAGGCCCAGGCAATCGGCAGGGGGAAGATGAAGTTATTGATTTTCCAGGCGACATAGGCCGCAATCGCGCAGGCGAGCAGAGAGGTGATGATTGCCCAGGTCTCGGCCGCCAGGCCGAAGCCCGTCCAGGAGATCGAGACGAGCCAGGCCGCAATATTGACCACCGTTGCAATCATCAGCCAGCCACTACAGAGGCCAAAGGCGAGCGGGAAGAGCCACTTGGCCTGTCCCTGAAATTCGCTGCGGCGCTGGACGAGGAGGACTGCCGTGAGCAAGATGCCAAAGCAGAGGAGGGCCGAGAGGCCGATCCACTCGTAGGAGAAGAGGATGATCCAGAGGATATTGAGGACGGCATTGAGCCAAAAGAGCTGGTGGACTCTCGGGCTGACTTCGGCGATGCTCTGGCCCTTGGCCTTGACAAATAAGAGGACAAAGGCGGCGATGAGGGAGATGTAGATCAGTGACCAGATACTGAAGGCAAAGCC